>NZ_VCJS01000514.1 GCF_005893125.1 Nonomuraea basaltis | reverse complement strand
AAGGCGGTACCGGGCAGGATCGGGGTGGCGTTGATGGCGTGATCGGCCAGCCAGGGCTGGGCGGTGACCGACAACCGGCCGGTCAGGATGGCGCCGCCGTCGGGCTGCTCCACCACCGCACCCAGGATCGGGTGGTCGGCGGCGGTCTGGCCAAGCGCGGCCGGGTCACCGGCCGGGGCGGGCTGCAGCCAGTAATGCCGCCGCTGGAAGGGGTAAGTAGGCAGATCCAGGTCGCCGGTGCGAGCACCGGTCGGCCAGGCGGTCCAGTCCACGGCGGTGCCGCACGTCCAGGCCTGGCCGAGCCCGGCGATCAGTTGGGCGGTCTCGTCCCGGTCGCGGCGCAGCAACGCCACCACCGCGGGGTCACCGCCGTTGTAGTTGTCCCCGCGGCCGCCATCGGCACTGCGGACCTCGGCGTGGTCGCCGTCCCCACCGCCGGTTTCGCCGGTGTGGTGGTGATCGTGGTGGGTGAGGGTTTGTTCGATCATGGGGGTGAGCTGGGCGTCCGGGCCTGCCTCCAGGAAACAGCCGACTCCGTGCCCGCGCAGGGTGGTGATGGTGTCGGCGAACCGGACCGGCTGCCGTACGTGATCCACCCAGTAGCCGGGCTGGGTGATCTCCTCACCGGCCAGGTCACCCGAGACGTTGGACACCAGCGGCAACTCCGGACGCCGCAGCGTCAAACCCGCCACGACCTCCCCGAACTCAGCCAGCATCGGCTCCATCAGCGGCGAGTGGAACGCGTGCGACACCCGCAACTGGCGGGTCCGGTGCCCGTGCTGCCGCGCCCAGTCGACGACCTGGGCGACCTGGTCGGATGCGCCGGAGACCACCACCGCGCCGGGCGCGTTGACCGCCGCCACCGCCACCTGGTCGTAGTCGGCCAGCACCGGGGCGAGGACCTCTTCGCCGCAGCCGATCGCCGCCATCACACCTCCGGCCGGCAGTGCCTGCATCAACCGGCCGCGGGCGGCCACCAGCCGGCACGCATCGGCCAGCTCCAGCACCCCGGCCACATGCGCCGCGGTGATCTCGCCCAGCGAATGCCCGGCCACAAAGTCGGGCCGGATCCCCAGCGATTCCAGCAGCCGGTACAACGCCGTCTCCACCGCGAACAACCCGGCCTGCGCGAACACCGTCTGATCCAGCACCCCACCGGCAGCAGAACCAGACCCAGGCCCAGCAGCCCCAGAACGAGCAGACCCACCGGCCTCGCTGGCCTCGCTGGCCTCGCCGAGGATGATCTCCCGCAAGCCCAACCCACCGGCCAGCCCGGTCACCACTCCCGCAGCATCGGCGGTGAGTTCAGTCTCCAGCAACGCACACGCCTCATCGAAAGCGCGGGCGAACACCGGGAAAGCCGCATACAACTCCCGGCCCATCCCGGGCCGTTGGGCGCCCTGACCGGAGAACAGCACCGCCACCCGGCCCGGCCGCACCCGACCCACCACTGAGGACGGCTCCAATTCCCCAGTCGCCAGCGCCCGCAACCCGGCCAGCACACCCTCCCGATCCGCCACCGGCAGCACCGCCCGGTACTCCAACGCCGCCCGGCGCGCCAGCCCGGCCGCCACCTCCACCGGACCAGCCGCATCGTGCTCGGTCATGAACCCGGCCAGCCGACCGGCCTGCGCCCGCAACGCCGCCTCGCTCTTGGCCGACACCAGCATCGGAAGTACCGGAAGCGCGGCGGTGTCTTCACCGGCCACGATCTCCGCCGACGGCACAACCGTGCCGGCGCCGACGGCCGACGGCTCCTCAACGGGCGGTTCTTCCAAGATGACGTGGGCGTTGGTGCCGGAGATGCCGAACGACGACACTCCCGCCCGGCGCGGCCGGTCCGCAGCGTGCGGCCAGGGCTGGGGTTCGGTCAGCAGCTCCACCGCCCCGCCGGACC
>NZ_VCJS01000513.1 GCF_005893125.1 Nonomuraea basaltis | reverse complement strand
TGGGTTGTTCTCATCGGTAAGGCGCTGGTGTATCAGAGCGGCCTGACGGTTCCGGCCCCACCCATGTGGTCTGTGGATGAGTCTGCCGACGATATCGCGCGTACGTTCTATCCGACAGTGTCAGCTCTTGGTATCCTTGCGGTCACACAATGTGAAGCCCTGAGCTGAGAGGCGGGTGCAGGTCATGCGGGCATGCCGGTTCGGTGGTGATCCGCAGGCGCTGACCGTGTGGTGCGCCCGCTGGTCGGCCGCCCACCGACCGTGCCGGCCTCGAGTGGGAGGGTGCCGCGCATGAGTGAATTGCGCGCGATCGAGGCGCCGTTCGTCGCCGGCGGTCCGTCCGGGGTGGCCGTCCGTGATCGGCTCAAGAACCTCACTGCCGCCGATGAGCAGGTGCTGCGCTTGGTGGGCGCGCATCTGGGCGCGCTGGCCTGCGGTGATCTGAGGACGCGGTGCGCTGATGGGCTGGCGCACGACCACCAGACGTGGGCGGCGCGCAAACGCGAGCTGACCGTGGTGTCGTCGTCGCGGTGGGCCGGGGCGATCACCAAGGCCAGCCACGATCAGTGGGCGCTGGCGCGGCGTTGCCAGGCCGCGCACATCGCCGACCTGGAAGCCGCGATCGCCACCATCCGGCATCGGCTGTCGCTTCCGGTGGGCGAGAAGGGAAGCCGGAAGGGCCCGGGCGGTTACCGCTCGGCGCAGGAGTGGCACGCCAAGAGCCGCCGCCTGCGCGTGCTGACCGACCGGCTGCAGCGGGAGAAGGCCGACCAGCAGGCCGGGCGTGTGCGCATCGTGCGGGGCGGCAAACGCCTGGCCCGCACCCGGCACCACCTGGACGCCGCCGGCCTGACCGAGACCGAATGGCGGCAGAAATGGCAGGCCGCACGCTGGTTCCTGGCCGCCGACGGCGAGTCCGGCAAGCGGTACGGCAACGAGACCATCCGCATCACCCCCGACGGGCAGGTGTCGATCCGGCTGCCCGCCCCTCTGGTGCATCTGGCCAACGCGCTACACGGCCGCTACATCCTCGCCGCCAGGGTGGCCTTCGCGCACCGGGGCACCGAATGGGCCGATCGGATCGTGGCCAATCGTGCCGTGGCCTACCGCATCCACCTGGATGTGCAGCGCGGGCGCTGGTACATCACCGCCTCCTGGCAGATCCCACCGGCCCCGGCCCTCCCCATGGCGCCCGCGCTCGCCCACGGGGTGATCGCCGTGGATACCAATGCCGACCACCTGGCCGCCTGGCGCCTGGACAGCCACGGTAACCCGATCGGCAATCCCCGACACTTTCCCTACGATCTGAGCGGGAACGCCGAGCACCGTGACGCCCAGGTCCGCCACGCGCTGACCCGGTTGCTGCACTGGGCGCGGACCTGCGGCGTGAAGGCGATCGCCATCGAAGACCTGGACTTCTCCGCCGAGAAAACCCGGGAGAAGCACGGCCGCCGCAAACGCTTCCGCCAGCTCATCTCCGGCATGCCCACCGGCAAGCTCCGCGCCCGGCTGACCGCTATGGCCGATGCCACCGCTATCGCCATCATCGCCGCCGACCCGGCCTACACCTCCCAGTGGGGCGCCCAGCACTGGCAGGCCCCACTGACCAGCAAGACCCGTGCGACCACTCGTCACGACGCGGCCGCCGTGGCGATCGGCAGACGCGCCCTCGGGCACCCGATCCGGCGACGGACGGCACCGCCCCCTGCTCACCGGAGCGATGAACAGGGGCATCGGACCGCCCAGGCCCGAACGGGCACCCGCGGGCGTGAGGAACCCCGCCCCCGCATCCCCGGACCACGGACACGATCCGCGCCGCCCGGATACGGCCAGAACGCGGGCGACCAGAACGCTCAACACCGTTCGGAGCGTTCGGCTGAGCATCTGCAACTCATGCTCAGTCCTTAGGAACGGT
>NZ_VCJS01000512.1 GCF_005893125.1 Nonomuraea basaltis | reverse complement strand
GTCGGGGTGGCCGTGGGGGTGGTCGTCGGGGTCACGCTGGGCGTCGGGCTCTGGGTCGGCTTGGGCGGCAGTGCGGCGGTCAGGTTGATCCGCTTGGTGGTCACCTGGGTACCGCCGCTGGCGTACGTGATGGCCTTGCCCGTGGCCTGCAGCTTGTCGACGCGAGCCTCGCCGGACGTGTTCGGGTACGCCTGCCTCAACAGGGCCAGCGCCCCAGCGACGTGCGGCGCGGACATGGAAGTGCCGCTGAGTACGCCATAGGCGTTGCCGGTGATGGCGGAGCGGATCGCCACGCCGGGCGCGAACAGGTCGAGCAGCGCCCCGCGGTTGCTGAAGCTCGCTACGGCGTCGTTGTCGTCGGTGGCGCCGACCGCGACGGCATGCGAGACGCAGGCAGGGCTGGCCACGCCGTCCTGGTGACCGCTGTTGCCCGCGGAGATCACGGTGGTCACGCCGAACTCCCGCAACCACGTGATCTCGTCCTTCAGCGCGCCGGCGGAGGGATCGCTGTCACAGTGCTGGGTGTACTTGGCGCTGCCGCCGAGGCTCATGTTCACCGCGACGACATTGTGAGTGGAGTGCACGCTGTCGACGTATTGCAGCGCGGCCTTCTGGAGGGAGGCGAAGCTCGCGAAGCACGGAGCGTTGGTGTTCAGCTCAACCTGACAGACGGATCCGTCGAACCTGGTGAACACCTGAACCGGCAGAATGCCCGCCTCCGGGGCGACGCCGCTGGCCGGGGCACCCGCCGCCTTCTTGCCGGCCGCGATGCCGGCCACGTGCGTGCCGTGGTAGCACTTGTTCTGGCCGGAGACGACGCACTTGGCGGTTTCGGCGTTGGCGGCTCCGGCGCCCGTCTGGACCGGTAGGCCGTTTGGGCACAGCGACTGGGCCTTGTAGTACGTGTCATCGGAGCTGAAGGAGAAGCAGGCCTCGCCGACGATCCGGCCGGCGAAGAACGGGTGGTCGCGGTCGATGCCCGTGTCCAGGATCGCGACGGTGGAGCCCTTGCCGGTCCTCGTAAATCGCCTCGATCCGGTCGTCCGTCTTGAGCTCCTTGAGCGTCGCCTTGTCCAGGGTGGCGACCAGGAACTCGTCAGAGATCTTCTGGTCGACGACCTTGGTCTTGTCGGACGCCTCCTCCGTGGTTTTGGCCACGGCCGGGACGCTCTCGCCCTTCTTCAGCTCGATGATCGCGCGGACGTTCTCGCCGCTCTGTACATCGGCAGTGACGCTTCTGGCGACCTCGGGATCGCCGGTGCTCGCCTGGGCCCCTCTCTGTCAGACTCTCGTGAGACCTGGGGACTAGGTAGTCTTCTGTGACTCAAGCAGGGCGAGAACAGGATCTTTCAGACAGTGACTTTGACAGTGGCCGACCTCGACTTTGACAGTGGCCGACCTCCACGGAGATCTCACCGATGATGGTGGGGTGGGCAAGGGTGACAGACCTCGATCGGATCGGCCGAAGCGGCGCTCGTTCACGCCGGAGTACAAGCTGGCGATGATCGAGGCGTACGACGCGGCGACCGAACCGGGAGCCAAGGGCGCGTTGCTGCGCCGCGAGGGGCTGTATCACTCCCACATCATCGAGTGGCGCAAGGCCCGCGATGCGGGGGCGCTGAACGCCCTGGCAGCCAAGCCGTCCGGCCCCAAGACGCGCAGGGGCGAGGCCGAGAAGGAGAACGAGCGGCTGCGGGCGCGGGCGGAGAAGGCCGAGCGGGAGCTGGCCAAGACCAAGGCCGCGCTGGAGATCATGGGAAAAGCGCACGCGCTCTTGGAACTGCTCTCCGAGAGCGCGGACAACGACGCGCCGCCCAAGAAGTGATCGACGAGGCGTTCACCGCCTTGGAGCCCGTACTGAGCTTCCCCCTGTTCTCCGGACACTTGACCTGAGGTCACCCTTGATCATCAGGAAGGATGTCCTTCATGCCCGCACCACACCCGCCAGAGTTCCGGCGTCGCGCGGTCGAGCTCGCGCGCCAAGG
>NZ_VCJS01000511.1 GCF_005893125.1 Nonomuraea basaltis | reverse complement strand
CGCGCAGCACGTCGCCGAGCTTGACCCGGGCGCCCGTCCGCAGCACGGCCCGTTCGTACACCTTGGCGCCGAAGGCCAGCACCGCCAGCACGGCCAGCACCATCGCGGCCATGGAGGCCCCCACCTGCCACAGCGGCACCTCGGTCGCGGCCATCCGCACCGGCATGACCATCGAGGAGAACGGCGGCACGTACGACACGACCGTGGCCAGCGTGCCCGTGGGGTCGCTGGTGGCGTAGAAGGCGACGAAGTAGGTGGCCATGATGACCATGGTCAGCGGGGTCATCACGGAGTTCACCTCCTCCTGGCGCGACACCAGCGAGGCGAGCGCGGCCGACAGGGTGGCGAAGAAGGCGTACCCGAGCACGAACCAGACCAGCACCCAGGCCACCAGCCCGGGGATGCCGGGCGGGAAGTCGGAGGCGGTCCCGGAGACCGTTGCCGCGCCGAGGCCGACGACCAGGATCGTGACCAGGTTGATCAGGCCGAGCGCGCCCAGCCCGAGGATCTTGCCGCCGAGCAGTTGCCACGGCCGCAGCGTGGAGAGCAGGATCTCCACGATCCTGCTGCCCTTCTCCTCCACCACGCCCATGGCCACCATCATGACCTGGCCCATGAGCATCATGAAGAGGACGATGACGAGCACCACCGCGATCCCGGTGCGCGCGGACTCGTAGCGGGTGTCGGCGCCCACCGACTCCATCTGCAGCGGCGGGATCGACACACCGGCGGCGCCGAGCCGCACCTCCCGGTTGACGCTCTGCATGAGCACGCCGAGCTGGGTGTCGATCTCCCCGTCGGTGAGCACCTTCGTGCCGTTGACCAGCACCGCGTCGACGTCCCCTGCGAGCACGGCCTCCTTGGCGGCGGCCTCGTCGGGGAACGATCGCCATTCGAACTCCGCGTCCGGCGCGGCCGCCTGCAACGGCAGCTGCTGGGAGTTGACGGTGCCGATGGCGTAGGAGTCGGGGCCGCCCATCAGCTTGGGCGCGAAGGAGATCGCCGCCACCAGCACGGCCGTGATGACCAGGCCGATGACGAACGCCTTCGTGCGGATCTGCGTCGTGATCTCCCGGCGGGCGACCAGCATCAGTCCGTTCACGCCACGGCCTCCTTGAAGATCTCGGTGAGCGTCGGCTGCTCGACGCCGAAGTGCTCGACGTGCCCGGCCTTGACGGCGCGGCGCAGGATCTCCTGGTCGTCGCCGTCCGCCGTGCGCAGGATGTGCCGGTCGCCGCGCACGGTGACCTCGCCCGGCAGGCCGTCCGCCCAGCCGGGTGAGGGCTCGCGGACGACCACGCGAAGCGTGTTGCCCTCGGCCGCGCGCAGGTCGGCCACCGTGCCGGTGGCGACCATCCGCCCGGCCGCGACGATACCGACCGAGTCGCACAGCCGCTCGACCAGCTCCAGCTGGTGGCTGGAGAAGATCACCGGCACCCCGCCCCGGCACCGCTCCTGCAGCGCCGTGGCCAGCGCGTCCACCGCGATCGGGTCGAGCCCGGAGAACGGCTCGTCCAGCACCAGCACCTCGGGGTCGTGCACCAGCGCCACCGCCAGCTGCACGCGCTGCTGGTTGCCCAGCGAGAGCGCCTGCACCGCGTCGTTCCCGCGCTCGGCCACGCCCAGCCGCTCCAGCAGGTCCTCGGTGGCCTTCTTGGCGGCCGCCGCGCTCAGCCCGTGCAGGCGGCCGAAGTACTCGATCTGCTCGGCGACCCGCATCTTCTGGTACAGGCCGCGCTCCTCCGGCATGTAGCCGAAGCGGCGCCTGTCGTCATGGCCGAGCGGCCTGCCCTGCCAGCTCACCGAGCCGGAGTCGGCCTGCAGCACACCCATGACGATACGCATCGTCGTCGTCTTGCCGGCGCCGTTCGCGCCGACGAACCCGAACATCTCCCCCGGCCGTACGGCGAAGCCGATCCCATCCAGGGCGACCTTGCCGCCGGGGGCGTCGGGGCCGCCCGCGAAGCGCTTGCGCAGTTCGCTGATCTCGAGCATCAGGTCCTCTCCTTCATCATGG
>NZ_VCJS01000510.1 GCF_005893125.1 Nonomuraea basaltis | reverse complement strand
GGCGCGGGCACGAGGTGACGGCCGTGGTGCGGGATCCGGGGAAGTACGAAGATCTGGCGCGCGAGGGGGTGCGGGTGGTCGCCGGTGACGTCACCGACACCGCGAGCGTGGCGGCGGCCGCGGCGGGGCACGACGCGGCGATCCAGGCGGCGACCCGGCTCGACATGCCGTCGGAGGAGTTCTACACGGCTGCCGCCCGCGCCCTTGCCGACGGGCTGGCGCAGGCAGGGGTGGACCGGCTGGTGGCGGTCGGCATCGGCACCCTGCTGGAGGTCGCGCCCGGGATCCGGCTGGTCGACACGCCCGGTTTCCCGGACGACGCGCGGGCGTTCTCGCTCGGGCACGCGGCGGAGCTGGCGGTGTTCGAGGAGTCGGCGCTGGACTGGGTGGTGCTCGCGCCGCCGCCGGTGTTCCTCGACGCCGAGGCGGACAGGACCGGGCGTTACCGGATCGGGGGCGGGCAGGTGCCGGCCTCGGCCGAGGGTGCTCCGGTGTTCTCCTTCGCCGATCTGGCGGTGGCGGTGGTGGACGAGGCCGAAGGCGGCGGGCATCACCGGGTCCAGATCGCCGTGTCCTACTGAACCCCGGGGTCCTGGCCCCCAGGTCCCGGTCCTCCCAGGTCAGCCCGCCGGACATGGCGGACGCCCGGCCGGAGGTGGCCGGGCGTCCGGGTGACTCTAGTGGTGGCGGCCGAGGACCTTGACCCAGTCCGTGCCCTCCGAGTGGTCCAGATACCTGGCGCCCTCGAAGACCGCGCGCCACGTGCCCGACGTGCGGGCGGGCACCTTGGTGTGGAAGTAGCCGTTGCGGCCGGTCTTGATGGTGTCCACGTACTCCCACTTGCCGCTGCCGTCCGGCTGGAAGAAGATCACGATCCGCTTCCAGCCGAGGCGGTGCCAGCGCTCCTGCTTCTTGCAGGTGTCGGAGTGGTGCACCGACACGAACCCGCTGATGTAGTCCTCCTCGCACTCGACGGAGAGCTTGCCCTCGAGGTTGATGGGCTCGCCGCGCCAGGCGGGCTCGGGGTTCGCGTCGAACTGCAGGCTCGTGCGCCCGCCGGTGAAGTCCGGGTCGGGCTCGTCCGCGAGTGCGGGCGAGGCCGCCGTGGCCACCATGGTGGCGCCCAGGGCGGCAGCCGCCAGGCCGGCGGCGAGACGTCGCATCTTCAAATGACTTTCCTTCCCCGTCTCAAACGCACCCCAAACGGGGCACGCGTCAACAGCCAATGACGCGTAAGGGTAAAGAAAAGTTGCGACAGAGTTGATCACGATTCCGCAACGCCGACGCGGCCGACGGCCGCAGCTGGGTTTATTTAGTACGTTACTGCGCTATTTGTTGTGATTTAGAGAGGTCCGGGGCGTAATGCCCTGTCCCCGCGTAGCGGACGCGCCACAAGCCGCCCGTACGGCCCGACATCGTGCTCACGAACGCGCCCGCGGCGTCCGTCGTCGTCTGTCCGACCCGCTCCCAGGCGGCGGTGGCGTTCGGGCGCCAGAGAATCTCGAGCGGCTGCCCGCCGAACGGGCCGTAGTCGGTCACGCCTCGGGGGTCAACCCTGGTCAGCGAGCCGTGCAGGCGTACCGCGCTCTTGGCCTTCTCCACGCGCACCGCGGAGAACCTGGTGTCCCGCTTGAGCTGGAACGACGCGTATTCCGTCACCGTCGCCCCGTCCTTTCCCTTCGCGGTGGCGGCGACGGTCCAGGTGCCCGTGGGGTAGAAGCGGCTCAGCCTCTTGTCGGGGAGGAAGCGCCAGGTCTCCCAGCCTCCGGCCATGCGGGCCGCCGAGCTCACCGGCAAGCGCCACACGAGCCTCGGGACCAGCGCGGGACGGTCGCCGGGCAGTGCGGCGATCTTGGGAGTCGCCTGGGCCGCCGGGCTGGCGCCCTCGACCGCCGGCGTGGCGCCCTGGTCGGGCCGGATGGACTGGATCGGCTTGGTGGACTGGAGCGGCTTGGCGGGTTGGAGCGGCTTGGTGGACGAGGCGGGCTGGGTGGCGGCGTTCGGTGACGGGGCCAGGG
>NZ_VCJS01000509.1 GCF_005893125.1 Nonomuraea basaltis | reverse complement strand
CCCGGGTTCCGCAGTTGGTAGTCACACGTGAGCCCGGAATTGAGGGTTGACCTGGGGGAACGCGTGCAGGGCCGTAGAGGGTCGTGTGCCTACGCCCTCCGCAGCCAGGCGCCGGTCGGGTCAGGCCGGTTCGAAGACGGAGACCCGGGCTGGCGGCGTGATGGAAAGTGCCTGGTAGACGGCTCGTTGTGCGGGTCGTAGCGGGGTCGTGTGGACGACGGTTCCAGCCGGTCCGGCGAGGGTGACTTGGGACAAACGGGACAATTCGCGGTTGATCCGGAGCCATCTTTGCCCGCATCCGCGTTCGGCGACCCGGGTCAGCAGCAGGGCGAGCCAGCAGATCAGCACGTGCGCGCGGATGCGGTGTTCGAGTCGGTGGAAGACCGGGCGCAGGAGCAGCTCGGACTTCATGTCCCGGAAGCCTCGCTCGGCTTCGAGGAGGTTTTTGTACCCGAGTGCGGCGTCTTCGGTGCTGATGTCGGGATCACTGGTGGCCAGCAGGTACTTGCCGTCCAGTCGTTCTTCGGCCTTGACCTTGGCCCGGTCGATCGCCAGGCGTCCGTTCTTCTGCTGGCGGATCCACCGCTTGAGGGTGGGATGGTCGCGCAGCGCGCACTCGGCGCGGACGTGGGCGGCCTCGGCCTTCTCGCGGGCCTTGGCGCTCAGCTCGCGCCCGGCTTCCCGCGCGCGCTGGGCCTTGATCCGCTCCAGCTCGGCCTCGATCCGCACGATCGCCTGCTCGCGGTGCTGCCGGTCGCGCTGCTGCTGATCGGGGTTGTGGCAGATGATGAACCGCACGTCACCGACGCCGTCGATGCGGACCTCCTTGACCCGCAGATTGTCGCGCACCTGCTGGTAGCGGCCCTGACGCGACAGTGCCTGCTCGACCAGGGCGCCGCCGTCACGCATGCGCATCCCGGCGATGTAGTGGCCGCCCGCGCGGCGCAGATAGGCCAGGTTGTCGGCGCTGGAGAAACCGCGGTCGACCACGGTGATCACGCGGCCCAGCTTCCAGGCGCGCATGTCGTCCTTGACCTCGGCCAGCACGCTCTGGTCGCTGGTATGACCGGGCCAGCACCACACCCGCACCGGGATGCCCTCGCGGGTGACCGCCAGCCCGATAACGATCTGCGGCAGGTCGTCACGATGATCCTTGGACTTGCCGTAGGTGCGAAACGCGCTCTGGCCATCCTCTTCCTCATCGCGTTCGAAGTAGGTGGAGGTGGTGTCGAAGAACAGCAGGTCAACTTCGAGGTTGAGCAGGTGGGCGACGGCGAAGAACACCGCCTCCTGGACCTCGCCCTGGGTGTCGGCCTCCACCAGCAGGTCCATCGCCCGATAGGCCTGATCGTCGTCCATCGCCGCCAGGTGGGGGATGATCACATCTTGGCTGGCCCATTCGGCGGCCGACAGCTTGCTCATCGGCGCGATCGCGCGGTTGGCGACCAGCGCGAACAGCACCCGTTCCATGTTGGTGGTGAAGCGCCGGCCGTCGGCCGCCTTCTTGATCGCCGAGGCGACGGCCAACTGCCGCCACAGGCCCTCCAGCAGCCAGACGGCGCCGATGGGACGGGAATCAACCACTTCGATTGGCCCGCTGCCCGCATGCCGGCCGACCTCGACGGCATCATCGGCCGCGTCATCGCTCTGGCCGGAGTCGTCCAGTCCGCCGCCGAAGTGCTTGCGGATGGATGCCGCCAGCCCGAGCAGGCCGCCCACGTCCAGGCGGTCCACACGGCCCAGGTTCATCAGCACGTCTGGCTTGATCTTGCCGTCCACGCGCCGGTTGTGCGCCAGTGCGACGTATCGGACGACGCTGCCGTCAGCGTTGACTCGCTGCGTGAACCGCAAGTACATGACTACACACAATCACAAACCCTGAGCTCACGTACCAAAAATTTTCGAAGTCGTGTTACTACACTCTCGGCCCTTCGCGGCACCTCGAAGCTCGCTACAGGCCATCTACCTGCAGATTCTCGCTAACCATTCGCCACGTGTGACTACGAACTGCGGAACCCGGG
>NZ_VCJS01000508.1 GCF_005893125.1 Nonomuraea basaltis | reverse complement strand
TGCGTCCTTGGGCTCCGTGCGTGCCACCGCGGTGTCCTCCAGGTCGATCTCCGTCGATGCCTGGATCACAGTACTCATCAGGTGCGTTCTCCTTGATCAGGAGTTACACCGAAAACCGTACAGTCCCGTCCCTTCCGGATGAGGTTGGCGGCCGGGACGGGTTCTGACCTGCGGGACGACATCTTGGTCTGAACGGTTTCGAGCGGAGTTGTTCAGGTCTTTCTGTCGGCGAGAGGACGCAAGCGTCCGGGTAGTCGATCGGTATGAGCACCGATGAGCCCGGTCCTGAGCTCTGTGACTGGTGTGGCGCGGTCATCACGAACGGGTCGCAGATTTACTCAGTCGTGCAGGACCCCCCTCCGCGCGGGGAGCTGCCTTGAGCTGCACTACGCCTGGCTGATGCCATCGGCTGCACCGGTTCGCTGGCAGGCCCCGTTTGCGGGAGGCAGGGGAGCATAGGGCATGGTAATCCGATGACGAGTACGACAGGCGGCCCGACGGTACGAGACACGACGACGCGCCAAGTGATTGACTTGCGGGTGCACCGCTGGCTGATGACCGTGGGGGCGCTCCTCACCGCCGTTGCCCTTCTGCTGCTGTCGCTACTTCCAAGCGCGCCTTCTGAGGCGATCGCGATGACGGCGTGGGTCCAACGCGGTCACTCGCTACTGTTGTGGAGCGACGAACTGCTGTTCTTCGCGGTCATCTGCTGGGGAGCCGGTGCCCAGGGCCTCTTCGGCGCGCGCAAGGCCGGACCGTCGGTGCGGATCAACGTAGGAGTGACCGCTCTCGCGGCCGCCCTCGTCGCTCTCGTCGTCCTACTGCTCGCGGTGGGGCGTCTGGTCTACCCGGTGTTTGAGATTCAGCTGTCAGCCGAGGTCCTAGCCCTGGTCGTCAGCTCGACGTTCGGCGCCCTGCATCTGGCGTTCCTAGGTTTCGCCGTCGCTGCGGTCGCGCTCAGCTGGTCGACACGCGCCGGACTAATCGGGCGAGCTGTCGGCATCTTTGCCGCGGCCTCATTCATCGTCGGCTCTTTCCCCTGGTTGACACCGAACTGGTGGAACTCATTGGTCGCGGTACTGGTCGCCGCGTGGGGCGTCTTCCTCGCCCTTGCTACCGTTACTCACACCAAGAATCCCAGCGACGCAACGGGGTAGGGCCCCACGTATGGGTAGCCGTCACCAGCCCTAAAGTTACTGACAAGTGTGGTAGGGGTGGCCGACGCGGCCTGATGTTCGTTCTGCTCAGGCGGGGGCGTTTCGATCAGCCCCTCGCCGACATCATCACCTCGCCAGAACCCGGCCTAGATCAACTTTTTGATCCCTGGTCGCACGTTCGTTAGCAACGCCCCGAGTTGACCGATTCCGCGCAAAATCTAGGTCGCCGCTCTGAACCGGTCTGTAGTGCGCTGGCTCTGCCAGATCGCGCCGGCGAACTGTTCCATCGGGATGCTCCACTCGCGAATGACGACAGGGCGGACCGTGCGATGGTGCAGGATCATTTGACCGGGGCGCCGCTTGCGGGAGAACCACAAAACGGCCTTGTCGTGGCGCTCGCGGTTGGCCCTGGTGACCGTCGTGTCCAGGTGGCTGGGCCGGCGATGTCCCGGGGCCGGGGTTGAGGAACCTGCGGACAGCCGTTGGCGGTACTCGCGAGTAACTTAGCTGGATGCTTCGGCAGGGGCGTCTCGCGCTGCGGGTCCGCCCTCGGTCGGGATGAGCGGGGGCGGATCCGGCTGGCCGGGCAGTAGCCCGGTCAGTGCGGTTCGGATGGCGGCCCGGCTCACTCCATGCGCACGGGCAAGAGCCGCGATCGAGGTGCCGTGGTCGGCGAACGCCGACCGCACCTCCTTAAGTCGGGCGCCGGCCAGCGCGGGCGGCCGGCCGCGGTAGCGGCCTTCGGCTTCAGCGGCGGCGATCCAGCGGCGGGGCGATGAGGCCGCCGTGGGTCGGTGCAGGTCAGGGTTTCCCTTTAAAGGTGCTGCACCCTTGTCATTTCGTTGGATGGACGTGGTGTTCGGGCCGTCGGCGCGGTAGGAGCCCGCA
>NZ_VCJS01000507.1 GCF_005893125.1 Nonomuraea basaltis | reverse complement strand
CTCGTGGGCTCGGAGATGTGTATAGGAGACAGCCCCACCGAGTCGCCCACCCCGCCGACCCGGCCGCAGCGTGCTGGAGCCGACCCGCCGGGCATATCCGGCCAGATCCCGCCTACGCGGCCGCCGAAACGCCTTTCCTCACCGGGGCCCACCTGCGCGCTCGGCCCGAGCTCGACCGGGGGCTGCCTGGACGCTCGATAGGGTTGCCCCATGGAGCATGTGCGTGACGGGGTGCGACGTGACGGGGTGGAGCGCCTGCTCGACGCGGCGGGGGCCGACAGCAGGCGGCTGAGGCACGCTCTGGCCCTCCTGTGCGACGGCCGATGGTGGACGCTGGCAAACCTGGTCAGGGCGACCGCCACGTCCAGGCGTACCATCGAGACCCTGCTCCGCGAGCTGCCCCTGGAGCGGACCGAGGACCGCTTCCGAGTGCCGCTCACCCACTCCCCCGACTACCAGGACCTCTTCGCCGTAGCCCCGGCGCCCGAGGACCCGGTGGCCCACCTGGTGCCCCATTACTCCCATGCGCTCGAACGCCTCACCGAGCTCGTCGCCGGGGCCCCGCGTGCCCGTCACGTGCTCGACCACGTCTCCGCCACGCCGGAGACCGTACTGCGGCGGGCGCTCCTGCTGGGCACCCGTTTCTGGCTTCGGGGCACGCGCCTGCTGTGCGTCGGCGACCACGACCTCACCTCGCTGGCCGTCAAGCTCGTCCATCCCGAGACCGACGTCATGGTGGTGGACATCGACGAGCGCATCCTGGCCTACATCGACGACCAGGATCTGGGCGTCCGCACCCGCTGGGCCGACCTGCGGCTCGGCCTGCCGGCCTCGGCCAGGCACCACGACCTGGCGCTTACCGACCCGCCATACACGCCGGAGGGCACGGGGTTGTTCGTGGCGCGGGCTGTGGAGGGCTTGACGGACGATGGGCGGGTGCTGCTGGCGTACGGGGCGAGCGAGCGTACGCCGATGCTGGCCTTGAAGGTGCAGCAGGCGCTGTCGGAGCTCAACCTCACGTACGAGGCCATCTACCCCGACTTCAACCGATATTTCGGGGCAGAGGCCATCGGCTCCGCCGCCGACCTGTACGTCCTGCGCCCCACCACCAAGACCCGCCCGGCCGTGACATCCCGTCTGAGCCGCCTGGTAACCGCCATCTACACCCAGGGCCCGCAGTCCGTCGAATCCGCCCATACCGCCCTCTCGGCCCCGGCCACGCCCGCGGCTGCGGAGCTCACGCCCACGGGCACAGGCGCACCTCATCGAGCTGCCATGCAGACCGGCGGAACCTCAGGCGTAAGCGACTCGGCAACCGAATCCACCGGTGACTCGGCCGGGTCCGTTCCCGGGTTGCCGCCGGGCTTCGACCCCGACCTGCTCGTGGGCGACTGGCCCAAGGACCTGCCCCAGCCCCGGGTCAAGCTGTCGACCTGGCTGGCGAAACCCTATGCCGCCGCCGCGGATCGGGTGGCCGTCGCCGTGCCGCCCGGGCTGGAGGCCGCGCTCCCCCGCCTGCTCCTGGCCACCCGCGCCACCCACGTGCGCGTTCTCGGGACCGGTCTCCCGTCCCTGCCCGACGTGCTGTCCGCCGTCTACAAGCTGAGCGCCGACGCCGGCCCGCTCGACGCCGTACGCCTCCCGCAACCGGACGGCGACGCGGCGGGCGTACTGCGCAAGATCTTGGACAACGGCCACGCCAAGCTGGCCAACACGTGGCGCGAGGCACTCATCGCGGTGGCCCGCGCCCAGGGCACGACGCTCACCAAGAACGAGGCCCGCACCCTCATCCGCCAGGCGGCCCCGTGGTCGGATGACCTCACCCCGCTGGAGGCGCCGCTCCACCGCCTGGAGGCCCTCCCTGACGCGGTCTCGGCAACCGTCTCGGCCCTCACCACGACGACCTGAGAGCTCTTCCCAACAGGCGGACCCACCTGAGAACCCTCGCCACGGGCAGGCCCGCCGGAGAGCCCTCGCCACGGGCAGGCTGAGAGCCTTCACCCACGCCCGGCTGAGGATTCTCCTTCGACCCGACCCCACCCGACCCGCCTATCCG
>NZ_VCJS01000050.1 GCF_005893125.1 Nonomuraea basaltis | reverse complement strand
TGGTGATCGTGGGAGCGCCCCACTTCTTCTCCAGCACGACGTTGCGGCCCTTGGGGCCCAGGGTCACCTTGACGGCGTCAGCGAGCTGGTTCATACCGCGCTCGAGACCGCGCCGGGCGTCCTCGTCGAACGCGATCATCTTCGAAGTCATTCCTGCTCCTGCTCTTGGTGGGGCATGTGCCGGGACGGCGCCCGCGACGGACGGTCCGTCGGCCAAGGGATGTCCCGCCGGCAGACCTCGCCGCCCCGGTACACACCGTGCGATTGGCACTCTCCAGGGGCGAGTGCCAGGCGTCTCCGCGCACTCTACCCTAATTTGCGCGGCACGCATATAGTGCGCGGCACGCAATGCTGGATAGGATTAACCCATGAACGACGACGCGATGGATCTCCGGGCGCGCAACAAGCAGGCCACCCGGGAGGCGATCAGCCAGGCGGCGCTGCGCCTGGCCATCGAGCAGGGCCCCAACGGGCTGGCTCTTGTCCGCGTCCACGACATCGCCGCGGCCGCGGGCGTCTCGCCCCGTACCTACAACAACTACTTCTCCAGCAGGGAGGAGGCGATCTGCGCCTTCCAGGCCGACCAGTCCAGACGCGCGGGGCAGGCGCTGCGCTCCCGGCCCGTCGGCGAGCCGCTGGACCAGGCCGTCATCGCGGCCATCATCGAGCTCTACACCAACCCCGAGCCCGACAAGGCCGGCCTGCGCATGATCATGTCGACGCCTGAGCTGGAGGGCGAGGCCCTGAAGTCGTTCACCATGGCGGAGGGCCCGCTCGCCGAAGCGATCGCGGCGCGCACCGGCTCCGACCCCGGACGCGACCTGTTCCCCGCGGTCACGGCCGCCGCGGTCGCCGGCGCCGTCCGCGTGGCGGGACGGCACTGGCTCGAACCCGGCAACACCGACTCCTTCGCCACCGTCCTGCGCCGCGCCTTGTCCTGCGTCGTTCCCGCCGCGCCGCCTGGAGGCCCACATCCGTGATCAACTCTGGGTGTCTGGAGGGTTCGAAGACACCTTCAAAGCAGCCGTCGATCCGGTGGCGACGAGGTAGGGCCAGACGGCGGTGCTCAGCTGCTGCGGCCAGGTCATGCACGTCGGCGTAGTGCTCATAGAACGTCGAGCGGTTGACGCCGGCGCGTTTCGTGATGTCGTCGATGCTGGACGACCGCACCACCGAACCCGATCCGGCCCTGGTGCCCCTTCGCCGGCTGGTCCTACGACGACAACTACACCGGCTCATACCCCCGTGCGCGCGAGCCGTTCGGCGAGGTCGTCCAGGATGGCTGCCGTGGTGGTGGCGCCGAACCGGCTGGCGCCCGCAGCGGTCAGCTCCAGCAGCACGTCGAGGGTTCGTACGCCGCCGGCGGCCTTGACCTTGACGTGCTCGGAGACGTTGGCCCGCATGAGGCGGATGTCGGCCAGGGTGGCGCCGCCGGGGGCGAATCCGGTGGAGGTCTTGACGTAGGCGGCGCCCGCCTGCTCGCTCAGGCGGCAGGCGCGGACCTTCTCGTCCTCGGTCAGGTAGGCGTTCTCGAAGATGACCTTCACCACGATGCCGGGGGCCGCCTCCACGACCGCGCGGATGTCGGCGAGCACGGCCTCGTCGTCACCGCCGCGCAGGCGCCCGATGTTGAGCACCATGTCCAGCTCGCGGGCGCCGTCGGACACGGCGGCACGGGCCTCGGCGGCCTTGATGGAGGAGGACGAGGAGCCGTGCGGGAAGCCGACCACGGTGCCGGCCGACACGCCGGTCCCGTCGAGGCGCGTGGCGGCCAGAGCCACGTCGCACGGTTTCACGCAGACGGAGGCGACGGCGTAATGGGCGGCGAGGTCGCATCCCGCGCGCACGTCCTTTTCTGTCAGCTCCGGGCGCAACAGGGAGTGGTCGATCATCTTGGCGACGTCGGCGACGGTGTAGGTCATGAGCGCGGCTCCTTCGCGATGGAGAATTGGGGCGGGGAATGCGCCGGATGGGGGACGGCGGTGGCGGTTCACGGGCGGAGGGCGTCCATGGCCGGGGAGTCGACGGTGAAGGCGACGTCGAGGCCGTATCGGGCGGCGACGTACAGGGAGTCGGTGAGCTCCAGCGGCTCGTCGTTCTGGTCGAGGATCAGGCGGTGCTCGACCAGCAACGGCGCGCCGGGGTTCACGGCGAGCACGCCGGCCTCGCGCTCGCCCGCCGTGGCGGCGCCGATGCGGGCGTGGCCGCGCGCCGGTGTGCGGCCGAGTGCGATCAGGGCGGCGTGCAGGGAGCCATGCTCGAGATCGGCCTCCAGCAGGCCGCGCAGGGTGCCGGGGAACAACGCCCGCTCGAGAGCGATGGGCAGGTCGTCGGCCAGCCGCACGCGCTCCACCGCGATCACCCGTCCGCGCCTGCCCAGCCGCAGCCGGTCGGCCTCCTGCGGGGTGGCGGCGCGGGTGGTGGCCGACAACAGCCGCGAGGAGGGCCGCTGCCCGCGACGGCGGATCTCCTCGCTGAAGCGGACCAGGCTCTCGGCGCGGCGGCTGCCCGGCGGCGGGGCCACGAAGGTGCCCCGGCCCGGGTGCCGTACGACCAGGCCGTCGGCGACCAGGCGTTGCATGGCCGCGCGGGCGGTCATCCTGCTGACCGCGAACTCCTCGCTCAGCTCGCTCTCCGAGGGCAGCGCGTCCCCCGGTCTGGAGGCGGCCACGCGCTCGCGCAGCGCCTGCTCGATGACGAAGTAGCGAGGCGCGAAGTCCTCGGGCTGCTTGCCTGTCGCGTTCACACCTCGACTATAACACTAGCTGTATATACAGCTATACTGATTACAGTCGAAAGGGAAGGTGAGCATGCGGCCGGACTTTGAACACCCGATCCGCCAGATCTCCACGAGAGTCGCCTACGAGTCGCCGTACATGCGGCTGCGCGAGGACAGGATCGTCCGCCTGGACGGCTCCGAGGGCGTCTACACCTACGTGGACAAGCCCGACTTCGCGCTGGTCATCGCGGTCGAGGACGGCGGCTTCCATCTGGTCGAGCAGTACCGGTATCCGGTGCGTTCGCGGTCGTGGGAGTTCGTGCAGGGGTCGCTGCCCGGCCTCGTCGTGGGCGATCCCGAGCCGCTGGCCCGGCGGGAGTTGCGGGAGGAGACCGGCATCACGGCTGGGGTGATGCACCACCTGGGACGGCTCTACTGCGCGACCGGCATGTCGTCACAGGGATTCGACGTGTTCGTGGCCTCGGAGCTGTCGCACGGGGAGGCGGCGCGCGAGGTCGAGGAGCAAGACCTGCGCCACCGGTGGTTCTCGCGGGCCGAGCTCGAGGACATGATCCGCGACGGGGTCATCACCGACAACTCCACGTTGGCCGCGTACACCCTGTTCCTGCTGCGCACACCCCCAGGCTGAACCGGGCCGGCGGCGACCCGCCGTACAGATCGTGTGCATACTCGGACTGATCGGACTTGGCGGCGTTCTCTGTACGAGCGCGCTGGGCGCGTTGTGACGGTGCGCCCGCCTGCCACATAGGCATGGCGGGCGCTCGTCTCCTTGGGGTCGATGGCCACCTCGGCCCGCATCCGGACGCGGGCCGCCGCCGACCGCGCCGCCGACGATGGTGTGATCACGGCGCGGTCAAAGCCGGTCGAAGCTCAGCCGGACGTCTTGGACGTGCCGGCAGCGGCCGGGGCCGACTGGAGGCGGGACGGGGTCACGATGGAACCGCCCCAGGAGAGCTTGTCCGTCGGCCACAGCTCACGCTGCGACTTCTTCATCTTGGTCTCGAATCTGCCGCCCACGGGGCAGCGGAAGCCTTGCGGGATCACGGTCAGCGAGATCAGGTAGTTGTCGATCGGCACCGTGCTGCACTCGTCCTTGCCGTAGATGCGGTGACCCCAGCCCTCGTAGGTGAGCAAGCGCGCCTTGGGGCCGAGCTGCCGGGCCACGTTGGCGGACCAGGAGTACGGGGTGGAGGGGTCGTGCAGCGAGTTGCCCAGCAGGATCGGAGCGGTGCCCGTGTAGCGCAGCCGGTGCTGCGGGTTGGTCGTGGGGTGGCCGAGGCAGACAGGCAGGTCCTCCATCGGCATCGGGTTGTATCGCATGTCAGGCGCCCGCCGGTTGGAGCTGCGCAACAGGAAGGCGTACTCCTTGTAGTTGCGCACCCGGAGGCTGTAGTCCTGGCAGAGGATCGCGGTCGGCAGCTGGGCGACCTCACCCGACACGGGCTGGCGGCCGGGCAGCGGAGGCACCCACTCCGGCGGCGCCCCGCCGTCCAGGGCGCGAAGCATCTCGCTCAGCAGCTGCCAGGCGGGTCCTTCGGTGCCCAGCACGCCTTGCCACAGGACCTGGATCTCGGTCATCGGGCGATCCGGGACACCCGGGTAGTACAGCTCGCCCTTGCGCGCCTTGGCCAGGATCCGCTCCCACACCGCCCGGACGTCCTTGCCGTGCAGAGCGCAGCTGGGCTCCTGGTCACACCAGCCGACGAACTGGTCGAAGGCGTCCTCGACGGCGGCGGCCTCGCTGTCGAGGAACGCCTTGACGCCGAGGCTGTGGTCCATGTTGCTGTCCAGGACCAGGGCCCGGATCCGGTTCGGGAACAGCTCGGCGTACATCTGTCCGAGCAGCGTGCCGTACGAGACCCCGTAGAAGGTGAGCTTCTCCTCGCCGAGCGCGGCGCGGAGGGCGTCCATGTCCCGCGCGACGTTGCGCGAGTCGACATGGTCGTAGAGGGGGCCGGTGCGGGCCCGGCAGTCGGCGCGGAGCCTCTCGTTGTAGGCGGTCCACTTGACGAATTCGGCCTGGTTCTTGATGACCGCGTACGGCATCTGGTTGAACACCGACGCCGAGCAGATCACCGGGTTGCTGCGGCCCACGCCCCGCGGGTCGAAGCCGACGATGTCGAACCGCTTGTGGATCTCCTCGGTGAAGAATCCGGGGGAACTGTAGGCGAACTCCACGCCCGATCCGCCCGGGCCGCCCGCGCCGAGCACCAGGGACCCGACCCGGGCGGAGGGGTCGGTGGCCTTGCGTCGCGCGACGGCCAGCTCGACCTTGGCCCCGTTCGGCTTCGACCAGTCGATCGGGACGGCCAGCGTGCCGCACTCGGCGGTGGGTTCCTCTTCGCAGGGCGCCCAGGCGATGCCGCCCTTGCCGGTGGCCCCCGAGGCTCTGTCTCCAGCGGCCTCCCCGGCTGTCGCGTTGGCCGTCGAGACGGGTAACAGTGCCGCCATCGCCACGAAGGCGGCGGCAAGCAGAGAAGATCTTCCTCGCACATTGCTCCAATCATCGGTCGGCCGGCCGGCCCGCTTGCGCGGCACACGACAGACCTTGATCATCCCCCGGTCGACGGCCGCGACAGCCTCAAAACTGGCGTCGGCGGTGAGCGCGAACGGTCACCGCATTGAACGCGACAGATCGACGGCAGCACGATACAACAGCGGTGGCCAAAGCTTCTGACAATGACGGTGAGGATCGTGATGATCAAGCCCGTCGGCCTGCTTGCCTGTCTGGTCCTCGCGGCGTGCACGAGCGCGTCCGGCTCCGCCCCCGGCCACGATCACCCGCGTCACCACCCGCGTCGGACCCGGCAGCACCTACCGCCGGGCGGCATGACCAAGCCGGCAGGGCGGCGTCCCTGCCGGCTCGGTCTCCGTCGCATGGCCTGGACGGATGCAACAGCTTCTGTGGGCGTTGGCTTCCGACCGGGTACGGCCCGGTCCTGGGTGCCGGGGCCGTACCCGCCTGCCGGTGGTGGCTACCGGTAGGTGATGTCGGATGCGGAGTAGAGGCAGTTCACGCCGTCGGCGCCCTCACCGATCTTGGTGGGCTCGCTGCCCTTGGGCACGCCCTTGTACTTCTCGCAGATGGTCGCGCTGCCGTACACGGTGATCCGGCTGAAGCGCGCGGTGTCGCCCCAGTTGGTGTTGATGCCGGCCAGCACCTTGGTGGAGCGGGCGGTGACGCCGTCCATGACCACGTGGCGCTGGTAGGAGGTGGAGCAGTTGCCGCAGGCGCGGTAGAGCTTGCCGGAGCTGTGCACCTGGAAGTTCCTGATGGTCAGGGTTCCGGCGCCGTTGTGCTGGAAGACCTTGTCGGATCGACGGACGTGCCGTGGCGGCCGTGTGCACGTCAGCGCGTGAAGGCGGCCGCGTGCTCCTGCGCCCAGGCGGCGAACGTACGGCCGGGCCGTCCGATCAGCCGCTCGACGTCCGTGGTGATCTCGGTCGGAACACCGTCGTTCGAGCGCTGCCAGTCCAGCAGCGCGTCCGCGATGGGCCCGGACACGTATTCGGCCATCTCCGCCTTCCACTCCTCGCGGGTGACGTTCCGGATGGCGATGTCCTGGCCCGTAACGCGGCTGAGGATGTCGATCTGCCCGGCACACGTGATCGGCTCGGGTCCGGTCAGCGTGTACGCCCGGCCGCTCAGGGTGGGGTCGGCCAGGACGGCGGCGGCCGCCTCGGCGAGGTCGGCCTCGTGGATGGGATCGTTGTACGACTGCGGGTAGGGCAGGCTCACCGGGGCGCCGGCCTTGATGGGCCAGGACCAGGCCAGGGCGTTACCGGCGAAAGCACCGGGGCGGAGCATCGTGCTGCGGATGGGGGCGGCGGTCAGGGCGTGTTCGACGTCCAGGTGGTGCTTGGCCAGTGGATTGGCCTCGGCGTCCGGGGCGAGCACGGCGGACGAAGAGAGCAACACGATGTGCTCCACTCCGGCGGTGACGGCCTCCTTCACGAAGGCGTCGATGTGCGACGACTCGGCGTACAGGAAGATCGAGCTGACGCCCGCCAGGACACCGCGGAAGGTGGACGGGTCGGTCAGGTCGCAGGTGGCGATCGACGGGTCGGTCGGACGACTTGAGGCCGGGCGGACGGGCAGGCCGCGCTGACGCAGGAGGGCGATGAGCTCGGTCGCCACAGCGCCACGAGCGCCGGTAACAAGAATGGTCATATCGGGACATGCCTCTCTGATGATGGACAAGGGCTGTTCAGTGGGAGTGGTGAGCGTGCGCCTTGCGGGGGAGCGGCCGCACCAGGCCACAGCAGGCGATCGAGGCGCCGAGCGGCGGAGCGAACGCGCTGAACGCCTTGCCGAGCTGATCACGGGGAAAGACCGCCCCCACGATGCCGAACCCCTGTGGGATCATCAACGACCCGAACGCCCCCTGGATCATCCGGGCCACGATCAGTGTGCCCGCGTCACCTGCCACCCCACAGGCGACGGATGCGATGGTGAAGCCGCTGATGCCGATCAGGAAGAGCCGACGCCGCCCGTACTTGTCGCCAAGACGTCCGCCGAGGACCAGCAGGACACCGAGCGCCAGTGCGTACCCGGCGCCGAGCCACTGGATGAGGGCCTCTCCGCCGCCGAGGTCGGCCGCGATGGTGGGAGCGGCGAGGTTGGTGATCGTCGCGTCGAGCAGGTCCAGGACGGCGGCGGCGAGTATGACGGCCAGGATGGCCCAGCGCCTGCCGGCCTGGACTGGTGCGGCGCGAATGGGTGTGGACATGCGGTCCCCTATCCGGGATCGGCAGCGGGTAAGATGTGAGCGTGGCACAAAAAGTGCGCCACACAAAGATTGTGTGACGCAAGTAAATGTGAGGTATGGGGCTGTCCGGTGTCAAATCGAGCTGAAACGCTGAAGCGGATCATGGACGAGAGTCAGCGGCACTATGCGGCGTACGTCCTGTTCAACCAGGCGATGGCCGACCATCTGCAGATTCACTCCACCGACCTGCAGTGCGTGGCGCTGCTGGACCTGGAGTCAGGGCCGGTGAGCACCGGTGACATCGCGCGGCTGACCGGCCTGACGCCCGGCTCCGCCACGCGCCTGGTGGATCGGCTGGAGAAGGCGGGTTTGGTGGTACGACACGCGGACCCTGCAGATCGCAGGCGGGCCCTGGTCTCCTTGGCGCCCTCGGCGCGGGAGAGGATCGGTACGGCCTGGGACCTGCCGAGCCAGGCGTTCGCCGAGGCGCTGGAGGGATACGGGGATGCGGAGTTGGCCGTCATCGCCGACTACCTCCACCGAGCCGCCGCCGTGGGCCGTGCCCAGGCCGATCGCCTCGCCAAGGAGAGCTGAGGGGGCGGCGCCGCCCTCATCGCTCCGCATCATGCGCATCGTCCATCCATGTCGTGGCCCGGCGATCGTCCGTCGGTTACCCGGTGCCGTTCAGGGTGTCGAGGAAACGTTGCTCGAACGCGGCGGTGTCGGCTGTCGTGCCGTACCAGAGCAGGCGCCCCGAGGGCGAAAGGAACGTGCGCCCGGCTGAGGGGCCGGTCAGCACCACGTCGAGGCGTCCGGTGGTGAACTCGACGTGCCCTGGATGGACGGCGCTCATCGCGGCCAGAGGATCCCACCAGTAGAGCAGGCCGGCCGCGATCAGGGGCTGGACCTCGGGATGTGTGACGATCTCCAGTACGGTGTCGGCGGCCGGAGTGCGGTGGCCGGCGCCGAGCCGATCTATGAACGCGCTGGTGATGGGCACCTCGTTGGCGGCGTCCAGCGGCACCATCCGCACGGTTCCCCGGCTCCGGGTGAGCACCGCCTGCGCGGCCGCGGGGTCGAGCCAGTAGTTGAACTCCTGGGTCCCGTCGAACTCCGGCGGGGTGCCGCAGCACAGGTTCCCGCCCACTTTGACGGCTCCGCCCATCGTGGTCAGCCGGGAGGCGGAGTACGGCAGCGCGCCGGCCAGGTTGCTGAGTGGGCCGGTGGCGATGACCTGAGCCGAAGGATCGGCCCGCAGCACCTTTCTGATCAGCTCCGGGGCGCGCGGCCGCGATGGCGTCTCGTCGCCGGAGCAGCCGGGCGTGGCCGCCGTGAGCACTCTGTCGAAGAGCTGTCTCAGCTCGGCGGGGAAAGAGTTGGGCGCCGTGCCCGTTCCGTCGGCGATCCACACGTTCCGCAGGCCGAGGCGCTCGGCCAGGCACCGCGCGTGCCGGATCGCCCTGCCCGGTAAGCCGGCGCCGTTGTTCGTCACCGTGATGGCGCGTAAGTCGATGCGGCCGGCCTTGTGCTCCTGAGCGAGGTAGGCCAGCGTGGCCGCATCGTCGAAGTCCATATCGGTGTCGAAGATGACCGCGGGTGGACGGGCATCGGCCGGCGCAGGCAGAGCCGCCGGTGTCGCCATGGCCAGGACGAGGGAGAGCAGGACTCTTTTCATGAGTTTTCCCGGATTCGAGGCGATGGTCCGAGATCCAGTTAAGCCCAGGATGGCTCATATCGATATCGGCACGGCCCGTTCGGCGATCCCAGCCCAGGCACGGTCCTGCGCCGGCCGGTACGCAGCGGGGTTCCCGCCGGAGCCGGGGGTCAGGCCGGGACGAGGCAGATCTTGGCGGCGGTCTCGAACAACGCCTGCGCCTTCGGCTGGACGGATCAGGGCGTTTGGCGCAGTACCCGGAAGGTGGGCTGGTCTTCCTGAGTGATCTCTACGTCGAGGGTCTTGTCCTCCAGGAACGAGGCGGCGTTCGGTTCGAGAAACACGCGAACGCCCTCTGATTCGACTACTTGATCGCCGGGGTGCGGTCCACCCGAGATCGACAGCTCAAGGGATCCGACAAGACCATCGGTAGACGACGATGCGATGCGCAGCCCGGTGTCTTCCGGCGTTTCCGGCTGTGACGTCAGATCACGGATTGCTGCGACCGCATCGGCGGTCAGCGTAAGCACGGCGACTCCTCGGTTGGCGAAATTCCATGGTCGTGAAGGAGCAGTTGCACCCGTCCTTTCCTGAGACGGGGACCCAGGGGCGACACCCTGACGTGTTGCCCGGGCAGAGCAGCAAAAAACCCCAATTGGTACCAAAGGCGCCCAATCTCGGCATCGTAGGGAATGCCAGCCGCTAACCGTCAACTGAACGGCCTCTGACCCCGCCCTTCGTAGCGTGACAGGCATGGATGAGGCCGATGCTTCCCAAGTCGCGGGCCAGACCGTCGGCGTCCCTCACGGCGCGGCAAGGGCCTGGCGGGCTGACCGGCTGCGGGCGTGGAACGCCGTGCGCCGGCCGCATGTGGCGCTGGCGCTGGTGGCCATCTGCTACACGGCGGTTCAGCTGGCGTTGACCGTCAGGATCGGGCTCGGATGGGACGAGAGCGTGTACATCAGCCAGGTGGCCCGCGGCGTCCCCGCAGCCGAGTTCACCGCGCCACGCGCCCGCGGGGTTCAGCTCCTGGTGGCTCCTGTCGCGCTGGTCACCCCTTCGGTGACGGCCATACGGGTCTATCTCAGCCTGCTGTCGGGGATCGCGTTGTTCCTGGCCTACATGCCGTGGATTCGGTTGCAGGCCGGAGCGGTGGCGCCGGTCGCCGCCGCCTTGTTCGGCGGCTTGTGGTTGTCGCTGTTCTACGCCAACGAGGCCATGCCGAACATGTGGGTCGCCTACAGTGCCGTCGCCGGAGTGGGCCTGGCCTGCCTGACCGAGGTGCGTCCGAGGGCGCGCCTGGCCAATGCCGGGATCGTGGCGGCGTTCGCGGTCGCTTCGCTCATGCGCCCCTCGGACGCGACCTGGCTGGCCTTGCCGCTGCTCGGGTATGGGATCGCGCGAAGGCGCCGGCGGCCGGCGCTCGCCACGACGGCCGGGCTCGCGATCGGCTGGGCGGAGTGGATGGCCGAGGCGGTCCTGCGGTACGGCGGGCCGCTCGCGCGCCTGCACGCGGCGGGGGCGGAGAACGCGACCGGACTGCACTTCAGCCTCCCCGACCATCTGCGCGCGCTGAACGGACCCCTGCTGTGCCGCTTCGGCGTCGAATGCGGGGGCCTGCCGCTGACACAGGTCGCCTGGTTCGCGGCGGTGCCGGTCTTCGCGGCGCTGGGTGTGTGGACGGCCCGGCGGCGTGCTCTCGTGGCGGCCCTGGCCTGCGGACTGTCGCTCGCCCTGTCCTACGTCTTCACCGTCGGGTACGCCGCTCCGCGCTTCCTGCTGCCCGCCTACGCCCTGCTCGCTCTCCCGGTCTCGGCGGGCGTTGCCCGGCTGTGCCGGCGGCGGGGCTCAGCGGTGCTCGCCGTCGTGGGCGTCGCGTGCTACTTCGTCGTGCAGGCCAAGTCCGTCTACATCCACGGCCAGCAGGTCTACGCCGAGCGCGCCGTCGCGCCCGAGATCGTCGCCCGGCTCAAGCGGATGGGGATGCGGCCGCCGTGTTTCCTGTACGGCCATGACGCCGTACAGATCGGATACCTGGCCCAGTGCGCCTCACACGGCGTCTTTCGTCACTACGGCGGCAGGTCATCCGTACCGTCCTCCATCAGGGCCGCGATGGGACGGCGCGATTGGGTCGGCGTCATCACGACCTCCCGGCGGCCTCCGGCGCCTTTCCTCAAGTCCTGGACCGCGGTCGATCTGCGGATCGACGGTGGGAAGAGGTGGCATGTGTTCGTGCCGCCGGGAGGATGAGCCGGCATCGTCTGCCGCTGCTGGTGCCGAAGTTCCTGGCCGTCGACGCCTTCTTCATCTGTTCTTCCAGAAGCGGCTCGTCGAGGGCCTGGCCACGACCGGCCTGAAGTAAGGAGCACGCGGGGCGACGGCGTTTCGCATGGGTCGCCGACGGACGTCAAAAGCGTCGGCGGTACCCTTCGCGCACGTGCCACCAGGGGAGAGACATCGATGAGTACGGTCGAAGGCCAGGACGGCGAGCAGTTGTCCATCACTCCGCCCAAGACCTGGGCGGCCGGGCTGCCCGGGGTCGCCCACGCCCTTGAGTACTCCTTGGGCCAGACGTCGATCCGCCGGACGGCGCTGACGCTGCTGAACGTCAACCAGGCCGAAGGCATCGACTGCCCCGGCTGCGCCTGGCCTGAGCCGGGGCGGCGGCACAAGAACGAATACTGCGAGAACGGCGCCAAGCACGTCACCGACGAGGCGACCACGCGCCGGGTGACCGCCGATTTCTTCCGGCAGTACTCGGTCTCGGAGCTGGGCGGCAAGTCCGATCAGTGGCTCAACCAGCAGGGCAGGCTCACCGAGCCCATGGTCAAGCGCCCCGGCTCGGACCACTACGAGCCGATCGGCTGGCACGAGGCGCTCGGCCTGCTCGCTGATGAGCTGCGCGGCCTGGACGACCCCGACGAGGCCCTCTTCTACACCTCTGGCCGCCTCGGCAACGAGGCCGCCTTCCTGCTGCAGCTGTTCGCCCGCGCGTACGGCACCAACAACCTGCCGGACTGCTCCAACATGTGCCACGAGTCCAGCGGTTTCGCGCTGCTCGAGACGCTGGGCACCGGCAAGGGCAGTGTGAGCCTCGACGACATCCACGACGCCGACCTGGTCTTCGTCGTCGGCCAGAATCCCGGCACCAACCATCCGCGGATGCTGTCGGCCCTGGAGCAGACCAAGCGCTCGGGCGGGCAGGTCATCGCGGTGAACCCGTTGCCCGAGGCCGGGCTGATGCGGTTCAAGAACCCCCAGAAGGCCCGCGGGCTCATCGGCCGGGGGACGCAGATCGCCGACGAGTTCCTGCAGATCCGCCCCGGCGGCGACCTGGCGCTGTTCCAGGCGCTCAACCTGCTGCTGCTCCAGGCCGAAGACGAGCGTCCTGGCACCGTCGTGGACCACGCGTTCATCGAGGCGCACACCACGGGCTTCGACGCCTTCGCCGCGCACGTCCGCGGTGTCGCCTGGACCGACGTGCTGGCGGCCACCGGTCTCACCCGTGACGAGATCGAGCGCGTCCATGCCCGGGTGCTGGCCAGCGAGAAGATCATCGTGTGCTGGGCGATGGGCCTGACCCAGCACAAGCACGGCGTGGCCACCATCCGCGAGATCGTCAACTTCCTGCTGCTGCGCGGCAACCTCGGCAGGCCCGGCGCCGGGGTCTGCCCGGTGCGCGGGCACAGCAACGTCCAGGGCGACCGCACCATGGGCATCTGGGAACGCATGCCGCAATCGTTCCTGGACGCGCTGGAACGGGAGTTCGGCTTCACCCCGCCCGCCGAGCACGGCCTGGACACCGTCGGCGCCATCCAGGCGATGCTGGACGGCCGGGCCAAGGTGTTCCTCGGGGTCGGCGGCAACTTCGTCCGGGCCACCCCCGACAGCACGGCCACCGAACGCGCCATGCGCACCTGCCGGCTGACCGCGCACATCTCCACCAAGCTCAACCGCTCCCACACCGTCTGCGGCCAGACCGCGCTGATCCTGCCGACGCTGGGCCGCAGCGACCGCGACCTCCAGGCGGGCGGGGAGCAGTTCGTCACGGTCGAGGACTCGATGAGCCAGGTGCACACCTCTCGTGGCCGCCTCCACCCCGCCTCCGACAGCCTGCTCAGCGAGGTGGCCATCATCAGCCGGCTGGCCCGCCTGACCCTCGCCGATCAGCCGGACATCCCTTGGGAGACGTTCGAGGCGGACTACGGCACGATCCGCGACCGCATCGCCCGCGTCGTGCCCGGCTTCGAGGACTTCAACACTCGCGTGGCCAGTCCCGGCGGCTTCCGCCTGCCCAACCCGGTCAACCGGCGTGTCTTTCCCACCCCCGGCGGCAAGGCCGTCTTCACCCGCAACGCCCTCACCATGCTGCAGGCGCCGAAGGGGCACCTGATCCTGCAGACCTTGCGCTCTCACGACCAGTGGAACACGATCCCGTACTCCGGCAACGACCGCTACCGCGGCATCCACCACGGCCGCCGGGTCGTGCTCGTCAACCCCGCCGACCTGGCCGAGCTGGGCATCGCCGACCGCAGCCAGGTCGACCTGGTCAGCGTCTGGCACGACGGCGTGGAACGCCGCGCCCCCTCCTTCGCCGTCGTGTCCTACCCCACGACGCCCGGCTCCGCCGCCGCGTACTACCCGGAGACCAACGTCCTGGTCCCACTGGACAGCGTCGCCGACCACAGCAACACGCCCACCTCGAAGGCGATCGTGATCCGGCTGGAAGCGGCGACCTCAGGGGAGGAGTGACCGCCTGCGGTCGGTGCTCAGGGTGCTCGGTCGCCGCGCGTTCGAGCATCCAGGACACCGGGAGCAGCAGCCCGCGCCGCTCACCCGGCCGCGGACGCTCCTGCTCGTGCACGAACACGGCGCGGAACAGCTCCAGCTTGCCGCCGTCCGATCAGTTTTCCTCATCAGGACCCTCCTTGATTCAACTTCGATCACTTTCGATCGGTACTATGGGACGTCGGCGAGGAGGACTATGACCAACACTGCAACCGGCTCTTCGGCCGGCCGGCCGGATCGAGCGCCAGGCCCGCTGCTCGCCGCCTGGAAGGCCGCGGCTTCGCAGGACAGCCTGATCCGCACCTTGCTGCCGCCGGACGCGGCCCTGCCGGCGCCCGCCGCCGGGGCGGCCGTCTGGGATCGGATCCCGGCCGAGACCCTCGCCGCCGTCCGCGAGCAGGCGGAGGCCGAGCTGGGCACGCCCTGGCCACAGCCGCTGGCGTCGCAGTACGCGCGGTTCTTCCGGGACGGGAACCGGACGGTGTACGAGAGCAACGTGTTCGAGCGCCAGGACCGGCTGACCCGCGCGGTGCTCATGGCGGTGGTGAGCCGTGCGGGCATCTGGCTGGACGAGGTGGCCGACGGCATCGTCCAGCTGTGCGAGCAGAGCTCGTGGTGCTGGCCGGCGCACGAGGAGTCGTGCCGTCCGCGCGGGACGGTGCTGCCCGATGTGGCCGCTCCGTGCCTCGACCTCGGCGCCGCCGACGTCGCCGCCCAGTTGGCCTGGGCCGACCAGGTTCTCGGGGCGGAGCTGGACGCGCGGTTCCCAGGATTGCGGGAACGGGTGCGTACGGAGGTGCGCGGGCGGGTGCTCGATCCGTTCGTCCGGCGGCGCGACTGGCACTGGCTGGGGTTCGACGGCGACGTGCACAACTGGTGCCCGTGGATCTGCGGCAACGTGCTCGTCGCGGCGCTGCGCCTGGCCGCGCCGGGAGAGGATCGCGCGTGCCAGATCGCCCTGGCCCTGGCGGGGATCGATCGCTACCTCGCGGCGCTGCCGGACGACGGCTCCGTCGACGAGGGCTACGAATACTGGTGGAACGGGGCGTGCCGCGCGCTCGAGGCGCTCGACCTCCTGGAACACGCCACCTCAGGGGCGCTCGACGCGGCCGGGATCCCGGTCGTGCGCGAGACGGTCCGGTTCCCCCACCGCATGCATCTGGGCGGGCCGTGGTATCTCAACCTCGCAGACTCGCGGGCCCGGCCGCCGGGCGATCAGCCGTGGCACGTGCCCTACCGCTGGGCTCGCCGGCTGGGCGAGGACGACGGGGTCCGGCACGCGGCGTCCCAGCGCCCGGCCGCGGTTCCCGCCACGGTCGAGCTCGGGCGGGCCTTGAGGGAGCTCACCGACGCCGAATGGCTGGGAGCCGAACGGAGCGAGCCGCCTCTGGTCGCCGCGGTCTGGCTGCCCGGGACGCAGGTCGGTGTCGCGCGTTCGGCCGGCGGGACGGCACGCGGGCTCACGCTCGCGATCAAGGGCGGGCACAACGACGAGCACCACAACCACAACGATGTCGGCTCCTTCGTCGTCGCCGTGGACGGCGTGCCCGTGCTCGTCGACGCGGGCCGGCCGACGTACACGGCGCAGACGTTCGGTCCGGACCGTTACGCGATCTGGACGATGCAGAGCGGCTGGCACAACGTCCCCGAGATGCGAGGCACGCAGCAGGGGCAGGGCGCCCGATTCCGGGCCCGTGACGTCGAGGTGGTGGACAAGCCCGATCTCTTCGAGGTGCGGCTGGACCTGGCCGCCGCCTACCCCCTGCCGGAGCCGGCGCGATGGAGGCGGACGGCCCGGCTGGACCGCCACGCGGCCCGGGTCACGATCGAGGACACGTGGAGCTTCACCGGCGACGGCGACCCCAGCGTCCTGCATCTGCTGCTCGCCGGGCGGATCGAGCGGCCGGCCGCCGGGCAGGTCGTCGTCCGGCCGCCGGCTGGCGGACGGGCCGCGCTCGTCACCTGGGACCCGGAGCGTGCGACGGCCGCGCTCACCGTCCGTACGCTGGAGGACCCCATGCTCTCGGATGTGTGGGGCGATCACGTGACCCGGCTGGAGCTGCGGCTGCCCGGCACGGCGACCGGCGCCTTCGAGATCCGGGTGGGGGTGCAGGAATGACGGTGTCAGACTCGCCGGGGCCGCTGCCGGACGAGCGCCGCGCCCAGGTGGTCGAACTGCTGCGCCGGCGCGGCGTCGTACGCGTCAACGAACTCGCGGCGGAGCTGGACGTCTCCGCCATCACCATCCGCCGCGACATCGCGCTGCTCTCCTCCCAAGGGCTCATCCGCCGGGTCCGCGGCGGTGCCGTCCTGCACGGCGGAGCGGTGGCCGACACGCTCGCGGGCTCCGACCGCGACGACTCCCCGCCGCCGCGTCCCGCGCCGGAACCGAAGGCGGCGGCCGAGCGGCAGCTCACGATCGGGATGGTGGTGCCGTCGGTGACCTACTACTGGCCCGACGTGATCCGCGGGGTTCGCGAGGCCGCGGCGGCCTCCGGTGCCCGCATCGTGCTGCGCGGCGCCACCTATCGGGCCTCCGACGAACGCCGCCAGCTCGCCCGGCTGGTCGAGGAGGTGGGCGTGGACGGCCTGCTGGTGGCACCGACCACCACCGGCGACGAGGGCGAGGCGCTGGTGCGCTGGCTGCAGGGCGCGGGCGTGCCGGTGGTCCTCATCGAGCGGACCGCCACCGTCGGGCCGTATCACGAGGCGATGGAATCCGTGGTCAGCGACCATGCGCTCGGGGCGGCCATGGCCGTACGGCACCTCGTCACGCTCGGCCACCGGCGCATCGGGCTGATCACCACCTTCCAGAGCCCGACGACCCCGCACGTGCGGCGCGGATGGCGGCAGGCGAGCGAGGAGCTCGGTCTCCGGCTCGACGGCACACCGGATGCCGACACGGTCGATCAGCCGGATCCCGAGTGGCAGAAGGTGCTCGACGGCGTGCTCGACCAGTGCATCGCCTCCGGGACGACGGCGCTGCTCATTCACTCCGATCCGGAGGCGATCAGCCTGGTCTCACGTTCCCAGGAGCGCGGCATCCGGGTGCCCGCCGATCTCGCCGTGGTGACCTACGACGACGAGGTGGCCGAGCTGTGCGACCCGCCGCTGACCGCGGTGCGGCCGCCCAAGTCGGCCATCGGCCGGGCGGCCTTCGCGCTTCTCGCCGCCCGCCTGGCCGACCAGGACCCGGAACGGCCCACCCACCGCGTCGTCATCGAGCCGCGCCTGATCGTACGCTCCTCCTCGGCGTAGCCATCGAGCCGCGCCTGACGAGGCCAGGAGGTCATGGCAGGGCCGTCGTCATGGCGGCGACACGTCGTCACAAGCGGGCGCCGGTGGTGTCCAGGACGTCGGCCGTTCCGTCCGGCCAGGTCAGCCGGGCGAGCGCCGGGCCGTCCCAGGACAGGACCGGCGGGTCGCCCGGCTCCTGTCCGCCGAGGTACACCGCCACGTCGTACCACGTGTCCAGCAAGGCAGGCGTGCTGGAGGCGCACCACGGGACGAGCGTCCACGGGGCGAGCGGCGAGGAGTTCTCCGCTGACGTGGCGCCGGACAGGTCGAGTCCTGCGCCCGGGATGACGCGGGAGCAGGCGGCGCCGTCCGGCGCGTGACCCTGGGGGAGCGGCCATCCCCCGACCCGCAGCGGGCCGGGCTGCTCCCCGGCCGGCGCCGACAGCCGCACCAGGCGCACTTCCCAGGGGCCGCGCACGGCGGAGATCACGGCAATCCACGGCCCGAGGCGTACCGCTCCCGACCGTCCGGAGCCGTGATCGCGGCTGTCGTCCTCAGGAGTGACCCAGTGGGACTGCCAGCGCGAGGCGCCGATCAGCGTGCCCGTGGGTAGGCGATCGACGAGGAGTGTCTCGAAGCCCGTGCGGTGGCTGGGCCGCTCGTTCTCGTCGAGGATCACGACCGACTGGTCCAGCGGTTCGGCGGCATGCTCACCCGCGAGCACGGGCGAGGTCGCCGTCGAGTACCCCAGCCGCGCGTACAGGGGCGAGTCGGTGAGGTGTGTCCCGGGACGGGAGTGGTCGGTGCCGTGGTTGACCACGCGCACGATGCCGTCGGCGCGGGTGCCGCTGACCAGCCAGCCGGGGGCGGCGACGGTGAGGTGGTAGTCGCCGGACTCGACCGGCAGCGGTTCCTCGACGGCCGTCCACACCGGGTGATCGGCGGGCAGGGTCAGGCCGAAGAATCCCTTGGCCGCCCAGTACGGCGAGCCGGGACCGGAGTACGACTGGGCGATCGGCGGCCAGGCCCCGTGCCAGCCGAGCGTCAGGATCCCCTCTTCGTCGGGCGCCCCGTGGTCGGTGAAGTGGCGGGCGATGCCGGAGGCGGCCCGGCGGAGGAGCCCGGGGCCGGGTGTCGCGACGCCCGCGCGGGCGCCGGCCCAGAACTGGGTGGCGGCGGCGAACCGGTAGGCGAGGCTGCGGCCCTGGATGAGGGGGGATCCGTCGGCGCCGACGAGGTGGACGGCATCGTGCAGGTAGCGTTCGAGCCGCTGGAGATACACCGGCCGCCGCGAGTCCGCCGCCGGGTCGCCCGCGGCCATCTCGGCCCACATCAGCGGGTAGAACTGCAGCGCCCATCCCGCGTAGTGGTCGTAGGCGCGCTCGGCGCCGTCGGCGTACCAGCCGCTCTCCCGAGCGAAGCCGTCGGAGAGCGCGAGCCCCTCCTCGATGTCCTTGCGCTCGAAGGGCCCGCCCACGGAGGCGAGGAACTGCTCGACGACGATCTGGAACCAGACCCAGTTGATCGGGGGGTAGTCGGAGCCGACCGCGGGCGCGAGATAGTCGACGACCTGCTCCTGCACGACCGGATCGAGCCGGTCCCACAGCCACGGCCTGGTCAGGTGGAGCACCAGGGCGATGGACGCGGCCTCCACCTTCGCCTGGCCGTGCTCGTCGAGGCGTACCCAGCGCTCGGGTGAACGAGGATCCGTTCCGGTGGCGAGTCCCCGCGCGTACCAGTCCATCAGGCCCAGCGGGTCGCGTCCGCTCTCTCCCGCCACCCGGAATCCGGCGGCCAGGAACGTGCGCGCGAAGCCCTCCAGCGCGTCGACGTCGGCCCCGTATCCGCCCGGCGGGCCGGGAAACGAGATGCGCGCGTGCGAGGCCGAGGCGTAGCGCCGGGCCGACAGGAGGAGATGATCGGCCAGCGCCGCCCAGTGGTTCCGGGTCCAGCCGGTGTAGGGCGAGAGCCGCAGGTCGTCGAACTCCCGCAGCATGCGCATGGGTGCTCCTATGTGTGAAAAGTGATCGGATCTGACGATGTAACGCGAACGCCTCCTGCCACGTCAAGAGCTGGATGCCAGGCTTCGTACGTTATCGATCAATATCGATCAGATAACGTGATCGTTCTGATTAACAAGGTGTTGACCTGATTGACATGATCAGACATGATCGGCGGCATTGGTAAGCGCTTGCCGAGGAAGGGACCCGAGTGAACGACGCACGACCACAGGCCCTGCTGGTCATGGACCCCGCGAAGTTCAGCGTGCAGTTCCAGGAGCCGCAGCTGCGCCGGTTGCGTGGTCTCGTCGAGCTCACCGACCCGATCTCGACCGACGACCTCGACTCGGCACACGTGCGGCGCCGGCTGCGTGAGGTCGAGGTGCTCGTGACCTCGTGGGGCTGCCCGCAGCTGACGGCCGAGCGGCTCGCCGGCGCGCCGCGGCTGCGAGCGATCTTCCACTGCGCGGGCACGGTCCGCACGTTCGTCACCGACGAGGTCTGGCGTCGCGGGATCCTGGTGACCAACGCCGCCGACGAGAACGCGATCCCGGTGGCCGAGTTCACCCTCGCCGCGATCATCTTCGCCGGGAAGAAGGCGCCTTTCCTCGCCCAGGACGCGCGCAAGCACCGCGACAACTGGTCCTACTCGACCCGCCGCGGGGAGCTGTCCAACCGCGGGCGCACGATCGGCGTCGTCGGCTTCTCCCGCACGGGGCGCCGGGTCGTCGAACGGCTGCGCACTCTGGACGTCGACATCCTGGTCGCCGATCCCTACGCCGACCCGGCCGAGGTGGCGGCGGCCGGCGGACGCCTGGTCTCGCTGCCCGACCTGCTGCCGCGCTGTGACGTGCTCACGCTGCACGTTCCGGCGCTGCCGTCCACCCGTCACCTCATCGGGGCGCCGGAACTGGCCCTGCTGCGCGACGGGGCGACCGTCATCAACACCGCGCGCGGCGCCGTCCTGGACACCGCTGCCCTGGAGCGCGAGTGCGCCACAGGACGGCTCGACGCGATGCTCGACGTCACCGACCCGGAGCCACTGCCGGCCGACTCACTGCTGTACGACCTGCCCAACGTCATGATCACCCCCCACGTAGCCGGATCTCTCGGATCAGAGACCCGGCGGATGAGTGAGAGCGCGCTCGACGAGCTCGAACGCTACCTGTCCGGCCAGCCGCCCCGTGCGGCCGTGACCGCCGACGAGTTCGTGGTTAGCGCCTGAGCCCTGAGACCGGCTCGATGGAAGGAGACCGGATCAATGATCGCTTCGAACACCTCTGGAAGGGCCCGAGTGCGACGCCACCTTGTGAAGAGCCTGGGAGTCGTAGCCGCGCTCTCGCTCGCCGTCACCGCCTGCGGTTCCAGCGAGCCCGAGGCCGGCGGTGACGGGAACGTCACCCTGTCCGTCACGGTGTGGAACCTTGCCAAGACGCCCGAGTTCAAGGCCCTGTTCACCGCCTTCGAGCAGGCGAACCCCGGCATCAAGATCGAGCCGGTGGACATCCTCGCCGACGACTATCCCGAGAAGGTCACCACGATGCTCGCCGGTGGCGACACCTCCGACGTGATCACGATGAAGAACGTCACCGACTACGCGCGCTACTCCAGCCGAGGGCAGCTGCTCGAGCTCACCGACCTGGTCAAGTCGGGCGACACCTCGAAGCTCGCGGGCCTGGACGCCTTCAACGTCAGCGAGAAGTATTACGCGATGCCGTACCGCCAGGACTTCTGGCTGCTCTACTACAACAAGAAGCTCTTCGACGAGGCAGGCGTCAAGTATCCCGAGTCCATGACCTGGGACGAGTACGCCAAGCTCGCGCAGCAGCTCACGAAGACCAAGGACGGCAAGAAGGTCCACGGCACCTACCACCACACCTGGCGGTCCGTGGTGCAGGCCGTCTCGGCGGCGCAGACCGGCGGCGACCAGCTCAGCGGCGAGTACTCCTTCTTCAACGACCAGTACGCGACGGCACTCGGGCTGCAGAAGGCCGGCGCCACCCTCGACTTCGGCACCGCGAAATCGCAGAATTCCGACTACCGGACGATGTTCGAGACCGGCGCGACGGCCATGATGCCCATGGGCACCTGGTACATCTCCGGCGTCCTCGAGGCGAAGGCGAACGGCAAGACCGACGTCGAGTGGGGGCTGGCCCCGATGCCGCAGCGCCCGGGCGGCTCGGACGTGACGACCTTCGGGTCGCCGACCGCCTTCGCCGTCAACAAGCGGGCCGAGCACGCCGACGCGGCCAAGAAGTTCGTGCAGTTCGCCGCGAGCAAGGCCGGAGCCGAGGCGATCTCCAAGGTGGGTGCGGTGCCGGCGCTGCAGAGCCCCGAGATCACCTCCACCTACTTCCAGCTCAAGGGCATGCCCACTGACGAGGTGTCCAAGAAGGCGTTCGAGCCGGACAAGGTCGTGCTGGAGATGCCGGTCAGCGACAAGACCTCCGACGTCGACACGATCCTCAAGGAAGAACACGAGCTCATCATGGTCGGCGACAAGTCTGCCGCCGACGGCATCCGATCGATGAACGATCGCGTCAAGAACGAAGTCCTCAGCTAGGGAACGGCGGCGGGCCCGGAGACATCCGGCGCCCGCCGCGTCTTTCCGAAGGAGTCACGAAGGACGACCATGGCCCACGTAATAACGCAACCGTCGCCGACCGCGCCGGACGCTCCCCCCGGCCGGCGCGAGCGCCGGCGGGCCTGGCGCGGCATCCTCGTCGGATGGAGCTTCATTCTCCCGAACTTCGTCGGCTTCGCGCTGTTCACGCTCATCCCGATGCTCGCCGCGTTCGTGCTGGCGTTCCTGGAGTGGGATTCCTACAGCGCGCCGGAGTGGGTGGGGCTGGACAACTTCCAGCGGCTGCTCGGTGACGAGAACTTCCACGTCGCGCTGCGCAACACCCTCTACTACGCGGCCGGCCACATCCCGCTGACGCTGGTCGTCGCGCTCGGCCTGGCGATGGCGCTCAACCGGAAGATCCGCGGCGTGCAGCTCTTCCGCACCGCGGCGTTCTTCCCCTACATCACATCCCTGGTCGCCGTCGCGGTCGTGTGGAACATGCTGTTCAACCCGACGGCGGGACCGATCAACCAGTTCCTCGAAGCGGTCGGCGTCGCGGATCCGCCCAGGTGGGTGGCCAGCACGGACTGGGCGATGCCGGCCGTGATCGTCACCAGCGTGTGGCGGGACATGGGGTACTACATGGTGCTCTATCTGGCCGGTCTGCAGACGATCCCGCAGGAGTACTACGAAGCCGCCCGGGTGGACGGGGCGAACGCCTGGCAGCGCTTCTGGAGCGTCACCCTGCCGTGCCTGCGGCCCACGACGTTCTTCGTCGTCGTGATGCTGACCATCCAGAGCTTCAAGGTGCTGGACCTCATCGTGGTCATGACCGACGGAGGCCCGGGCCGCAGCACGCTGGTCCTGGCCCAGCTCGTGTACCGGGAAGGCATCACCGAAGGGCAGTTCGGCTACTCGTCGGCGATCGCCCTGGTGCTCTTCCTCATCGTGCTCATCGTGACCGCCGTCCAGTTCCGTCTCAACGAACGGAGGAGCACCTGATGACCACGGTGCACGATGCTCCCCCAGCCGCCGCCCGGCCGCGCCGGCCCGCGCCGCCCGCCGGTCAGGAGCGTCCCGGCCGGCGTCTCGTCCGCATGACGCTGGCCTACGTCTCGCTCGTCGTCGTGGCGGGGCTGGTGCTGGTGCCGTTCGCGTGGATGCTGTCGTCGTCGCTGAAGCGCGACAACGAGGTCTTCACCATCCCCATCGAGTGGATCCCGCGGGAGTTCCGCTGGTCGAACTTCGTCGAGATCTGGGACAGGATCCCGCTGCTGACCTACCTGGGGAACTCGGCGTTCCTGTCCGTCACGATCACGCTGCTGCAGGTGCTCACCGGGAGTTTCGCGGCGTACGGGTTCTCCAAGGTGCGCTTTCCCGGCCGGGACGCGCTGTTCGTCGCCTACATCGCCACCATCGCCGTGCCCTGGCAGGCGTACATGGTGCCGCAGTACATCATGATGCAGCGGGCGGAGCTGACCAACACGTTCTGGTCGATCATTCTGATTCAGGCGTTCGGGGCGTTCGGCGTGTTCCTCATGCGCCAGTACTACATGTCGATCCCGGATGATCTGTGCGAGGCGGCGCGGCTCGACGGCCTGAGCGAGTACGGCATCTACTGGCGGATCATTCTGCCGCTGTCCAAACCGGCGCTCGCCAGCCTGGCTCTGCTCACCTTCGTCAACACGTGGAACGACTACATGGGGCCGTTCATCTACCTGACGAGCAACCGGCTGTGGACCGTACAGCTGGGTCTGCGATCGTTCGTCGGGCAGTACGACGCCGAATACGCCATGATCATGACCGGCTCGGTGCTGTCGGTACTGCCGATCCTGGTCATCTTCCTGTTCGGGCAGCGGTACTTCATCCGCGGCATCGCGACGAGCGGACTGAAGGGATGAGCGCGCACGCGAACGGCGCCGGACTGCGCAGCCTGCTCCGTCCCGCCGATCAGACCACGTACGAGAAGGTCTTCGACACCGTTTACGTCGGTCTCATGACGAACGTGCTGCTCGCCGTCGCCTGCTCGCCGCTCCTGGCGGCGCTCGCGATCGTGCGGGACCCGCTCGCGTCGTGGCCGTTCTTCGTCGTGCTGTCATCCCTGTGCGCACCCGCGCTGGGCGGCGCCTTCCGGTGTTTCGCCGCCCTGGGAGAGGGATCGACGGTCGTGCTCCGGACGTTCTGGCACGGCTACCGCCGGACCGCCGGCCGCGCGCTGGCCGTCTGGGCGGCCGGCGCCGCGGCCGTGAGCATGCTGGCCCTGGACGCCGTGGTCGTCGCGCGCACGCCTTGGGGACCGGCGCTGGCGCCGTTCTTCGTCACCGCGGCGGCCCTGGTGGTCGCCGTGGCCTTCGCCATCATGGTGCTGCTCGCGGAGACCTCCGGTGCGGCCGTACGGTTGCGCGCCCTCGTCCGTCCCTGCCTCTACCTCGTGGCCCGGCGCTGGTACCTGGCCGCCGTCAACCTCATCGTGCTCGGGCTGGCCGTGGCCATCGTCCTGGTCAAGCCGATGATCGGCGTCCTGCTCCTGTGCTCGCCCCTGCTGTACGTCGCGTGGGCGACGACGAGGTTCATCCTCGCGCCGGCCCTGCCGGGCGCCGACCCCCTGCCCTCCTCCTAGGGGCCGGTGGCGCTCTCCGCCTCGAGCACCGGGGGCGGCGGCTAGCCGGCCGGGGTGAACGCCGGGTCGCTCGAGATGGCAACCCGGTCCAGGCGGGCGCCGTCCTCGCGATAGGCGAAGGTGAGGGTGTGGTCGCCCGCGCCGAGGGCGTAGGTGACGGGAAGCCGCGCCCAGTGCCAGCTCGTGCCGAGCGGGATGCTGTTCCAGTTCGTCCACGTGCCGCCGTCGGAGCGGACCCAGAAGGAGTCGTCGCCGTCGTTGGCGGCGATCACCCTCGCCCACACCGCGAACGTGCCCGCGCGGGAGACGGCGAAGGACAGGGTGGCGTGGCCGGTGGAGGGCGCGTCCGATTTGCTGTTGTTGCCGGCGGCGACGCTCACGTAGGAGCCGTTGGAGGCGGCCGGGTCCTGCTGGGTCTGCATCGGCGCCGTCACCGTGCCCGACTCGGCTTCGCCGTACAGCGTGACGGGGTCGCCGGGGATAGGCGTGGAGTTCGTGGCGCGCACGCGCAGCGCGCCGCCGGAGGTGTTGGCGCCGGTCACCGAGTAGCCGTTGACGCCGCTGACACCGACGTCGTACGCGCTGCCGGAGCCGCGCTGGGCGGTGACGTCGAGGCGGACGCCCGAGCCGTCGTCCACGATGAACGCGGGGCGGTTGTCGTTGTCCTCGAATCGCATGGCCGAGCCGTTGCCGACGGTCAGGCCTTGCACGTGCCGCGCCCAGATGCCGAAGGAGGGCCGGGTGCCGTAGTCGCGCGGCGGATACGTGGTGAGGAACTCGCCGGGCACCCGGTTGGCGTCGGAGGCGGGGTGGCCGCCGGGGACGGTCAGCCGGACGTTGTCGAGTGTGATGTCCGGGCCGATGTCGACCGCGGGCGTGCCGGTGATGGTGCTGGTCAGCTCGGGTCCGCCGGTGGTGCCCGACGGCTCGGGCGCGGTCAGGTCGACGCCGGTGACGTTCGTGAGGTGGATGTCCCTGATCCGGCCCGCGGGCGGCGAGCCTGGGCAGCGGCGGCGCTCGCCGATCTTCATGAAGATGGGCGTCGTCGTCTTGGTCAGCGATATGTCGGTGTAGTGAACGTCCTCGATGATCGCGCCGTCCATGGAGACGATGCCGATCCCGGCCTTGCCGCCGCCCAGCACGGTGATGTCGTCGAAGCGGATGTCGCGGAAGCTCCCGCAGGTCTCCGAGCCGAACTGCAGGGCGTTGTTCTCGTGGGAGTACACCGTGGTGTCGCGGACGCGGATGTTCTGGCTGGTGTACGTGTGGCCGAGCGCGAAGTCGCTCTTCAGCGCGATGGCGTCGTCGCTGGACTCGATGCGGCTGTTCTGGAGGGTGACGTTCCAGCTGTTGATCAGGTTGATGCCGTCACGGACCCCTTCTTCGGCGTAGTACGTCCTGAGGTTGTCGATCACGACGTCGTGGCAGCCGTTGAGCAGCGCCATGAAGTGGCCGCCGCGGCGGATCGAGATGCCGCTGATGCTGACGTTCGCGCATTCGGTGAGGGCGATGGCCTTGTTGCCCGCGCCGGACGGCGGTGAGTTGCTGGTGGACAGGTTGCCGTCGCCGTCGATGGTGCCGGAGCCGGTGAAGTGCACGTTGGAGACGCCGCGGCCGACGAACAGCGAGTTGTTGAAGTGGCTGTGGCCGAAGTCCTGGTAGTCGTCGTACGGGTTCGACTCGGGGGCGTCGAAGCCGCTGCTCGCCGCCCGTACCGTGGCGCCGGAGTCGAGGCGGATCGTGACGTTGCTCTTCAGGTGGATGGTGCGGGAGCGGTACGTGCCCGCGGGGAAGACGACGATGCCGCCGTTCGCCGCGCTGGCGGCGTTGATGGCCCGGTCGATCGCGTCGTCGTCGTTGGCGGAGCCGTTGCCGGTGGCGCCGTAGTCGCGGACGTTGAACTCGGCGGCGGCGCTCGCGGGCTGGGGAGTCAGGCCGAGCAGGGCGAGGGCGCACACCAGCAGGGCCCGGCGAAGGGAGCTCATGGCCGGATCTCCACGTAGTCGAGGTTGGGCAGGCCACCCGCGGTGGTGGCGGTCAGCCGGATGGTGTTGGCGCCGGAGACGGTGGAAACGGCCACCGTGCTCGACGCCCAGGTGCTCCACGCCCCCGTGCCAGGGGCGTTGACGGCGGGCGCGACGACCGTGCCGTTGACCGCGACCGAGTAGGGGCGGTTCGTGGCGGTGCCGTTGGCGTAGCGGACCGTGAGCGTCTTGGCGCCGGCCGTCGCGCCGGGCACCGCGAACTCGACGTAGGCGCCGACCGCGTTGGCGCAGTTGACGAATCCCGTGCCCGAGTAGCCGGCGTGGTTGGACTCGACCGCGCCCTGCGAGATCGTCGCGTTCTCCGCCTCGTAGCGGGCGCCGGGGGAGGGCTGGGTGGAGATGTCCCGGCCGTTGTGGAACACGTTGATCAGCTGGAGGTCGTCGACGTAGTCGGCGGTGTTGCCGGAGTTGCTCATCCCGGTGAAGGTGCTGTTGGAGATTGTCACGTTCTGGATGTGCCTGGCGCTCCGGCCGTCGATGTTGTATGCCGAGCGCCCGCCGTCGATGGTCATGCCGTCGACGGTGAAGTTTCTGACGGTCGGGGGGATGTTTCCGGATGTTTCGTAGTTCATCGTGATGTAGAGGGCGTCGCGTTCGAGGCCGCGGCCGGTGATGCGGCGCAGGTGGACGTCCTCGACGAAGCCGCCGCGGTTGAAGCTCGTCTTGACGTAGAGCGCGTACTTGACCGGATAGCGGCCGGGGAAGTCGGCCGCGTTGCAGACGCAGTCCTCGGCGAACACCTTCCTGACGCCGCCCGACATCTCCGATCCGACGGTGATGCCGCCCCAGCGGCCGGAGAACCTGCAGTCGCGCACCACGATGTTCTGGGACGGCTTGTTCACCCTCCTGCCGTCGCGGTCGCGGCCGGACTTGACGGGGATGCAGTCGTCGTTGGTGTTGAACCTGCAGACGGTGATGAAGACGTCGGTGCAGGAGTCGGGGTTGCAGCCGTCGCCCTGGGAGTTGGTGCTGTAGAAGGTGACGTTCCTGACCGTGACGTTCGTGCAGTAGACCGGGTGCAGGGTCCACATGGCCGGGTTGCGCAGATTGAGGCCCTCGACCAGGATGTTCGAGCAGTTGTACAGGCCGATCATGTTGGGGCGCAGCCGATGCCCGGCCCCGAACCGGCGCTGCTCGACGGGGTGGTCGTTCGCGCCCCACTCGCGCAGCTGGTCGCGGTCGTCGCCTCCGCCGCCCCAGGACGACCATTCGCCCGCCGGCGCGTTGCCGTCGATGGTGCCGGTGCCGGTGATCGCGATGTCGGTCTTGCCGTTGGCATAGATGAAGGGCGAGTAGTTGTAGCACTCGATGCCCTCCCACCGGGTGAACACGGCAGGCAGGTACGCGCCCGGGTCGGTGCGGAACCGGATCGTGCCGGTCACGTGCAGGTTCACGTTCGACAGCAGGTGGATCTTCCCGGTGCGGAACGTGCCGGACGGCACCAGCACCCGGCCGCCACCTGCGGCGTTGCAGGCGGCGATCGCGTCGCGGAAGGCGGTGGTGCAGTCGGTGCTGTTGTTCCCGACGGCGCCGTAGTCGACGATGTCGAACGTCCGGTCGGGGAACGTGGGCGGGACGATCCTGGCCAGGATCGACGGCACCTCGTCCCAGGGTGAGGCGGCGGTCGTACTGGTCGCGAGCCGGGTGCCGCCACCGGCCTCCGCCGCGGCGACGGGGGCGGCCCGGCCCGCGACCAGCGTTTCTCCGATCGGACCCGTCACGACCGCGACTCCCGTGACGAGCGCGGCGGCCCGCAGGAACTCCCTCCGCGACTCCCCGCTCTCCGGCGGCGCGCCGGGCTCGGCCGATAACAGGCCGGGGTCCTCGTGCGACCGCTCGTTCATTGCGCCACCTCGATGTAGTCCAGGTTGGGGTTGCCGCCCGCGGTGTTGGCGGTGATCCGCACCGTGTTGGAGCCCGAGCCGAGGGTGACGGGCACGGTGGCCGTCGCCCACGTGGTCCAGGCGCCGGTGCCGTTGAAGGCTTGGTCGGCGGCGACCGTCGCGCCGTTGACGGTGATCGTCGCCGGGCGGGCGGTGGTGGTGCCGTTCGCGTACCGGATCCTGAGGGTGGCCGCTCCGGCGGTGCCACTGACGGTCCACTCCACGTACGACCCCGCCACGTTGTCGCCGTTGACGAAGCCGGTGCCGGAGTAGCCGGCGTGGTTGGACTCGACCACGCCCTGCGAGATCGTGGCGTTCTCCCCCTCGTAGCGGGTAGCGCCTCCGCCGTTCCCCGGGACGGCCTTGTAGGACCTGAGGTTTGTCAGCAGCAGGTGGCAGTTCTGCAGCGAGCCGGACGTGTCACCCAGAGACCGGTAGATGCCCCACTTGGGCCGCACCCGGTCGCCGAGGAAGGTGTCCACGCCCGTCCTCGTCGCGTCGACGACCGTGGTGGCGCCGTTCCTGACCACCCACCTGACCGCGCCGGACGAGCCGTCGCCGATCTTGATCTCGTAGTCGATATCGATCCACTTGTTGTGCAGCGGCTCCAGATCCGTCCGCCCGACCAGGATGTTCGGCTCGAAGATCTTGTGCTCGATGGTCTGCCGGCCGTCCACCCGGCGCAGCGAGGTGACCGTGATCGGCGCCGTTCCCGAACCCGGCATCTTGGTCTGGAAGATGTGGGTGAACGTCGTGGTGGCCTTGAGCGTGCTCGGGATGTACATCGAGTACGTCACCCGCCACAGCTCTCCCGGCAACCACCGCAGGTATCCGGAGGAGGTCCGGTTGCCGGTGACCTCGTGGCGCTGCCGGTCGGTGCTGGTGTCGCGGTCGACCGTGTGCATGTTGAAGCGGTAGTTGTTCCCCTCGGGGAAGATGTGCGGCGCGCCCGCCGGGTGGGAGTCGGCGCGGTCGTCCTCAAGAGTCTCCCAGGCCCGCATTCCGTCGGCGCTCGCCGACGGCGACCACAACAGCTGCCAGGTCATCCCGGACGGCAGCAGGGTGGGAGCGGCGAAGGCCGGGCGGGCAGGCAGGAGCGGGGCGAAGGCAGCCGCGCCTACGAGGAGTCCGAGCCGGCGCCGTGACAGCTCCATGGGTTCCCTCATGTCGTGACCTCCAAATAGTCGAGGTTGGGGCCGCCGCCGACGGTGGCCGCCGTGGCTCTGATCGTGTTGGGCCCTGCGGTGAGCGAGGCCGAGACGCTGGTGGACTGCCAGGTCGCCCAGGAGCCGGTGCCCGGGAAGGCCTTGGCCGTGACCACCACGGCGCCGTTGACGGCGATGTCCATCGGACGGCTCGCCGTCGTGCCGTTGGCGTAGCGGAAGGTGAGCGTCGCCGTCCCTGCCGAGGTGGCGTTCACCGTGAATTCCACGGACGAACCCGCCACGTTGTCGTAGTTGACGAAGCCCGTGCCGGAGAAGCCGGCGTGGTTGGACTCGACCACGCCCCGCGAGATCGTGGCGTTCTCCGCCTCGTAGCGCGTGCCCAGGGGCGGCGTGCCGTACAGGACGCCGTTGATCCGGACGTTGCGCAGCACCACGTTGTCGGCGTTGGACAGCTGCGGAGCGGGCGTGTCGATCTGGGTGAAGGTGCTGTTGGCGATCGTCACGTTCCTGAGGTGGCCGGCCGGCGAGCCGGACAGCTTGATCGCGAACGGCGAGTCGGCGATGTTCAGTCCGTCCACGGTGATGTTCTGGATGACCGGGTTGACGATCGGGCCGTGGCCGGGGCCGGTGAGGCTGTAGTTCATGTCGACGTAGAAGGCGCCCCGGTCGCACGGGCCGCCGGTCAGGTTCCTGACGTGGACGCCGTCGACCGTGCCGCCGCGCCGGTTGTTGGTCTTCAGGTAGAGGGCGTAGAAGGAGCGGTAGCCGGAGCCGGCGAGGATGCGGTTGTCCTCGGCGAAAACGTTGCGGACGCCGCCGGACATCTCGCTGCCCACCGTGATCGCGCCCCAGCGGCCGTGGTACGTGTTGCCGCGGATGACGATGTCGGTGGACGGCACGCCCACGCGGCGGCCGTCGGTGTCGCGGCCGGACTTGATGACCGTGCCGTCGTCGCCGGTGTCGAACGTGCAGCCCTCGATGAGCACATCGGACGAGCACTCGGGGTCGACGCCGTCCACCATGGCGCCCCGGCTGTAGATCTTGACCCGCCTGATGGTGATATTTCGGGATAAGACGGGGTGGATGGTCCACATCGCGGGGTTCCTGATGTCCAGGTCCTCGATGAGGATGTTCCGGCAGTCGTACAGCTGGATCATGTTCGGCTTGAGATAGTGCCCGTCGCCGAACCGGCGCTGCTCGACCGGCGCGCCGTCCACGGCCAGCTGCTGGAGCCGGTCCCAGTCCGGGCCGCGCCGGCCGTCGAAGCCGAACCAGGGACCGGCCGCCGCGTTCCCGTCGATCGTTCCGGCGCCGGTCAGGGCGATATCGGTCTGGCCGCGGGCGTAGATGAAGGGCGAGTAGTTATAGCACTCGATCCCCTGCCAGCGGGTGAACACGTTCGGCAGGTACGACCCCGCGTCGGAGCGGAACCTGATCGTCGCCCCGGCCTCGACGTGCAGGCGCACGCCGGACAGCAGGTGGATCTTGCCGGTCCGGTACCTGCCGCCGGCGGGCACGAGCACGGTGCCGCCGCCCGCCGTGTTGCAGGCCGCGATCGCGGTACGGAAGGCGGGCGTGCAGTCGGTGGTGTTGTCCGGCCTGGCGCCGTAGTCAGTGATCGGGAACGTGCGGTCGGGGAAGGTCGGCGGCACGATCCTGGCCAGGATCTCGGGCACCTGGTCCCAGGGTGAATCGAGGGTGCGGGCCGCCGTGGCGGGCGCCGGCGGCAGCACGGCGCCCGCCGGTATGGGGGCGAGCAGGGCGCCGGTGATGACGGCCCTTCGGGAGGGATGCATCGGGGACTCCAGGGGAGGCCGGCCCGGCGGCCGTCACGCAGGACGGCCGCCGGAGATCAGGGCGTGGTCACTGGATGGCGGAGCGCCGGATCGTGTCGGCGGAGCCGTCGCCATTGTTGTCGGAGTTGGTGGAGCCGAACCAGATGGCGCTGGCGCCGGGCACCTTCTCGACCGCGCGGAGCCTGCCGTAGGTGCCGTTGAAGTAGGCGTTGACGGTCGAGACGTTCTCGCCGTCCAGCACGATGCGCCACAACCGCTGTCCGCGCAGCGCGGCCATGAAGATCGTGTTGCCGACGATGGCGATGCCGCTCGGCGAGGCCTCCGCGACGCCCCAGGTGCGCTTGGGGTTGGTCATGCCGGAGACGCTGCACGTGCCTTCGCAGGTGGGCCAGCCGTAGTTGCGGCCCGGCAGGATGAGGTTGAGCTCGTCGCGGGAGGAGTTGCCCAGCTCCGACGACCACAGCCGGCCGGCCGAGTCCCAGGCCAGGCCCTGCGGGTTGCGGTGGCCGTAGCTGTAGACGCGGGTGCCGAACGGGTTGCCGGCGGCGGCGGCGCCGGTCTTGGTGATGCGCAGGATCTTGCCGTTGAGCGAGTCCAGGTCGGGGGCGTTGCTCGACTGCTGGGCGTCGCCGGTGGCGACGTACAGGTTGCCGTCGGGGCCGAACCTGATGCGCCCGCCGTTGTGGTAGCGGTTCTTGTCGATGCCCTGCAGGACGCTGGCGTACCCGCTGAGGGAGCTGCCGTCGAAGCTCATCTTGGCGATGCGGTTGCCCTCTGAGGAGGTGTGCATGAAGAACACCTCACGGTCGGTCGTGCCGTTCCACGTGGGCGAGAAGTCCAGGCCCATCAGGCCGCCCTCGCCGCCGGTGGTCTGCGAGTTCGGTACGGTCCCGACCTGCGTCTTCGTGCCGGACGGGGTCACCTTGAAGACCCGGAACGTGTCACGCTCGGTCACCAGGGCGTACGTGCCGTCGGGCGCCCAGGAGATGTCCCACGGCACGTCGAAGCCGCCGGCGACGCTGGCCGGCGTCTGCGGCACGCTGCCGCAGGTCGCCGTGGTGAACGACGCGGACGGCTGGCTCGGCTCGGAGAGCTGGTTGGCGGTGTCCCGCGCGACGACGTGCACCTGGTACGTGCGCGCGCATTCCAGCGGCACGGTGGCCGTGGTGGCGGGCGGGGTCCCGGTGACCGTGGCCAGCACGGCGTTCGTGGCCTGGTCGCGGACCAGGTAGGCGCGCACGCCGTTGTCGTCCGTCGACGCTGCCCAGGTCACCGTGGCCGAGGTCGCCTGGATCCCGCTGACGGTGGGCTGGCCCGGCCGCGACGGCGGGTCGTCGGCGGGCGCGGGCAGCGTGCGGCAGTTCGCCTCGGGGCTGCTCGGCGACACGTTGCCGGACGCGTCGCGGGCGAACACCGACAGCTGGTAGGCGAAGTCGGGGTTGAGCCCGGTCAGCCGGTACGGCCGGGCGGTCGCGGTCGCGATCTGCTGGCCCTGGTGGTAGATGTCGTACGCCACCACGCCGATGTTGTCGGTGGACGGCGGCCAGTCCAGGGTCAGGGCGTTGTGCGCGATGTCCGAGCACGTCGGCTGGCCCGGCGAGGTCGGCTTCTCGGTGTCGCCCGGGCCGCTGACCCGCAGCCGGTCGAGGTTCGGCCCGCCGCCCGCGGTGGTGGCCGTGGCCCTGACCGTGTTGCCGCCCGCGACGAGCGGCGCGTTCACGGTGACCTCCTGCCACGTGGCCCAGGCACCGGTGACGGGGAAGGACCGGGCGGTGGCCACGGCGCTGCCGTTGACGGTGATCGTCATGGGCCGGTCGGTGGTGGTGCCGTTGGCGTACCGGAAGGTCAGGCTCTGCGTGCCGGCCGTCGCGGCGCTGACGGCGAACTCTACGTAGGAGCCGGTGACGTTGTCGTAGTTGACGAACCCGGAGCCGGTGAACCCGGCGTGGTTCGACTCCACGACGCCCTGCGAGATCGTCGCGGACTCCGCCTGGTGGTCGGTGAAGCTCGTGGACTGGACCTCGGCGTCGAGGTAGTCCCAGTTCGGGTTGCCGCCCGCGCTCGCGGCGGTGGCCCTGACCTTGTTGGCCCCCGCGACGACCTCGGCGGTCAGCGTGACCGTGGCCCAGGTGGCCCAGGCGCCGGTGACGGGGAAGGAGCGGGCGGCGGCGACCGTGGCGCCGTTGACCGAGATGTCGCTGGGCCGGTCGGAGGTGGTGCCGTTGGCGTAGCGGAAGGCCAGCGTGGCGGTGCCCGCGCTGGGTGCGGTGATCGTCCATTCGGTGGAGGAGCCGGCGACGTTGTCGCCGTTGACGAAGCCGGTGCCGGAATAGCCGGTGTGGTTGGACTCGACGACGCCCTGGGTGATCGTCGCGGTCTCGGCTTCGTACCGGGTGGGGGCCGCGGCTGCGGGGGCGGCCAGCGTTCCCAGGGCGAGAAGGCAGGCGATGACGCAGGCCCGGGACTTGCGGAAGTTCATCGGGCGCTCCTGGCTGAGAGTGATGCCGGTTGTAAGAGGTTGGAGCTTTCCACTGTGTTCCCACAAACTGGCCCGCACGTCAACGCTTGGAACGATTCATTCTTTAGTAAACTTTCCTAACTTAATGCGAGTAGCACCTGAGCGCTGGACAGGCTCTGGGCAGCGTTGTATGCCTGAAGGGCGCCAAGGAGAACGGAGCCGCACGTCGCCATCGAGGCATCCTGGACTGGCGGCATGGCATCATCGCTCATCAGGCCCGGAGTGATACATGGGATGTCTTCGTACGTTCGGCGCTGCCGCCCTCGGCGTGCTCCTGCTGCTGCCACCCGCGCCCGCCGCGGCCCCTCGCCCGAACGTCGACTCGCCGGCCGTGGACTCCCCCGACCGGCCACATCTCAGGCACGGCCGATATCGCCACGGCAGCACTAACGAGGGCAGGACGCCGCGGGCCCTTGCCGCGCCAGCACCGTCTCCGCGGTGGCGGGCATCCCGGTGGTGTCAGTGGGCCACGGTGACCACGATCTTGCCGAACTGGGTGCCGGACTCCATGTGCTGGTGTGCCCGCACGATCTCTTCCAGCGGGAACAGGCGATCCACCACCGGGCGGAAGGCCCCGGTACGCAGGCCCGAGGCGATGAACGCCTCTGCCCGGCGTAGCCGCTGGAGGTCCCTGGCCGTTTCCAGCATGGTGTAGGTACGCATGTTGAGCGCGGGCATGCCGAGCTCGAATCCCGGATAGGGCGTCGGCTCCCCGCTCAGCGCTCCGTACAGGAACAGCGTTCCGCCGGCGGCCACGACCCTGGCCAGATCCACCACGCCCGGTCCAGCGACGGCGTCGAAGACGTACTCGGCGCCTTTGCCCCCGGTGAGCGCCAGCACCCGGCCGGAGATGTCTTCCTCGTCCGAGACGATCACCTCGGCGGCTCCCTCCTTGAGCAGCCGCTCCTTCTTGCCGCTGGTGCGGGTGATCGCGATAGGGGTCGCGCCCACGCGGATGGCGGTATGGATCGCGGCCAGGCCGACGCTGCTGGAGGCCGCGTTCAGCACCACCGTGTCGCCCGCCCGCATCCCGCCCACCTCCACCAACGCGCCGTAGGCCGTGAGGTAGGACATCCACACCGCCGCGCCGGACACCGCGTCCACCTCGTCGGGGCGGTGCACGAGCGCCGTCGCCGGCACGATCGCCCGCTCGGCGTAAACGCCGCAGTCGTTCTGCGAGAAGGCCGGCACGACACTGACCGCCTGCCCCTCCTCGAACCCGGTCACCTCCGGGCCGAGCACTTCGATCACACCGGCGGCCTCATTGCCGAGCCTGGCGGGCAGTTGCCTGACTGGCACGATGTACTGGTCGCGCCGGAACAACGCCTCTGCCCTGTTGATCCCGATCGCGTCCACCCGGATCCGCACCTCGCCCGGTCCCGGCTCGCCTGTCTCCAGGTCTTCCAGCCGCATCACCTCGGGCCCGCCGATCTCGTGGAACCGCACAGTCCTTGCCATGCCACCGTCCTCCGCTCGCTGTGAACGCGGTCCACTGTGGCTCAGAAGTACGATGACTGTCAAACTTTGATGAGTGTCGTACTATTGAGCCCATGGGACGTACGCCGCCGCACCCAGAGGTGTCGCAGTTCGACCTCCAGCAGGTGCTGGAGGCCCTCGTCGATCCGGTACGCCGGAGCATCGTCACGCAGCTCGACACCGCCGGCGAGGACATCAAGTGCGGCGCTTTCGACATGCCGGTCAGCAAGTCCACCGCCACCCACCACTTCAAGGTGCTGCGCGAGGCGGGCCTGATCCGGCAGTACTACGTCGGGACCTCGCGGATGAACGCCCTCCGCCGCGCCGAGATGGACGAGGCGTTCCCCGGCCTGCTCGACGCCCTCACCACGCGCCAGATCAAGAGGCACTGACTCCTGGGTTCCGCTGAAAAGAGCGCGCCGCCCGGTACATGCCTACTGGTTGACGTGTGACCTAGTTGTTCCTGTCTCGTGATAGATGACCAGAATGAGGCGATCGTTTCTCTTCTCTTCAGCCTCTCCATGCACACCGTTCACTCGTGCGCTCCATTGTGTCCGCGCGAGCGCAAGCCGCCTGATCGGTGCTCATGAACGAAAGAGAAGGGACTGCACCCGATGCAGCCAATGGCAGCACGAAAATTACTGGGTGGCTTACGGAGCAGGGGGCGTCTCACCGCGGCCGCCGCGATCGCGGCGCTGCTGGTCAGCAGCCTCGTGACGGCGGCGTACGCCGACCCGGGGCCGGCGGAGCAGGATCGGGGACGGCCCAGCCCGACGCCGACGGGCTCGCAGAACCCTCCGACGCTCACCCCTGCCGGCGGCTCGTATCTCGAGGGCGTGGCAAAGATCGCGGCAGTGCCGGCCGTGGCCGGCGACAGCGTCACGAAACTCGCCATCGACGGCACCGCGCTCAACGCCACCCGGACGGTAGGCGTCTCCAGGCTCCGCTTCGACGTCGGCTCGAACTCGACGGAAGCGCAGTACCACAGCCACGTGCTCGTCAACGGCGCGTTCCGGATCGACATCGGCGACCACGTGAACGAGCGGGCCACCATTGAGATCCCGAACGAGCGCCTGGTCAAGGGAGAGAACACCGTCGAGATCGTCGTCGGTGCGATCCAGTCCTCATGCGGTCTCAACTACGACGACTTCGTGCTGTCCGACGTGGGCCTCGAGCTGCTCGGTGAGGTCGCGGACGGCGAGGACAACCCCTACACCTTCTCCTTCGGCGACGGCAGTTGCGGCACGAACACCTCGCTGCTGAAGCGCGCCACCCTCAAGTTCTTCACCCAGTCCGACCCGCAGGGCACCACGGGTCTCGCCGCGGACGTGGACACGACGACGCTGGCCAACGGCGAGCACGTCATCACCGCCACGACCGCCGCCGGGGCGACCGCCAAGAACACCGTGACCGTGAACAACGCTCCGGCTGGGGCGCCGCGGCTGCAGCCCACAGACGGCACGCTGGTGGCAGGCACCAAGCCGGTCTTCGCGACGGTCCCGGCCGGCGGCGGGGGCGGCGTCGCGTCCCTCACCGTCGATGGCGGCGAACCTGTCACGAAGGCCACGCTCGGCAACGGCGCCGCGATGTTGAGCTTCGACGTGGGCTCGGACTCGATCGACGACAAGTTCGACAACTTCCTGCTCGTCAACGGCAAGCGCATCGATCTGGGCGGCTCCTGGGTGAGCCGGCGCGTGACCGTCGCGGTCCCGGCCCGGTTCCTGGTGCCCGGCGACAACACGATCAAGGTCGTCACCGGGGACTACAAGGAGTCCTGCGGCAACAACCGTGACGACTTCACGATCGCGAACCTCGCCCTCGCCCTCGACGGCGCCACCGTGACCGGCCAGGACATCAAGCCGTCGTACGACCTGGGCGACGGCGCCTGCGGCAGCAGCCAGACCGCGCTCCGCGAGGCCGAGCTGCGCTACAGGATCGACGCCCCGGCTGTGCACCTCATCGAAACGCTCGGCTCGGGCAACGCGACCCTCAGCTTCAACGTGGGCGGCAACTCGATCGAGGCGCGTTACCAGAACTTCGTGCTCGTCAACGGCCAGAAGGTCGTGCTCGACGGCGACTTCGTGAGCCGGCGCGTCGACCTCACGATCCCGAACGAGTTCCTCGTGCCCGGCTGGAACACGATCGACTTCGTGGCCGGCACCTTCCCGACGTCGTGTGGCAACAACCGCGACGACTTCGCGATCTCGAACATCGCCCTCACCCCGGCGCAGGGCACGGCCTCCGGCCAGATGCTCAAGGGCTCGTACGGCATGGGCGACGGCAACTGCGGCGACACCGTGAACCCGCTGACCGAGATCGACCTCGAATTCCTGGTGGACGCTCCCGCCCGCGGCCTGCGCGCGGACCTCGACACCACCGCCATCAAGGACGGCAAGCACACCATCGCCGCCGCGTCGGCCACGGGCGAGGTCGCCACCCGCCTCCTGATCACCGACAACTCGGCGCCGGCGGTCGCCAAGAGCGTCCCGGCCGCGGGTGAGAAGATCACCGCCTCGGTCGTGCTGGACGTCAAGCTCGAGGACGCCTCCGCCGTCGTGTCCGGTCCGGACGTCAAACTCGACGGCCAGTCGATCGAGCTGGGCGCCCAAGTGGGCCCCGGTCTGCGGGCCGGTAAGCACACGCTGGCCGTGACCGGCACCGACGGGCTCGGCAACACCGCGACCCGCGAGATCGTGTTCGAATCCGCGGGCATTCCGGACGTACCCACCGAGTTGACCCCGGCGCTGGGGACCGTCGACGTGTCGGATCCCGTCACGCTCTCGGCGAAGGTGGCCGAACCAGATGGCGGGCCGGTGAAAGCGACGTTCTCCGAGGCCGAGATCCTGATTCCGAACCAGGTGTTCCAGGGCACCGCCCAGTCCGTCCCCACGACCCTGCAGGTCCGGGGCGAGAAGCGCGTCAAGGCCGAAGGGCTCGAGCCCGCCGACGGCAGAACGCTCGACGCGCCCGCCGGCCAGGATCTCACCTACCAGCGGTACGACGTCCAGGTGAAGGGTCACGTGGACTCCCCGGTCCTGCGCTGGGAGGGCGCCATCGACCCCGAGCGCCTGGCGTCGCTGCGGGTGTGGAACACGAAGACCAAGGCGTGGGACCTCCTGACGAGCGCCCGTGGCGCCGCCGAGGGCAAGACCGTTCTCACGGCCGTCGTCAACGGGGAGTACATCGACAAACAGCAGGTCCACGTCATGGTGACGGGCGAGGACCCGTTCGCCGACGACATCGAGCCCGGTGATCCGAACGGCTTCGCCGACCCCGCCACCTACGACTTCTCGATCGTCCACTTCACCGACACGCAGTACATCTCCGAGGGTGCGGTGGAGCAGGAGACCGCCGAGGAGCGCGCGGTGTGGGAGTCCGCCTACGCCGGCATCGTCAACTGGATCGGCGCGAACAAGGACCAGCGCAAGATCTCGTACGTCGCGCACACCGGCGACATCATCGAGAACAACATCCGCACGCCCGCCGACGAGGCCATGCGTCAGCAGGTGGTCGGCGAGTTCGAGGTGTCCTCCAGGCAGCAGCGCGTGCTGGACGACGCGGACATCCCGAACGGCGTGATCGCCGGCAACCACGACAACCAGTCGGGCACCGAGAACGGGCCGGACGCGATCTACAACAAGTACTACGGTCCCAGCCGGTATCAGACGGCGTCGCAGGGCTGGCAGCACGCCAAGTACGGCGGCCCGTGGAAGGAAGGCGACAACCAGAACCACTACGACCTGTTCTCCGCGGGCGGGCTGGACTTCGTCGTGGTCGGCCTGTCGTACGGCGTGACGAGGGAGGAAGCCGAATGGGCCGACTCCGTCTTCAAGAAGTTCCCCAACCGCAACGGCATCCTGCTCTCGCACGACTACATCGTGCCGAGCGCCAACCCCGACGGGCGCGGCGCCGGATTCGCGGCACCCGACGGCTCGATGCTGTACAAGACGGTGGTCGAGAAGAACCCGAACGTCTTCCTCATCCTCGCCGGACACGAGCACGGCGTGGGCACCAACGTGAAGCCGAAGGTGGGCCAGATCGGCAACGGTGTCGTCGAGCTCCTGGCGGACTACCAGTTCTACACGGTGTCGGCCGACCGTCTCGGGCTCACCGAGATCGGCGGATACAACCCGGCAGACCAGCTCCAGTTCGGCGCGAGCTACTTCCGGCTGCTGCAGTTCGACGTCAAGCGGGCGGAGCTGAGCGTGGACACCTACTCCCCGCTGCTCAACGACTTCGGCGCCACCGAGTTCGACCCGCGGCGCCGCTACAACGGGCTCGAGGACAACATGGTGCTGCCGGTCGATCTCACCTCCCGCACGACCAGCTTCCAGACCGACTCGCTGGCGCTCTACATGCCCACCCGGATCATCGGCAAGAGCACGGTCGCGTCGGGTCGGGTCGCCTCGGTGACCTGGGACCGCCTCAAGGACAACACGGCCTACGCCTGGTTCGTCACGGCACGCTCCGCAGGCGGCGGCGTGACCGCCTCCGAGCCGAGCGTCTTCGTCACGAAGGACGAGCACGGCCGCCCGGGCACATGGGGACCGGACTCGCCCATGTACCGCTGGTTCGAACGCCAACCCATCGCCTGACCGATCGCCGCCGCCCCGGACCGGGTCCGGGGCGGCATTCATCCTCATCTGGAGAAACACGACATGTCCCGCAGGCGCTGGCCGTCGGCCGTCGTCCTCGCCGTCGTCCTCGCCGTCGTCCTCGCCGTCGTCCTCGGCGGCGTGCTGGCCGGCCTGGTGCATCCCGCTCCGGCGGCGGCGCACGAAGCGACCACGACCGCCCACGCCGAGGTGACCGGTACGGGCGCGAACGTCAGGGCCGTGCTCGACCTCGAGTACGACCTGCTCATGAAGTCGGCCTGGCTCTACGCGGAGGCCTATGAGGCGAAGGAGCGGACCGAGCAGCTCCGCCAGCTCCAGATCAACCGCGACGCCGTGATCGAATATGTCACGGGCCGCTTCGCCGTGGCGTACGACGACAAGCCGTGCGCGCCCACCACGGTGGGCGCCGCGGACGTGCGCGTCCGCGGCAAGGCGGCCTTCGCGGTGCTGACCCTCGCCTACACCTGCGAGGGGGAGGGCGGGGGAGCCCACGCGATCTCAAGCGCCCTGTTCCCCGACGCCGAGAACTTCGTCCACAGCACGGAGACGATCGTCCGGTACGAGCTCAACGGCAAGAAGGGCTCCGCGGTCCTGGTCGCCGAGAACCCGACGCTGCGGATCGGCGAGCGCCAGGCCTCGCATCAGGTCTGGGAGTTCTTCCTGCTCGGTGCCGAGCACCTGCTGTTCGGCCTCGACCACGTGCTCTTCCTGCTCGCCCTGCTCATCGGCGCGCGCGGCCTGCGCGACCTCGTCATCACGGCCTCCGCCTTCACGGCCGCGCACAGCATCACGTTCCTCCTGGCGGCGATGGGGGTCGTGGAGGTTCCGGGGGAGATCGTCGAGCCGATCATCGCAGTGTCGATCATCGTCGTGGCGCTCGCCAACCTCCTGGGCCGCGAGGAGGACAGATTGGGCAAATGGCGGCTGCCGGTCGTCTTCGCCTTCGGCCTGATGCACGGGCTGGGCTTCGCGGGCGCGCTGGACATCGACGAGAGCGGGTCGTGGGAGCTGCTGCTGTCGCTCCTGAGCTTCAACGCCGGCATCGAGGTGACGCAGCTCGTGGTCATCGCTGTGCTCTTCCCGCTGCTGGTGCTGCTGCGCCGGACGTCCGCGGCCCGCTGGGCGGTGGCCGCGATGTCGGTCCCCATCGTGGCGGTCAGCTTGTACTGGTTCTTCGATCGCATCCCGCTGCCGCTCTGACGGGAGCCGGTCAGCCCCGGGGCGCCGAGTAGCCCGCCCGCCGAACGGGAAGGCACCATAATGAGGCCGTGCCTCGTCTTGTGCCGCCCGTTCTTCCGCCCGGCAGCTTGTCACGTCTCGCCCAGCCCGTGCTCCACGAGGGAGGGCTGACCCTGCGCCCCTGGGCCGCCGAGGACCTTCCTGCGGTGGTCGCCGCCTACAGCGATCCAGCGATCATGCAGTGGCACGCCCGGTCCATGACCGAGCCGGAGGCGCAGGAGTGGATCGAACACTGGCCGCAGCGGTGGGCGCGGGAAAGCGGAGCCGGTTGGGCCGTAGAACTCCACGGCCGAGTCAGCGGTCAGATCAGCATGAGGCACATCGTCCTCGACGAAGGGCTCGTCGAGCTCTCCTACTGGATACTGCCTGAAGCCCGGGGTCAGGGAGCCGCACCTGCCGCCCTTGGAGCGCTGACCCGCTGGATGTTCGAGGGGCTTGGCGTAGCCCGCGCTGAGCTGTGTCACTCCACCCGCAACCAGGCCTCCTGCCGGGTCGCGGTGAAGTCCGGCTACCTGCCCGAGGGCACCGCCCTCCGGCAGGCCCTGCACCCCGACGGCTGGCACGACATGCATCAACACGCGCGCCTGAACAGCAGCTTCCACCCAAGCCACACACCGACGGGAAAGTAACGGGCCGCCACAGATCCTCCCCTTTCGCCGTGGTCAACCGAGTTGGCCGAAGAATCTCCCTAGATTGGCGGCGAACGCCATGACTGTGATCTTCTGATCAGCGGGGGAAGGCGTGTGAGCACCTGGTCGGGCCGGTCGCTGCGGACGCGGCTGGCAATGTACGGCAGCATCGCCATGTTGCTGCTCAACCTCGTCGTCAGCGCGTTCGTGCTGTACGGCATCCGGAAGCAGGTCGCCGACATCCGGGCACTCGAGGTCTCCGGCAAGGCCCTGCGCGTGCTCCTCATGGTCAAGCGGAACCAGTTGCCCCAGGTGGTGAAGTCCGACGACCTCGACGGCATCCAAGTGGTCGACCCGGTCGGGCGCCCGGTCTCCTGGACGCCGAACCTGGCCGGCAACCCCCGCCAGACGTCGGCGATCCCCGCCCGGAACCAGGCCAACCACGTCGCGGAGCTCTGCGACCTGCCCGCGTTTCCTGGCCGGTGCAAGATCGTGGTCGCCTTGCGCGCGTACCAGCCGGAGGGCGAGTGGGTCATCTACGCCTTCGATCCAGGGGTGCCCTGGTACGTCAGCCCACAAGTGATCATGTTCCAGTTCTGCATGACGGCGGGGCTGGTCACGCTGACCTGGTTCGGAGTGTCGCGCGTCGTGGCCAGGACGCTCGAGCCCGTCAGCGCCATCACGAAGAGGCTGGCCGAGATCACCGCGGGCGGCGGTGGGATGCGCGTCCCCGTGCCGGAGAACGACGACGAGATCAGAGGCCTGGCCGAGACCGCCAACCAGACGCTGGAGCGGCTGGAGACGGCGATGGAGCAGCAGCAGGCCGCGATGGAGCAGCAGCGCAGGTTCGCCGGCGACGCCTCACACGACCTGCGCAGCCCGATCACCGCGATGCGTACCCAGGTCGAGGACGCCATGCTCCATCCCGAGGACACCGACTGGCAGGAGACGGGCCGCGAGGTGCTCGCCAGCCTGGACCGCCTGCAGGCCATCGTCACCGACCTGCTCGCGCTGACCAAGCTGGACGCGGGGGGCCCGGGCCGCCGCGAGCCCCTGGACCTGAGCGAGCTGGTCGCCACTGAGACCGCCAGGTCGCGCACCAAGCACGTCGTCACCACCCTGCAAGCGGGCGTGACCGTCACGGGCGACCCGCTGGAGCTGGTCCGCCTGCTGACGAATCTGCTGGACAACGCCGAGCGGCACGCCGAGACGCAGATCATCGTGACGCTGCGCCGGCCGGGCAAGGAGGCCGTGCTGGAGGTCCTCGACGACGGCGCGGGCATCGCGCCCGACCAGCGCGAAATCGTCTTCCAGCGCTTCACCCGCCTGGACGCCTCACGCAGCCGCGACGCCGGCGGCACCGGGCTCGGCCTGCCCATCGCCCGCGAGATCGCGAGGTCCCACGGCGGCACACTGACCATCGAGGACTCCGACACCGGCGCCCGGTTCGTCCTTCGGATGCCGGCCCTTGAGGACTGAGCCGCGCGCCGGCTACCGCCGCGACGCTCCTGCCGCTCGCCGACGTCCGCCGAGGCACTACAGGGGAGCCTCCGAAGCAGGTGGCAGCGTCGCCGGTGATGGGACATGCGGAATCGCGGAGCCTGGATCAACGCCGGCGAAGGCCAGCCCGATGACGAAACCCGCGACCTCCTCAAGCTGACGGACACGATCCAGCGGTCCCAGGACGGCCGGTACCCCGCCGACATCACGCACCAGCGTGCCGACCACCTGCAGCGCGGCCGGATCGTCGCCGCACAGCGCCACCGTCACCGGAGGCTCGTCCTCGCCGGTCGCTCCGGTCCACTGCTCGGCGGGGAACAGGTGGAAGGCCTTGACGACATGTGCTCCCGGAGCGAGTGCGGCGATCCGCTCCGCCATCGAGCCGCCGGCCTCGGTCAGCAACACCCCGACGCCGTGTTCCACGGCATTCGTGGGGTCGATCAGCGGTGTCCCGGACAGCAGGCCGTCGGACGCACCGGCATCTCGCAGCATGTCCTCGACGCCGTTCCACGACACCGCGAGCAGCACCGCATCGCGTCCGGTGACCGCTTCAGGCGGCGTGACGGCGCGTATCCCATGGCCCAGCCGATCAGCGAGTCGCTGCGCCTTGGCCGGGGATCGCCCACTGATCACCAGCTCGTGTCCGGCACGCGCCCAGCCGGTGCCAAGCCCCTCCGCCAGGCTTCCCGTTCCCAGGATCCCGATGCGCATCGTCTCTCCCTTGCCAACAGTGGTTGCTGGACGACTACGGTAAAGAAGGCGTTATGCACCGATTGGTGCGTTTCAACTGCGCGATCATGGACGGCGAGATGAGCGATCAGCAGGCCCACGGCTACGAGCTGGTGGCGGACTGCCGCCTGCGCGCGGCCATCGACCTGTTCGCGCACACCTGGGATCCTGTGGTCCTGGCAGCTCTGCGCTCCGGCCCGCGCCGGCGCCACCAGCTACGCGCCGCGATCGGCGGCATGAGCGACAAAGTTCTCACCGATGCGTTGCACCGCCTGCTCGCCAACGGCCTGATCAAGCGCGCCACCTACGCCGAGGCCCCGCCTCGCGTCGACTACAGCCTCACCGGCTTGGGGGAGAGCCTGGTCGACGGTCCGATGAAGGCGCTCGGACGCTGGATCCTCGAGCACGGTGACGATCTTCTCGACGCCCAAGAGAGCGCTGGCGCCGGGCCCATCCCACGCCCGGCCCAGTCGAACGGAAGCCGACCCGGACAAGGGTGACGTCACGGCTGCTCGGCACGGTCGAGGGCGCCGGCAACGCCAGGCCGGCGCTCGGGGCGGTCCTGTTCTATGACGGCGTCAGGTGGGTGGGGGCGAACATGCGGAGGGTCGCGGGGAGCACGACGACGCTCGGCCCCGGTGTTCGCAGGGCCCGCGCGAGGTCGCCCTCCAGGTCCTCCGGAGTGGTACGGCAGGCGGGCACGCCGAAGGCCGCCGCGAGGGCGACGAAGTCCGGCCTGGCCAGCTCGGTCCCCGTGGCGGCGCCGAACGCGCCGGTCATGTACTCGCGCAGGATGCCGTAGCCGCCGTCGTCCACGATCAACCACGTCACGTCGAGGTGGTGCTGGCGGAGCGTGGCCAGCTCGGCCAGGCCGTACATCGCCCCGCCGTCACCGCTGACCGCGAGCACCGGCCCGCCGGTGGCGGCGGCCGCGCCGAGCGCCGCGGGGAGCGCGTAGCCGAGCCCGCCCGCGCCCTGCGCCGACTCCATCGGCCGCGGCCAGGCGGACCAGGCCCAGTACGCGAGGATCGTCATGTCCCAGAAGCTCAGCGCCTCTCCCGGCAACGCGCGTTCCACGGCCGCGAGCACCGCCCGCTCGAAGGTGAGGTCCTGCGCGTCGAGCCGCTCGGCGACTCGCGCGAGCACGTCACGGACCGCGGACCGGGCCGCCGCGCCATCACGGCCGGCTCCCTTCACGCCCTGCGCCAGCGCTTCCAGCCCGAGCCGGGCGTCCGCATGGACGGCCAGGCCCGGGTGGTTGGACTCGAGCTTGCCGAGGTCGGCCTCGATCTGGATGACCCGGCCGCGCGGTCGCATCGTGTGGTAGTTGCTGGACAGCTCCCCCAGGCCCGAGCCCACGACCAGCAGCACGTCGGCGTCCTCCAGGAACGTCGTCAGGTGCCGGTCCTCCAGCCACGACTGGAGCGACAGCGGGTGCTCCCAGGGGAAGGCGCCCTTCGCGCCGAACGTGGTGGCGACCGGCGCGTCCAGCTCTTCCGCCAGCTCCAGCAGGGCCGCCTGGGCGCCGGCGCGGATCACCCCTCCTCCGGCCAGGATCACCGGGCGGGCCGCCCGTGCCAGCAGCTCCGCCGCCGCGGCGACGAGCTCGGCTCGCGGGGCGAGCGGTCTCGGCGCCACCCGGAGATCGGCGACCGCGGGAATGTCGGTCGCGCCGAGCAGGACGTCCTGCGGGATCTCCACCCAGACCGGGCCCGCGGGCGCGGTGAGCGCGATCTCCCACGCCTCGGTCAGCGCCGGCACGATCTGACCGGCCGTCCGCACCACGTGGACCGACTTCACGACGTCCCTGAAGGACGCGGCCTGGTCCGGCAGCTCGTGCAGGTAGCCCTTGCGCCTGCCGCCCAGCCCGTCCGCCGGGATCTGGCTGCTGATGCCCAGGACGGGGATACCGGCGTTACGGGACTCCATGAGTGCGGGGAGGGTGCCCAGCGCGCCCGGGCCGGTGGAGACCATGAAGGGCGCGACCGAGCCGGTCGCGCGGGCGTGGCCGTCGGCGGCGAACGCGACGCTCAGCTCGGTGCGGCAGCCCACGTAGCGCAGGGGCTGCGCCCCCAGGCTCGCCGCTCCGACCCGGCGAAGCGCGTCGAACAGGCCCAGCGCGTGCTGCCCCGGCTCGCCGAAGACCGTGGTGGCGCCGAGCGCGGCCAGCGACTCGACGACCAGGTCGCCGCCCGTCCTCATGGCTTCTCCCGTAGTGTCATGGCGATCTCATGCCGACTTCTGAGACCGCTGTGTCATGCGATCTCATGCCGACTTCTGAGACCGTAGTGCCAGCAGGCTGACCAGGTCATAGGCGACGTGCGAGGCGGCGATCGAGGTGATCTCCGCGTGGTCGTAGGCGGGCGCCACCTCGACGACGTCGGCGCCGACCAGGTCGCAGCCCTCCAGCCCGCGGAGGATCTCCAGCAGCTCCCGGCTGGTCAGTCCGCCGGCCTCCGGCGTCCCCGTACCGGGGGCGTGCGCGGGGTCGAGCACGTCGATGTCGATCGACACGTACAGCGGCCGATCCCCGACGCGCTGCCGCAGCACGTCGACCACCTCGTCCACGCCGCGCCGCAGCACGTCGCGTGAGGTGAGGATGCCGAAGCCGAGCCGCCGGTCCTCGTCCAGGTCGCGCCTGCCGTACAGGGGGCCGCGGATGCCGACGTGGCTGAGCGCCTCGGTGTCGAGGAGCCCCTCCTCGACCGCACGCCGGAACGGGGTGCCGTGGGTGTAGGCGGCACCGAAGTAGGTGTCCCAGGTGTCCAGATGCGCGTCGAAGTGGAGCAGCGCCACCGGGCCGTGCACTCTCGAGACCGCTCGCAGCAGCGGCAGCGCGATGGTGTGGTCGCCGCCGATCGTCACCGGTTTCGCACCCCCGGCCAGCAGCTCGGAGGCCGCCGCGTCGATCGTCTCGATCGCCTCCCCGATGTCGAACGGGTTGCAGGCGATGTCGCCCGCGTCCGCCACCTGGACGCGCTCGAACGGTGACACATCGAGCACCGGATGGTACGGCCGCAGCAGCCTCGACGCCTCGCGCACCGCCGCCGGACCGAAGCGCGCTCCCGGCCGGTAGGAGACCCCGGTATCGAAGGGCACCCCCACGACGGCCACCTCGGCCTGCCCGACCTCGCTCAGGCGGGGCAGTCTGGCGAACGTGGCGGGTCCTGCGTAACGCGGGATCCGGGAGGAGTCGACGGGCCCCCGTGGCATGTGAGTTCCTTTCCGTCTACAGGACCTTGGCCAGGAAGGCCTGGGTCCGCTGGTGTCGGGGATTGGCGATCAGCTCGCCGGCCGGTCCCGCCTCGACGACCATCCCGTCGTCCATGAAGACGACCTGGTCGGCGACCTCGCGGGCGAATCCGATCTCATGCGTCACCACGATCATCGTCATTCCGGCTCCGGCCAGATCCTTCATCACATCGAGGACCTCGCCGACGAGTTCGGGGTCGAGCGCGCTGGTCGGCTCGTCGAACAACATCAGCTTGGGCTTCATGGCCAGAGCCCTGGCGATCGCCACCCGCTGCTGCTGGCCGCCGGAGAGCTGGGCGGGGTAATGGTTCGCCCGCTCCTCCATGCCGACCCGCCGCAGGAGGTCGAGGGCCGCCTGCCGGACGGCCTCGCGGGGCCGGCCGAGCACGTGCCGGGGCGCCTCCATGACGTTCTCCAGCGCCGTGCGGTGCGGGAAGAGGTTGAAGCGCTGGAACACCATGCCGATGTCGCGGCGCTGGTCGGCCACCTCGCGGGGACGCATCTCGTACTTCTTCCCGCCCGCCCTGCGGTAGCCGACCAGGTGGCCGTCGACCCAGATCTCCCCGGCGTCGAGCCGTTCGAGGTGATTGACGCAGCGCAGGAAGGTCGACTTGCCCGAGCCCGACGGGCCTAGCAGGCACACCACCTGGCCGGGGTGCACGGTCAGGTCGATGCCCTTGAGCACCTCGACCTTCCCGAAGCTCTTGCGCACACCCCTTGCGATGAGCAGTTCACTCATGCGTGACCTCCGACGTGGACGTCCGAGCGGCCGAGCCGCCGTTCGAGCCTCGACTGGGCGAAGGTCAGCAGCGTGGTCAGGACGAGATACCAGCAGCTGGCCACGATCAGCAGCGGGATCTGCTGGAAGTTGCGGCCGTAGATCAGCTGGGCGCTGGTCAGCAGGTCCGGCAGTCCGATGACCAGCACCAGGGAGGTGAGCTTGAGCATCGAGATCGTCTCGTTGGCGGTCGGGGGCACGATCATCCGGGCCGCCTGGGGCAGGATGATCCGCCGGTAGACCAGCGCGGGCCGCATGCCGAGCGCCTCGGCGGCCTCCCGCTGCCCGCGGTCCACCGAGCCGATACCCGCCCTGACGATCTCGGCCATGTAGGCGGCCTCGTTCAGCCCCAGGCCGAGGATGGCCGCGGTGAACGGGGTGATCAGCGCGTTGACCGGCGTGGAGAAGAACTCCGGGCCGAAGGGGATCCCGAGGCTGACGCGTGGCATCACCGCGCCGAGGAAGAACCAGAACAGCAGCTGGACCAGGATGGGCGTGCCGCGGAAGAGCCACACGTACGCGGCCGCGATCCAGCGGAGCAGCGGGTTGTCCGAGAGCCGCATGATCGCCAGCGCGGTGCCGAGCACGACGCCCGCCAGCATGGCGAGCACCGTCAGCTCGATCGTGAGCAGCAGCCCGCGCATGATCGACCTCTCGAGGAGGTACCCCGCCACCAGGTCGAGCCGGAGCGCCGGGGTGGTCAGCACGAAGTTGACCGCCATCGCGGCCAGCACCGCGAGCACCGCCGCGGCCGCCCACCGGCCGGGCCGCCGCAGCGGCACGATGGGCTCGGTCGCGTGCTCCTGCAGGCCGGTCATGAGGCCTTCTCCGTCGGGCTCATGACCAAGGCGCTGTGCTCATTGATGACCTCGACAAGCTCGGTCATGAGCCCGCGTTGATCGTGGCGTCCTTGAACGCCTGCGCCTGCAGGTTCCACTTGGCCAGCAGCTCGTCGTAGGTCCCGTCCGCGATGAGCTTCTTCAGCGCGGCCTGCACGGCGTCCCGCAGCTGCGGCTTGCTCTTCGGCACCGGGATGCCGATGGGGAGCGGGTCGATCGCGCTCACCGCGACCTCGAACTGCTGCGGCGCCTGCTTCACGTTGTAGGCCAGGGTCAGGTCCAGTGCGAGGACCATGTCGGCCCGCTTGGACTGCAGGGCCTGCACGGCGCTCGCCTGGTCGGGGAAGGGGACCTTCTCCACGGCCGGCTTGCCGGCGTCGGCGCACTTCTTCGTGACGTCGTCCACGTACAGGTCGCCGGTCGAGGCCTTCTCGACGGCGACCTTCTTGCCGCACATGTCGAGGATTTCCTTGACGCTCTGCGGGTTGCCTTTGGGCACCATGAGCGCCGAGCCGGACTTGAGGTAGTCGACGAAGTCCACCTGCTCCCGGCGCTCCTCCTTGTCGATCATGCTGGTCAGGCCGAGGTCGTAGCGGCCGGCGTTGAGTCCGCCGATGATGCCGTCGAAGTTGACGTTCTCGAAGGCGAACTCCACGCCCAGCAGCTCGCCGAGCGCCTTGCCCAGGTCCGCGTCGAACCCGATCACGGTCTTGTTGTCGGTGTCGAAGAACTCCATGGGCGGGAAGGAGACACCGGAGGCCACGCGTACCTTGCCGGCCTGCTGGATGTCCGCCGGGAGCAGCTTGGCGATCGCCTCGTCCTTGGCGCCCGCTGCGATCTCGGCCTTGGGGGCCGCCGTGGTCGTCTCCTCGGGCGCCGCGCAGCCGGCGAGAGCCGATCCGCTGAGGAGGGTGCCGAGGAATGCGATGGCAAGTGCTCTTCTCATGTCGTGCCCGTGCCTTCCCGTACAGGTAGATGGCATCGAGTGTGGAGGCCACATCCTTCACCTTCAATCGGGACAGCCCTGAAGACCCGCCATATTCTTTGTGGGTGACCACAAAGGTGTCCGTGGAGGACCTGCTGCGTTCCCCTGCCCTCCAACTGCGGTTGCTGGCCGGCGAGGCGGGGCTGGGACGGTCGGTGTCCTGGGCGCACGTCAGCGAGCTCGACGACCCCACGCCCTGGCTGCTCGGCGCGGAGGTCATCATGACCACGGGGATCGCGATCCCGCGCCAGGCCGCCAAGCAGCGCGCCTATCTGGAACGACTCGACGACGCGGGCGTGTCCGCGCTGGCCCTGTCTGCGCAGCTGCACGTGCCGCCGCTGCACGACGCCTTCATCCGGGCCGCCGAGGAGCGCGGGATGCCCGTGCTCGAAGTGCCGCTGGCCGTGCCGTTCATCGCGATCGCCCAGGAGGTGGCCGCGGCCGTGCAGGAGGACGCCAGGCAACGCCTCGGCGCGCAGCTCCAGGTGTTCGGCGCGCTGCGGTGGCTGGCGGCCGAGGATCTCGACACCGCGACGCTGTTCAAACGCCTGGAGCGGCTGTCCGGCTACGAGGTCTACCTCTGCACCCCGCAGGGCCGGCCGCTGCTGCCGGGGGTGCCGGTGCCCGACCTCGCCGTGCTCCCGTCCGAGCCGGAGGCGCCGCCCACCATTCCCGGAGGCTTCGTCCTGCCCGTGCCCGCGCCGGGCGGTCCCGCGGGCTTTCTCGTCGCCTTCGAACGCCAGGGAGCCAGGCCCGCCGGGCTGGCCGTGGTGCAGCACATCGCCACGGTGGCCGCGCTGCAGGTGGCCATGGCCCGCCACGAGCGCGAGACGCTGCGCCGCCAGGGCGCGGAGACCCTGTCCGAGCTGCTCCAGGACGTCCTCGAGCCGGCCACGGCCCGGCGGCGCCTGGTAAGGATGGGCCTGCCCGTGGACGCCGAGCTGGCCCTCCTCGTCATCAGGAACGTGTCCGACGAGGCCATCCACCGGGCCGTCGACGACCAGCCGCACCTCATGCTCCGCCGCGGCGACGACCGCTACGTGCTCGGCTCACCCGCCCTCGACGCGGCGGTCGCCGCGCTGCCGGGCGTCGCGGCGGGCATGAGCAGGCCGTTCCCGCCCGGGGAGTCCATGCAGATCCCCAAGAGGGAGGCGGTATGGGCGGTGTCCACGGCGTCGGAGTCGGGGCGCGCCCTGGTCCACTACGGTGACGACACCACCGGCAGGTGGCTGCCCGACGACCCGTGGGCGCTCACCGCGCTGGTCGAGAACGTGCTCGGCAAGGTGCTCGCCTACGACTCCGCGCACGGCTCCCACCTCCTGACGTCGGTGCGGACCTGGATGGAGCGCGACCGGCGCACCGAGGACGCCGCGGCTGCGCTGCACATCCATCCCAACACCCTGGCGTACAGGCTGCGCAGGTTCGCCGAGCTGACGGGCCGCGACCTGTCGTCCACCGGCGCGTTCGCCGAGGTCTGGCTGGCCCTGCGGGCCGGCCGCCAGCTCGGTCTGGTGGACTGATCCCGCCAGAGATCGCCGGTTATGGTGCAGGCGATTCGCGCCTGGTGCGGGCAGGCCGATGATCCTCGCGACGGGATCGCCCGATGATCAGTCCGGCGCTCGATCCCGATCGTCCATGACGCCGTAGGTGGAGGCCCGGAAGAGGAAGGAGGCCCAGGAGCGGTAGGGCCGCCACGTCTCGGCCAGCCTCCGGTAAGCGGCCGGCGGCGCGTCCTCCGGCAGGCCGTACGCCTCGCGCATGATCGCGAACAGGCGCGGCTCGTCGCCCGGGAACGCGTCCGGCGCGCCCGCTCCGCGGATCAGGATCAGGCCCGCGGAGAACGGCCCCACCCCGGGCAGGGCACGCAGCTCGGCCAGGGCCTCCTCCGGGCCGAGCGCGCGCAGGTGCTCGGCGGTGAGCACGCCGTCGAGCGCCGCGCGGGCCAGCCCGCGCACCCACTCCTCCTTCTGTGCGGGCAGCCCGAGCCCGCCGGCCTCCAGCAGCGTCACGGGCGGGGGAAAGGCCGGGTAGGCCTGCCCGTCCACGGTGACCTTCGCGCCGAAACGCTCCGCGATGCGCTGCTTGATCCGCGAGGCGATGAGCATCGACGAGCGCTGCACGATCACCGCCCAGCAGGCCGCCTCCCACGGGCTCCAGAAGCACACCGGACGCAGGCCGGGGCTGCGCCGCTGCAGGTCGCCGAGCACCGGGTCGGTCTCGCCGAGCTTGGCGAAGCCGGTGCCGTCCACGTCGATCGAGAGGATCCGCGCCACCTCGCCCCGGATGCCCGGCCCCGCCGCCCTCGTGGTGGCGACGGCGACCCCGCCGGGCGCGGCCGTCACGGTCACGCCGATCGGCAGCCAGTCGGATTCGGCGCAGTAGGCGAAGCGCAGCGCCCGCCCGTCGGAGGGCAGCGCGCTGGTGGCCGGCCAGTCCTCGACGAAACGCAGGGAGGCGCCGAAGTCGAACGGGCCCTCGGCGGTGAGCGTGAATCCGTGCGTGGTCATGCACGTAGCGTAGGTGGCCGGACCGACGATTTCGGCTCGGGACCGGCCGCGCTCGTATGCCTGGATGACACGGTCATGATCAGGATTCGGTGGTGAAGGCCGGCACCCACTCCAGATGGCTGGAGGGGGCGGTCCAGCCGGTCAGCGGAGTGACCGGTTGCTCGCCTTCCACGCCGACCAGCACGAGGCGGTACCGGGATTTGGCGCCGTCCGTGATTTCGCGGTCACGTGCCCAGGCGATCAGATTCGTGTCGTCGGCCCAGGCCAGCGACTGCAGGATGACAGGACCATCGGGTGGCTCCAGGAGTGTGGTTTTACCGGAGGCGACGTTCAGGACAAAGGGGGCCGAGCCGCTCTTGCCACCCCTGGCCAGCCGGCGGCCATTGGGGGACAGCCCGGCGGGCTGGTCGCTGAAGGACTCTTGGGCGGGGCCGGAGCGAGGCCGGCCGGTAAGGTCGTAGTACTCGCGGGGCCGCTGGGCGGAGCCGGTTTCCTCCCAGATCAGCGAGCCGTCGCGGTCCCAGGACAGATCGTCGCGCAGGCCGGCGGCTCCCGGGGCCGAGGGCAGGCTGTGGAAGGTGGCCGTGCCGCTGTCCACGTCCACGATGAAGAAGCCGGTTCTGGCCTGTCGCGGATCCGGTTCCCGGCCGGGAACGGCGGCGAGGGCGGGGACGCGGTCGTACGTGGTCACCAGCAGCCGCTGTCCGTCCGGTGACCAGGCGACGCTTCCCGCGCCGGCACGGTCGAGGTCGATCCAGCGGCGTACCGTGCCGGCGGTGGTGTCCAGCAGCCCGATCCGGCGCGCGGGCAGCGGCTTTTCCAGCACCGCGGCCGTCCGGCCGCCGGGTGCCACGTCCACCCATCCCCACGGCGTCGTGGCGTAGCCGCCCGAGGCGGGGTCGAGCATGCTCCAGGAGCAGTCGGCGTCCCCGCCCGATGGGCAGGAGGCGTACGCGGTGAGCGTGCTGCGCCCGGCGGCGACGCGTTTGCGCGGGGTCGGGTGGCCGGGATCGGCCGACATGCCCTGCGAGGGGACGATCACGCGGGTGGCGGCCTCCCGGTCGTTCTGCCCGATGAGGTCGTCCTGCCCTATGAGGGAGGGCACCGTGATCGCACCGACGGTGACGGCGGCGACCAGGGCGGCCGCGGTCGTGGTCGCAGTCCTGATCCGCATGCGCGTCCGCTGCCGCCATGCCGCATGTGCCATCCCGGCCGGCAGCCTGGCCTGGTCGGCCACCGCGCTGAGGGCGTCTTTCACCAGTTCGTCAGTGGTCATGCCGTGAGTTCCTTCCAGCGACGGCGTGCGTACGAGGATCGGCGTGGTCCCGCGGGGTCATGACGATGCCTTCGAGCGGATGTGCAGCTCGTGGAGCTCGGGGCAGAGCTGCAGGAGCCGGGCCAGGGCCCGATGGGCGGTGCTGCGAACCGTGCCGATGCTGCAGCCGAGCGTGGCGGCCACGGTCGACTCCGACTGGTCTTCGAAATAGCGGAGCACGAGTATGGCCCGTTGCTTGGCGGTCAGTTTGCCGAGCGCCTGCTGGACCATGATTTGGAGTTCGACGGCGTGCGTGCCGTCCGGGCCCTGGCGGTCGGGAATCTCCGCGACGGCGAATTCTCTCCTGCGCCGCCACCAGGAGATTTGCTGGCGGTACATCACCTGCCGGAGATATTTGTCGGGGTCGTCGATCCGGTGCCATTTGAGCGCCGTCTTGGCCAGGCTGGTCTGCAGCAGGTCCTCGGCCGCGTGCTGGTCTCCGGCGGTCAGCAGGAAAGCCAGGCGCATGAACGTCGGTGAGCGCGCCGATACGAACTCGTGAAATTCTCGCTGATCCGCGGAATCCACGATCACCTCCATATGGTTGTCGTCCTGCGGGTCCGCAGTGGTGGCCGCGGGCGGAGAGGGAAATCACGCATCAGGTCGACAAATTGGGTAGACGCACGTTTCCTGCCACTTGTTCGGCCTGCGGCCCCGGCCCGGGTGGCCGATCGCCGGCTCCCGGCCGGCACTGCCTTCGGCCTGTCATTAGGACGCGGCAGGGTGGGGCCATCTTTGCGACCGACTTCAAACAGCCCGACCGCGACGGCCGGCGGGAGTCCGTATGAGCGGTCCGTCCCGGGCGGCGTAGGGTCGTCGCATGGACGTGCGAAGCCCATTGATCACGCACATCTCCGGGGGCCGGATGGTGGTCGAAGGGCTCGGGGAGGGCAAGGACCTCAAGCTCTATCCGGGCGGCGGCCGGCCCTGGGACTGGAACGAAACCGGAACCAGGCACTCACCAGGCACGCAGCCCGCCGACGTACGGGAACTGCTCGACAGGGGCTGCCAGGTCGTCGTCCTGTCCCGCGGCATGCAATTGGTGCTCCAGATCTGTCCCGAGACGCTGGAGCTGCTGAAGGAGAGAGGCGTCGAGGTTTACGTCGAGGAGACCACGGCCGCCGTCGAGCGCTACAACGCGCTGGTGGAGACGACCGCCGTCGGCGGGCTGTTCCACTCGACCTGCTGAACGGTGATTGAGCTGGCTGCGGGGGTAGGGGGCGACCGTAGCCGGAAGAAACGGGGAAACGGTCATGAGCCGTATGGGGGAATGGCTGAAGAAGGCCCAGAACCTGGCCAGGGGGCACTCCAAGCAGACCGATGAGCTGCTGGACAAGGCCGAGCGGTACGCGAAGGAGCGGACCGGCCACAAGTACGACGAGCAGATCGACAAAGGCGCCGAAGCGGTGCAGCGCCGCTACGGCGGAGGACAGGGCGCGACCCCGGGCAACGAGCAGCGGCGTCCCGACCAGGCCACTCCGGGCCCGGCCACTCCCGAGCGGGACCAGAGCAGGCGCAGGCCGCAGAGGTGATGCGGCGGCGTTGACAGCACGGCCGCGCCCGCCCCCGGCGAATGAGGGGCGGGCGTCCGCGTGTTCCGGGGCGGTCGCGACCGATTTCGGCGGCTTCAGTCGCGGGCGGCCTCCAGGACCTTGCGCGCGTCGCGCTCGAACGAGGCCCGGGCGCCGAGCGTCAGCAGGCCGCCGGCGACCATCGGGATCACCAGGATGTACATCCCGGCCAGCAACGACCCGAACCGGTCCGAGGCGATGCCGACGACCAGGGAGCCGAAGGCCCCACCGCCTGTGGTGATCAGCTGCAGGACGGCGAAGCCGAGGCCGCGCGAGGCCGCCGGGACCACGTCCGCCAGGCAGGCCGTCAGGTTGGGGATCGCGATGGACATCAGCGAGCAGGAGAGCAGGATCAGCACGGTCATCGCGCCGATCGACTCCATGGACAGCGCCCCGGCCAGGACCAGCGAGCCGGCCGTGATGCCACCGCCGCCGGCGAGCAGGCGGCCGCCCTTGCGGGTGCCGTGCCACTTCCTGCCCAGCCACACCCCGGCCAGGGTGCCGGTCACCGTGCCCACGACAGTGATCAGGCCGCTCAGCGAGCCCGCCGTGCCCGTACCGACGCCGAGGGTGCGCACCATGAACGTGGGCAGCCAGAAGAAGATCCCGACCAGGCCGAGGGTGAGGAGGGACAGCCCGGCGCAGACGAAGATCAGCGAGGGTATGGACAGGACCTGACGGAGCTGCGGCCAGAACGGAGGCTTCGCGACAGGCCGCGAGGGCGCAGCAGGCTCCGCGGAAACTGCCTGACCTGTGGAGACCGGGGCCGCGGCGGGATCCGCGGGAGCCGGGGGAGGGTCGCCCACCGCCACCAGCCGGTCCAGCTCGCCGCGGCGCGGCTCGCGCAGGAACCAGACCAGCACGGCCGTGAGCACGCCGGGAACGACCATGATGAGGAACGCCGTACGCCACGAGAACGCCTCCGCGAGCACCCCGCCGAGCAGGGTCCCGACGCCCCCGAGGTACGTGGTGACGCGGGTGAGCCCGTACGCCTTCGCCCGGCTGACCGGCGGATAGTAGTCGGCGAGCAGGCTCCCGGAGGCGGGGTTGTCGATGTTCTCGGCCGCCGCCAGCAGCACGCGCATCAGGTAGAACATCACGAACCCGGTGGCCAGGCCGGAGCCGAGCGTGGCGATCGCCCAGACGAAGACCACCACCGTGATGATCCGGGTACGGCTGAGCCGGTCCGCCAGATACCCGGCGGGCAGCGCCACGGCCGCGGCGGCCAGGGCGGCGGCCGTCGGGATCGAGCCGGCGGCGGTGTCGCTGAAGCCCCATTCGGCCTGGATGGCCGGGAGCACGCCCGAGAGCAGGTTGTGCTCGATGCGGTCCACGAACCCGACGATGAAGAGCACGACCAGCGGCGCCCAGCCGAACGGCGCGCTGGATCCCATGTCGATGGCGCCGGCGCGCGGCGAACCCAACGTCCCGACCATGCCCACCCTCTCGATAAGGAGAATCTAGAATCTCATTCTAGGGGAATATTCTAGCCAGAGTGACACAAGTCACAGGATTCGTAAATAAGGGGTTTCAGTGAAATCTCGCCATAAATCCGCTCCGGTACGGTAATCCCATGGTCAACGGGGGATTGCTGGTCGCGGGCACCACGTCGGACGCGGGCAAGAGCGTGGTCACCGCCGGGATCTGCCGCTGGCTGGCCCGCCAGGGCGTCCGCGTCGCGCCCTTCAAGGCCCAGAACATGTCGCTGAACTCGTACGTCACCGCCGAGGGCGCCGAGATCGGCCGGGCCCAGGCGATGCAGGCGCAGGCCGCAGGCCTGGAGCCGGTCGCCGACATGAATCCGATCCTCCTCAAGCCCGGCAGCGACCGCCGCAGCCAGGTCGTCCTCATGGGCAGACCGGTGGCGGACGTGGACGCGATGGAGTACGGCGCTCTCAAAGATCTCTTGCGCACCGCCGCGCTGGAGGCCCACGACCGGCTCAGGAACCGGTACGACGTGGTGGTGTGCGAGGGCGCGGGCAGCCCCGCCGAGATCAACCTGCGCCGCGGCGACATCGCCAACATGGGGTTGGCCAGGGCCGCGAACCTGCCGGTGATCGTGGTCGGCGACATCGACAGGGGCGGGGTGTTCGCCGCGTTCTACGGCACGGTCGGCCTGCTGGACGCCGCCGACCAAGCCCATATTTCCGGATTCGTCGTCAACAAGTTCCGCGGCGCGAAGGAACTGCTGGAGCCCGGGCTCGACATGCTCAGGCGGCTGACCGGACGCGAGGTGTACGGCGTCCTGCCCTGGCTCGACGGGCTCTGGCTGGACGTCGAGGACTCCCTGGCCCTGGACGGCCGCCGGGTCGCCGCCCGCGCCCCGCACGGCAGGCAGATCCTCAGAGTGGCGGTCGTGCGGCTGCCGCGGATCTCCAACTTCACCGACCTGGACGCGCTGGCCGCCGAGCCCGGGGTCGTGGTGCGCTTCGTGACGGACCCGGCCGAGCTGGACGACGCCGACCTGGTGGTGCTGCCGGGCTCCCGCGCCACGGTGAGCGACCTGGCCTGGCTGCGCGAGAAAGGGCTGGCCGCGGCGATCGCCGAGCGGAAGGGGCCGGTCCTGGGCATCTGCGGCGGGTTCCAGATGCTCGGGCGCGAGATCGTCGACGACGTCGAGTCCGGTCAGGGGAAGGTCGAAGGGCTCGGGAGGCTGCCGGTACGGGTCGAGTTCAGCCCGGAGAAGCGCCTGGCCCGGCCGGAGGGGACGGCGTACGGGCACCCCGTGCGCGCGTACGAGATCCACCACGGGCGGGCGACGGTCGAGGGCGGCGAGCCGTTCCTCGACGGCTGCCGGGTCGGCGACGTCTGGGGCACCACCTGGCACGGCGCCCTGGAGAACGACGGGTTCCGCGGGGCGTTCCTGGCCGACGTGGCCGAGCGGGCGGGGCGCGACTTCGTACCGGCTCCGGACACGGACTTCGCCGCGCTCAGGGAGGAACGGCTGGACGCGCTCGGCGATCTCGTCGAGCGGCACCTCGACACGGACGCGCTGCTCGCCCTCATCCAGCACGGCCCGCCGGCGGTCCCGTTCCTCCCACCAGGGACCGCTGCGCGGTGATCCACGCGTCGATCCGCTCCCAGTGGTCGTACAGCCAGAGGATCCGGGCCTCGCGCTCCTTGGGCACCTCGGCGGCGGGCACCCGCCACCATTTGGCGGTGATGTGCGCGTTGTAGGGCAGCTTGCGCCAGACGTCCCCCAGCGTGACGAGGTCGTCGAGCCCGGTGTGCGCGACGAAGACGACGTCCGCCGACGGGCAGGCGTCGATGGCCGCGAGAGCGCCGTTCGGGCGGGGCGGCAGCAGGTGGTCCAGGCCGCGCGCCCGCTCCGCGTGCTCGGCCAGCCCTTTCTCCTCCAGCCGCCGGATCGCCAGCCGGCGGCGGCGCGGGCTGAAGTTCCCGCCCTCCGGGAAGATCACCAGGGCGTCCTGGTCGCCCATCGTGGAGGCCAGCAGCCGGATCTCCTCGATGATCAGCGTCTGCTCGGACTTGCCCGGCACGAACGCGTTCGGCAGCCGGTTGACCAGCACGTCCAGTGAGGGGTCGAACTGGAGCGCCGCCTTCATGACGATGCGGGGCTGCCGTCGATAGAGCGCCAGGAGGTGATAAATCAGCAAGAAGGAGTCGCCGGGGCCTGCGTGCCGGGACAGCACGATGACCGGCCTGGTCAGCCGGGCGGCCCGCTCCTCCGCGGTCGGCTCCGGCTCCTGGACGTCCACGGTCAGCCGGAAGATCCGCACCGCGGCCGCGTACACCTTCGACAGGAACCACCTGATCAGCCCGTAATGCCGCTCCTGGCGGCGGGCCCCGTCCGCCACCCACAGCCACAGGCACGCGATCAGCACCGCCGACTCCAGCGTCAGCCACGCCACCGCGAACCACACGAACCTGAGCCCCCTGCGCTGCGGCGGCGGCAGGCGCAGCGAGGCGGCGGCCGTGACGACGAGCCAGAGCGGCAGCGTCACCAGCATGACCACGGTCACCACGATGACCAGCGGAGCCAGGATGAGCCGGCGCACGATACGAGGTGGGAGCAACGCGGCCTCCCTAGACGGTCTGCCTTCACCCTCCACTCTCGCTCAAATACCGGGCAGACGCCTCGTAAGCCCGCTCGATGTACGCCGAGACCTGCGACAGGTCGCGATAGCGCAGCGTCGACAGCGGCTCCGTCACCCCGGCCGGAAGCACGTGCACCTCCACCCCGGCCGGCAGGCCGGCCATCTCCTCGGCGAACCGGTATCTCCGCGCGATCTCGAACGCCACCATCCCCACCTCCCAGAACCGCCTGGGCGGGATCAGCGGCCGTTCGATCCGCCCGACGTGCAGGACGTACACCCGCTTGGCCCCGAGCTGCACCGCCCGGCCCACGGGAATGCTGTGCACCAGCCCTCCGTCGTAGAAGTGCTCGCCGCCGATCACGACGGGCGGCAGCAGCCCGGGCACCGCGCACGACGCCAGCACGGCCTCCACCAGCGGCCCGCTCGTGAACCAGTGCGCCGCCGCCCGCTCGACCGAGGCCGCCACGCACTGGAACGGCACCTCCAGCTCCTCGATCCGCGAGGCCCGCACCGTCGCGGCCAGGACCTCGCGGAGCGGCCCGTTCGGGTGCAGGTGGGTGCGGGTCCTGGCCAGCGTGGACAGCCGGGCCACCCACGAGCCGGCGAACGCCGTACGGACGACGTCCGACCGCCACAGGTCCGTCAGCCTGGCGACCGCCTCGCCCGGCGCGGCGGCGATCACCGCCCCGTTCAGCGCGCCGACCGACGTGCCCACCACGAGGCCGGGCCTGATGCCCGCCTCGTCGAGCGCCTGCAACATGCCCACCTCGTGCGCGCCCAGCACGCCGCCGCCACCGAGCACGAACGCCGTCTCCACATCTCCCACCCTCTCCTTGCCGCGCCCCGGAAGCAAAGCGGCCCGCTACGCTGCCGGATCCGTCCGGTGACGGCAGTCGCGGCGCGCGGGACGATTCGCCCCATGACAGCAGTGGTACAGGCCGAAGGGCTGACCAAGTACTACGGGAAACGCCGTGGCCTGGAGGATCTCACGCTCGAGATCCAGCCGGGCGAGATCTTCGGCTACCTCGGGCCGAACGGCGCCGGCAAGACCACCACGATCAGGCTGCTCCTCGACGTAATCAGGCCCACCCGCGGCCTGGTCCGCGTGCTCGGCGCCGGCCCGCGCGAGCCCGCGATCCGCGCCAGGATCGGCTACCTGCCCGGCGAGCTGGCGCTGGAGGGCCGCGAGCGGGCGATGGACTACCTGCGCTTCCTCGGCCGGGTACGCGGCGGCGTGCCGGACGCCCGCATCCACGAGCTGGCCGAGCGGTTCGACGCCGACCTGTCGGTGCAGATGCGCAAGCTCTCCAAGGGCAACAAGCAGAAGGTCGGGCTGATCCAGGCGTTCATGCACGAGCCCGAGTTCCTCATCCTCGACGAGCCGACCGGCGGGCTCGACCCGCTGGTGCAGCAGGAGTTCCTGGCCATGGTGCGGGAGGTGCGCACGTCCGGGCGCACCGTGCTCATGTCCTCGCACGTGCTGGCCGAGGTGGAGAGCGTGTCCGACCGGGTCGGCATCGTCCGCGGCGGTCGCCTGGTGGCCGTGGAGAACGTCGCGGCGCTGCGCGAGAAGGCGGTGCGCCGGGTCGAGCTGCACTTCGAGTCCCCCGTGCCCCCCACCGCGTTCGAGGGCCTGGCCGGAGTGCGCGATCTGCGCGTAGAAGGCGCCGGCGTGCGGTGCACGATCGACGGCCGCCCGGACGCGCTGATCAAGGCCGCGGCCCGGTTCACCGTGGTGCACATGGTGAGCGCGGAGCCCGATCTGGAGGAGATCTTCCTGACCTACTACAGCGACGAGGAGCGGCACGATGATCGCCAAGAGTCTGCGTGACTACCGGCGGGCGCTCGCCTGGTGGACCGTCGGCATCAGCGCCTTCATCGGCGTCTACGTGGGCACCTACGCCAGCGTCAAGCAGAGCCCGGACGTCTACGGCCCGGCGATGGTGACCAAGTTCCCCGGCCCGCTGAAGGATCTCATGGGCGGCCTCGATGACATGACCTCCGGCCTCGGCTACCTGCAGACGGTCGTCTACCAGCTGTTCATCCCGATGCTGTTCATCGTGTGCGCGACGCTGCTGGCCAACCGCGCGCTGGCGGCGCCGGAGGAGGCCGGCACGCTGGAGCTGGTCGTCACGCTGCCCGTGGACCGGCGGCGGCTGGTGCTGGCCAGGTTCGCCGCGCTGGTCGTGGCCCTGCTCGTGGTGGCGTTCGTGACGCTGCTGGTCGCGTGGGGGGTCAGTGAGGCCGTCGAAACCGGGGTGACGTTCGACCGGATCCTGGCCGCGCACACCGGTGTGCTCTTGCTGGGGTTGTTCTACGGCACCGTGGCGCTGGCCGTCGGCGCCGCCACCGGGCGCCGGATGATCGCCTCGGCCGTGGCCGGGGTGTGGGTGGCAGCCGGCTACATGGTCGTCACGATCGGCCGCGGCGTCACCGCCATCGACTGGCTGAAGTGGGTCTCGCCGTTCCACTACTACGCCGAGGGCCGGCCGCTCTATGAGGGGCTGCCGGTCGGGGACTACCTTGTGCTGGCGGGCGCCACGGCGGTGCTCGCGCTCACCGCGGTCCTCGCCTTCGACAGGCGCGATGTAGGAGTCTGATGGCGATCTCGGAGATGCCCGCCGACCTGCTCGGCGGGCATCGTCAGCTACTCGCCGCGGCCGCGGAGACCGGGCGGCTGCCGGACCGCGAGGCGCTCGACTCCTACCGCGCCGCCGGCACGCGCGCCGCCGAACAGGGCATCCCGCTGCGGGTGCTGGTGGACGGCGCGCTCGCCGCCGCCGAGGGCCTGCCCCCGGTGGTGCCCGCGCTGCGACGGGCGGTCTCCGCTCTGATGGAGGGGTACGAGCAGGCGCAGCTCGCCGCCATCCGCAGCGAGGAGGCGGCCCGCAGGGAGTTCGTGGACGACCTGCTCCAAGGCCGGGCCGAGCGGCTGGCCGAGCGGGCCGAGCACTTCGGGCTGCGGCTGGCGGAGTCGTACGTGGTGGCGGTGGCCCGCGGGATGTGCGACGGCGACCACGACCGGATCGAGCGGGACCTGATCGCCAGGTTCGGCTCCCACAACGTGCTGGTCGCCGTACGCGAAGGGCTGCTGGTGTGCGTCACCCCGGCCACGCTGGCGGCCGCGGTGGGGGAGTTCACCCATCACGTACGCGGCCGCTTCCGCCCCGGCTGGCGGGTCGGCGTCGGGCGGGCGCACCGCGGGCCCGGCGGCGTGGTGGCCTCCTACCGTGAGGCGGCGCAGGCCCTGGAGCTGGCCGACGGGCTGGGCCTCGCGATCGACGTCGTCAAGGCCGCCGACCTGCTGGTCTTCCCCGTCCTGCTGCGGGACAGGAGCGCCATCGAGGACCTGGTGACCAGCGTGCTGAGCCCGCTGCTGGGGGCGCGGGGCGGGCACGAGCCGCTGCTGGAGACGCTGGAGGCGATCTTCGCCTCGCAGGGCAACCAGACGGCCGCGGCCCGGCGGCTGGGGCTCAGCCCGCGGGCGGTCACGTACCGGCTGGAACGCATCCGCCGCCTGACCGGCTACTCACCCGACGATCCGACGCAGCGCTTCACCCTGGAGACCGCGGTGCTCGGCGCCCGCCTGCTCGGCTGGCCCACCGGCTTCAACCGCTGACCGCCAGCCAAACGGGCTCAGTCGCTGACCGCCAGCCGCACGCCGAACCCGACGATCACCACACCCGTCAGCCGGTCGAGGAAGCGCCGCACGGCAGGCGAGCGCAGAAAGCCGCTCATCACTGACGCGAACCCGATCAGCAGGGCGCTCCACACCAGCCCCTCGGCCACGTGCACGCCCGCCAGCAGCAGCCCCATCGCCGCGTGCGGCGCCTCGTCCGGGATGAACTGCGGCAACATCGCTATGTAGAACGCCCCGACCTTGGGATTGAGCAGGTTCGTCGTGAGCCCGCGGCCGAACCCCCTCCTGAACCCGACCTCCTGCTGCTGCTCGGGCAGTTCGTGCTGCTTGGCGAGGACCATGCGCAGCCCCATCCACACGAGGTACGCCGCCCCCGCCCAGCGCAGCACGGTGTAGGCCGGCTGCGAGGCCGCCAGCAGCGCCGACAGCCCCGCCGCGGTGAGCACGCCCCAGACGAGCGTGCCGAGCTGGATGCCCAGCGTCACACCCCAAGCGGGCCGCCTGCCCGCCAGCAACGAGGTTCGCAGGATCAGGGCCGTGTCGAGCCCGGGCGTCAGCGTCAGAAGGGCGACCACAGCGGCGAACGACCAGACCGATCCTGCGATGTCCATGGATGTCAGGGTATGAGGAGCAGCTTTCCGGTGGTACGGCGGGCCGACAGGTCCTCGTGGGCCTGCCGCGCGTCGGCCAGCGGGTAGCGGTGCGAGATGTTGATCGCCAGCCGTCCCGACCCGATCCAGCCGAACAGGTCGGAGGCGCGCTGCAGCAGCTCCGTGCGCTCGGCGATGTAGTGCGCGAGCGTGGGCCTGGTGAGGAAGAGCGAGCCCTGCTTGTTGAGCGTCTGGGGATCGACCGGGGGGACCGGGCCGCTGGCGGCGCCGTACAGGGCCATGAGGCCGCGCGGGCGCAGCGCCTCCAGGCCGCCGTCGAACGTGGCCGCCCCGACGCCGTCGTACACGACGTCGATCTTGCCGCGCAGCGCCTCGGCGAAGTCCTCGTACCGCAGCACCTCGTCCGCGCCCGCCTCGCGGGCCAGCTTCTCCTTCTCGTTTGTGGAGACCGTGCTGTACACCTTGGCGCCCTTGAGCTTGGCGAGCTGGATCAGCAGCTGGCCCATGCCGCCCGCCCCGGCGTGCACGAGGACCTGGTCGCCCTCCTGGACCGCGTACGTGGAGTGGGTCAGGTAGTGGGCGGTCATGCCCTGCAGCATCGCCGCGGCCGCCACCTCGGCCGGCACGCCGTCCGGCACCGGCACCACGCGATCGGCCGGGACCACGGCCTTCTCGGCGTAGCTCCCCAGCACGCTGGCCCACGCCACGATGTCACCCACGGCCACGTCCCGCACCCCCGCTCCGACGGCGGAGACGGTCCCGGCGCCCTCCGAGCCGACGGTGGTGGGGAGGGGGAGCGGGTACGCGCCGGAGCGATGGTAGATGTCGATGAAGTTGACGCCGCTGGCGGCGATGTCGATCACGACCTCGCCGTCACCGGGAACCGGATCGGGACGCTCGACGTATTCAAGAACCTCTGGGCCGCCCTGGGCGGAGACGATGATGGCATGCATGCCCTTAGTCAACCGTGCTCTGCCCGTCCGATTCCACCCGGGGCCTCCGCTCCTGTAATGGCGTTTCGCGGCCTGTAGATGTCGGGACATGCCGATAGATTGCGAGGGAACCCCGAATCTTCCGCCTCCAGCCCGATGGCTCCGTCGAAGAGGCCGCCCTGGATGACCTGGGCTGACGGCGAGCGAGCGAGCCGGTGACCGAGCGGGACGCCGACGCCGCCCTGGCCGCGGCCCGCGCCGGAGTGCTCTGACGCGCCACCCGGAGTGCTCTGACGCGTTCTCCCAAGCTTGGAGTGCTCCGACGCGCTCCCCGAAGCCCTTAGGACGCCTCCTTCTTGCCGCGCAACTCGAAGTCGTCGAACGTCGTCTTCAGCAGCGACTTGCCATCCTTCGTCGTGCGCGCGAACAGGCCGACGTACCCGTTGCCGATGCCGTTCGGATCGTCGACCTGGTGCACCCGCGCGCCGTTCACCCACATCGTCAGCCGCACCGTGGACCCGAGCTGCTCGCACGCGGCCTCGATGCGGGCCTGGCCGGGCAGCCCGTCCACCTCGACCGGCTGGGCGAGCGTGCCGCCTGAGCCGTCGACAATGCGCCGGATCCTGGCCTTGCCCGCCGTGTCCAGCCCGAACTCGTAGTAGGTGTCGTCATCGTCGCTGTTGTGGCAGTAGACGCCGTACTCGCCGGCGCCCGACGACTTCTCGACCTCGGCGGTGACGCCCACGACGACGGTCGCGGGCAACATCGGGGTGGGCGTGGCCGAGGGGTCGGGCGTGGTCGTCGGCGTGGCGATAAGGAAGGGAATGGGCGCCTTCGCCCACCACTCCTCCTGGCCGTCGCCCACGTCCAGTCCGTACGTACCGTCCGTGCGGTAGCCGCGGCTCACGGTCTCCCCGAGGTCATAGGTGCCGGTCCAGCCGCCGGTGGTCTGCGTGAAGTCCTCCCGGTAGAGGACGCCCAGGTCGTCGGGCGGCCCGCTGGGCCTCAGCACCGTCCATCCGACCACGGACGCGACCACGACGAGGGCGGCGGCGGCCGCGAGACCTCCGTACAGCTTGCCGCGGTGCGGCTTCCGCGCCGGCTGGACTCCGGCGTACGGGGCGGTGGCCTGCTGCCAGGCCACCTGTACGGTCTGCGCCGCCTGCTCCGGCCCGGCCGACCGCCCGACGAGGTGGTCGAGCAGCTGCTGCGCGGTGGGCCGCATGGCCGGGTCCTTGTGCAGCGCCGCCCTGACCAGCTCGCGCAGCCCTGGTTCGACGTCGTCGAGGCTCGGCTCGGTGTTGAGCACCTGGTAGACGATCGCCGGCAGCGTCTCCCCGCCGAAGGGTGCCCGCCCGCTGGCGGCGAACGCGATCAGGGAACCCCATGAGAACACGTCGCAGGCCGGCGAGACCGGATCGCCCCGCAGCACCTCGGGAGCCATGTAGCGGGGGGTGCCGATCAGCTCGCCGGTGCCGGTGACGCCGCCGAGCGTGTCGAGCGCCCGCGCGATACCGAAGTCGATCACGCGCGGGCCGACCGGGGACAGCAGCACGTTCGACGGCTTGAGGTCCCGGTGTACCACCCCGGCCCCGTGGATGGCGGTGAGCGCGGTGCCCACGCCGACGGCCAGCGCGTCGAGGCTGGATCCGCGCAGGGGGCCGGACCGGCGTACGGCCTCTTCGAGGTTGGGGCCGGGCACGTATTCGGTGACCACGTAGAGCAGGTCGCCGTCGAGGGCGGCCTCGATCACCGCGGCCGTGCAGAACCTGCGTACCCGCTGGGCGGCGTCGGCCTCCCTGCGGAATCGCATGCGGAACTGCTCGTGCTGGGACAGCTCGGGGTTGATCACTTTGACGGCGACCTGCTGCCCGGCGGGATCTTCGGCGAGATGGACCGTCCCCATCCCGCCCCTGTCC
>NZ_VCJS01000506.1 GCF_005893125.1 Nonomuraea basaltis | reverse complement strand
GCCCCCGCCCCCGGCGCCCCCGCGACACCCATCGGCCGCGGCGTGTCATCGTGCTCGACCGCGCCCAGCAAGCCGTGCGTCCGCGTCGCCACCGCCGCCAGGCGGGACAGCGCCGCTTCCAGCGTCCTGACGTCCTCCGGGGTGGCGCCCTTCTGGGGCCCGTAGACGGCGGCGGCGCCGTGCGGGCCGAGCAGCGGGTTGTCCACGTCGCTCGCCACCACGAACTCAACGCCCGAAATATCCGTAAATCCCGAGATCTCAATCCGGTCCAAGGCCATCAGCGCGGCGCCGCCGCGAGGAAGCTCGTTGCCGTCGGCGTCCAGCAGCCGCGCGCCGAGGGCCTGCGCCATCCCCGCCCCCCCATCGGTGCACGCGCTGCCGCCCAGGCCGAGCACGACCCGCTTGGCCCCGCGCCGCACAGCGTCGGCGATCAGCTCGCCCGTGCCGTAACTGGTGGCGGTCAGCGGCTCGCGCTCGCCGGGCAGGCGGCGCAGCCCGGACGCCTCCGACAGCTCCACCACCGCCGTGCCGTCCGCGGGATGCCACGCGTACGAGGCCGGGATCCGCTCACCCGTCGGCCCGGTGACCTGGGCAGAGATCCGGCTGAAGCCGCAGGCCACGGCGGCGTCGACGGTGCCGTCACCGCCGTCGGCGACCGGCAGCTCCACCGTCGGCACGCCGAGCCCCGCCGACACCCGCCCGGCCACCTCGGCCGCCGTCAGCGACCCCTTGAACTTGTCGGGGGCCACCAGAACATGCTGAACCACTACGAACTCCCACACGATGATGAACAATGGCCGGACACGTCTTCCTGCCCGGTGCGAGCGGGCAGGAAGGCGTGACTCATCATCACATCCCGCACCGGAGCCGAGCCGCTCAGCCCGCCCCCGCAGAGCACCGGCCGCGGGATGGCCGCGCCCACAGCGCCCAGCATGGGGATCTGCCGTGCACCCCCGCATGATGGGCAGCACCTCGCTTGCCATGGGCCGCTCCAGAGTCCGGGGGGTGGCCTCCAGTGAAACAACACGGCCGCGCGCAAACCTATGCACGTGCCCATCAACCGGAGGCCGCTCAACGCGTCGCCAGGTGTGTGATCCTCCAGTTACGCTCATTCCGGAGAAGGGGGCGTTCGTGCGGATTTCTACGCGTCAGCGGCAGGCGAGGCTGGGCTCAAGGCACCGGCTGGCGGCCAAGGCGGCCACTCCGGAGGAGGCGGCGGCGTCCGTGGTGGCGCTGCACGGCACCGACCCGGCGACCGTGTTCCTGTCGGCGGGCGCGCGACTGACCGCCCCCGGCCCTGAGCCGGTCGAGCGGGCCCTGTACGCCGACCGCACGCTGGTGCGGATGACCGGCATGCGCCGCACGGTGTTCGTGGTCCCGGCCGAGCTGGTGCCGGTCGTCCACCACTCCTCGACGCTGGCGATCGCCCGCAGGGAGCGGAGGTCGCTGCTGAAGACGTTCGGGGAGGGCGGCTGGGACGAGGCCCGGCTCAAGGACGTCGAGGCGTCCGTGCTGCGGCTGCTGGCCGAGGCGGGCGAGGCGACGGCGGGCGAGCTGGGCGCGCTGGAGCCGCGGCTGCGCGAGCAGGTCAAGGTGGCCGCGGGCAAGCCGTACGAGGCGATGGTGAGCGTCGGGTCGCGACTGCTGGCGCTGATGGCGATGGACGGCGTGCTGGTGCGGTGCGGCCGCGCGTCCGGTACGTGGATCAACGGCCAGCACCGCTGGGGCCTGGCGCCGGAGCGCGCCGAGCCGGCGGTGCCCGACGCGCAGGCGGAGCTGGTGCGCCGGTGGCTGGCCGCGTTCGGGCCGGGCACGGAGGCCGACATCAAGTGGTGGACCGGCTGGACGCTGTCGGAGGTGCGCAGAGCCCTGCCCGCGGCCGGCGCGGTCGCGGTCGAGCTGGACGAGGGCATCGGCTACGTGCTGGCGGGCGACCTGGACGAGGTCGCCGAGCCGGAGCCGTGGGCGGCGCTGCTGCCCGCGCTCGACCCGACGCCGATGGGCTGGCAGGCCCGCGACTGGTACCTGCCGCCCGCCCACCGGGCCGAGCTGTTCGACCGCAGCGCGCACCCGGCCGCGCTCACCGCCGCGGGCCAGCGCTTCCAGCCGCTGCTGGAAGAC
>NZ_VCJS01000505.1 GCF_005893125.1 Nonomuraea basaltis | reverse complement strand
TGCGTCCTTGGGCTCCGTGCGTGCCACCGCGGTGTCCTCCAGGTCGATCTCCGTCGATGCCTGGATCACAGTACTCATCAGGTGCGTTCTCCTTGATCAGGAGTTACACCGAAAACCGTACAGTCCCGGAGGCCGATGACGGCTATGCCAGCAGGGGCGCCTACTGCGATGCTTGCGCTGATAGAGAGGAGAACGCCGGCGGTGGTCGCGACGCTCAAGATGATCACCCATCGCTGTTGAAGCCGCGGCGGGCGATCTGGAGAAGTTGTCTCTGGGGCTTTCCGAAGGCCAGGAAATCTCACTGCTACCCGGTCCTGGCCTCATGGGCAGTGCTTTCCCCGCCCTGCTGTGGTGAATGGATACTCTTCACTTGGTTCTCCTAGCTCGTGTCGTTGCTGGACCGTCTGGGGTGGAACCGGGCTCGGCAGAGAGGGGAGCGGCAACTCCCTTGCTCATCTCTGCCGAGCCTTTGTGCTCGTACGCGTGGGAGGTAATCGCCCTCCACGGTCGCGGCGCTCCGCACACTACTGAGAGGCGGGTTCGAGCGCAAGCTGGATCAGCATATGCCCCGCTGGACTCTCATGCGCATTGCGCATATGCTGAACCTCCATAAGGAGGCGAGCGATGAACTCAGACAGTGTGGACGCAGAGGTGGTCTTCGGCCTAGGACTGCGCCACCTTAGGCAGCAGCGAGGGTGGACGCAGCAAGAGCTTGCAGAGCGGCTAAAGGCCCAAGGGACTTCTCTGCATCAGAGTGCCGTTGCGCGCATTGAAGCAGCAAACCGTCCTGTTCGCTTGAACGAGGCGTTGGCGCTGGCTCGAGTTCTTGAAGTAGAGCTGCCCGACTTGCTCTCAAGTATCCGAGGCGTGATAGATCAGGACATCGCAGTCATGGAGGCCCAGAGGGATGATCTCCGTGATCAGGTGATGATGGCTACAGAGAGTGCGCATGCCGCACGTCATGAGGAAGTAAAGCTGGCTCAGGCAGAAGCACAGCTTGGTCGGGCATTGGCAGAGGCCCGAGCCAGTTCGGCGAGCGCGGATGCTCAACGCCATATGGCCGAAACGGCTCTACGTGACATTGAGATGAGATTGGCCGAGGCGCTGGCCAGGCGAAATCAGATGGAGGGCCGTGTCGCTCGCCTAGAAGATGGCTCTTGAGGGATCGAAAGGCATCCTGGGAGAGAATAGTCATGAACGGGACGAGCGGGCCGGAAGAGGTCATCGCCCATCACCGCAGCGCCGACAACGGCTTCGTGCCGCCGCGACCCCGGCGACAACTGCGCTGCCGCCCTGCGCGCGTGGGATGAACAGGTCGAGCACTGGCTCGACGTCGTCCGCTCCGCCTCCGTGAAGGCGTGCAACACCTGCCACGGCCACGGCTACGTCCTGGAAGGTGCTTTCAAGCAGTACAGCGCGTGATTCTCGATGAGCATGCCCCCACCGCGTATCGCGACGGGGGCACCCTTTACTCCTACGCTCGGGTCAGATCCGGAACGGCAGGCCGGTCACATCCGCACCGAGCATAGCCGCCACCACGATCACGATCGTGACGATGACGGTTCGGATATGCGGCCCCCACTCGGCGGGAACCCTGACGTTGAGCGAGATGTTCATGTAGCGCCTCCACGAAATGGACAGATGGCGCCGACTCAGGGATAGGAATCACACCCGCTTCTAGATACGCTCCATGTCGCCAGCATCGCAGGTACCTAGCCAGCCCCGAGCCGGCTGGGTTTCAGGGCCCGGCTCTCTCGGCAAAGAGAGCCGGGCCCTGCTGTTTGGTTGCCGCGGTTGCCGGTGCCCTTGGGTACCGGCATGCGGCGGGGTAAGCGGGCATGGGCACATGATGGGGGGAGATCAGCGTGCACGTAACCATGCAGAGAGGAAGATCTTTTACAGGTTCCTGAAGAAGAGGTGTTTCCGCAGTTCGGGGACCCTCTACTGAGGGCCGCCGAGCGGCTCTTGGGGAAAGAATTCGCCTAACCGTGACTGACGCCAGGCGAGACGGAAGTCCGCTTGAGCCCGCATCGTGAGATGTCACGCCTGGGAGAGCCAGCGCTAGCAATCGAAGCGAGACGTTAACCTCGCCTGGCCGGGATGCTCCCGGGCATGATCGCCCACCCCGCCCCGCGGAC
>NZ_VCJS01000504.1 GCF_005893125.1 Nonomuraea basaltis | reverse complement strand
GGCGTGCGCCGCCGTCGGAGCAACGCATAGGAGTGCGACGCATCCTGCGACAAGGGCGCTGGCCGCTCGCTTGCGGTGATATTTGATGACAGCCATCGTGTTCGCACCTTTCTTTCGGACGACGCGCTGATCGCGTTCTACTGCATGCTCGGCACCACTTGGCTGCTAGCCGCATCGATTGTTGCTTTTAGCCAGGTAGATACCTCGCATGTGCTTGATGTTTGACGCGTTGCTAATACGCACGCCCGCTTGGTAGCACAACTCGTACGCGGGGTCATTCGGGTAGTTGCGAAGGAACACTCTGTTGTTTCGGCGGTTATACATGGAGTAGAACCATGGCAGACTGTAATGATCCAGGTTCTGCCATATTCCGGCGTCGTGGAACTGATATCTGGTGCCCTTGAAGTCGGTTTTCGACCACAGGCAGAACCATCCGTTGGGGCAGTCGCCCGCCGCTTGGGTGGACGCGTCTTCCGCCTCTATCGTGACGATGACCGCACCGTTGTCGTAGGAGATCTGGCGGTCGTTGATGACCACTCCACCGGGCGCCCGTCGTAGCTGTTCGGCGATCTCTTGAGCCTGTTTCATCTCGGTCGAGGGGCTGGGGTCCGCCTGGGCCGACGTCGTGGCCAGGCACACGAGGGTGGCGGTCGCGGCAACAGTCGCGGCGCCCGCCCGCACCAAGCCTCGCGTGCGATGCGTTGCTCTGTCGTTCATCTGTCCTCCGAATTCTGCAGGGATTGAATGACCGATTGCACTGACCCTGACCTGCACGCAGAGCAGGCGCCGGCGCTCAGGGAAGTGCCCCGCAGCAAGCGGGTCCAGGACCGCTCCCAGCCGGGGCCTGTGCCACCAGGATCGTGGGGGCAAGATTGTTTGGCAGCCCTGATCAGGCAGGCAAACAATGCTTTTTGGGGAGACGGAGAGGATCATGGACAGCCACTGAGCAGGGCATGCGGAGTAGCTGCGCTGGGAACGGTCATAGCCGGCGCCATACCTGCTCAGAGGTGATCTTGCAGGGCCAGTGGATCGCCTTCTTGCCCTTGCGCTTCTCGCCGTGCCCAATGGAGAAGGTGCCGGAGCTCGCTCTGCCCGAGCTAGACCAGGTAGGTACGGGACACCGTTGTCACCGTGGGTACGGAGGAGGCGGTGCAGGTTCAGCGCGGTGTTGAGGGACTTGCCAGGCCGGGCCGCTCGGTGCGGAGCGGGCCATAGGCTCGTGGCCACGTTCTTGATGACCGGGTGGAGCAGCGGGTCGTCGGTCGCGAGCGCGAACTGCGCGACCGACGACGTGGCCGACAGAAGCGGGGTGCCGCAGTACGCGGCGATCCGCTGCTCATTGGTCCGGCATGCCCGGTGGCTGATCGCGAGGACTGTCCTGCCACGACCGTTCTCGGCTCAGGTGGTGCCGGAGCGGGTCAAGCCGCACGAATCCCACTTTATTTCGTTGGTGCTGTACTTCCCCAGGCAGGTGAAGTAGTCGATGTACTTTCCCTCGGCGACATTGCCGTAAGAACGCTCAGTGCACTGTCCGGCACCGCTCGTGTGCCACTTCTCCGGCTGGGCGCTGCCACCGATATCGGCGAATACTACGATCGACCATCCATCGGCGGACCGATCGCAGACCCACATCTTGTCGCCGTCAGCCACCCAGCGGCCAAAACCAGAGCCCCAGCCGTCTCCGGTGTAGCAGCCATAGATCGTGCAGGCATCCGGTGCGGCGGCCAAGGAGTCGCCGGGAGGTTGCGGTGTCTGACTTTGGACGTCTCCTTGCGACGCGGTCGGCTCCGGCGTCGGGTCCTGAGCGTGTGCCGGTACTGCGGAGACGCCCAGGGCGAGCACACAGGCGAGGGCAGGGAGGATTCTCTTCACGGATCACCTCTCGTGAAGTGCAAAAGGTTCCCCGCTCGGTACGGGGAACGGTGCTCATATTCTCTGAAGCAATCGGCGCTCAGTCCTCAACCCTTGGATTGAATCGGCGGCGCCATCCGCAGTAGCCGCAATTCCTCCATTGAGCTTCCCCCCGTTGCACGGACACCTGAGGTGAGGTCACTCGGCGGTGTCTGAGGGCCGGTAGAGGCTCTCGTACGTGACGGGGCTGTGCATTCCAATGCTGGAATGGCGCCTGTATGGATTATA
>NZ_VCJS01000503.1 GCF_005893125.1 Nonomuraea basaltis | reverse complement strand
CACGGTCGTCGCGGGACACACCCTCACGACGAGGTCCGCGGTCGTCACGGAACCCGCCCTCGCGCCTGGGGCCACGATCGGCGTATCCGCCCTCACGACGCGGACCACGGTCACCGTAGCCACCCTGGGGGCGGTCACCGGTGCCGCTGTCACGACGCGCGCCGTAACCGCCCTCACGACGCGGCCCACGATCATCCCGATCACGGAACGGACGACGCTCATCACCCTCACGACGCGGACCGCGATCCTCACGATTCCGATCACGGTCTTGGAACGTGCGCCGATCACCGCCGGGACCGCGATCCGAGCCCTCACGACGAGGTCCGCGGTCGTCACGGAACCCGCCCTCGCGCCTGGGGCCACGATCGGCGTATCCGCCCTCACGACGCGGACCACGGTCACCGTAGCCACCCTGGGGGCGATCACCCTGGCCACCCTGGGGCCGGTCACCGGTGCCGCTGTCACGACGCGCGCCGTAACCGCCCTCACGCCTGGGGCCGTAGCCGCCCTCCCGACGCGCGCCCCGGTCATCCCGGTCGCCGCCCTCGCGAGGCGCGCCCCGGTCATTACGGTCGCCGTCGTCACGCCGCGGCGCTCTGTCTTCACGGTTGTAGGGGCGTGACCTGTCATCGGAACGGAACGGACGGTCGCCGCCGGAGCCTCGTCCGCGAGAGCCGTAACCCCCGCTCCTGCCGCCCCCGGTAGAGCGCTTGTCTCCATCGTCGCCGCGCCCGGGCTGTCCGCCGTCCGATCCGTTATCTCTGTTCACTTCTGGTCCATTTCGTTGGGCTCACCCAGCGGACCCACAACGACGGTCCACCATGGCTGGTCGCCGCCCGTCCACGGGCCTTACGCGACGAAGGCCACCCGTGGGGGTGGCCCGGTCTCTCCAGGGTAGCAAGCCGTGGAACGTCCATGAGCCTGGCGCAAGCCCATAAAATGGGTGGCCTATTAACGCCGGGCCAGCAACACTGCCCACCATGTCACTACGTTTCCACGAAATCGCCGAGGCCCGGCACCGGATACTGAACCCGCTGACGGACGACAAGCTCGAGTTGATCGGCGAAATCTGCCGCATCGCTCCAGGCATGCGCCTGCTCGACCTGGCGTGTGGAAAGGGCGAGCTCCTTTCCCGCTGGGCCGCCGATTACGGCATAGAAGGCGTCGGCGTGGACATCAGCAAGGTCTTTCTGTCGGCCGCGAGAACCCGTGCCCAGGAGCTCGGAGTGGCCGATCGGCTCAATTTCATAGAAGCCGACGCCGCCACCTACGTGGAAACACCCGAGACGTTCGACATGGTCTCCTGCATTGGCGCGACATGGATCGGCGGCGGCCTGGAGGGCACCTTGTCCCTCATGCGCCGGCACATGCGTCCGGACGGTCTCGCCCTCGTGGGAGAGTGCTACTGGATTTCTCCGCCTCCGCCCGAGGCCTGCGAATCCCTCGCCGTGGAGAAAGACCTGTTCACCTCGCTCGCCGGTACGGACGAGCGCATCGAAGAGGCCGGCTTCGAACTCCTCGAAATGGTCCTGGCCAGCCCGGACAGCTGGGACAGGTACGTCGCCAGCCAATGGTGGACCATCAGCGATTGGCTGCGCGACAACCCAGCGGATCCCGATGCCCCGGCCATGCGGGATTTCCTCACTCGTGCCCGCCGCTCCCACCTTGAATACGGCCGGCAATACCTGGGCTGGGGAGTCTTCGTCCTCCGGCCCCAATAACGCAGAAAGGCCCCCGACCGTGCGGTCGGGGGCCTTTCTGTATCAAAGATTGTGCGGCGGTGACCTACTCTCCCACACCCTCCCGAGTGCAGTACCATCGGCGCTGGGAAGCTTAACTTCCGGGTTCGGAATGTAACCGGGTGTTTCCTTCCCGCCATAACCGCCGCAACCCTGCGAAACATACAAGCATGCCGCTTGTTGCCTCAGAATTGCGTAGTGGACGCGAGCAAGATTTCTTTGGTGTGGCGCAGCTCCGGACCCGGCGAAGAGTAACGGAGCGCAGCACACACCAAAGCATTATGCTTTGTGGTCAAGTCCTCGGCCTATTAGTACCGGTCAGCTCCACACGTTACCGTGCTTCCACCTCCGGCCTATCAACCCCATCGTCTATAGGGGGCCTTACCCACTCTCGTGGTGGGAGACCTC
>NZ_VCJS01000502.1 GCF_005893125.1 Nonomuraea basaltis | reverse complement strand
GCCGACCTGGCCTCCGAGCACGAGGGCAAGCGGATCACGTTCGCTGACACCCAGTCCAGGCCGCAGGCGGTGATCACCTCGCCCGAGTGGTCCGGATCGGAGACCGGCGGGCGCCGCTACTCCGCCTTCGTGATCAACGTCGAGCGGGACAAGCCGTGGCACACGCTGACCGGGCGCCAGCAGTTCTTCCTCGACCACGACTGGATCATCGAGCTGGGCGAGCAGCTGCCCGCCTACCGGCCGCCGCTCAACATGCGCCGCCACTACGGCGAGCAGGGCGACGGGGAGGCGGCCGAAGTGACCGTGCGCTACCTGACGCCGCACTCCAAGTGGTCCATCCACTCCGAATACCAGGACAACGCCTACATGCTCGCCCTGTCGCGCGGCGGGCCCACGATCTGGATGAGCGTCCAGGACGCCGCCAAGATCGGTGTCGCCGACAACGACTGGATCGAGGCGTACAACCGCAACGGCGTGGTCGTGGCCAGGGCGGTCGTCTCACACCGCATGCCGGCCGGGACCGTGTACATGTACCACGCCAAGGACCGCAACGTGAACGTCCCGCTCACCGAGAAGTCCGGGCGGCGCGGCGGCACCCACAACTCCCTCACCCGGCTGCTGCTCAAACCCAGCCACCTCATCGGCGGGTACGCGCAGTTCACCTACGCCTTCAACTACTACGGGCCGACCGGCAACCAGCGTGACGAGATCACCGTCATCCGCCGCCGAACCCAGGAGGTCGATTACTGATGCGCGTCATGGCACAGGTCGCGATGGTGATGAACCTGGACAAGTGCATCGGCTGCCACACCTGCTCCGTCACCTGCAAGCAGACGTGGACCAACCGGGACGGCGTCGAGTACGTCTGGTTCAACAACGTCGAGACCAAGCCCGGCATCGGCTACCCCAAGCGCTACGAAGACCAGGACCGCTGGCACGGCGGCTGGCAACTCGACCGGCGTGGCCGGCTCAAGCTCCGCGCCGGAGGCCGCATCAAGCGCCTGCTCAACCTGTTCGCCAACCCGGACCTGCCGGACCTGGACGACTACTACGAGCCGGCCACCTACGACTACGACACCCTGCTCAACGCCCCCGCCGGGCCGCACGTCCCGGTCATCCGCCCCAAGTCGGCCATCACCGGCAAGGACATGGCGATCACCTGGGGCGCGAACTGGGAGGACGACTTGGGCGGCGCCCCCGAGCACGCCCCGGCCGACCCCAACCTCGCGAGCATGGTCGAGCAGGTGAAGATGGAGTTCGACAAGACCTTCATGTTCCACCTGCCGCGCATCTGCGAGCACTGCCTCAACCCGGCCTGCGTCGCCGCCTGCCCGTCCGGCGCCATGTACAAGCGGGAGGAGGACGGCATCGTCCTGGTGGACCAGGACCGCTGCCGCGGCTGGCGCATGTGCGTCTCCTCCTGCCCGTACAAGAAGGTGTACGTCAACCACAAGACCGGCAAGGCCGAGAAATGCACCTTCTGCTTCCCGCGCATCGAAGCGGGCCAGCCGACCGTGTGCGCCGAGACCTGCGTCGGCCGGCTGCGCTACATCGGCCTCATCCTGTACGACGCCGACGCCGTCCTGGACGCCGCCCGCGTCGCCGACCCGCGCGACCTGCTGGAGGCGCAGCGCAAGGTCTTCCTCGACCCTGACGACCCCGAGGTGGCCGCGGCCGCCCGGGCGGGCGGGATCAGCGAGGACTGGATCGAGGCCGCGCGGCGCTCGCCGATCTACCGGCTGGCCATGCGCTACCGGGTGGCGCTGCCGTTGCACCCGGAATACCGCACGCTGCCCATGGTCTGGTACATCCCGCCGCTGTCACCGGTCCTCGACGCGGTCACCGGCGTTGGCGCCGACGCCGACGACCCGGACAACGTCTTCCACGCCATCACCGACCTGCGCATCCCACTGGAGTACCTGGCCAGCCTGTTCTCGGCCGGCGACACCGAGGTCGTGGCCGGGGTGCTGATGAAGCTGTCGGCCATGCGCGGCTACATGCGGGCCCGCACCATCGACGGCACCGTCGCCGCGGACCTGCTGGAGTCGGCGGGGATGACGGCGTCCGACATGGAGGAGATGTACCGGCTGCTGGCCATCGCCAAGTACGACGAGCGCTACGTCGTGCCCGCCGCCCACCGCGAGGACGC
>NZ_VCJS01000501.1 GCF_005893125.1 Nonomuraea basaltis | reverse complement strand
CTCCCGCACCACCGCCACCCGCCGCGACGGCTCGCCCACCACCCGCACCTGCGCCGACGGCAACCCCTCGGCCATCACCCGCTCCAGCGCCGACAACGTACGCCGACGCCGCGCCAACTCCGCCTCCAGCTCGTCGCGCACCCCCTCCAGCCCCCCCGGCGCACCCGACAGCACCTGAGCCACCACCGGCAACGGCACATCCAGCGACCGCAACAACCCGATCGACAACGCCTCCCGCGCCTGCGACGCCCGGTAAAACCGGTAACCGGTCTCAGCGTCCACGTACGCCGGCCGCAGCAACCCCAGCTCGTCGTAGTGCCGCAACTGCTTGACACTCAACCGTCCAAGCCGGGCGAACCGCCCGATCGGCAGCAGATCCTCGTCCACGCCCCCAGCATGGCCCCTCCCCCCATGGGAGAGTCCAGCCCGCTTGACCCTCACGCCACGTCAGCCTGCATCGTAGAGACCATGAGCTTCTCCGTAGGGCAGGTCGCCAGGCTCGCCGGCATCACCGTACGCACCCTGCACCACTACGACGAGATCGGCCTGCTCACCCCCGGCGAACGCACCCACGCCGGCTACCGCCGCTACACCGACGCCGACCTCGTCCGCCTGCAGCAGATCCTCCTCTACCGCGAACTCGGCTTCCCCCTCGAAGAGATCGCTGTCATCCTCGACGAACCCCACGCCGACGAGCTCACCCACCTGCGCCGCCAGCACGAACTTCTCACCCGCCGAGCCCAGCACCTCGACACGGTCATCGCCGCCGTCGAGCGCGCCATACAGGCCCACACCATGAACATCCCCCTCACCCCCGAAGAACGCTTCGACATCTTCGGCGACTTCCGCCCCGAAGACCACGACGCCGAAGCCGAACGCCGCTGGGGCGACAGCCACCTGTACGCCCAAAGCCGCCGCCGCGTCGCCGGCTACACCAAAGCCGACTGGCTCGAGCTCAAGGCCGAGGCCGCCGCCATCAATGACGACCTCGTCGCCGCCTATGAAGCCGGCCTGCCCGCCGACGGCGAACCCGCCATGGACCTGGCCGAACGCCACCGCGGCCACATCACCCGCTGGTTCTACGACTGCGACCACGACATCCACCGGTGCCTGGGCGACCTGTACGTCGACGACCCCCGCTTCACCGCCGCCTTCGACGCCCTCGCGCCCGGCCTGGCCGGCTATCTGCGCCAGGCCATCCACGCCAACGCCCGCCGCACCACCTAACACATACCCTTGCGGGCATATAACCGGGCGAGTATATTCACGGGCATGCGCTTCGACGTGCTAGCCGAACCCGCCCGACGGCAGATCCTCGACCTGCTGCTCGAACGCCCCCGCCTCGTCGGCGAACTCACCGACCACCTCGGCCTCACCCAGCCCGGCACCTCCAAACACCTGCGCGCCCTACGCGAAGCCGGACTCGTCACCGTCCGAAAAGACGCCCAACGCCGCTGGTACGAACTCCGCCCCGCCCCCCTCGCCGAAATCGACGCCTGGCTCACCCCCTACCGCAAACTCTGGAACCAGAGCCTCGACCGCCTCGAAAACCACCTCCACACCATGGACGACGACCAATGAACGAAACCCTCACCCTCCACCCCGACGGCCGCACCACCGTCCGCATGCAACGCCGCCTCCCCACCCCCCGGACAAGGTCTGGCGTGCCATCACCCAACCCGAACACCTCGCCGCCTGGTTCCCCGCCGAAGTCACCATCGACGGCGACCGCATCGCCTACAGCTTCGGCCCCGACGGCCGCATCACCGCAAACGACCCACCCCACGTCTTCGCCCACACCTGGGGCGACGACCACCTGCGCTGGGAACTCCAGCCCGACGGCCCCGACCGCACCCTGCTCACCTTCACCCACACCTTCACCGACCGCCACGGCGCCGCCAGCTTCACCACCGGCTGGCACACCTGCATCATCGCCATGCTCGCCCACCTCGACGAGCGCCCCTTCCACCACGACTCCGCCAAGATGGCCCGCCTGCACGAGGACTACATCCACATCCTCGGCCTCGACCCCGCCACCGTCGACGGCGACACCGTCCGCCTCGAACGCCAGCTCACCCGCCCCGCCGACGACGTCTGGCAGCACCTGCACGGCGACCAGGCCACCACCGGAAACCCCCCGCCAGCCCCCTTCAC
>NZ_VCJS01000500.1 GCF_005893125.1 Nonomuraea basaltis | reverse complement strand
TCCATGATCATGCCGGCGCCGACGGTGCCGTTGGTGGCCTCGTCCACCAGGATGAAGCCGCCGGTCAGCCGGTTGCGGCCGTAGTCGTCGACGAACAGCGGCTGGGTGATCCGCAGCGACACCCGGCCGATCTCGTTCAGACCGAGGGAGGTCGCCTCCTCATCGCGGTGCAGGGTGTTGACATCCAGCCGGTAGTGCAGGTCACGCACCAGCGCGCGGGCGGTGCGGGTGGTGTGCTTGATGGTCAGCTTGGAACGCGGCGTCAGCTTCAGCCCGTCGGCCATCCAGCAGACCATCGCCTCCAGCTCCTGGGCCACGTGCGGCTGGTTGCCGGGACGGGCGATCATGTCGCCGCGGGAGATGTCCAGATCGTCTTCGAAACGCAGCGTCACCGACATCGGCGCGAACGCCTCCTGCACCGGCCCGTCGAAGGTGTCGATCGAGGCGATCCGCGTGCTCAGCCCGGACGGCAGGTGCACCACCTCATCACCCGGCTTCAGCACCCCGCCCGCCACCTGCCCGGCATACCCGCGATAATCATGAAAGGCCTGATCGGTGGCCCGCTGCGGACGGATCACATACTGCACCGGAAACCGCACATCGGTCAGGTTACGATCCGAGGCGATGTGCACGTTCTCCAGATGGTGCAGCAGCGAGGTGCCCAGATACCACGGCATGTGCTGCGAACGGGAGACCACATTGTCGCCGTTCAGCGCCGAGATCGGGATGAACGTCAGATCGGAGACGTTCAGCTTGGAGGCGAACGCGCTGAACTCCTCCCGGATCTCCTCGAACCGCTCCTGGGAGTAGTCCACCAGATCCATCTTGTTGACCGCCAGCACCAGATGCGGCACCCGCAGCAGCGAGGTCAAGAACGCATGCCGGCGCGACTGCTCCAGCACCCCCTTGCGGGCATCGATCAAAATGATCGCCAGATCCGCCGTGGACGCGCCGGTCACCATGTTGCGCGTGTACTGAATGTGACCCGGCGTATCAGCGATGATGAACTTCCGCCGCGGCGTGGCGAAATACCGGTACGCCACATCGATCGTGATGCCCTGCTCCCGCTCGGCCCGCAACCCGTCGGTCAGCAACGACAGATCGGTGTATTCGGTACCGCGATCGCGCGAGGTGCGCTCGACCGCCTCCAGCTGATCCTCGAAGATCGCCTTGGAGTCGAACAGCAACCGCCCGATGAGGGTCGACTTGCCGTCATCGACGCTTCCCGCCGTGGCAAAGCGCAGAATGTCCATCAAAAGTAGCCCTCTCGCTTACGGTCCTCCATGGCGGCCTCCGAAGCGCGGTCATCGGCCCGGGTGGCGCCGCGCTCGGTGATCCGGGTGGCCGCGATCTCCTCGATGATCTCCTCGACCGTGCCGGCCTCCGAGCGCACCGCGCCGGTGCACGTCATGTCGCCCACGGTGCGGTAGCGCACCACCGCCTCCAGCAGCGGCTCATCCTCACCCCGCGCCACCACACCGGCGTCGGGCAGCAGCATGCCGTCACGCTCGAACACCTTGCGGGTATGGGCGAAGTAGATGGACGGGATCTCGATGCCCTCACGCCGGATGTAGTCCCACACGTCCAGCTCGGTCCAGTTCGACAGCGGGAAGACCCGGATGTGCTCACCCTTGCGGATCCGCGCGTTGTACAGATTCCACAACTCCGGCCGCTGGTTCTTCGGATCCCACTGGCCGAAGTCGTCCCGGAAGGAGAACACCCGCTCCTTGGCCCGGGCCTTCTCCTCATCGCGGCGCGCCCCGCCGAACACCGCGTCGAACTCGTGCTCCTCGATCGCATCCAGCAGCGTGGTGGTCTGCAGCCGGTTACGCGAGGCCCGCCGCCCGCTCTCCTCCACCACCCGGCCCGCGTCGATGGAGTCCTGCACGCTGGCCACGATCAGCCGCGCGCCCAGCTCCGCCGAACGGCGATCACGAAACTCGATGACCTCCTCGAAGTTGTGGCCCGTGTCGACGTGCATCAGCGGAAACGGGATGGCCGCGGGCCAGAACGCCTTCTCCGCGATGCGGAGCATGACGATCGAGTCCTTGCCCCCGGAGAACAGCAGACACGGACGCTCGAACTCCGCCGCCACCTCGCGCATGATGTGGATGGCCTCGGCCTCGAGTACGTCAAGCTGCGACGTCGTGTAGTC
>NZ_VCJS01000499.1 GCF_005893125.1 Nonomuraea basaltis | reverse complement strand
GAAGCCGTAAGGAATCAACTTGTCGGCGTGTCGCGGCTCTCTGGTGCTCTGGCAAGGAGATCGGCCGCCGTGCGATAGCGGATGGGTGCCCGTTCGGGAAGGCGGTCTTCCTGCTCCAGCAGCGGGCGGACCCATGTTCTGGCGTTGCCGATGGTGCGCCTGCTCACCTGAAACAACTCCGCCACCACGTCCCAGCTGCAGACTTTGCGCAGGCCGAGTATGACCGCGAGCACGCGCTCGGCGTCGGTGATCTTCTCGTTGAAGACACCGCCGCGAGCTGTCGGCTGTCGATCTCCGCCGCGCTGGAGATGCTTTCGCCGCTCAGCCTCGGCGGCCTGGCGCTTCGACAATCGCTTGATCAGCCGTTCCAGCTCAGGTCGATGCATGCCGGTCAGCGCCGGATCGCCGAGGGCGGCCAGTCGGTTCGGCCGGGCCGGCATGGTGTCGCTGTCCAGAAAGGTCCGGAGGGCGGCCACGCTGGTGAAGCGCAGGACGGTGGGGTCGGTCGTGTGCTTGTGTTCGGCCAGGAGCTTGGCGGTTTCAGCGATCGCCGTGCCGATGGAGTAGGTGTTGACCTCGATCATCTCGGACAAGACCCGCTGAGAGCAGATCTGCCGCTGGTAGACGAGGGTGAGCAAGACCTTGTCGGCGTCACTGAGCAAGGACCGGCCGTGAATGCCCTTGGCTTGGCGGCGCGGGCCGCCGCGCCGCTCGAAGTAGCGTTGTTCGGCGCGGGCCGCCTGCGCCGGGGCCAGGGCGATGGCCAGCTCTTGCAGTTCTTGGTGGCCCATGCCGGTCAGGCGCGGGTCGGCCAGGGTGTGCAGGGCGCGGGCCCGGATCTGGTCACGGTCCCCGGGTTGGACGGCAGCAGTGATGTGGTCTGCGGTCGGGCTGATGGTGTAGTTCCACATTCCGCGCTGGGCGTGGGGCCTGATCGGCAGTGCGTTCATGCGCTCGGTGCTGACCGACACGCCCAGCGGGTAGGCGCCGGAGTCGAGTTCGGCCTCAACGCGCAGCCCGGTGCGTGTGCGGGTGGCGGCGATGCTGTTCACGACAACTTTGTGGCTGGTCAGGGGCCTGCCCCGCCAGTTCATCGTGATGTGAGAGAACAATCGATGCTCAATTTTGTTCCATTTCGAGGTGCCCGGCGGGAAGTGGCAGACCGTAATGGTTAGCCCCGTCTCGGCGGCGAAGTCGGCAAGTTCGGCCTTCCAGGCCCGGTAGCGGTAGCTGTTGGAGCCGCCGCAGTCTGCTGTGATCAGTAATCGGGAGGCGTCCATATAGTCCGTTCGGCCGCGGGCGTGCCACCACCGGCGGATCGAGGCCACCGCGAACGCCGAGGTGTCGTGGTCCACCCCAACGTTCACCCAGCCCCGATCGGCGGCCAGGTCGTAGATGCCATAGGGGATGGCATGCGGGACATCCGGGCCGGTGAAGAAGAAGCTGTGGTCTTCGACCTGGACCGGGTCGCCCTTGGGGCGCCACTGCCGCCCGGCATTGGGCAATTGCCCCAACTGCTCCTTCTTCTTGGTATCGACGCTGATCACCGGCTGTCCGGCGGTCTGGTGCTCTTTGACCTGCTCGTTGACATAGCCGAACTGAGCGTCGCGGTCGGGATGCTGTTTGCCCTCCAGCGTCTTGGTGTTGGCCTGCAGGCTGAAGCCCTGCCCCTTCAACAGCCTGCCCACCGTCGGGGCGGAGACCGAATGCCCTTGCCGGGCCAGTTCCTCGGCCAGGTTCCGCAGCGACTTGGTGGTCCAGCGCAGCGGCGACATAGGATCCCCGCGCTCGTCTGGCTCCACCAAAGCCAGCAGCGCCGGAACCAGTTGCAGATCTTGATCCTCAGCAGCCTTTCGTCCTCCGCCTGGCTTCCTGACTCGACCAGCGGGGAGTGGATTGTCGCCGGCCTCAAGTTCGAACACGCCGTTGCGGATGGTGGTCTCGCTGACGCCGGCTACCTGGGCGACAGTTCGCACTCCGCCGTGGCCGAGCAGCCGGGCTTCGGTCGCCAACAGCAACCGCCGCTGCCGTTCGTTCAGATGGGGCAGCAGCACATCGAACTTCACCGAGAGTTGCTCGCGGACCTCGCTCGGAATGGCCATATCCTCCCAACGAGCCGAAGATCACAAAGCAACGCCTTATTTCCTTACGGCCTC
>NZ_VCJS01000498.1 GCF_005893125.1 Nonomuraea basaltis | reverse complement strand
GCGCCAGGTCGCCAACCGCCTCGTCGGCATCCTGCACGGCTGCCTCAAGACCGGCACCCTCTACGACGAGGCAACCGCCTGGCCGCATCACGCCGAATCGCTTGCTGCTTGACAACTAAAGCTCCTGGGATGTCTTTCAGGCGAAGAAGTGGATGACGAGGTAGGCGACGATCGCGGCCGTGGTGAGCTCGGGGAGGTAGATGACCATGGCGGGGACGTAGAACGCCGTGTACAGCAGCGCGCGGACCAGCAGCAGCACCCGCCAGGCCCACACCACGGCGCCGACGTCGGTCGGGAGCCACTGCGGCTCCCAGCGTTCGCGGACGAACGTGAGGGGCGAGGCCAGGTAGGCAGGCCGTTCGCGTGCGATCCAGCCCGACAGCGGGCCCTGGACGAACTCGACGAGCTGGCCGAGCGGCGACACCTCCGGCATGGCGGGGAGTTGGGCGGGCTGGTCGTCGCGCAGGGGCACGACCGGGGCAACCTGCTCGGTCGCCTGGCCAGCCGCCTGCTCCTGGTCCTGCTCGGCGGCCGTGTCGGTCTGCTCGGCCTTCTGGCTGTGCGTGGCGTACGGCGAGCGGATGCTGCGTGGCATGTTGGTCACCTCCTTTGGCGGTTGACGTCGTCGGCGTTGCGACGGAACTCGGCGGCGTAGTGGGTGTAGAGCCGGTCGCCCTCGGCCTCATCGGCGTTGTGCATGTCGGCGAGCTCGGCCGTGAGGTAGCGGATGGCCTCGTGGAACGCGGCCTTGGCGCTCGCAGCGCCCTTGATCCCGGCGTGGAAGCGCTTCTTGCGGGCCTCGCGGCGGGTCGGCACGTGACTCCTCCCGATCGTCACGGACAGTTACATCTGGCGGAGCTGTGCTACGATCTCGCGCACGTGCGCGCACGTACACCTGCGTGCGTAGGGTCGCCCCGCGTCGGCGGTTTACGGCCCTGGTCGGCGCTGAACACGGCCCCGAGGCTGTTCACGCTCGGTCACGTCCCCAAGATGTTGGCGATCACGGCGTCCCACTCGATGCGGGCCATCTCCTCGCCGTCCGGCACCAGCTCGTAAAGCCCGGTCACCTGCTTGGCGAACACGTCAGCCGGAGTGCGGAACACGGCCAGCAGCAGGTCCCCCTGCGTGACGCCGAGACGCACGTGCCGGCCGTCCGAGGTCGGCTCGACCCGCAGCGCGGTGCGGTCCGGCTTCGATAGACACTCGGCCCGCCCGTTCTGACCGTCCAGTACGACCGCGCGGGGCGCGACGACCGGTGCGGGCCAGTCCTCGATCTCCAGGTGGACGAAGTACGGGTCGGCCGTCCGGTAGTTCATCCAGGCGTTGTGGAACTCCTCGGTGGCCTCGTCCCACACGGGGAGGTAGCAGGCCCGCTCGACCGTCTCGTCCGTCCGGCTGGTGGTCATCGGTTGTCTCCCTTGTCGTTGGTCGTGTCATTGGTCGGCGTGCCATCGGCGTGTGTCACGCCGTCGTCTGTCGTGTCACCTTCCGTGCCATCAGCCGTGTCATCGGGCGTGTCACTCGCGCCACCGTCCGTGCCACCGCTTGTGCCATCGGCCGTGTCACTCTCGGCAAGCCCGGCCCTCTCGATCCAGCGGTAGGCCGTGCGAGGGCTCACCTTGTACTCGTCGAGCACCGCGTCACGCAGGTCTGCCACCTTCATGCCGGGGTTCTCCTTGGCGAGGTTGTGCAGCCACGTGATGCGCTGCTCAAGCTCCCTGTCAGTGGGCGGCGCGGCCGTGACACGACGCGTGCCATTCGGGCGGCGTGTCACAGGCTTAGCGGGCCGTGACACAGGTGTCGGTGACACGGGCGGTGTCACGCCGTTGCCGTGTGACACGGTGCCGTTCACCGTGCCACCGGCCGTGTCACTCGGCTTGCCAGCGGCCATGTCACTCGCGCCCACGGACGTGTCACCGGCCGTGCCACTCGCCTCGGCTGGCACAGGCGCCGGGGAAGTGACACCCGTGCCAGCCTCGATCGCGCGAGGCGCCACCGACACCGGAGCGAGCTCGCCAAGCCGGTACAGCGCCCGCTCTCGACGCGTTGAGCTTCCCCCCGTTGCACGGACACCTGAGGTGAGGTCACTCGGCGGTGTCTGAGGGCCGGTAGAGGCTCTCGTACGTGACGGGGCTGTGCATTCCAATGCTGGAATGGCGCCTGTATGGATTATA
>NZ_VCJS01000497.1 GCF_005893125.1 Nonomuraea basaltis | reverse complement strand
GCTGGAGTTCGAGCGGGTGGTGCTGGAGTATGCGGAGCGGCTGGCGGCGGATGCTTCGTATGATCGGCTGCTGGGGGCGCGGCGGCAGGCGCGGGAGGCTGATGAGCGGCGTAAGCCGCTGGATGCCTACCGGGCTGAGGAGCTGGCGGAGATGAGCCGGGACATGTTCGATGATCGGAGTGGGTTCCGGGCGGCGCGGCGGGCGTTCGTGTTGAAGGAGAGGGTGGGGGCGACTCCGGGGCGTCTGGCGCGGCATCGGGAGTTGTCCGGCGCGTCGGCCGCTGCTGACGCGGGTGCATCTCATATGTGAGATATGGTCTTCTGCTGTGGCAGATGATTATCTTGTGCGGATCGGCCGGCTGATTCGGGACGCGCGTCAGCATCGTGGTTGGACGCAGTTGCAGCTGGCGGATGCTCTGGCGACGTCTCAGAGTGCGGTGAACCGGATTGAGCGGGGAAACCAGAACATCAGTCTTGAGATGATCGCCCGGATCGGTGAGGCGCTCGACAGTGAGATCGTGTCGCTGGGGTATGCGGGGCCGATGCATCTGCGGGTGGTGGGCGGGCGCCGGTTGTCGGGCAGCATCGATGTGAAGACGTCGAAGAACGCGTGTGTGGCGTTGCTGTGCGCGTCGCTGCTGAACTCGGGGCGGACGATCTTGCGGAAGGTGGCGCGGATCGAGGAGGTATACCGGATCCTGGAGGTGCTGGCCTCGGTCGGGGTGCGGGCGCGGTGGATCAACGAGGGCAGTGATCTGGAGATCGTGCCTCCGGCGAGGCTGGAGCTGGAGGCGATGGACACCGAGGCGGCGCGGCGTACCAGGAGTGTGATCATGTTCCTGGGGCCGTTGATGCATCGGACGGAGCAGTTCCAGATCCCGTACGCGGGGGGTTGTGATCTGGGGACGCGGACGGTGCAGCCGCACATGTCGGCTTTGAAGCATTTCGGGCTGGACATCACGGCGACCGGGGGGTTTTATCACGCGCGGGTGGATCGGGGGGTGTCGCCGTCGCGGCCGATCGTGCTGACGGAGCGGGGTGACACGGTGACGGAGAACGCGTTGCTGGCGGCGGCGCGGCATGACGGGGTGACGGTGATCCGCAATGCGTCGTCCAATTACATGGTGCAGGATCTGTGTTTCTTCCTGGAGCAGCTCGGGGTTCGGGTGGAGGGGGTCGGCACGACGACGCTGACGGTGCATGGGGTGCCGTTCATCGAGCGGGATGTGGACTACTCCCCCTCTGAGGATCCGGTGGAGGCGATGAGCCTGCTGGCGGCGGCGGTGGTGACGTCGTCGGAGCTGACGATCTGCCGGGTGCCGGTGGAGTTCCTGGAGATCGAGCTGGCGGTGCTGGAGGAGATGGGGCTGGATCATGATCGGGGCCTGGAGTATCCGGCGGCGAATGGGCGGACGCGGCTGGTGGATCTGACGGTGCGGCCGTCGAAGCTGGTCTCCCCCATCGACAAGATTCATCCGATGCCGTTTCCTGGGCTGAACATCGACAATGTGCCGTTCTTCGCGGCGATCGCGGCTTCGGCGCAGGGGTCGACGCTGATCCATGACTGGGTGTACGACAACCGGGCGATCTATTTGACGGAGCTGACGCGGCTGGGGGCGTCGGTGAAGCTGCTGGATCCGCATCGGGTGCTGGTGGAGGGTCCGACGCGGTGGCGTAGCGCGGAGATGATGTGCCCGCCGGCGCTGCGGCCGGCGGTGGTGGTGCTGCTGGCGATGATGGCGGGTGAGGGGACGTCGGTGCTGCGGAACGTGTATGTGATCAACCGGGGGTATGAGGATCTGGCTGAGCGGCTGAATGCGTTGGGGGCGCGCATCGAGACGTTCCGCGACATCTGAGTTTTCGTCGGGGGGCTGGGTTACGGTCGGTGGTGGATCGTGTCCTGGGCTGGCGGAAAGGGGTGGGCCGGTGCGGCCTGCGGAGCTCGACCGGTTGACGGTGGCGGAGGCGGCGGATCGTTATGTGGAGCTGGTGCGGGCCAAGACGTTGACGGGGGCGTTGTCGCCGTCGACGGCGGAGGTGTATGCGCGGGATGTGGCGACGCTGGTGGAGTTGGCCGGTGCGGGGGTCGTGCTGGACGATCTGACGGGCGAGGACGTGGATGCGATCTTGCTGGCGTTCGCGCGTAAGCCGGATGGGCGGCTGGCGGGTGGTGGCCGGCGTGCGGTGGGGGTGG
>NZ_VCJS01000004.1 GCF_005893125.1 Nonomuraea basaltis | reverse complement strand
ACCCCCATCCCGCCCTGGATCAGCACAGGACGCGGCGACTCATACACGCGGGACCTCCACCGGGTCGAGCACCTCGAACACGGAACGGCGCGGCACGCGCGGGACAGGTGAGCCATACCCGAACCTGACCAGCATCTGCACATGACCCAACGGCCCGGCCTGGTCGCCGCGGTGCTGCGCCGGGCGCAGGTCGAGCGGCTGGCTGAACATCGACGCCGACACACCCTGCGCGGTCGCGGCGAGCAGCACCCGCTGCAGTGCCTGTCCGGCACGCAGCCAGTCGAGCGGCCCGTCACCCCTGGTGAACAGGGCCGCGAGCTGCGGATCGGCCTCGAAGTCGGCGCTCGACCGCACGCCGTCCAGGCCGAAGTCCCGCATGGGCAGCTCCCCGTTTCGCGGGCGGGGGCCGAAAGCGTGCTCGGGCACGCCGTCGAAGCGCCGGCTCGGATCCGTCCAGCAGGCCAGCTCGACGCGGTAGGACTCCTCGGCGGCCAGCGTGTTCTCGGCCGTGCCGATCATGTCGAGCACACGCCGCGCCGTCCGCCCCTTGACCAGGACCAGCGTGGCGCCCTCCGCGTGCGCGGCGTGCACCAGGTCGACGAAGACCTCCCTGGGCAGCTGGCGGCCGTCGAACGGGAAGCGGTTGGTACGCCGGTGCGGGATCATGTCATGCAGCAGCCGCTCGTCCTGGTCGGGCGGGTCGCCCGGGGCGGCGTGCACGGTGGCCAGCAGGTCGGGGCGGGCGGCCGGGTCGGGCAGCGCCGTGACGTGGGCGTCGTGCCCGGACATCCGGACCGCCAGCCGCAGGTTGAACAGCGCGGCCCCGCAGCTGATGCCGAGCCCGCGTCCCATCGGGTCGATGACGGTCAGCAGCCGGTCGAGGTCGGCATACAGCTCCATGGTCGCGTCGTCGACACGGCGGAAGCGCCACGGCTGGGTGTTGTGCACCGACGGTGCCGCGGCGGCGGCGTGCACCAGCCTGCTCACGCCGCCGGGCGTCGCGAACGGAAGCTCCCGGGCGGCGAGCGATCCTGCGTCAGAGGGCACCGGGATCGCGCCGATTTCGGTCACCGGGACATCCCCGGCACAGGGGTAACAGCGGACATGCAATGAAGATCCCGCGCCTCGCCGTGATCACGGCAGGGACCAAAGTCCCTTGAATCGCGTCCGATGGACCGTTTCCCGGCCTGAACCCCGCAGAGTCCCTTCGGGGCGCCTGGTGAGCCGTCGATTGAGGAGCGCCTGGTGCGGCCCGCATGGGTGTCTCTGCCGCTGTAGCGCTCCATTCTCCCCCAGGCCGGCGCCGCGTCCGTGACCGTGAGCACGACGCGCGTGCCGGCGTCGCGCTCGGGCATCGGTGTTGTCGCCGAACCCATGCGCCCCGCAGGAGACAGGTTCAGGTCGCAGGCAGGGTGGTGGCCAGCAGGACGACGCCGAGTGACCCCACCAGAGAGGCCACCGCCATGGCCCGAGCCAGCCTGGGACGGGCCGCGCCGGTGGCCCACCCATGCAGCCCGGCGGCGGCCATGACCGCGCAGAACAGCACCAGCTTCGCGGCCAGGATCCGGCCATAGCCGGGGTCGGCGAGCGAGGCCCAGGTGACGCCCTTGTGCCAGGCGATGGCCACGCCGGTGGCGAGCTGGACGGGCAGGAACACCGCTGCGGTGAAGATCCCGAAGCGGCGGCCGACCGCGGTCAGCACCTCGGCTCGCCGCCGCTCGTCCAGGAGGCGGCGGGCCAGGGGCAGGACCACCAGCGACACCGTGAGCTGCCCGCCGACCCACAATGCCGCGGACAGGACGTGCAGGAACCGGACCACCGACCACCACGTCATCACGCCGCTCCACCTCCACGGGTCGCCTCGTGTGAGGCCGTCAGGCGGACGATCGTCACGGCCGGGGCCGACGTCGCGGCCGGCAGGCCAAGGGCCACGCCGATGCGCAGAACGGGGACGATGGCGGCCGAGATCAGCGGGACCGTCACCCTGCCGCCGAAGCGGTCAGTGAGCGCGCCGCCCACGACGCGACGCAGCGAGCCGGCGACCACCGGCTCCGGCTCGCTGATCCGGGTGATCGTCATCGTCCCCCTTTCCTGCCCCGCTCGCGCGGGATGCCGGCAACGCTAGCCGAACAGCGTCCAGCCGTATTTGAGCACGACGGCCAGGATCAGGATCAGGATCCAGATCGTGACGGCCATGGCGTCCAGGTCGGCGTGGATGACCCTGGTCAGTGCGGTCTGCACGCGCCGGGGCAGGAACAGGTTGCCGTCGCGAACGTTCACGTGCGTCAGGGTCGACCACACCAGCGTCGTGGACACGGTCACCAGCAGACACCACGGGCACAGTGCGCCGATCACGTACATGGACTGGTAGAACAGCCAGTACGCGAAGATCAGGCCGAGCGTGTAGACCACCTGCGCGGCGAACATGAACCAGCGCGGGAACCGCACCCGGCCCAGGCTCGCCACCGCGATCGTGATCACGACCGGTTCGGCCACCAGTCCCAGGAAGGCGTTCGGGAAGCCGAACAGGTGCGCCTGCCAGGAGCTGCCGACCGTGCCGCAGCTGACGACGCTGTTGATGTTGCAGGACAGATCCGCGCCCGGGTCGGCCGCCAGGCGCACCGCGTCGATCGACAGCACGAAGGACGCGGTCAGGCTCAGGCACGCCGAGAACAGCATGGTTCCGAAGATCCAGGTGTTGGAGTGCCGGAGCGCATGCAGGCGAGGAAGGACCGTAGGCACGACCGGCACCACTACTGGCCCTTGGCCGCGGTCACGGCCGCCGTCAGCGGGCCCGCCGTGTAGAGATCCCCCTCGAACACCTTGCCGTTGATCTTCACGGTCGGCGTGCCCGAGATCCCCGTGTTGAACACGGCCTTGGTCGAGGTCGCGATCCACGGCTCGAAGCTGCGGCCGGTGAAGGCGTCCACCACGCCCGCCGGGACCCCGGCATTACGGGCCAGCGTGGCGATCTCGTCGTCGGACAGGCCGCGGCTGCCCTCCTCGGGCTGGTTGGCGAACAGCGCCGTGTTGAGCGCCAGAACTTTGTCGGGTGCCCGGTCTGCGACGGTGGCGACGGCGTTGGCCGCCCGCGTGGAGTACTTCGCGCCGCTGGACGCCTGGTCCAGGAAGGACAGCGGGTACAGCTCCAGCCGCACCGTTCCGTCCGCCACCATCTTGTCCAGCTCGCCGCTGTTGGCCTGCTCGAAGCGCCCGCAGTACGGGCACATGTAGTCGAGGTAGACCTCGAGCTTCACCGGCGCGGCCCCGTTGCCCAGGGCCAGCGCCCCGCCGGCCGTCGCGATCGCCGGGGCCTTGCCGCCCTGCGCCGCCGGGGAGCTGTCGTTACCCGCCGCGTTGATCAAGCTGATCACGATGGCGATCAGCAGTCCCACGATGATCAGCCCGCCGCCGGCGGCGATCAGGCGGGTGCGCTTCTGCCTGCGCCGCTCGGCGGCGGCCCGGGCGTTGCGTAGCTGGTGGGACTTGATGCGTGCCTCGGTGCTCATGGTCTCGTTTTCCTCGCTGGACGAAAGATCGAGCGCCACGCGCGACCAATGCGTCGTCACCATTCCTGAACGGCGCTCGGCCCTGGCCGGATGCCTCTCACCGACGCTCGGCGTCCAGCGTGGAGCACACCGCCGCACCCACACTCGGGCCGAAGGTCCCAACCCTGTGGACCTTGGTCCTGGATCGGACGTCACCGAGGCAATCGGGCGATCTGGTCCTGGCCGCCGCGCTGGAGTGGCTGCTGGATGTCGGCGTGCCGCTGGACCCCGGCCTCCCCCACGCGAAGTTTCAATCTGTTCATCGCGCCGAGCGCCGAGCGCGGCCCCGGAACCGCCATTCTCGCGTGCGGGCCCCTGGCCACAAACAGCTGCGTCGGGGAATCCGGAACCATGTGCCCTGCGGGGTCGGGACCAAGGTCCCTAGGCCCATCGCAGTAGGTCCGAGATATTCGGACCTATGACACCCATGCAAAGAATCGATGCGTACTGGCGTGCCGCGAACTACCTGTCCGTCGGACAGATCTACCTCCTCGACAATCCGTTGCTGACCGAGCCGCTGCGGCCCGAGCACGTCAAACCGCGCTTGCTCGGCCACTGGGGCACCACACCGGGCCTGAACTTCTGTTTCGCCCACCTCAATCGGATCATCGCCGAACGCCGGCAGGACATGATCTACATCGCGGGTCCCGGCCACGGCGGCCCGGCCGCGGTCGCCCATGCCTGGCTGGAGGGCTCCTACTCCGAGAAGTACCCCGAGGTGTCCCAGGACGCGGTGGGGATGCGGCGGCTGTTTCGCCAGTTCTCCTTCCCCGGCGGCATCCCGAGCCATGTCGCGCCGGAGACGCCCGGCTCCATCCACGAGGGCGGCGAACTCGGGTATTCGCTCGCGCACGCTTATGGGGCGGCCTTCGACAATCCCAAGCTGGTGGTGGCGTGCATCGTCGGTGACGGCGAGGCCGAGACCGGACCGCTGGCCGCCAGCTGGCACTCCAACAAGCTGCTCGACCCCTACCGCGACGGTGTGGTGCTGCCGATCCTGCACCTGAACGGGTACAAGATCGCCAACCCGACCGTGCTCGCTCGCATCCCCGAGGCGGAGTTGGTCAAGCTCATGGAGGGGTACGGCTACCGCCCGCACATCGTCGGCCCCGACCACGAGCAGATGGCGCGGACGCTGGATGAGGTGTTCGACCAGATCACCGCCTACAAGGACGGCCGCGCCACCAGACTCCCCGTGATCATCCTGCGCACGCCGAAGGGCTGGACCGGCCCACGCGAAGTGGACGGCCGGCCGGTGGAAGGCACGTGGCGGGCGCATCAGGTGCCGCTGTCCGGCGTCCGCGACAACCCCGAGCACCTGGCCATGCTGGAGGAGTGGATGCGCTCCTACCGTCCCGAGGAGCTGTTCGACGCCGACGGTCGCCCGGTCCCGCAGATCTTGCAGACGGTGCCGGAAGGGCCGCTGCGGATGAGCGCCAGCCCGCACGCCAACGGCGGCGAACTGCTGCGCCCGCTGGCGCTGCCGGACTTTCGCGACTACGCGATCGAGGTCAAAGCGCCCGCGAGCCAGGTCAGCGAGCCCACCCGGGCCCTGGGCGCGCTCCTGCGCGACGTGATCGCCGCCAACCCGCACAGCTTCCGGCTGATGGGCCCGGACGAAACCGCCTCCAACCGCCTGCAGGCCGTCTTCGAGACCACCACCCGAGCCTGGAACGCCGCCGTCGAGCCGACCGATGAGCACCTGGCCGCCGGCGGGCGGGTGATGGAGATCCTGTCGGAGCACCTGTGCCAGGGCTGGCTGGAGGGCTACCTGCTGACCGGCCGCCACGGGCTGTTCAACTGCTACGAAGCCTTCATCCACATCATCGACGCCATGTTCAACCAGCACGCCAAATGGCTGCAGGCATCGAAGAAGATTCCGTGGCGGCGGCCGGTCGCCTCACTCAACTACCTGCTGTCCTCCCACGTGTGGCGCCAGGACCACAACGGCTTCAGCCACCAGGACCCCGGCTTCCTCGACGTGGTGGTCAACAAGAAGGCCGAGGTCGTACGCGTCTACCTGCCGCCAGACGCCAACACCCTGCTCTCGGTCGGCGACCACTGCCTGCGCTCGCGCGACTACGTCAACGTGATCGTCGCGGGCAAGCAGCCGGTGCTCGACCTGTTCACCATGGACGAGGCCATCGCCCACTGCACCCGCGGGCTGGGCATCCTGCCCTGGGCCTCCACCGACTCCGGCGCCGAACCCGACGTGGTGCTGGCCTGCGCCGGCGACGTGCCCACCCTGGAGACCCTCGCCGCAGCCGCCATCCTGCGCGAGCATCTGCCGCACCTGAAGGTGCGGGTCATCAACGTGGTGGACCTGATGCGGCTGCAGCCACCGTCGGAGCACCCGCACGGCATGCCCGACGCCGAGTTCGACACCCTGTTCACCACCGACAAGCCGATCATCTTCAACTTCCACGGCTACCCGTGGCTGATCCACCGCCTCACCTACCGACGGCACGGCCACCACAACCTCCACGTCCGCGGCTACAAGGAGGAAGGCACCACCACCACGCCTTTCGACATGGCCATGCTCAACGACATCGACCGCTACCACCTGGTCATGGACGTCATCGACCGCGTCCCCGGCCTCGGCACCACCGCCGCCCACCTGCGCCAGCAGATGACCGACACCCGCCTCCAGGCCCGCGCCCACACCCGCGAGCACGGCGAAGACCCCGCGGAAATAAGCTCGTGGACATGGCCGGCCGCATTCTCGTCCTGAACACGGGATCCTCGTCGATCAAGTACGAGCTCATCGACGTCGAGACCCGCGAACGCCCGGCCCGCGGCCTGATCGAACGCATCGGCGAGGCGACCGGACGGCTCACACACCGGACCCGCGACCAGCCGCCATACGTGAGGGACCAGCCCTTCCCCGGACACGGCGAAGGGCTCGACGCGATGATGGAGGCATTCGCCGCGGCGGGACCCGACCTGGACCCCGTCGCGGTCGGGCACCGCGTTGTACACGGCGGCACTCGTTTCACCGAAGCTGTGCTCATCGACGACGAGGTCATCACCGCCATCGACGAACTGGCGCCGCTCGCTCCCCTGCACAACCCGGTCAACCTGACCGGGATCAAGGTCGCGCGCAAAACATTCCCCAATGTGCCGCAGGTGGCCGTGTTCGACACCGCCTTCCACCGCACGCTGCCGCCCGAGGCCTACACCTACGCCGTGCCGCGCGACTGGCGCGAGCGGCTCGGCGTGCGGCGTTTTGGCTTCCACGGCACCTCCTGCGCCTACGTCTCCCGCCGCGCCGCCGCCTTCCTGGGCCGCGACCTCGCCGGGCTCAACCTGATCGTGCTGCACCTGGGCAACGGCGCCAGCGCCAGCGCGATCTCCGGCGGCCGCAGCGTCGACACCTCCATGGGTATGACCCCCTTGGAAGGGCTGGTCATGGGCACCCGCTCCGGCGACGTCGACCCTGCCCTCGCCGGCTACCTCGCCCGGATGGACGGCATCGACGCCCAGCAGGTCGAGCACGCGCTCACCCACCAGAGCGGGCTGCTCGCCCTGACCGGCAGTCGCGACATGCGCGAAGCACGCGGACGCGACGACGACGTGGCCCGGCTGGCCCTGGAGATCTACACCCGGCGTATCCGTAAGTACGTCGGCGCCTACTACGCGCTGCTCGGCCAGGTGGACGCGATCGTGTTCACCGGCGGCGTGGGCGAGCACGACACCGCCACCCGCGCCGCCGCCCTGGCCGGCCTCGACCGGCTCGGCATCACCGTGGACCCGGCGCTCAACGAGGCGGGCCCAGCCGGCGAACGGGCCGTCTCCCCACCCGGCGCCGAGGTGTCGGTGCTGGTCATCCCGACGAACGAGGAGTGGGAGATCGCCCGTCAGGCCCTCTCGATCATCTCATGACAGGCGGCGCGGCACGGCGGGCATCCAGAACTCCACGGTCGTCCGTGTCGACCCTGCGGATACGCCGCCAACCTCAACCCGTCCGCTCCTTGGTGCAGGGATGGGTCGGAGTTCCCGGCCTTCAGGCGGAGGAGGATGTCAAAAGGGGACGTGCCAGCGCAACCGGGTCCCGCCCTCCTCCGCGGCCTCTACTTGCGCGGTGCCGCCCAGGCGGCCGGCCCGTTCTTCGATGTTGCGCAGGCCGCTGCGGCGACCCTTCTCTCCCACGCCGAGGCCGTTGTCGGTGACCACGAGGGTGAGGTGCTGGTTCGCGACCTCGACCGAGACCCCTGCGCGGGTGGCGCGGGAGTGCCGTACCACGTTGGACAGGGCTTCGCGCAGGACGGCCAGCAGGTGCTCGGCCACAGGGTCGGGCACCAGGGTGTCGATCTGGCCCTCCATGCGCAGGCCCGGCATGAAGCCCAGGTGCGCGCCCGCGCCCTCCACCAGGTCGACGATCTGCGTACGCAGGCTCGGCGCAGCGTCCTCCCGCGGAGTCTGCAAGGCGAAGATAGAGGAGCGGATCTGCCGGATCGTCTCGTCCAACTCGTCGATCGCGTGCTGCACCCGCTTGGCCGCCTCCGGCCGCTCCACCAGCCGTACCGTGCTCATCAGCGTCATCGCGGTCGCGAACAACCGCTGGATGACGACATCGTGCAGGTCCTTGGCGATCCGATCGCGGTCCTCCAGCAGGCCGAGCCGCTCGGCGTCGCGGCGGGCCTCGGCCAGCTCCAGCGCAACCGCGGCCTGGCCCGCGAACGACTCGAGCATCTGCTGGTCCGCCCTGCTGAACGGCAGCCGCCCGCTCCTCTTGGCCAGCGTGAGCACTCCGCGCACCGTCGGCGTCGTACCCAGCGGCACTATGAGCCCGGGCCCGTAGCCCAGCCGCCGCAGCGGCGAGTCAAGGTTGGGGAGGTTCTGCAGATCCCTCTCCGACCTTGGCTCGCCTCGGGTGAACACCTCGCCGGCCAGCGTGGCCGAGATTTCGACCGTCGTCCCCAACAGCTCGGCCACCCCTTCACCCTCTGCCACGTCGACGGTCAGCGACTGTCCCGACGGCTCCGGCAGCAGCACCTGGACCGCATCAGCGTCGCACATCTGGCGTGCGTGGGCCGCCATCGTGGTGAGCACCTGGCGAGGGTCGGCACCGGACAGCAGACGCGTGGTGATCTCCGAGGATGCCTGCAGCCAGGTCTCGCGCCGCCGGGACTCCTCGAACAGGCGCGCGTTCTCCACCGCGACGCCGGCCGCGCTCGCCAGCGCGATGACGACGGCTTCGTCTTCCTCGTCGAACTCTCCACCGCCGCGCTTCTCGGTCAGGTACAGGTTGCCGAACACCTCGTCGCGCACCCGTACCGGGACGCCGAGGAAGGTGCCCATCGGCGGATGGCCGGGGGGGAAGCCGTACGACTCCGGATGATCGGAGATCCTGCCGAGCCTCAGCGGCCTGGCATCCTTGATCAGCAGGCCGAGCAGGCCGAGCCCGTGCGGCCAGTGCTCGATTCTGGCGATCTCCTCTTCGCTCAGCCCGACCGGGATGAACTGGATGAGCGTCTGGTCCTCTCCCACCACGCCCAGCGCCCCGTATCCGGCGTCCACGAGCTTGGTGGCGGTCTCCACGATGCGCCGCAGCACCGTCTCCAGGTCCAGGTCGCTGCCGACGGACACGACGGCCTCGAGCAGGGCGTGCACTCGATCGCGCGTGGCCATCACGGCGTTCAGCCTGGTCTGCAGCTCGGCCAGCAGCTCATCGAGCCGCATCTGGGGCATCAGGGCACGGCGCTCGCTCTCGGACATACCGATCAGTTTGGCACCCGGACGGCGCGACGCCCGCCCCGGGGCGTCCGGGGTGGGCGCGCGATCGTCGGCACTACTTCAGCCAGGCGTTGCGCTGCACGATCGGCAGCTTGCCCAGCCCGAGCGTGGTGCCGGCGTTGGCGAGGGCGAGGCCGACGAGGACGATCGAGTAGATGATGTGGTCGTCCATGAACGGGTTGTTTGCCAGGGGCAGCTCGGCCGCCCACATCAGGACCAGCATCAGGGTGCCGGTGACGGCGGCGATCCGGGTGCCGACGCCCAGGACCAGCGCCAGGCCGATGCCGAGCAGGCCGGCCATGAACAGCCAGTCCACCCATGCCTGCCCGGCCAGCGCGCTGAAGAACCCGCCGAGCGCGTTCTCGCCGGTGCCCTTGAGGAAGCCGGTCGTGGGGCTTCCGCCTTCGATCCAGGCGCGGTTGGCCGGGGTGGCGAAGCCCCAGCCGAAGGTCTTGTCCAGGAATGCCCACAGGAAGACCCAGCCGATCGAGATCCGGGCGATCGCCCAGACATAGTCGACGGGACGGCGCGCGGCGGTCGTGGTGTCGTTGTGCATGACAGGCTTGGCGTATGCGGTGGCCATGACGGTCCTCCGTGGGGAGCGGGTTGCTGTTCCCTTGCTGATTCCAGAACACCCGATTTGCGGCTTCGCCTGCAGAGCCGTATGTCCTGCGGCGCCGGGACCTTCGGCACATCTTGGCGCGGACGCGCGCCCTAGACCGAAGGCCGGGCATCCGATGGACTTCCGTTCCTGCGAACTTTCCCTGGCAGCGATGCCGTAGGCAGGGGATCGGCATCACGGCCTGAAGCCCGGGCTCCGCGTCCCTTGCTCGATCAGACGGGCGGCGCGGGCCCCGGCCTAGATGCACTTGGCGAGCTCCACGTCCTGGCCGGCGGTCACCTCGGGGTACCGCTCGCCCAGCGTGGCGAGCGTGTCCTTGAGCACGCGCACCCCGTCGACCTCCGTGGGGTCGAACCTGACCGGCCGGGGATAGGTTCTCGCGTGCACGGCACGCAGCCGCGCTCCCCGAAGCCGAGCCTCCGCGAAGGCGAACTCCAGCAACTCGGCGTTCTCCGCAGCGCTGATGAGGGCGGAGCGAGGGTCATCGGGCAGGAACGTGGTCTCCACGCGCTACTGACCGCAGGAGTCGTAGCGCCGAAAGACCCTGCGGGTAGGGACCTTCGGCCACAGCCGAGCTCGCTGCCGTCGTGCCGCAAGGCGCGGCCGCGAACCGACTGGCGCGAATCATGAACCCCCGCATCCCGGGGCGCTCAGGTGTTCACCACGGCGACCCGGCATGAAGCGTGCGTGACCGCGCTGGGCAGGGGCTTTCGGCAGCGAGGCGGGGCCATCCGGCACTGTCGGCGTCGCGGATCGGTGCGGAAACGTGGGTGGCAGGAGGTGCATCATGTCCACTCAACTCGCCACCGGGCTCGGCGTCCGGCGGCTGCTGGCGGCGGCCGGTCAGGCGCCTTCGGTGCTCAACACCCAGCCGTGGCGCTTCCACGTGGCCCGCGAAGATTGCGTCGAGCTGCACGCCGACCGTGACCGGCGGCTGCGGGTGAGCGACCCGCGCGGGCGCAGCCAGCACGTCAGCTGTGGTGCGGCCCTGTTCAACCTGCGGCTGGCGGTCCGGACCTCTGGGCGGCGGCCGATGGTGTTCCTCCTGCCCGATCCTGGACAAGAACCTGATCTCCTGGCCGCCGTACGCGTAGGCGCGACGCTGCCCGTCTCTGCCGGCCAGCGGGAGCTGTACGACCTCATCCCGGTGCGACGCACCAGCCGCCTGCCCTTCTTCGACCGGCGGATCCCGCACGAGGTCATGGCCGAACTGCGGCTCGCCGCCGCCCGCGAGGGCGCGGGCCTGGCCTGGCTCGACCGCCACGGCACGCTGGACACCCTCGGCTACGCCGCCCTCGCCGAGGACGAGCTCGCCCGTGACCACGACTACCGGGCCGAGCTGGCCGCCTGGACGATGCCGGGAGCGCGTTACGACGGCGTGCCGGGCTACGTGCACGGGCCCCATGCCCTGCGGGATCCGTCACCGGTCAGGGACTTCGGGCGCCAGGACGGCGAATCCCGCTTCGAGGCGCGGCCGCAGCTCGCGGTGCTGACCACGATGGGCGACGGACCCGTCGACTGGCTGCGTGCAGGACAGGCGCTGCAGCGGGTGCTGCTGGTCGCCACCAAGTACGGACTGTCGGCGTCGTTCCTGAACCAGCCGCTCGACCTTCGCGACATGCGCCACCGCAGGGACCCGCACCACCGGCGCGGCCACCCGCAGATGATCATCAGGCTGGGGTACGGGCCGTATGTGGCGCGTAGCCCGCGCCGGCCAGTCATGGAGCTCGCTCAGGCCTGACCGCCACGACACTGCCGGCGACCGCCCGCTCTAGGACTCGTGGCCCCTCCATCACGAGCAGGTCAGGGGCTGAGGCGGAGGTTTCTCGCGGCGGTGGCGTTCACCCGCGAGCGAGCCCCGCGGCCACGTCAGGCACGTGCGTTTCCAGGCGAGGCGGGCGGCGATAGCCGGTAGACGGTGGTCGCTTCGGGATCTCCAGCGGAGTGCGCTGCACCTCCCGGTACGGGATCGTGGACAGCAAGTGGGAGATCATGTTGATCCTGGCACGCCGCTTGTCCTGGCTCTCCACGTCGTACCAGGGTGCTTCCGGAATGTGGGTGTGGATCAGCATCTCGTCCTTGGCCCGCGAGTACTCCTCCCACCGCGTGATCGACTCCAGGTCCATCTCCGACAGTTTCCACTGCCGCATGGGATCCTCCAGCCGAGCGCGAAAACGCCGCTCCTGCTCGGCGTCATCGACGGAGAACCAGTACTTGCGCAGCAGGATCCCGTCCTCCACCAGCAACCGCTCGAAGATCGGGCACTGGTGCAGGAAGCGCGCGTACTCCTCCTGCGTGCAGAACCCCATCACCCGCTCCACCCCGGCCCGGTTGTACCAGCTGCGGTCGAACAGCACGATCTCCCCGGCAGCGGGCAGGCGCTCTACATACCGCTGGAAGTACCATTGCGTGCGCTCCCGCTCGGTGGGCGCGGGCAGCGCGACGATCCTGGCCACCCGGGGGTTGAGGTATTCGGTGACCCGCTTGATGGTGCTTCCCTTGCCGGCGGCGTCACGCCCCTCGAAAATCACCACCACTCGCTGTTTCTCGACCTTCACCCACTCCTGTAGCTTCACCAATTCGGCCTGCAGGCGAAAGAGCTCCTTGTCGTACGGCTTGCGCCGCAACCTCTGGTCGGCCATACAGGCACCTTTCCCATGGGCGGGCGCGGCCGGCTCGCGCTCAGCAGATGCGCGGCAGTTGCTCGCCCACGAGCATATCGACCATCCTGCTGGAGCCGACCAAGTGCGCACGGTGATCCGACCCGGACGATGCGGCCCGACAGGCAGACCTGGGTGACATCGTGTTCAGCGGCGGCGCGCTCACACAGCAACACGGTGACCGCCGCGATGGTGGCATGGAAGGCGGCGGCGATCCGGCCGACGTGCTCGCCGTCCGCCTTGGCCTCCAGCAGATGCCGCAGCGTGGCCACGCCGTCGTACACCCACAACGCGTCCCGCCGCTCCAGCCGCCAGGCCAGCGGCTCGGACCCGGGAAACGCTACAGCGGCCTGCTCCAGGCGCATCGCGGCCTCTCCCTCGAAGCCGTTCACGTCGCACAGGCCCAGCAGCGCGGCGGCCGCATCGAACAGGCGGCCCGCGCTAGGCATCCCATGGCACACGCCGGGCGACAGCACGCCGTGCCGCCGTGGGCCCAGCACGATGGGCGCGGACGGGGGCGAGAAGACGATCGGTCTCGGCGAGGTCGGCCAGCGCGCCGGCAGTGACCGTGTCCCGCACCATGACCGCCAGCGGCTTGGCGTCGCGTGCCTTGATCTCCCGCACCCGGGAGATGGGTTCGTCGTTGATGGCATCGCATACGAGCTGGAAGCCACCGAGCCCTTTGATCGCGATCACCCCGCCGCCCGCGACGACGTCCACCGCCGCTTCCCCCGTCATGGACGGGAAACGCAGCCGGGGGCCGCAGGACGCGCAGGCGATCGGTTCGGCGTGGAAGCGCCGGTCCGTCGGGTCGTGGTATTCGGCGGCGCAAGCCGCGCACATCTGAAAGCCGCGCATCGACGTGCGTACCCGATCGTACGGCAGGCTCTCGATAATGGTCGCTCTGGGGCCGCAGGCCGTACAGTTGATGAACGGATAGCGGTAGCGTCGGTTGGCAGGATCGAACAGTTCGCGCAGGCATTCGCCACAGGTGGCCAGGTCCGGCGGGATCTCGCGCGAGACGCCGGACGCGGTCTCGCTCTCCACGATCTCGAACCCGGTCACATCCCCGCCAGGCGCACCTGGAGTGACGAGCACGTCCCGGATGCGCGCCGCCTCGGGCCTGTCGGTCTTGAGACCGGCGATGAACGCCTCCAAACGGGCTGGAGGGCCCGTCGCGGAGATGACCACGTGCCCGCCGGCGTTCCGGACATGCCCACGGATTCCGATCCCGGTCGCCAGTCGGTGGACGAACGGTCGGAAACCGACGCCCTGTACGGTTCCGTGCACCTCGATCCGCCATGCCGCGTCCATGACCATCCCTTACATCAGCGGAGGGACGATGATGATGTCATCCCTGTCGCAGGCGACCTCGCCCTCCACGTCGACGACGCCCTCAACGGCACGGACCGCCTCCATGAGCGCGATGGCCTGAGATCGCCGCTGCACGCGGCCGCTGATCTTCACGATGCCCCGGTCGATCTCGACCGTGAATGCCTCGGGATCCGGGAGCAGGGCTCTGACCTCCGCTTCCAGCTCGGCGGCCGGCCGGGCGAAGACCCGCAGCACGTCGCGCTGGTGCAAGGTGCCGGTGACCCGCCCGGTCACCGGGTCGATCACGGGCAGCTGCTTGATGCGCTTGCCGTGCATCAGCCGGGCCGCGTCGCGTACCGGAGTGCCCGGCGTGACGGTGATCGCCGGAGAGGTCATGAGCTGTGCCGCCGTAACCCCCGCCGCCTTCTGGTGCTCGCGCCGCCGCCTGGCGGACTCGAACATCGACACGCTGTGCCGTACCGGGTTGCTCTCCTTGAGCAGCAGGTCGTCCTCCGACACCACGCCCACCGGACGGCGGTCGACGTCGATCACGGTGACCGCACCCACCGCGTATCGCTTCATGGCGGCCACGATGTCGGCGAACGACGCATTCTCCAGCACCGCGATGGCCACACGGCCCATGACGTCCTTGACTTCGATCGACATGATGTCCCACCTCACTTTCACTCGCACTTTCACGCTCCTCCTCGGCGGCCTCGCCCGGCAGCGGCGAACGTCCCCGATGCCGAGGTCTTAGGTCCTTGCCGGCCGGACTCCGGCCGGCAAGGACCTAAGGGCGCACCACCGCCACCGGGCAGTCCGAGTGATGCAGGACGCCTCGGCTGACCGAATCGATCAGCATCGAGCCCATGGCGCCGCGCCCGTGCGAGCCCACCACCAGCAGGTCCGCCCGCCCGGACGCCTCGGTGAGCGCGTCCACAGGGTGCGCTGAGGGGACGTCCTCGACGATCGTCACCTGCGGATAGTTCTTGCTGAGGGCTTCCAGCCGGTCGCGGATGACCTGGTGCTGCGCCGTGCGGACCTCGTCCATGTCGTAGGCGGTCTCTGGAGCGAAGGCGTGCACCGGCAGTTGCCAGGCGTGCAGCACCCGCAGCGTGGCTCCTCGCAGCTTCGCCTGCTGGAAGGCGTAGGCGAGCGCGGGCTCGCATTCTGGTGAGTCGTCCACGCCGACGACGACCTCCCCCTCCACCGGCCGGTGCTCGCCGCGCACCACCACGACGGGGCAGTGGGCGTGCCCGGCCACATGGGTGCTGACCGAGCCCAGCAGCGCGCCGGCGAACCCGCCGAGCCCGCGGCTGCCCACCACGATCTCGGTGGCGTCCTTGGACTGCTCGCGCAGGACCGCTGTGGGCGTGCCCTCGACTTCCTGCGTCGTGACCTCCACAGCGGGCTGACGCTCGTGGACGAGAGCCGCCGCCTCGCGCAAAATGCGCTGCCCCTCGCGAATCAGCACGTCCGGTATACCGACGATGGGATATCGGCCGACCTGGTACCACGAGGCGTCCATTGCGTACACGATCCGCAGCGGCACACACATCCGAAAGGCGTCGCCGGCCGCCCACTCCACGGCGGCTCGCGAGGCCACGGAGCCGTCCACTCCTACGATGATCATGATGTCCTCCTTCGTCACACTCATCCCACCCGTTGGCGCCCATCGGGTGCAGGGCCGGAGGTCGGTCGCGCCAGGGCCAAAGGGCCCTGTCTGCCGTTAGATGCAGAGCGCGTGGGTAGCGTCATCGTCTCTTCCGCACCGCCTAGGGCGGCCCCATGGACCAGGATCTGCGTACCGGACGGGAAGGAGTGGAAATCAAGATCGGTTTCGAGGTGGACCGGATCGACGAGGCCCAGCGAGAGGGCTGGAGCGTCCTGATCCAGGGCCCCGCCCACCACGTGCCACCGGACGAGGTCGCCAAGGTGATCGACGCCGACGTCACCCCGTGGGCGGGAGGCGACCGCCAGCTCTACATCCGCGCAATCCCGCATCAGATCACCGGCCGCCGTATCCACGGCCTCTGAGGAATCGAAATACGGGACGCCCGCCGGGGGACGATGACCGAGGCGTACTCGAAGGTCGGTGCGCGGGTAACGATTGTGCAGGTCTTCCATAGTCACGCGCAGACGCGCGCCTACGAGTACCAACTTGCCACGTACCTGCCGTCCGGCCCTGACAGCCGGGACCTTCGTCTCTGGGCGGGGAGTTCATTTCCTGCGAAAACAGGTGGGCGAGACGATGCGGCGCCTCGGCCGATCATCGAGAGCGCGGATCTGGGAGGAAGACGTGGTGATTCCCACACGCTCCGGATTGTCGTCTGCGGAGGCGGCGGTGCGCCTGGAGCGGGATGGAGCCAACCTGCTCCCGCAGAAGCCGCCCGTTCCGTTGTGGCGGCGGGTCGCCGCCCAGCTTCGTGATCCGCTGATCATCGTCCTGCTCGTGGCGGCGGCGTTGACCGTCGCCACGGGCGACTGGACCGACTCGGCCGTGATCATGCTAGTGATCATCGTCAACACCTCCGTCGGGGTCGTGCAGGAGGTGCGCGCCGACCGGGCCATCACGGCGTTGTCGCAACTCACGGCCCCGACGGCGCGCGTGATCCGCGACGGCTCCCAGACGGAGATTCCGGCGGCCGACGTCGTCGTGGGAGACCTGCTGGTGCTGGCCGAAGGCGACATCATCGTGGCCGACGCCACGGTGGTGGAGTCGGCGGCATTGCTCGTGGACGAGTCGTCTTTGACGGGAGAGTCCGTGCCGGTAGACAAGATCGTCGACGATCCGGCCTCCTCGGGCACCGTCGTGGTGCGGGGACGTGGCCGGGCGACGGTCACCGCCGTGGGGGCGGCGAGCGCGAGCGGCCGGATCGCATCCATGATGGTCAAGGGAGCCGGGCTGACGCCGTTGCAGCGCCGCCTGGTGGGGGTCGGGCGGTTGCTGGCGGGCGTCGCGGTGGCACTGTCCGCGCTGGTGCTGGCGCTGGGACTGGTCCGCGGGCAACCGGTCGAGTTGATGGTGGTGACCGCGATCAGCCTGGTGGTCGCGGCCGTGCCCGAGTCCCTGCCCGCGGTCGTGACCCTGAGCCTGGCCTTGGGAGCTCGCCGGATGGCCGCGCGCAACGCTCTCGTACGCAGCCTGCCCGCAGTGGAAACGCTGGGCGCGGTGACCGTACTCGCCACCGACAAGACCGGCACCCTCACCGAGGGCCGGATGGTCGCCCGGTACGTCTGGACTCCCGCGGGAGAGGCGACGATCACCGGCTCCGGATACGCACCCGACGGCGAAATCATGCGCGGCGACTCCCTCGACAGCACGAGCCTCACCGACCTGCTGGTGGCGACCGTGCTGTGCAACGACGCCAGATTGTCACCGCCCCAGGACCTCGACGGGCAGTGGACGGCGCTGGGAGACCCCACCGAGGCGGCCCTGCTCGCCGCCGCGGCCAAGCTCGGCATGGATCGCAAACAGCTCCAAGAGCGCTTCCCACGGGTGACCGAACATCCTTTCGACAGTGAACGCAAGAGGATGAGCACCGTGCATCGCCTGCCCGGCGGACATGCCCGGGTGATCTGTAAAGGCGCGCCCGAAGTGCTGCTCCGCCCACCTGCCCTGGCCGACGACCCGGCGCTGCTGACTCGCGCCGCCGAGCGCGCCGAGCAACTCGCCCAGGCGGGATACCGCGTCCTCGCCGTCGCGAGCCTCGATCTGGACACCGTTCCGGAAACAGCGCCGGAGAGCGGGTTGTCGTTGCTCGGACTGGTCGCGATCCTGGATCCGCCGCGTGCCGCGGCGGTCGCCTCGATCGCCGCCTGCAAACAAGCCGGCATCAGGCCGCTCCTCATCACCGGCGATCACTCCGGGACCGCTCGTGCCATCGCCACCGATCTGGGCATCATCGCCACCGATGATCCGGTCGTGGACCTCCGGGATCCCGGGACGCCCGACCATGCCGAGATCAGCGTGTACGCCCGGGCTGCCCCCGGGCAGAAGCTCGAGATCATCCAGGATCTGCGGACTCGTGGCGAGACCCTCGCGATGATCGGCGACGGCGTCAACGACGGCCCGGCACTACGACGCGCCGACATCGGCGTCGCCATGGGCAAACGCGGCACCGAAGTCGCCCGTCAGGCGGCCGACCTCGTGCTCGCCGATGACAACCTGGACACCGTCGTCGCGGCCGTCGAGGAGGGCCGCCGGGTCTACGCCAACATCCGCCGGTTCCTCATCTACGGCCTGTCCGGCGGAGCAGCCGAGATCGCGGTGATGTTGCTGGGGCCGTTCGCCGGCCTCGCGCTCCCCCTGCTTCCCGCCCAGATCCTCTGGATCAACCTGCTCACGCATGGGCTGCCCGGTGTGGCCCTCGGCGGCGAGCCGGCCCTGCCTGGAGCCATGGCGAGCCCACCGCGGCCGCCCAGCCAGAGCATCCTGGGCGCGGGGCTGTGGCAGCGCATAATCCGGATCGCCGTCGTCCTCACCGCTGTCACCCTCGGCGTGGCCATCTGGGCCCACCAGACCGGACGCCCATGGCAGAGCATGGCCTTCTTCGCCCTCGGCGCCACCCAGCTCGGTGTCGCGCTCGGCTCTCGTACGCGGCCCGGCTCGCTGGCCAATCCCATGCTGCTGTTCGCCGTCGCCGGTGCGCTCGTCCTGCAGCTGGCAGGACTGTACCTGCCGCCGCTCCAGGAACTGCTCGGCACCGAACCGCTGGCCCTGGGCGACCTGCTGATCGTCACCGCGCTGTCGGTCCTCGGTTACGCCGCCGTCCGCCTCGACCGGATCCTGCACCCGTCCCGCTCGCGGCGGCCCATCCAACCCCCGGACAACGCCGCCCATGCACACTGATCCCACCACGGTGATCGACAGCGAGCGCGATCGTCGGCGTTGTCCTTGCCTTTCATACGTTTGCCCTGGTCAACCACAGTCCCAGAGGACTTTGAGAAGTCAACGGGCGGGACCTTCGGCCCTACTGCGACCATCGGGGACCCGCCAGCATGGAGCGACCAGATAAGACGGTCTGCGCCCCTACGGCAGGACCCGACTGGAGGCGGATATGAACACGAAGCTTGGCCAGCCGGGCCTGTGCACAAGGCCCGTCGAGCTTTTCGAGCAGGCGGTAAACGGCACGGCGAAGGTCACGGTCTGTGGAGAGGTCGACCTCGCGACGGCGCCGCCGCTGGAGGAACTTCTCATCGCTACGATGAACCGCCCGAGTCCGATCATCGAGGTCGACCTGGGCAACGTGTCGTTCATGGACGCGTCAGGACTTACGGCGCTCATCCGGGCCGACGACAAGGCCCGAGACGTCGGCGGACGGCTGTACCTGTCCCATGTCCCCGAACGCGTCGCCCGCCTCCTCAAGATCTTCGATCTGGATCGCCGATTCTCCATCCTCAGTTGATCACGTGTGAGCGCATCCCCGAATGTCGCGATCAAGAACAGGGATGCGCCGCCGAGAGGGGGCCGCGGGTCAGGAGGCGGGCTTTAGCTCGTCCAAAGCCTCACGAAGGTAACGCGGGAAGGCCCACACATCGGGGACCCGCTCCCTGCATGCGATGATTCCGACATCGAGGCGGCCGTTGTAGGAGAAGGCCGTGATGTTCAGGGCGCCGCTCACGTCGGTGACCACGGACACCGGGTAGTGCGCGAGCAGCGTGACTCCCGCGATCCGCAGCGGAAACTGCGGGCCGGGAATGTTGGAGACGATCACGTTGATGGGTGGCGCGGTCCTGCCCACCAGCTCGAAGGCGGCGCGGTCGGCCACGCCGTTCAGCGCGGCGGGCATGCTCTCGCTCAGCTCCCGCAACCAGCCCGCCGGTGTCAGCGCGAAGCGTTCCTTGATCTGCCGCATCGCCTCGTTCACAAATTCCAGCCTGCGGCGAGCGTCGGCCACCTGGGTGGCCAGCTGTGTGATCATTATGGTGACCTGATTGCCGTCATTGGCGCCCGTCCGCCCACGCAGGGAGAACGGCACGCCCGCGACCAGGGGAACGTCCGGCAACGCCCCGTGCGCCATCAGCCAGCGGCGCAACGCGGAGGCTGCCAGCGTCATCACGACATCGTTCACCGTCACGCCGAAGGCGTTCTTGACCCGTTTGACCTCATGCAACGGCAGGTCGGCGAACGCATAGCGGCGATGTGACGAGACCGGACCGCTCAGCGGGGTGTAGGGAGCGGCGAAATCCGGCAGTTCAGGCGAGGGTCCGCGCCGCAGCAGCCGCGACAGGCGACCCGCGCCGGGCAGCCGGGAAACGCCGGGAAGCTGGTCCAGCACCGGCAGGACCTCGCCCGCGAACCTCAGCAGATGCGCGGGGTTCGCGGCGAGGTGCCAGGCGCTCCTGGCCAGCATGTGCCACAGCTCCGGCGGGGGTTCCGGCTCGCATGCGACCGCTCCAGGGCCGGGGTCCATGAGCGCGGCAAGCACCTCGGCCCCGGTCAGCCCGTCGACGGCGGCGTGGTGGAGCTTGGTGTAGATGCCGCACCGGCCTCCGGCCAGGCCGTGAATCAGGTACATCTCCCACAGCGGACGGGAGCGATCCAACAGCCGCTCGTGCAGGCGGGCCACCTGCTCGCCCAGCTGCGCATCGTCGCCGGGAGCCGGCAGGGCGAGCTCCCGGACGTGATACTCCAGGTCGACCTCACCGTCGTCGGCCCAGTACGGGTGGTCGAGGCCGAGGGGCACGTGGACCAGACGTTGCCGTAGCTGCGGCACCCCGGCCATGCGCTCGGACAGCCTGAGCAGGATGCTCTCTTTGGACAGGTCCGTTTCGAGAACTGCCAGTCCGCCGATGTTCGCGACGTTGGTGGCGGTCTCGAAGTTGAGAAACTGCGCGTCCAGCGCACTGAGCTGCCGCATGTTTCGATGGTCGCTGTCACACGGGCGAGGAGATCAGAGCAGATCTTCCCTTTCACCGAGGACTTTCGTCTCTTTCTCCATTATCCGACGCTCCACCAGTGGCTGAGGAGGCCGGGGCGGCTGGTGCGCGCCACGTGCCGACGCCCGATGAGGCGGCCCACACGCTCGGAGTCGTCGATCGCGAGCTTCCGTGCACTACGCGACGGTACGGCCGGCCTCATCAGTTCCGTACCACTGCCACGGTGCAGCGGGCGTGGTGCAGCACGCCGTGCCCGACGAGCCGAGCAGCGCCGAGCGGATGCCTCCGCGCCCGTGCGAGCCGACGACTACCAGCGCGGCCTGCGCCGAAGCGGCCACCAGGGCATCGACCGGATGTGCGCGCCGCACGTCCTCGATCACCTCTACACCCGGATGCGCCTGCCGGAACCGGGCGGCGACCCTGACGGCGGCGCTCGCGCAGCTCGGCCTCGCCCTGGACGAAACGGAATATGCGGCGGCGGTCCAGGGCCGCCCCCGTACCGGGTGAGGAGCCGGCGCTCATCGCCCTGGCCCCGAAGAGAGGCACGCGCGGCCGGACGAGGCCAGAGCCTCACACCTGCGTTCGAGGCCGCACCACGGCGATCGGACAGGTCAGGTGATGCAGCACCGCGTGGCTGACCGAGCCGAGCACCGCACAGGCGAAGCCTCCCAGGCCACGCGAGCCCACCACGACGAGGTCGGCCGTGCTGCCTGCCTTGATGAGGACGCTGGCCGGGTGGCCGATCACCTGCTCGCTGGTGATCTCGACATCCGGGTTCTTCTCCCGCCAGGGCACCACGCGCTCGGCCGCCGCGCGGATGTCCTGCTCGTAGGCGTCCTCCAGCAAGCTGCTGAATGCGGCCGCATATGCCGAGAAGACCGGCGTCTGCCAGGCGAAGACGACGTGCAGGGGAACCTCGCGAGCCCGGGCCTGCTCGACGGCGTACTGCATGGCGGTCTCGGAATGCGCCGAGCCGTCATATCCGACGACCACCCGCCCGTGCCGCGTCACGGAAGACCCGCGGACGATCACTGCCGGACCGGCGGCGTGCCCGGCGACGCCCAGGCCGACGGAGCCGACCACCAGCCCTTCGAACCCGCCGAGTCCTCGGCTGCCCAGCACCACGCTGTCCGCGGACGCCGACTCGGCGATCAGGGCGTCTATCACGTTCCCGGGCAGCAGCTTCGTGGTGACCTCGACGTCGTGCGTCAGGTCCCGTGCCCGATCGGCGGCCGCGGCGAGCGTTCCGGTGCAGAATTCCGTCCCGAGTTCACCGAGCCACTGCTCGCACACGTGTACGATCCGCAGCCCCAGTCCTCTGCGCTGGGCGTCTGCGGCGGCCCATTCCACGGCCGCCGTCGCCGGTGCGGATCCGTCCACTCCGACCACGATGGGTCTGGCCATCACGCACCTCCTCTGCTCTCACCTCAAGTCTCGCGCGCCGGCCATCGGCTGCTCACCGGGACTAGGTCCCCCATGCGAGGGACGTTGGTCCTGCCCGTGAGCGCTGTTGGGCCTGGCCTTGGGTGTCGGAAGGCCCTGCCCTCGCCGGCCGGGCCGGTTCAGGCTGGGAGATGAGGGACCGCCATCAGTGGTCTTGGAACCAGGGAGTCGAGATGAGACGGTCAGTAATCGCGGGGATCGCCGCCGGGTCGGTGTTGGCCACCGCCGTGGTGACCGGCGTCGCCGTCGCCGCGGGCAACGCCCAGCCACCGCACGCCACCAGGTGGCAGCAGCAGAGCTACGGACATGACTTCGGCCCGATGAGCGGGATGTGGCCGATGGGCCGGATGCACCCCACTAGCGTCGGCAGCGAGTTCGACTACCTCGCCGAGATGGTGGCCCACCATCAGGAGGCGGTCACCGCGGCCCGGCAACTGCAGCGCTCGGGCCGGGCGGAGATGCGCGCGCTGGGCGCCTCGATCGTGAAGACCCAGACCGCCGAGATCGCCACCATGAAGACGTGGCTGGCCGCCTGGTACCCGGGACGCTCGACAGTGGTCGACTACCAGGCGATGATGCGCGATCTGTCCCGGTTGTCGGGCGATGCGCTGGACGAGGCGTTCTTGCAGGACATGATTCCCCACCACATGGTGGCGGTGATGATGTCCCAGCAACTACTGATGCGCGGGCAGGCAGAACACGGGGAGGTAAGGGCGTTCGCGGCCGGCGTGCGCGATGCCCAGCACACCGAGATGTTCCAGATGCGGCACTATCTGAGCGACTGGTTCGACGGCACCTGGGGAAACATGCCTGGCATGCCCGGCGGGATCTGGGGCCCTCACTGATCACCGGCGCCGTTGCCGGGGATGGCTCGTGAGGGTACAGCGGGATGGCAGGCGCCGCATCGCGGGTATCTCGTGATCGCATCCCGAGATTTCGTCCCGTTTGTGGCCCAAATCCGCAAACTAAAGGCCATTCGCCGGTGTCGCCCGGCCGCGGGGACGTTCACGCTGGAATCAGGAGCACCCACGGGGAAAAGAGATGATCATAATGCTCCCGATTCGCCCCCTTATCGCCACCGCGATGGTGGCCTCGGCCACGGGACTGCTGGCCGTGCCGGCGCAGGCCACCCAGCAGGCCGTCACCCCCACGCTGGTGGGGATCCGGGCCGCGCACCACTACGGCTTGGACCGGCTGGTCTTCGAGTTCCGCGGCCGGGTGCCGGCCCAGCGCGATGTCCGCTACGTGTCCAAGCTGATCGCCGACGGCTCCGGGCAGACCGTCGACGCGGTCGGCAGCGCTCTGCTCCAGATCCGCTTCAGCCAGGCCGACGGCCACGACCGCCGCGGCGACATCACGTACGGCCCTGCCCGCAGGACCTACGCGCTGCCCGGAGTCATCCAGGTCGTCAACACCGGCGACTTCGAGGCGACGTTGACCTTCGGAGCCGGGCTCGCCAAGCGGGCGCCCTTCCGGGTCTACGCGCTCACCCAGCCGAGCCGGGTCGTCGTCGACATCGCCACGCCCTACCGGACGGTGCCGGTGCGCGACCACTTCCTCAACATGGCCAACTACAACACCGGTCGCAAGCCGTACACCACCGCCGTTCGGCGTCCGGTGATCGCGCCGGTCACCGCCTTCGGCGCGCTGCAGCGGCTGTTCGCCGGCCCCACCCAGGCCGAGAAGGCGCAAGGGCTGCGTTTCGTGGCCTCCAAGGCCACCGGCTTCAGCAAGCTGACGGTCAAGAACGGCATCGCCAGGGTCTACCTGACCGGGCGTGTCACCAGCGGGGGATCGACGTTCACCATCGCCGATCAAATCAGGCCGACGCTCAAGCAGTTCCCGTCGATCAAGTGGGTGAAGATCTACGATGCGGCGGGCGGAACCGAGCGCCCGACCGGCCCGTCGGATTCCATCCCGCAGTCCCTGGAGCCGTAGCACGGCCGGTTCCACACGTCGACAGGCGGCCACGTCGAGTTCCGGCACAGGAGCAGTGACCTGTTGATCGCCAGGGTGTCCATGGAGGACAGCACGCCGGAGCCCACGGTGACGTTGCCGCCCCCGCACACGCGATCAGATCGCCCGTGGAGGCCGCACCAGCGATGGCCGGCTCCTGGCCAAGATCCACGCGCCTTGCTGATGATGGTGTGCAATGACCACCGACGTCAGCAAGGCCGCAACCCAGACGAGGCGTTGCCCCGGGCGGGACGGCGGTGGGCAGGCTGACCCTTACTATGATCGCGCGGACGATGATCGGGAGTCCAGCCAGCATGTGCCCGAAGGCGCCGACGACGTGGAACGGTCATCGCGTGGCGTGGACGAGACGCGCGTCTGGTCCCGGGAAAACGAGGGTCTCGCGCTCGGAGTCGAGCCAGCGAACCACATAGGGCGGCGTGCCGTCCGGATGAGCCACCTCCACGATGAACCCTTCACGGCGTGTACTGCTGCCACGTGTGCTTTCCACAATCAGCCGATCCCCCACTGTGGCCTTCATGTCGATCTCCTCGTAATGGCGGCCTGGATGCACCTTCACCATGCAAGGCCCGGCACCGAGCCCGACAGGGCCTGAAGTCTCCGCAGAAAGGGACCTTCGGCCTTCACGAGTGTGGTCTGAGATGCTGGTCGAAGAACGCGACGATGCGCTCGCGCGCGTACGGCTCGTGATAGGCGGTTCTGGAGACCTTGCCCAGCAGCACCAGCAGCCGCGTCATGTCAGCGGCGGCCAGACATCCCGCGCCTGCCAGCCGGTCAGCCTGACGGCGCAGGCCATGGCTCATGCCGGGGAAGTCGTGGAGCACCACCACCCCCGGCCACGGTTCACTACCGGCCGGAACCGCCACATACGTGGGAACATGCCCGATTTCGACTTCCATTCGTCGTTCCATCAGGCAGCGTGCAGTTCGAGCATGAAGGCGGCTGCCAGTGCGGGGGCGCATGGCCACGCAGCGGCACAGGAGACGCACGCGTGCCCTGAATCCGCGCGGTGAACATCCAGCGCACCGGCGGCTCTCACGAAATATGTCTCGTTCAGCGGGTCGGTCTCGGCGCGCGTCGTACCCAGGAGAACGGCCATCTCGATCACCCCTCGTTCACTCATGACTTCATGGTGACCTCACCTTCTCTCCGGTCCTCTTCGCGTACCGGAGGCGAACGACCCGAGGCTGTGTGACCTAAGTCATACGACGCACCGATCCCCGCGGGCGCCGTCTGCGATGACCGCCGCCGTAGTGATGCCGAGCACGAGTCCCGCTCGTGGGCACCAGGGCGCCGAGGGCAATGGAGGCATCCGTCCCGGATCGCGTCTCGATCCGTCTCCACGCTGGAGACCAACGGCCCCGTTCATCCATGCCGCAAGGCTCTGCCTGATCGCCGCCGGTGGGTAAGGGCTCGAATTGCCGGATGTGAGAGAGGAGTGTCCGATGGCGGCGTATTGGTCGCTCTGCGGAGTAGCGGCCAGTTGAGTCAAAGCTCTGATCAGGAAAGGCAAAGCCTTCAAGACCAAGCCGTTGTGGCCTGCCGTACGGCGCCGTGGTCTGCCAAGAGTGGAGATGTGAACGAGACAAGGGGCGTGGTCATCGGCTACGACGGCTCCGACCACGCGATGCAGGCGCTGGACTGGGCGATGGACGAGGCCGAGCTCCGCAAGCTTCCCCTCACCGTCTGCCACGCGTGGCAGTGGCCGTATGGCGAGGGGGATCAGGCGGCTCGTGACTCGCTGCGCCATGCGGCCGAGCACGTGCTGTGGCACGGTGCCGACTGCGCACGAGCCAGTTCCCCCGGGCTGGATGTGCGACCCGACTTGTACGAGGGCTCGGCGACCGCCCGGCTGGAGGAGCTCTCATCTGATGCCGGACTGCTCGTGGTCGGCTCCCGCGGGCTGGGCGCGGTGGCCCGGGCGATGACCGGCTCCGTGGCAACCCATACGGCCGCCCACGCGCAGTGCCCGGTCATCGTGGTCCGCGGCAGGGGCCCACTGCCACGCAGCCCCCAGCCGGGGCCGATAGTGGCGGGTCTGGCGGACGACGACAAGGCCGACGCGGTGCTCGGCTTCGCCTGCACAGAAGCGGCCCCGCGAACATGACGCCACCTCCTCTTCCAGTTCAGATCCGGAGGTCTACCACCGCCAGGGCCGAAGGAACCTTCCGCCGGGAACACCCGGCACGAGGCCTGAAGGCGACGCCGGACCCGACGCTCGGCGGTGGAGAGCGCATCACGGTCCGCGACCGTCTGGTACAGCCGGAAGTCCTGGTCAAAGCCGGCTTTCGGTCACCACCGCAACAGGGCCGGGCGCGTGCTGAAGGAGGAAGTTCGCGGTGCCGAAACGTGCGGCTCGCTTGCGTCCGACGACCGTGAGGGTCGCGCGCTCATGAGCATCGCCCCGCTGAACCTGGATCCCCGGGTGGCGCGCCACCCAGCCGGTCAGATCCGCCTGCGCGGTGACGGGGACCTGGCGTATGGCAGCCTCGGTGAACGCGAACTCGAGGACGGACGCGTCGGGCTCCTTGTCGGCCACCACGATCGGCCCGGGATTCGCCGAGGCGGGCAGCGGTCCCGGACCGCGTACGATGATCACCGGGGATTCGGCGTGGGCGGCGACATAGCCGGCCACCGAACCGACGACCGCCCTGGGCAGCGCGCTCAGGCCACGGGAGCCGACGACGACGAGCGCAGCGCCGCTGGAGAGCTCGACGAGGCGCTGGGCGGCGGGCCCTTCGTACAGGTCGGTTTCGACGCGGACACCCGAGCTGCTGGCGCGGGCGCAGTCGGCGCCATGCCACAACACGTGCTCGGCCGCCTTGCGTAGATGCGCCTTGGCCTCCTCCTCCGCCTCACCGTATGGCCATTGCCAGGCGTGGGAAACGGTCAGGGGGAGTTTCCTGAGCTCGGCCTCGTCGAGTGCCCAGTCCAGGGCCTGCATCGCGAAGTCCGAGCCGTCGTAGCCGAGAACAATGTGATTCATGTCAGTGGGCTCCCTTCAGGTATCCCTGCACCCAGCCTCCGCTTCGACAGCTTCGTCACGTAGGGCTGAGCGGCCCTGAGCTGAAGGACGTTGGTCCCGACGAGCTCTCCCGCTTCAGGCGCGCCTGGCTCGCCAGCCTTTGTGCGCGGCGTCGGCCAGGATCATGACGGGGATCGCGAGTGCGGCCAGCGCCCAGCCGGCCGGTGGCGGAAACGCGCCGCCGAGCACGCCGGCGACGGCTGGCAGGCCGAGGAAGAGCAGCAGCATGATGGCCTCGAAGGCGAGCGCACCGAGCAGCAGCGGGTTGGTGCGCCAGCTCAGCCGCCCGATCCAGCGGGATTCGCTGCGGCAGGCGAAGGCGTTGGCGAACTGGCCGAGCACGACGGCGGCAAAGGCGGTGCCGGAGGCGGCGGCGAGGAGCGCAGGGCTCGGGGCAGCGCCGAAGTACCAGCCGCCCAGCAGGAGGACGGCGATGAAGGCGCCCATCTCGGCCAGCGCCTGGGCGGGACCGAGGACGCCGAAGACGCGGCCGATCAGGCGACGGTCGACGAGGTTACCGGTGCGGGCTGGGCCGTGCATGGTGCGGGGGTTGGCAGGTTCCGCGCCGAGGGCGAGGGCGGGCAGCAGGTCGGTACCGATGTCCAGGGCGAGCACCTGCAGCACGCTCAGCGCGAGCGGGATGGTGCCGCCGGACAACGCCCAGACGGCGAACGGGGTGAGCTCGGCCACGTTGTCGGTCAGGTGGTAGGTGAGGAAGCGGCGCACGTTGGCAGAGGTCGCGCGGCCCAGCTCGACGGCGGTGACGATGGTGACGAAGTGGTCGTCGAGCAGCACCAGGTCGGCGGCCTCGCGGGCGACGTCGGTGCCGGAGGCGCCCATGGCGATGCCGATGTCGGCCTCGCGCAGCGCGGGCCCGTCGTTGACGCCGTCGCCGGTCATCGCCACGACGTGGCCACGGCCGCGCAGGGCGCGGGCGATGCGCAGCTTGTCCTCGGGGGTCACGCGGGCGACGACGACACCGTCGCGGTCCAGCAACTCGCCCAGCGCCGCGTCGTCGCCGGGCAGCTCGGCGCCAGTGAGCACAAGTTCGTCCTCGCCGAGCAGGCCCACTTCCTTGGCGATGGCGCGGGCGGTGCCGGGGTGATCGCCCGTGACCATGGCGAGCTTGATACCGGCGATCCGGCACTTCCAGATGGCTTCGGCCACGTCGTCCCGGGGTGGGTCGTGCAGGCCGATCAGGCCGAGGAATTGGAGATCGCGTTCCTCTGCCGTGTCCGCCCGGGCGACCGCCAGCACGCGCAACCCCTGCGTGCTCATCCGGGCCAGTGCCTCCTCCACGCCCGATACGTCGCCGCAGAGCGGGATCACGGTGTCCGGGGCGCCCTTGAGGTGCAGGTGGCCGTCGGCCACGACGGAGGCGCGGCGCCGTACCGGGTCGAAGGGGAAGCGCCCGGTGATCTCGCCGGACAGGTCGGCGCCGAGCTTCAGCGCCTCGACGTGTAAGGCGACCTCCATCGGGTCGCCCACCGGTTTGCCGTCGCTCATCCGGCCGGTGGAACTCAGCACGGCCGAGCGCATCACCTCGGCCCGCGCATGCGCGGGCGTCCACACATCAGCGACGGTCATCTCGTTGCGGGTCAGCGTGCCGGTCTTGTCAGTGCAGATGAACGTGGCCGAGCCGAGCGTCTCCACCGCCTCCAGGTGGCGGACCAGCGCATTCTTAGCCGCCATGCGTTGCGCGGCGCGAGCCAGCGACAGGGTGACGGTAGGCAGCAACCCTTCGGGAACCAGGGCCACCGTGACGCCGATGGCGAACAGGAAGCCCTGGCCAGGCTCCATGCCCAGCAGCAGGGCCAGCCCGAAAAACACCGCTCCGACCGCCAGCGCGATTCCGGCGACGATTCTGACCACCTTGCCGAGCTGCACCGCCAGCGGGCTCGGCGGCCGGCTGGCCTCCCGGGTGAGCTTGGCGATCGCGGCCAGTCTGGTGTGCGGGCCGGTGGCCACCACGACAGCTTCGGCCTGCCCTTCGACCACGAACGTGCCCGCATGGGCACGATCTCCGGTCGCAGGCCGGACCGGGCGGCTCTCCCCGGTGAGCATCGACTCGTTGACGGCGAGCGCGTGTACGTCCGTCAGCTCCAGGTCGGCCGAGACACGATCGCCGGCCTCCAGCAGCACCACGTCGCCGGCCACGAGATCGGCCGCGCTGACCAGCACACGTCTGCCGTCCCGGCGGACCACCGCGTTGGCCGGAATGAGCTCGCCCAGCCGCTGGGTGGCCTTGTCGGCGCGGTACTCCTGGGCGAAGGCGAACGCCCCGTTCAGCAGCACGACGATGACAATGGCCACGGCCAGCAGCGGCATCCCGGCCAGCAGCGCCAGCACGGAGGCGCCCCACAGCAGCAGGGCGAAGAAGTGCACCATCTGGCGCAACAGCAGCACCGCAGGAGGGGTACGGCGAGCGGCCGGCAGCGTGTTGGGCCCGTCGGCGGCCAGCCGCGCCCCAGCCTCGGCAGCGGTCAGCCCGGATCTGGTCCGCGACACGGTAGTCATGTCGCCAGCCTCACCTTTCTGCGATGCGGCCTGGCAGGGACTTTCGGCCTCAAGGCCGGGGACGTCCGGCACTCCTGTCGCGCCGGCCTGTGGGAAAGCCTTGGTGGTGAGAGCCACGCCACGTCCACGTCTATGGGACCTGCGCGACATGTGAGGAACGGGAGATCCGGTATGTCTGAGGGCTACGACGTTCTGCTACGTGACGGCGGCATCGCCCACGTGCGCCCGCTGCGTCCCACCGATCGCGAAGCCCTGCACGAGCTGGTCGCCCGCTCGTCAGAGCGCTCCGCGTACCTGCGCTTCTTCACCGGGGGCCGCAACACCGCGCATTCCTATATGGACCGCGTCACCGGTGAGGAGTATCGGGGGCACGCCCTGGTGGCCAGCGTGAAAGGCCGGCTGGTCGCGGTCGCCGAGTACATCCCCATGGATGATGGCCGCGCCGACCTGGCCATTCTTCTGGACGATGCCGTCCACGGAAACGGCCTGGGCACCTTGCTGCTGGAGCACATCGCGCTGGACGCGGCCGCGCACGGGGTGCGCGAGCTGGTGGCCGACGTGCTGGGTGAGAACCGGGCCATGCTGCGGGTGTTGCGGGATCTCGGCCTGGAGGTCTCCCAGCATTTCGATGGCGGCACGCTGCACCTCGACATCGCCGCCGTGCCCACCTCCCGGCTGCGCGAGGCCATCGCGGCCCGCGATCACGAGGCCGGGCGGGCGTCGCTGGCGCGGGTGCTCGCGCCCCGCTCGGTGGCGGTCATCGGCGCGAGCCGCAACGAGCGGGCAATCGGGCACAAGGTGCTGCGCAACCTGCTCGACGGCGGCTTTGCCGGGCCGATCTACCCGGTCAACCCCAACGCCACGGTGGTGGCCGGGCTGGCCTGCCACACCAAGGTGCCTGAGGGGGTCGACCTGGCGGTGGTGGCAGTACCCGCCCGGCACGTGCTGGGAGTAGCGCGGGACTGCGCGGCGGCCGGGGCGGCCGGGCTGGTGGTGCTGACGTCAGGGTTCGCCGAGGCCGGGCAGCGTGGCGTGGAGTCGGAACTGCTGACGATCTGCCGCGCGGCCGGGATGCGGCTGATCGGCCCGAACTGCCTGGGCGTGGTGAACACCGCGGCGCGGCTGAATGCCAGCTTCCTGCCGCACCGTCCCGTCCGGGGGGCCGTGGCGCTGATGTCGCAGTCGGGCGCCGTAGGAGCGGCGTTGCTGGAACGGCTGGATGTGTCGTCGTTCGTGTCGGTCGGCAACAAGGCCGACGTCAGCGGCAACGACCTCCTGGAGTTCTGGGAGGACGATCCTGACACCGACGTGATCGCCCTGTATCTGGAGTCGTTCGGCAATCCGCGCAAGTTCGCCCGCATCGCCCGCCGGGTCGGCGCGCGCAAGCCGGTCCTGCTGGTCAAGAGCGGCCGCAGCGGGGCGGGTGACCGGGCGGTGCGCTCGCACACCGCCGCCGCGGCCACGCCCGATGTGGCGGTGGACGCGCTCACCCGGGCCGCCGGCGTCATCCGTCTCGACAGCGTGAACGAGCTGATCGATGTCGCCAAGCTCCTGGCCGGCCAGCCCCTCCCCCGGGGACGCCGGGTGGCCGTCGTCGGCAACTCGGGCGGCCCTCAGGCCATGGCCGCCGACGCCTGTGAGCGCCACGGCCTTGTCGTACCCGAGCTGCCGCCCGGCCTGCTGGAGGCACGTGCCGCCGCCGCGCTGGGCAACCCGGTGGATCTGACCGCGGACGCCACCGCCGCCGAGATCGGCGCCGCCGTCGCGGTGCTCGCCGCCTCGCCGGATGTGGACGTGGTCCTCGTCGTCTACACCCCGCCCTTCGGTGACGGGCTGGACGCGACCCGCCAGGCTGTCGCGGACGCCACCAAGGGTGCGGACAAGACCGTGCTGGCCTGCGTCGTCGGCCACGACGGCGTGATCGACGGCCGGGTCCCCAGCTACGCCTTCCCAGAGCAGGCCGTCCAGGCCCTCGCCCACGTCGTGGGCTACGCCGAGTGGCGCCGCCGCCCCGTCGAACCACCCACCGCACCGCCCTCAGTCGACGAGAGATCGGCGCGAGAGATCATCGATGCGGAGCTGGAGGCGTTCCCGGACGGCAGCTGGCTGTCCCCGGCGGCCACCGCACGGTTGCTCGGCTGTTACGGCGTGAGACTGGTGGAGTCGATCGACGTGGACGGCCCCGACGCCGCTGCCAGGGCCGCCGCGCGTGTCGGGTTGCCCGTGGTGCTCAAGGCCACCGGTCCCGTGCACAAGAGCGACGTCGGCGGTGTCCGGCTCAACCTGCGGACCGAGGACGACGTACGGCTGGCATATCGCGAAATGTCGGCCCATATCGGCGACGACATGACCGGCGCGATCGTCCAACCCATGCTCCCGGGCGGTGTGGAGATCATCGTGGGCGGCGTCAACTACCCGGCGTTCGGGCCGCTGGTCATGGTGGGCATGGGCGGGGTGATGGCCGACCTGCTGGCCGATCGGGCCTTCCGGGTGCCACCCGTCACCGACGCCGCAGACATGATCGGCGAGCTGCGCTGCGTCCCGCTGCTGCACGGCTACCGCGGCTCACCGCCCGCCGACGTCGACGCCCTGGCCGACCAGGTCACGCGCGTCGGCAAGCTGCTCGAGGACCTGCCGCAGGTGGCCGAGCTCGACCTGAACCCCGTCATCGTCACCCCGGACGGCGCGACCACGGTCGACGCGCGGATCAGGGTCGCCCCGTGCGAGCCGCCACCCTCGCCGCTGCTGCGCCGCCTTCGCTGACCAACGACTACCCCGCTCGGGACTTCCGCCCCTAATCCCCATCCCTCTCACGGGATGTGATGAAAGCAACCAAAGGACCTCTTCCTACAGAGGCCAGAAAAGAGCTGACCACCATGCGCATGACCGTCGCGGACGTGATGACCGCCAAGGTCGTCTCCGTCACCGCCGCCACCCCGTTCAAGGACATCGCCCAAGCGCTCATCACCGGCGGCATCAGCGCCGTCCCGGTCGTGGACGACGACCAGCACGTGATCGGCATGGTGTCCGAGGCCGATCTGCTGCGCAAGGAAGAATTCCGCGAGGAGTTCTACCGCGAGGGCTACCGCCCGCCGCTGCGCGCCCGGCTGCGCCACCCCAAAGGCCGGCAGAAGGCCGCCGGCGACACCGCCGCCGACCTGATGACCAGCCCGGCGATCACCATCTCTCCCGAGGCGTCGGCGGTCTCGGCCGCCCGCCTCATGGACGCCCACGACGTCAAGCGGCTCGCCGTCGTCGACTACAACGGCCGCCTGCAGGGCATCGTCAGCCGCCGCGACCTCGTCAAACTGTTCCTGCGCGGCGACGAGGAGATCGCCGCCGAGATCCGCGACGAAATCCTCGACCGCGCCCTGTGGGTGGACACCGACGGCGTCCAGGTGGAGGTGCACCAGGGCGTCGTGACGCTGTCCGGCTGGATGGACCGCCGCACCGAGACCGGCATCGCTGTCCGCATGAGCGGCCGGGTCAACGGCGTGGTCGACGTCGTCGACAAGCTGACCTGGAAGCAGGACGACAGCGCGTGGGAGGCCAAGTAGCCATGCTGGTGAGAGAGGTCATGAGCAGCCCGGCCATCACCGTCCGCCGGGCCGACCCGGTGCGGCAGGCCATCCGGACCCTCTACGGCCACGACATCACCGCCGCTCCTGTCGTCGACGACAGCGACCGTCTCGTTGGCGTGGTCAGCGAGCTGGACCTGCTGCGCGGCGAGTTCGAGCCCGACCCCCGCGCCACCGTGACGCCCACCAGTCCGCCGACCGAGCCACCGCCGCGCCGCGTCATGGAGGTCATGACCGGCGACGTCGTCACCGTCACCGAAACCACCGACGTCACCACCGCCATCGACCTGATGGTGGGCAAGCGGATCAAGAGCCTGCCCGTCGTCCGAGGCGATCGAATCGTCGGCATGGTCAGCCGCCGCGACCTGATGGCGATGCTCGCCCGCCCCGACGAAGACCTGCGCCAGGCGGTCATCACCGCGCTCTGCGAACAGTATCCCTCCGGCCCGAGCTGGGACGTCGCCGTGCACAACGGCGTGGCCGAGTTGAGAGGGCCGCCACATGAGCACGCCGACCACATCGCCGGCCTGCTCGCCCGCACCGTGCCCGGCATCGTCCGGGTCAGGCACATGAGGAGATCCCCATGAGAACCACTGTCCAGGACGTGATGACCACCGACGTGGCCGCCGTCAACCAGACCGCTTCCTTCCACACCGTGGCCGACCTGCTCATCAACCGGGGCGTCAGCGGCGTGCCCGTGCTGGACGACGACAACCGGGTCAAAGGTGTCGTGTCCGAGGCCGACCTGTTGGCCAAGCAAGAGTTCAAGGCACGCTACTACGGCGACGGCTACACCCCACCGCTGCGTGCCCGCATCCGCCACACCGTCAGCAGCGAGGGCAGCGGCTTCTACAAGGCGCTCGGCGAGACCGCCGGCGCGCTGATGACCTCCCCCGCGCACACCACCACCCCTGACGCCTCCGTCGTGCTGGCCGCCCGGCTGATGGACAAGTACGGCGTCAAGCGCCTGCCCGTGGTGGACGACGGCGGCCGGCTCGTCGGCATCGTCAGCCGCCGCGACCTGATCAAGGTCTTCCTCCGCGCGGACATCGACATCGAGCGCCAGGTCCGTGAGGCCATCGGCGGCGACGTGCACATCACGGTGGCCGAGGGTGTGGTGACCTTGTCCGGGACCCTCGACGAGCACAGCCACGCCATCAAGGCCGTCCGCCTGGCCGAGAACATCGACAGCGTCGTGGCCGTGCACGACGAGCTCAACTGGAAACACGACGACATCGTGCAACTGCCCGTCTGGGGCGGCGCCTGACATGGACGCCGCCGTCCTGGACTCGCTGGACCCGCTGATCGAGGCACTGCGCGAGCGCGGGTACGCCGTCGTGGGCCCCACTGTCCGCGACGGCGTGATCCGCTTCGCCGAGCTGGACTCGGCCGCCGGCCTGCCCGCCGGCTGGACCGACGAGCAGGCGCCCGGGGCATACCGGCTCCACAAGGACGAGCGTCAGGACCCGCCGCAGGACGGTGCGCTGGTCTTCGGTTTCGCGGCAAGTCCCGACTCCGTCAAGCGCTTCACCCACCCGCCCCGATCCACGCTGTTTCACATGCGCGACGGCGTGCCGGAGGCGGCTCCTGTCGAGGCGCCCAAGGTGGCGCTGCTGGGCGTGCGGGCCTGCGACCTGGCCGGGCTGGCCGTACAGGATCGGGTGTTCCTGGGTGGGCGGCATCCGGACGAGGCCTACCGCGCGAGGCGCGAGGCACTGTTCCTGATCGCGGTCAACTGCGCGGTCCCGGGCGGGACGTGCTTCTGCGCCTCCATGAGCACGGGCCCGCGCGCGACCTCCGGCTTTGACCTTGCCCTGACCGAGCTGACCGGCCCGCACAGGTTCCTGGCCGAATCAGGCAGTGAGCGCGGCGCCACACTGCTGGAGGTCCTGCCGTGCCGGCCCACCACCGAAGCCGACCACGAGGCCGCCCGGCAGGTCAGCGAGACCGCCGAGCGGCGGATGGGCCGCCACGTGGACCTCGACAGTGTCAAGGAGCGACTGACGGAGCGGCGTGAGTCCCCGGTCTGGAACGACATCGCCTCCCGCTGCCTGACCTGCGCGAACTGCACGATGGTCTGCCCGACCTGCTTCTGCGTCACGATCGAGGACGGCACCGACCTGGCCGATGGCTCCGCCACGCGTACGGAACGTTGGGATTCCTGCTTCACGCTGGAGTTCACCGAGCTGGGCGGCGCACCCGTGCGCTCGTCCGGGGCCGCGCGCTACCGGCAGTGGCTCACCCACAAATTCTCCACCTGGGTCGACCAGTTCGGCTCCTACGGCTGTGTCGGCTGTGGCCGGTGCGTCACCTGGTGCCCGGCCGGCATCGACATCACCGAAGAGCTGGAGCGGCTGCGATGATCCCGATCCCGCACCGTGTGCGCTCGCGCCGCCCGGACCGGGCCGACACCGTCACGCTCACCCTGGACCCGATCGACGGCGAGTGCCTGCCTTTCCTGCCCGGCCAGTTCACCATGCTCTACGCGCCCGGCGTCGGCGAGATCCCCATCTCCATCAGCGGCCGCGCTCGAGCGGGCGGCTACGTGCAGACCATCCGCGCGGTCGGCGCGGTGAGCCGCGCACTGTGCCGCATGCGGCGCGGCGACATCGTGGGCGTGCGGGGCCCGTTCGGCACGCACTGGGACATGACGCGGGCGGCGGGCCTGGACGTGGTCGTGGCGGCCGGCGGGCTCGGGCTGGCGCCGCTGCGGCCGGTGATCCGCGAGCTGGAGGCCCACGGCGCCCGCTACGGCCGGATCAGCCTTATCGTCGGCGCCCGCACTCCGTCCACCGTGATGTACCCGCGCGAGCTGGCCCGCTGGGCACGCGACCTCGACGTTCAGGTCACCGTGGACCATCCGGACCGGGCGTGGAACGGCCACACCGGTTTGATCACCAAGCTGGTGAGCCGAATCGTCTTCGAGCCGCGCCGCACCTACGCGTTCGTGTGCGGTCCCGAGATCATGATGCGTGCCACGGCCGAAGAGCTCATACGGCGCGGCGTGCCACCCGAGCGCATCGCGCTGTCGCTGGAACGCAACATGAAGTGCGGCATCGGCCGGTGCGGGCACTGCCAGCTCGGACCCCTGTTCACCTGTGTGGACGGGCCCGTGCTGACCTACGACAAAGTCGCCGGGCTGCTGGAGGTGAAACAGCTATGAACAAGCTCGCGGTGTGGAAGTTCGCCTCCTGCGACGGCTGCCAGCTCACCCTGCTGGACTGCGAGGACGAGTTGCTGTCGGTGGCCGCCCGGGTGGACATCGCGTACTTCCTGGAGGCCTCCAGCGCGCGGGGCAAGGGCCCTTACGATCTTTCGCTGGTGGAGGGGTCGATCACCACACCGGACGACCTGGAGCGGATCAAGCACGTGCGCCGGGTCTCCAAACACCTGGTGACGATCGGCGCCTGCGCCACCGCGGGCGGCGTGCAGGCGTTGCGCGACCTAGCCGACGTGCGGGAGTTCGCAGCGGTCGTCTACGCGCGGCCCGACTACATCGAGACCCTGGACCGCTCGACGCCGATCTCCGCGCACGTGCCCGTCGACTTCGAGCTGCGCGGCTGCCCCATCGACAAACGGCAGCTCCTAGAGGTCATCGGCGCGTTCCTGGCCGGCCGGCGACCGGTCGTGCCCGCACACAGCGTGTGCGTCGAGTGCAAGGCCCGCGGCAACCCGTGCGTGCTCGTCGCGAGCGGTACCCCCTGCTTGGGCCCGGTGACCCAGGCCGGTTGTGGCGCGCTGTGCCCGGCGTTCAATCGCGGCTGCTTCGGCTGCTTCGGTCCCATGGAGACGCCGAACGCCGCCGCGCTCAACGCCCGCCTGCGCGCGGCCGGCATGGACGACGACGAGCTCGGCCGCATCTATCGCACCTTCAACGTTTCCTCGTTCGGGAGCAGCGGTGACGCATAAGACGATCAGAGTCGGCGGTCTCACCCGTGTGGAGGGCGAGGGCGCACTGCTGGTGCGCGCCAGGAACGGCCGCATCAGCGACCTGCAACTCAAGATCTACGAGCCGCCCCGTTTCTTCGAGGCCCTGCTGCGCGGCCGCGCCCACACCGAGCCGCCCGACATCACTGCTCGCATCTGCGGCATCTGCCCAGTCGCCTACCAGATGAGCGCCTGCCAAGCCCTGGAGTCGATCTGCGGCATCACGGTGGACGGCCCCCTGCGCGACCTGCGGCTGCTGCTCTACTACGGCGAATGGATCGAATCGCACGCCCTGCACATCTATCTCCTGCATGCCCCCGACTTCCTCGGCTACCCCAGCGGCGTCGCCATGGCCGCGGACCACCGCCCGCTGGTGGAGCGCGGGCTGGCGTTGAAGAAGGCGGGCAACGACCTCGTCGCCGCCGTCGGCGGCCGCGCCATCCACCCGATCAACGTCCGGCTGGGCGGCTTCTACCGCGCGCCCACCCCCGCCGACCTGGCTCCCGTCGCCGAACGCCTCCAGAGCGCGCTGGAGACCGCCCTGGCCACCGTCGAATGGGTCAGCGGCTTCGACTTCCCCGACGTCGAACACGACTACCGTTTCCTGGCACTGCGCCACTCCAGCGAGTACGCCATCCTGTCCGGCGACGTCGCCGTCAGCGACGGCACCACCTTCCCCGTCGACGATTGGCCACGCCACGTCGTCGAGGAGCAGGTGCCGCACTCCACCGCCCTGCATGCACGCCTCGACGGCCGCCCCGGCTACCTCACCGGCCCGCTCGCCCGCTACGCGCTTAACGCGCTGCGCCTGTCACCTCTGGCTCTGCACGCCGCCGCCGACGCCGGACTCGGACGCGTGTGCCGCAACCCGTTCCGCAGCATCATCGTCCGCGCCGTCGAGATCGTCCATGCCTGCGAGGAAGCGCTGCGGCTGATCGACGGCTACACCACGCCGGATCCGCCCTTCCTGCCGGTGGAGGCCCGGCCTGGCGTCGGCCACGGAGCGTCGGAGGCCCCGCGCGGCACCCTCTACCACCGCTACCGCATCGACGACAACGGCCTGATCGCCGAAGCCGACATCGTCCCCCCGACGGCCCAGAACCAGGCGCGCATCGAAGCAGACCTGCGCGCCCTCATCCAACCCCGGCTCAACCTGCCCATCTCCCGGCTCACCGAGCTGTGCGAGCGCGCCATCCGCAACCACGACCCATGCATCTCCTGCTCGGCCCACTTCCTCGACCTGCGCCTCCACCATGACTAGGACCGTCGTCATCGGGCTCGGCAACGACTACCGCGGAGACGACGGCGCCGGGCTGAGCGTGGCCCGGCTGCTACGCGACCTGGGCGTGGCCGCGATCGAGAACGGCGGCGACCCGGCCGAGCTGATCGAGACCTGGACGGGCGCTGATGTGGCCATCGTGATCGACGCGGCCCGCTCAGGCGACCCTCCGGGAATCGTCCGCCGCTTCCGCGGCACCCCTTGCCTGGCCCATGGCGGCTCCAGCACCCACGCCCTGTCCCTCGCCGACGCCGTGGAGTTGGCTCGCTCGCTGGACCGGATGCCGGGCGAACTCATCGTCTACACCGTCGAAGGCGCCGACTTCGCCCTCGGCGCCGGCCTGTCGGAGGCGGTGTCGGCGGCGGCGTGGAACATCGCCCGCACGATCCTGCGGGATGCCCGTTGACCTCTGCTCAGCAGATGCGCGGCAGTTGCTCCCCGACCAGCATGTCGACGACCCTGTGGGAACCGACCAGGGTCCGCATGGTGACGCGGCCGGGATGATCGGCGACGACGGTGCCGATGCGGGTGGCGGCGGCGCCCTCCGGCCGTTCGCGCATCGCGGCGAGGACGACGTCGGCCCTGGCCGGATCCACGAACGCCACCAGGCAACCCTCGTTGGCCACGTGCATCGGGTCCAGCCCCAGCAGGTCGCACGCGGCGGCCACCTGGGCGGGCACGGGAATGACCGGCTCCTCCAGCTCCACGCCTGTGTGAGAGGCGGCGGCCAGCTCGTTCAGCGCACTGGCCAGGCCTCCTCTGGTGGCGTCGCGCATGGCGTGCACGCCATGGCCGCCCGCCGTGATCATCGCGGCGACCAGGCGGTGCAGGGGCCGGCTGTCGGAGGCGAGCTCGCTTTCGAAGCCGAGCCCCTCGCGGGTGCTGAGGACGGTGACGCCGTGCAGCCCGATCGGGCCCGACAGCAGTACGGCGTCCTCAGGGCGGCCGTTCGAGGCGGCCGGTGCCGCGCGGGGCAGGCGGACGCCGATCCCGGTCGTGGTGACGTAGAGGCCGTCCGCCGCGCCCCTGCCGACTACCTTGGTGTCGCCGGTCACGACGCGAACGCCGCAGGCACGGGCCGCCTCGGCGACCGAGGTCGTGATGCGGCGCAGCTCGTCGAGCGGAAGCCCCTCCTCGATGATGTAGGCCAGGCTGAGTGCCACCGGTGCGGCGCCCATCATGGCCAGGTCGTTGACGGTGCCGTGCACGGCCAGCGAGCCGATGTCACCACCCGGGAAGAAGCGCGGCGTGACCACAAAACCGTCGGTTGACATCACCACCTCCGGCGCGCCGGTGGTGACGAGCGCCGCGTCGTCGAGCATCGGGGCGCCGAGACGCGGCGTGAGGTCGGCGAGCAGCTCGGCCATGAGCTGACCGCCGGAGCCGTGCCCGAGCAGCACCCGCTCGGTCTCGGCCAGCGGCATGGGGCACGTGGCGGCGATCGGATCCAAGCCCGTGGTCATCACATCTCCTGTCTCGTACGACCGGCGTTGTGGAAGGCCGCGCACGTGCCCTCTGCCGAGACCATCGGTGCTCCCAGTGGCCGACGCGGCGTGCACACGGTCCCGTAGGCGGCGCAGTCGAGCGGGGTGCGCGTGCCTCGCAGGATGTCACCGGCGATGCAGTCGGGGTTCTCGTCCGCGCTCACACCGCCGACCCCGAACCGGAGCGCTGCGTCGTAGTCGATGAACTCCGGCGCCAGCACCAGCCCGCTGGCCGGGATCTCCCCGATGCCCCGCCACGTCTGGTCGCCGACCCTGAACACCCGCCGGACGGCGTCCTGGGCGAAGGTGTTGCCGGTCCGCCGCACCGCCCGCGCATACTGGTTCTCCACCTCGAAGCGCCCCTCCTCCAGCTGGCGCACCGCCATGAGGATGCCTTCGAGCAGGTCGAGCGGCTCAAACCCGGTCACCACGATCGGCACCCGATACCGCAGCGCCAGCGGCTCGTACTCGGTCCACCCCATCACCGCGCACACGTGCCCAGCCGCCAGGAAGGCGTCGACCGACGCCGACTCCATGATCGCGGTCATCGCCGGCGGCACCAGGACGTGGCTCACCAGCACGCTGAAGTTGTCCAGCCGCTCCTCTGCCGCGCGCAGCACGGCCATGGCGTTGGCGGGGGCGGTGGTCTCGAAGCCGACCGCGAAGAACACCACCTGCCGATCGGGGTGCGCGGCAGCCAGTCGTACTGCGTCAAGCGGTGAGTAGACGACACGCACGTCCGCGCCACGGGCCTTGGCCGACAGCAGGTCAGCGCCGGAGCCAGGCACTCGCAGCATGTCGCCGAACGACGTGAAGATCACCTCTGGGCGGGCGGCGATGGCCAGCGCCCGATCGATGGTCGCCAGCGGCGTCACGCAGACGGGACAGCCGGGGCCGTGCACCATGCGTACCGGGATGAGCTCGTCGATGCCCTGGCGGACGATCGTGTGCGTCTGCCCGCCGCACACCTCCATGATCGACCACGGCCTGGTGGCGGCGGCGCGGATCTCCGTGACGAGGTGGCGGGCCAGCACGGGATCGCGGTACTCAGCGAGATACTTCATCCAGCCCTCCAGGGATCGCACGCAGCACCGCCAGTGTGCGCAGCGCCTCGTCCTCGTCCAGCACGGAGATCGCGAACCCGACGTGCACGATCACGTAGTTCCCGATCCCGGCCTCCGGGGTGTAGGACAGGCACACCTCGCGGCGCAGTCCGTCGAAGTCCACGGTCCCCATCTCGCCGTCGCGAACCACGATCCGGCCCGGCACTCCTAGGCACATGACGGCTCCCATCTCGCTTTCACCTCCCACGGTCGCCTTGGCCCACCCCCAGCGCACAGCGGCGAACGTCCCGCGCCTTGGTGACTTAGGTCCTCAAGGCGGCCACCTACCTCCAGCGCCAGGCTCGGACAGGGACCAAGGTCCTTGTCCGGTAGGTGCCAAGGACCACCCCGCTCCGCGCTGCCGTACTGATCGCGCCTTGGGCGCTCATCGGAACAGCGCACCGTCAAGGGTGAAGCGGATGAACTCGCCGTCGGGCCAGCGCGCCGTTCCCGGCCACCAGCCACCCCGTATCCGTGCAGGCAGAGTGAACCCGTCGAAGACGGTCTCGTCCTCGCATTCGATGCCGAACAGATGCTGGCGATAGGCGCCCTTGTCGGGATTGCCCCAACGATCCATGGTGACGCTCTCCAGCCGGCCGTCGGGTGCGATGGTCAGGGTCACGTCGTGATCCTGGGAGCCGACCGGAAGACTGGCGACCGCCCGTCGCTCGTCGAGCGCCTTCCACCGCACGCGCGGGTCGAGCGCGACCGCGGGCGCCAGCACGAACTCGCAGGCGAGTCTCCCAGCGGCGCTCCTGGTGACGTCCGCCCCAGTGCCTGACATCAGCGAAAAGGCGTCGAGCAGCCGAGGTGAACCCGCCGAGCCCGCGCGACCCGACCACCACGAGGTCGGCTACCCGCGAGGCCTCGGCCAGAGCCGGGACCGGGTGCCCTCCAACGACCGACTCCACCATCTCGACCACGGTATCGGCCGTCTCCGACTCGCTTCTGAGCCGTTCGGTCACCGCGCCGGTGATCAGAGCAGTCGAGATCCGCGTCCCCGAGGCGAGCGCACGGGCCTGCTCGGCGGCGCTGGCGAGCAGCAGGTTGTCCCGCTCTGTCAAGGCCTCCTTGGCGCTGGAGGCGATGAGCGGGTGCTCGGCCGTCCAGGGCTCGCGCACATGCACGATGCGCAGCGGCAGGCTTCTCCGTGCGGCGTCCTCGGCCGCCCAGGTGAGGGCTGACTTCGCCGCCTGCGAGCCATCGACCCCTACGACGATCGCTCTGTTCATCATGGACCTTCTTCAGCGATAGGGAGCGCGGGCAGGCGTCCCGGCCCGCGCTCGTCCCAGGCGTCAGTGCTCGACGGTGATCCGCCGGCCTTCCGCCTTCTTTCCTTCGGCCAGCCCCACGCTGACCTCCAGGACACCGCCCGTATAGCTGGCCTTGACGTCATCGGTCTTGGCCGTCTCGGGCAGCGTCACCGACCGAGAGAGCGCCCCGTAGGCGAACTCGGAGCGGTGCGGCTCGGTGGTCATCCGGGTCTTCTCCGCCCGGATGTGGAGCACGCCGTCGTCCAGGGTGACCTCGACGTCCTTGCCGGGGTCGATCCCGGGCAGCTCGGCGCGCAGAACGTACCGGCCGTCCGCGATGTAGTCCTCGATCCGCAGGATCTGTCCGAACGGCCGGAACCCGAACATCGGGTGCTCCAGCCACTCGACCAGCTCCGGGAACGGGAACCTGATGTCCCGCCGCTCAGGCAGGTTCATCGCAGCCTCCTTCCGTGGTCCCGATTTCCACATCTCCAGCTCACGCCTGACGGGCCCACGGCGGCAGAGGACGAAGTCCTCTTTCGCCGGGACCATCGGCATCGCTGGAACCGGATCGCACAGGGTGCGCTCCGGTGTCGATCACTGCGGCCGCGGGCGGAGGGGCAGGCGCACCAGCGCGGCCCCGGTGAGTGCCGCCACCGTGGCCGCCATGACGGCCCCGCCGAGCAGGCCGATGGCGACGACCAGCCAGCCAGGTTGCCCCTCCTGCCACAACGGCGTGGTCACCAGGGCGAACGCGCCCAGCGCGACGAGCCAGGAGCCCGCGGTCGCGATCACCCACCAGAAGGCCCGGCGCACGTGCCGGCGCAGCACCCGCCATTGCAGCAGCCCCATGGCGACCAGCAGGGTCAGCCCGAGCAGGGCGAGCACAGCAGGCGGCCACCGCAGCACGCGTTCACCCAGAACGATCGGCATCGCACCGACGATCCACGCCATGACGGCCCCTACCGCCGTCGCCCGTACCCAGTCGCGGGTGGCGATCGCGGGAAGCGCGGACCTGAGCGCGTACGCCTGCGCCAGGCCGAGGATCGCGCCTTCCACGGCTCCCGCCATGACGATCGCCGCTCCCTGCAGGAGCGGCCCGATGCCCAGCATCCCCCACTCGGGTCCGGACACCACGGCCCCCACCACCGCCGGCACGGTGAATCCGGCCATCTCCCCCAGCGTGACCGCCCGCGTCCAGCGCCACCACATACGCTCGCCGCCCCGGGCCGGGGCAGGGTCCTGCGTTCCGAGGCGGATGACGACGACGGGGCCGCCGGGTGCAATGCGCGACTTGAGGACATGACCTTGCTGCTCAGCCGCCACCACGTGTGCCGATTCCCGGCTGACCGTCGCGTGGCCGCGCCGCATCTCTCCCCTCAGGACCAGTTGCACGGGGGCGCCGCCCTCGAGGTTGCGCCACCACAGCCGCGACGGCCTGCTGATCACCGTGAAGGTGTCCCCGTGCCGCTCGTACTGAACGGGCAGCCGGATGGCGGCGCCGCTCCTGCGGCCGGTGACGGTGAGCAGCATGACCCGGCTCGACAGCAGGTCATGCAACGGCGTCTGGAGCAACCAGGCGACGAGCGGGTTCACCAGGAGCGTCTGGAGACGATCCAGGGCACTCCACAGCGAGATCACGGACATGGCCGGCGTCGGCCCCACAGCAGGTAGGCGATCGGGCCGACCGGCTGGACGAAGATCCCAAGCCACCACAGGCCCTTGCGCCCGCGCACGTCCTCCTTGGGGCGGAAGCACAGATCCACCGCGGCGGCCGTCGTGAGCGCGACCTCCGCGGAAACCAGCACCATCAGCGTGCCCCGGTGCCTCTTCGACAGCTCGTTCCAGCGCATCGACTGGCCCCCTTCTCTCCAGCACCAGGGTGACGACCGTGTCGGCTGCGGTCTGGAGGACGAAGTCACACGTCCGGGCGTCTTTGGACCCTTCTTCTGTGACAGGTGTCCATCGGCGCGCAGGTCGGGACTTTCGACCGCAGGCGCCCGTGCGGGACGGTGATGCGCTGGGAGAATGACTACCTATCCCGTACGAGTCGAGGCCCGGCTCGAGGAGCCGCTGAACCGGGGCCTCTGGATCGTCAAATGGTTCCTGGCGATCCCCCACTACATCGTGCTCGGCTTCCTGTGGATCGCCTTCGGCGTCCTCACCGTCATCGCGTTCTTCGCGATCCTGTTCACCGGCCGCTACCCCCGCGCGCTGTTCGACTTCAACCTCGGCGTGCTGCGCTGGACCTGGCGGGTGGCCTATTACACCTACGGCGCCTTGGGGACCGACCGCTATCCGCCTTTCACCCTCGGCCCGGCGCCGGACTACCCGGCCACGCTGGAGATCGACTACCCCGAACGGCTCTCGCGCGGCCTGGTGCTGATCAAGTGGTGGCTGCTGGCCATCCCGCACTACCTCATCGTGGGCCTGTTCACCAGCGGCAGCGTCATCTCCTGGCGCGGCGACCTGCCTGACGGCGGCGGCGTGCTCTACACGCTCGACTGGGGCGGGCTCATCGGGCTGCTGGTCCTCATCGCCGCCCTGTTCCTGCTGTTCACCGGCCGCTACCCGCACGGCCTCTACGACCTCGTGCTCGGGATGAACCGGTGGGCGCTCAGGGTGGCCGCGTACGCGACGCTCATGACCGATGTCTACCCGCCGTTCCGGCTCGAACAGGGCGGCCACGAGCTGCCGCGCATGGAGACACCGCCGGAGCCGCGACACGCGCCGGTACGGCACGGCGCCGGTTCGATCGTGGCGATCGTCGTGGGCGCGCTGCTCGCGTTCGGCGCCATCGGCACGGCCGCAACCGGCTCGCTCTCGGCGGTGCTCGCCCAGTCCCGCACCGGCAGCGGCTTCGTCAGCACGACCGGCGAGCGTATCTCCACCCCGGCGTACGCGCTGACCACCGACCAGATCGCCATCAGTGGCGAGGGCGTGGAGTACCTGCGCAGCTTCACCGGCAAGGTACGCATCGAGACGTCATCCACCGGCACCCCGCTGTTCGTCGGCATCGGCCCCCGGGCCGACGTCGACACATACCTGAAGGGCGTCGGCTACGACCGCATCGCCCGTCTGACCTTCGGTCCGGGTCCCGACGACACCGCCTACACGCGGCACGCGGGAGGGCAGCCGGCCACACCTCCCGCCACGCAGACCTTCTGGACGGCGACAGGGTCCGGGAGCCTCGAATGGGACATCGAACCGGGCGACTGGACCATCGTGATCATGAACGCGGACGCGAGCCCCACAATCTCGGCCGACCTCCGGCTGTCCGCCACGCTTCCATGGCTGGACGGACTGACCGCCTGGTTGTTCGTCGCGACCGGGATCCTGCTGATCTCCGGCGTCGGGCTCATCCTGTTCGGCATCCGCCTGACCAGGAGCCCCGTCCCTGAGGCCACGCATGCCGCACCGACGCCCCGTCCCTGAAGGGCACCCGCTCTTACAGCCGCAACGGTTTCCAGGACCTTGGGCAGGACCTTCGTCCCTGGCGCGGGCAGCGCCGCGGGCGTGGAGTTGAAAGGCCAGGCTCCGTGGAAGGAGGCCATCATGGATTGGCCCGTCGCGATCGTCATCATCTCCGTGATCTTCGCTGTCACGATCGTCATCACGTCGTTCATCGCCCGCCCGAAGAAGTAGCGCCAGAAACCGCTGGGCGGATAGAGGCGGGGGGCCGGAGGCACTCACCGGCCTCCCGCCTCCAACTCAGTGGATGCCACGGGACGGCCCGGTGTGACCCGTGACGAAGAAGCTGTCCGACACCGGCTTGTCGACCCTTCCCGGTACTTCGCCACAACGCGGCGGGATCCCTACTCAGACCTGACAATCTGCACCCGCGCATCGGCCGCCTAGACCGCCAGTATTGCGGGGAGGGCGCGGACGACGGTCAGAATCCGGCACCTGCCCTCCGCGGGTGTGGATCTGCTGGCCAATGCCGTCCCGGGTGCCGTGGCGGGCTGGTTGCTGGGCCTGGACGGCGTCGGAGTTGTGGCGCTGGCCGGTGCTACGTACATCTCCTCCTCGGGGATCATCGCCAGGCTGCTGGGCGACCTGCGGCGGTTGGGCAACCGTGAGACCCCGTCGGTGCTGTCGGTACTGGTGGTGGCGGCGCTTGCCGCGACGGCGGTCGGTCGTCTGCCGTTATCACGATCTGCTGTCCAGCTGACCGCCTGTCCCATCGGGTCGGTGCCGCACGGTCTCGTCGGATGGTTTCTGCCGGCGATCCGAGCGGGAGAATGCACGGCTTCACACGGGCCTCCCGTCGGCGGCTCGTGTGGCAAGGCACCAAGCCACGAGTTGCCCGCCTCACACCTCAGCCTCTACTACTAATTCCTCTAGTAGTAGGGACCAAGGTCCCTACTTTCATGAACGCTCGCCGGTGCAGGATGAAGGCATCGACGAGAATCCGAGGTGATGACGATGATGTGGTGGGGCTACAACGACATGGGCGGCTGGGGATATGCGCTCATGGGTCTGAGCACGGTGGTGTTCTGGGGCTTGGTGATCACGGCGATCGTGCTGGCCGCCCGACACGTGAGCAGGACCGCCCGCACGGGGCCCGCTTTCCCGCCCCCGACGGCGGAGGAGTTGCTGGCACAGCGGTACGCACGCGGCGAAATCGATGCCGAGGAGTACCACTCCAGGCTGGACATCCTGCACGGCAGGCATGACCACCCGGTCGGCGGCTGACAGGCAGGACGCTCGCACGCCCGGTGAGGTGCCCGCACGGTGCCGTTCGCCGGACGGCTTGCGACGTGGCCGCTCCCGGCCCCTGGAATGACTAACGCCCGCGAGCACAACGACAACGCTGCTCAGGACGTGCCGGGGGCAGCCACGATAAGCGGGCGCTTGCCGCTCGCGCCGGCGGGTATCGTATCCACGATCGTCACGCGGACCTCGGGTGGCAGCGCGCCAGCGCTGGCGAGCGCGGCCTGGACCAGGCGTGCGGTGTCGGCCGGGTCGAACCCGGCGCCGGGTGCGGCGACCAGGATCTCCAGAGCCTTGTCTTCCTGGCGTACCTGCCATCCGGCGGCGTCCAGCAGGTCAAGGACTTGGTGGAAGACGACGGGGTGGACGCGGATGGAGCCGCCGCCTTGCGCGGGCAACGTGAGCAAGTCGTCGGTGCGCCCCTCGATCGACTCCAGCAGCCGGAACGGCCGCCCGCACGGGCAGGGCCGGGTCGCCAGGCGTACCCGGTCGGTCATCTCGTAGCGGATGAGCGGCAGTGTCCTGCTGAACAGAACCGTGACCAGCAGCCGGTCGCCCGCCACACCGGGCGGGACCGGCCGATAGTTCTCGTCGACCACCTCCGGGATCACCAGGTCTTCGAACAGGTGCATGCCCTGGTGATGGCCGCATTCGGCGGCGATGCCGCCGGTCTCGGTGGCGGCGTACACGTTGAAGGGCGGCGCTTCCCAGGCGCGCGCGGCCATGGCCCGGGTCTCCTCGGTGAGAACCTCCGAGGAGGCGTTGACGGCGCGCGGCGCAACCCGCAGCCGCCCGGCGAGCTGCTCGTCGGCCAGGGCGCGGATCATCGACGCGTACGCCACCAGCACCTCCGGCATCGTCTCGTTGAGCCGGACGACGATCTCCGGCAAGGGTGACGCGGCGTCCAGGCGGACGCTCTGGATGAACGGGCTGCGCACGGTGGCGGCCACGCGGGCGGACTGATGCCAGGCGGTGGTGGAGCTGACCACCGCCATGCCCATGGGATGGAGCGGTCCGGCGCTGATGCCGGCCCACTCGTTGGCCCGGGCGTAGGAGGCGATGACGGTGGCCCATTCGCGGGCGTTGCTGGGAATGATGCTCTTGCGCCCGGAGCTGCCGGAGGTCGCCGACACCCAGTACCGGCCCCGGTAGCGGTCGTCACCGCGCAGCGTCTCCAGGTACTCCTCTACCTCGGCGAGCCGCACTTCGCGGTCGGTGCTGAGGTCATCGAAGCAGTCCATCAGGGCGGCTTTGGTGAGCACCGGCAGCTCGGCGAGCGGGGCGCGGGCCAGGCCCTGGTGGAAGTGGCGATAGAAGGTCGAGCGGGCGTAGGCGTGCTCGCGCAGCAGGGCGAGCCGGCGGCGCTGATACTCGCCCAGCCGTGCCCTGCTCCAGCGTTCACGGCTGCGCAGCACGCTTCTCAACCACAGCACCCGGGAGATCATCCGCACGTCCATCCGGTTCCTCCTGACACCTGTTACCGCGTGGACACACCCCGGTAGCGGGACCTTCGACCCTGTCACTCCGTGCTTTCTGCCGCTTCCGCGATACCGCCGACAGAACAGGCTCGACACAGGACCCCTATGTTCGATAGTAGAACGGCGGACGGTCGCGACGGTCGGTGACGGCGTCAACGACGCCCCCGCGCTCGCCCAGGCCGACCTGGGCATCGCGATCGGCGCCGGGACCGACGTCGCGATCGAGACCGCGGACGTGGTGCTCATGCGCTCGGACCCGCTCGACGTCCCCACCGCGCTGACCATCGGCCGCGGCACGCTGCGCAAGATGCGGCAGAACCTGGGGTGGGCGATCGGCTACAACGCGATCGCGCTGCCGATCGCGGCCGGCGTCTTCGAGCCCGCCTTCGGCCTGGTGCTGCGGCCCGAGATCGCCGCCCTGTCGATGTCCGGGTCGAGCTTCATCGTCGCGGTCAACGCCCTCGCCCTCAAACGGCTCCGCCTGCCGCGACCCGCCGCTGCCGGGGAGTGAGCGTCAGCTCGGCCGTGAGCGCCGCCAGCGCTCGTTGGCGGCGGCCCAGGCCGCGTCCCACTCACGGTAGCGGCGCCGGTCCAGAAAGCACCGACGAAGGCCGACAAAACCCGCGAAAAGCAGCGCTGCGGTGGCGAGCACGTACTCGGCCGCCGCGAACGTCACGGTGAACGGCGGTCCGGAAGGCTCGGGCGAAGGCGTCGTCGGTCGTCCCTGATCGTCGATCCACAGGTCGAAGGCTGCGCCAACGCCGACACCGGCCGGGGCGGAGACCATGCCCGTCCGGGCACTGCCATCCGGGGCGGTCCACCGCGCACGAGCCTTGGGCAGGGGTCCCCGGGATACGCCCCCAGGAGGTGCGGCGGCCTCTTCGACGACGGCCGTCACCAGATGCCGGCCGTCGTCCGGCCCGACCGGCATAGTGCCGCGATCTCCCTGTCCGAGGATCAAAGCAGGCCAGACACCGAGGAGAAGGACGACCAGCGCCCCGACCACCATGGCGGATTCGATGCGGTCCGAGCGCCGCCGCAGCGGGTTGTCATCGAAGCGATAACGGCGCACCAGGCGCACCATCCAGTCCGCCACCTGCATCATGCGCCTCCAACCGCTCCGCGATCCCGGTTTCTACTACCCACAGCAATAGATGTGATCAAGCATGCGGGCGGACGCCAGGGTCTTCCATGGCAGAACGTCCCGAAGCCAGAGGACGAAGGTCCCACCCACGCGGGTAGCACCAACCTGGGGGATGAAGACCCCGACCTGAGAACCTCGGGCACATCGGCATATCAGCCATTGTTCATCGTGGAAACAGGCGTCGGTGGCGCAGTTCCGCCTGGACGGCCGGGCCGACGCCCACGAACGGGAGGCACCTGATGTCCGGCATGAGAATGCCGGAGCTCGTGGCTGGAGGTGTCATGGTTTCCGCCGGGCTTGCTCGCCAAAGCGTTTGCTGAGCCGGGTGACCGCCTGCTCCTCATCATCAGTTCGATCCTTCTCGCGGCGGGCGCATGGCTGATCCTTGATGAACTCCTCCACGACCTAGGGCGCGACCGTCCCTGACATGACGGACCGCACGAGATCGGGTAGGCGAGCTCCAGGCGCCACCCTCGCTCCCAGTCGTGACCGTCGCGGCCAGGAGTTCCCGCTCCGGCTGGTTGGCTCCACCAGCGCGCGAACGAAGGCCAATAGTCCCGAACAGCACCTACTAAATGCCCTAGTAGCACAGGCGTGGACGGCGCGAGCATCCCATGAAAGGACTCTGCTGGGAGGGCGAGATGGCTGACGCCGCATACGGGCTGTGGCCGCTGGTGGTGCTCAACACCGCGCTGTTCGTGCTGTTCGCGGTGAGCTTCTTCCACCCCAAGAGCAAGCGGGACTGGCGGGCGATGGGCGCCTACAGCGCCTTCCTGGTCGCGCTGTTCACCGAGATGTACGGCACGCCACTGACCATCTACCTGCTCGGCAGCTGGCTGGGATCACGGTTCCCGCTGCTGAAAGACACCCACGCGGGCGGGCACCTGTGGAACGACCTCATCGGCTGGCAGGGCGACCCCCACCTGAGCCCGTTCCACCTCGCCAGCTACGTCTTCATCGGTGGCGGATTCTGGCTGATCGCAGCCGCCTGGCGGGTGCTGCACCAGGCGGCACAGGATGGCACCCTGGCGAGCACCGGCCCCTACGCCCACGTCCGGCACCCGCAATACGACGGCTTCCTGCTGGTCATGATCGGGTTCCTGCTGCAGTGGCCGACCATCCCCACATTGCTCATGTTCCCCATCCTCGTCGTGATCTACCTGCGGCTGGCCCGCAGCGAGGAACGCGAGGTCGCCCACCACTTCGGCGAGACCTGGACGGCATACGCCATCACGACGCCGGCCTTCATCCCGCGCCGTCACCGCCACCCGGCAGGAAGCAGATCATGAACCGCTCGAGTATCCGTATCGGGTTCATCGCACTGGCCGCCTTGGCGATGTTCTACATGCTGGTGGTCGGCGGGCTGGGTGGGCTGGACCACCTAGGGGACCAGGTGCTCACTGACTGGCCGTGGCTGGTGGCCATCCTGGCCGGGTTCGGCGTCCAGGTCGCACTCCTGACCGAGTTGCGCCGCCGGCGGCGGCTGCACGGAGCGGCCGGGACGGCGGCCGGCACCGGGAGCGGCGCCTCGGTGGTCGGCATGGTGGCCTGCTGCGCCCACCACGTCGCCGACCTCGCCCCCATCGTGGGCGCCTCGGGCGCGGCCATCTTCCTCACCGAGTTCCGCATCCCGATCATGGCCGCCGGTCTCGTCATCAACGCCCTGGGCGTCGCCGTCGCGCTGCGGCGGCTGCGCCGCACACCCGCACCCACCGGAGGTGAGACATGTCACGCCTGATGCCCCGCCCCGCCGTGGTGGTGGCCGCGATCCTGTCCCTGCTGCTTGTCGCGGCTGTGATCTGGTGGCTGGCCGCCCGCCCGTCCGGCGCGCCCCCGGCGCGCACCAGCACCATCCAAGCGGGTGCCGTCGAGGTCAGCGTGACCCCCCTGGTCCTGGACCGGTCGGGAGCACGCTTCAAGATCACCCTGGACACGCACACCGTGCCACTCGACCTCGACCTGCCGCGAGCCGCCATCTTGCGCATCGACGCACGCGCCATGAGCCAGGCGATCTGGAACGAGACGGCCGGGGGCAGCCATCACCGGGAGGGCACGCTCGCCTTCGCCGACCCGGTGCCGCCCGGCGCCGCGGTCGAGCTCCGCATCACCGGGTTGCCGAAAGATGTCACATCCGTCTGGACGGCGCCGTAACCCGCGCATCGTGCTGGCATCGTCCTGCGGATAGGAAGCCGCCGAGCGGGAAGGGGACTCGACATGGGCAGGCACCAAGGCCCCACGTGCCGGGTGGTACTGGATCTGTGTGGGGTGGACTGGGGCGGCGACCGCGAGCAGGCCACCGCCAAGCTGCTCGCCCGGCCCGGCGTCCTCGAGGTCGAGGTGGACCCGGACAAGCGCCGGGCCGTGATCATCCATGATGCCCACTACGAGCTGCCGGCACTGTGGAATTGGCTGGTGGAGTGCAAGACCAGCCATGAGCAGGAACGGGGAAACGCATGACACCCCCTCGGGACGCCCTTCAGTCCTGACGGCCGCGTTCCCTGCCATCGCCCCGTACGGAAACGCGCGCCGGACCGTCTCAGGAAGTCGGGGGCAGTTGTTTGATCGGGGCGAGTTCGGTCGGGCGCCGCGCTGATCGCCCGCGGAGAGTTCTCTCTCGTCATCGTCGGTCTGGCCGGGGCCCAGCTCCCCGCCTTGGCGCCGCTGGTGGCCGCCTACGTGTTCGTCCTAGCCGTCGCAGGGCCGCTCATCACCCGCCTCATCGACGCCCGACCGGCAGCGAGCCCTTCGGACCAGCCGCAGGGGACCTAGACTCCCCCTGCTTGCGCACGGTGCGTGCGGTGAACTGGGATCGTGACGCTCCCCACTGCCGCGCCCTCTGATGGCGCTCACCACACTCTGCTCCCACACGAAGTGTGCTGCTGCTTGAATCCGATCTTCACCGCGGTCTGAGCGAGGAGGAGGCCGAGCGGCGACTTCAGCGCTATAGGCGCAAGGTGCTGCCGAAAGCGAAGCCCGCCGGGCTGCCGTCGTGGCCCCCTGCCGTGAGCGCCGTACCGACCTGCCACGACGCCTGGATCACCGTCAAGATGATCTCTGGGACCTGGCCAGAAGCCTTGCCACCGTCCGGAACTACGCTTGGAGCTCAGGCGGCCCCAGTTTGCCCTACTGAAGGCAGCCGCCCATATCATCGAACACATTATCGGGTCGGGCCGGCTTCTGGGATTAGCGGCCGTCCACGCGAGGCGCGCTCATTCGTGCTGGGTCGGCCCGTAGGCGTACGGCTAGCGGCGGCCTGGGTGCGGCCACCCCACGCCGCACGACCTCATGATCGTCGACGAGGAACGCGCGAATCATGTATTCGACGCTAGTCAACAGCTCCAGAAACCCAAAGAGGCCAGAGCGCCAGGTCGCGCCGGTGAGAAGTTTTGGCCAACCGGTTGCCTGGCCGTTGACATCTCCGGAGAGCGCGGCGTACTGGCGGTATATCGGCTCCGGTTCACCCCTCAGGGAGCCGTCCGGGCACGGAGGCCGCCTGGGGTCACAGGCGCGCGCAGGCGGACGGCGGTGACCTTGTACTCGGGGCATGAGGTGACGGTGTCTGCATGACTGGAGGTCAGGGCGTTGACCCGGTTGGATGGGAAGTGGAAGGCGCAGAAGACCTGGCCCCGCGTGACCTCCTCGGTGATGCGCACGAGCAGCGTGGCCTGCCCGTGCCTGCTTTCCACGACCACAGGGTCACCGTCACGGACAGCCATGCGGGCGGCGTCGGCGGGATGGACATCCAGCCGATCCTCGGAGTCGAGCTCAAGGTTGCCGGTTCGCCTCGTCATGTTGCCGGAGTTGTAGTGCGCCCAGCGGCGGCCGGTGATCAGGATCAGCGGGTAGTCGTCGTCGGCGCTCTCGCCCGGCGGCAGGTAGGGGCGGGCGGCCAGGTGCGCCAGCCCCTCGGCGGTGGCGAATCGGTCCTGGTAGAGCCTGGCCACTCCGGGCAAGCTGGGATCGGGGCACGGCCAGGGGATGGCGCCTTCCCGATCCAGCCGCTCGTGGGAGATCCCGGCGAAGACGGGAGCCACCCGCCCGCATTCGGCGAGCGCCTCGGCGGGTGTCGGACAGCCCAGATCGGCGCCGAGGGCGGCGGCGAGCGCGTGCACGATGGCGAAGTCGGTGCGGGCCTGGCCGGGCGGGGCGAGCGCGGGGCGCACCCGCTGGAAGCGCCGGTCGAAGTTGACGAAGGTGCCGTCCTTCTCCAGCCAGGAGGCGGCCGGCAACACGACGTCGGCGTGGCGGGCGGTCTCGGAGAGGAAGAGTTCCTGGCTGATGACGAGGGGGCAGGCGTTCAGGGCGGCGATGACCTGGTTGGCGTCGGGGTCGGTGGTGGCCACGTCTTCGCCGATGACCCACAACACCCGCAGGTCTCCGGAGCGGGCGGCCGCGAACATCTGGGGTATGCGCAGACCGTCGTGGTCCGGCAGGCGGGTGCCCCACATCTGCTCGGCCCGGCCGCGCGCTACCGGGTCGCGGACCTTTCCGTAGCCGGGCAGCGTGTCCGGCAGGGCGCCCATGTCGGAGGCGCCCTGGACGTTGTTCTGGCCGCGTAGCGGGTTGACGCCGTAGCCGCGGTCGGTGCCGACCGCGCCGCGCAGGATCGCCAGGTTCGCCAGCGTCCGTACGCCGTCGGTGCCGTGCAGGTGCTCGGTCACGCCGAGCCCGTAGACGATCGCGGGACGTTCGGCCTGACCGTAGAGCCGCGCGGCGGCGATCAGATCCGCTGCGGGCACGCCGGTGATCCTGGCCACCTGGTCGGGCGCGTAGTCGTCGAGGATCGCCGTGAGCTCGGGCAGCCCCGTGGCACGCTGGCGCAGGAACTCCTCGTCGATCATGCCTTCCGCGAGCAGGATGTGCGCGAGCCCGTTGAACAGGGCAACGTTGGTCCCCGGGCGTGGTCGCAGGTGCACGTCGGCGTGGTCGGCCAGGCCGACGGTGCGCGGGTCGGCGACGATCAGGCGTGCGCCGTGCAGCACCTGCTGGAGCAGCCGTGCGCCGACGACGGGGTGTGCCTCGATGGGGTTGGCGCCCACGACGAGCAGGCAGTCGGCCTGCTCCACGTCCTCCAATCCGTCGGTGCCGCCGGCCAGGCCGAAGGCGGCGGTGAGTCCGGCGGCCGAGGGCGAATGGCACAGGCGCGAGCAGTTGTCGACGTTGTTGGTGCCGACGACCACTCTCATGAACTTCTGGATCAGGTAGTTCTCTTCGTTGGTGGCGCGGGCCGAGGAGATGGCCGCCACGCTGTCGGGGCCTGCCTCGCCGATGGCGGCTCGGAGTTCACGGGCGATGTGATTGAGCGCTTCGTCCCAGGTGACCGGCTCGAGATCGGAGCGGCGGCGCAGCAGGGGCTGGGTGAGCCGCTCCGGGGAGCGCAGGAAGCCGTGAGCGAAGCGGCCCTTGACACACGCATGACCCTGGTTTACAGGCCCGTCCCTGGCAGGCCGTACTGCCGTGACCTCGCCGTCACGGGTCAGCACGTCCAGAGCACAGCCGACGCCGCAATATCCGCAGGTGGTGCGGGTGTGAGTGAGCGCCGACAGGTGAGTCCCGACGGGGAGCCCCGGCTCGGTAAGAGCGCCGGTGGGGCAGGTGTCCACGCACCCTCCGCAGGCGACGCAGTCGGACTCCGCCCAGGGGCCGCCGGTGCCCGGCGCGACCACGGTCTCGGCGCCCCGGCCTGCCAGCGTGAGCGCGAACGTGCCTTGGACCTCGGCGCACATGCGCACGCACCGGCCGCAGGCGATGCACAGGTCCCGGTCGAGACGAACGAAAGGATGACTGTCGTCGCGGCCCCTGCCTGCACCGCGTTGCGCAGTTTCCGGCCCGATGCCGAGTTCTCGGCAGACCCTCGCCAGCTCGGCGTCACCTTCCAGCGCATACGGCGGAAGCGCCGAGACGATCAGCTCCACCGCGTCACGGCGCAGGCGGCGCAAGTCGTCCTGTTCGACGTGCACCTCGACGCCCTCCGACGTAGGGGTCACGCAGGCCGCCACAACGTGCCCGTCGACCCGTACCAGGCAGGCCCGGCAGGAGCCGACGGGCGTCAGCCGGTCGTCATGACAGAGCGTGGGCACGTCGGCGCCAGCGGCACGCACGGCAGCAAGCAGCGTCGACTCTTCGGGCAGATCGACAGGGACGCCGTCCACGGTAATCCTCATCCGCCCCACCCCCGCAGACGGTCTTCGTAGGCGCGCACCAGGCTCCGGACGGCAGGCGGCAGCCGACGGCCGAACGCGCACAGGCTGGCCTCGCTCATCACGCGCAGCATGCGGGCGTAGGCGTCGCCGGGAGGCTCACCCGTCCTGGCCAGTTCCAGCCCGCGGCGCGAGCCGACCCGGCAGGGCGAGCAGGCGCCGCAGCTCTCGGCGGCGGCGAATGCCCATACGTGCCGCAGCACCTCCAGCGGCTCGATTCGATCGTCGATGGCCACCAGCCCGGCGTGGCCGAGCGCCGCGCCATGGCCGGCCAACTCCGTTTCGGTGAGCGGCACGTCCAGGACCTGCTCGGACAGGAACCCGCCCAGCGGGCCGCCGACCTGCAGCACGCCGAGTTCCGCCCCGTTCCGCAATCCGCCGCCCAGCTCAGTGACGATCCGCCGTACCGGGGTGCCGAGCTCGACCTCGTAGCAGCCGGGATGAGTGAACCGCTCGGACAGGCAGACCAGCTTCGTGCCGGTCTCTCCGGGTGTACCGCGGCGCACGTAGGCTGCGCCGCCACGGCTGACGATCCACGGCACCGCGGCCAGCGTCTCAACGTTGTTCACCACGGTCGGAACGCCCCACAAGCCGCTGCTGGTCGGGTACGGCGGGCGCGCCCGCGCACAACCCCGGCCACCTTCGAGCCCGGCGATCAGGGCCGTCTCCTCACCCGCGACATAGGAACCGGCACCCGCCACGACCTCGACATCCAGGTCGACGCCGCTGCCGTGCACCCGGCGGCCGAGGTGGCCGTCCGCACGCGCCCGCTCCACCGCCTCCCGCATCTGCGCGAGCGCCTGCGGGTACTCCGAGCGCACCAGCACCAGACCACGGCGTGCCCCGCAGGCGAAGCAGGCCAAGGCCAGCCCTTCCAGCACCCGCGCCGGATCGACTTCCATGAGCAGCCGGTCGGCGTAGGAGCCTGGATCGCCCTCGTCGGCATTGGCGATCACCACGGTGTCCGGCGAGCCACCCGCCGCCGCCCACTTGGCCGCCACAGGAAAGCCCGCCCCGCCCCGGCCGCGCAACCCGGAGGCAGCCACTTCCTGTTGAACCAGTTCCGGAGTCCGCCGGCCGACGGTGTCCGCCCATGTCCGCCACGGGGGCTCACCGGCTGCGATCCCGGCGAGCACCACCGGATCACCCGTGGCGTCGGCTGCCGGAATGGGCGGCGCCTGCGGTCGCACGCGCCCCGCCACCTGGTCGACGACGTCCGGCCCCGCACAGGGCGTCTCACCGTCCAGCGCAGCCGGCCCTCCGTAGCAGTAGCCGAGACAGCGGACAGTCTGCAAGGACACCTCAGGATCCGGATCGCGGTCGTCATCGGCCGTGACGCCGAGTACGCCCTCGATGGCGGGCAGATGCCGGCCCGCTTGGGCCGCGAAGCACGCCGTCGCGCCGCAGACTCGCACGTGGCGACGCCCGTGCGGGATCGCCAGGTCCGCGTAGAAAGTCGCGGGCCCGAGCCCTGCCGCTGCGGGCAGCCGGAACCGCCTGGCTACCTCCGGCGCCCACCTTTCGGGCCGTTCCGCGTGCTCCGCGGCACTGGTGGCGAGCGCATCGATCAGGTGGGCACCTGGCCGCCCACGTCGTTCAGCGAGGGCGCGAAACGCGTCGAAAGGGCTGCTTCACAGATTTGTCCATGCCCATTTCCTAGATATCGGACACACGTAAATAGGGTCCACACCTATGCGGATGTCGCGACGAGGGCCGCGGCCGCGGCTCAAGACGGCGGGGTCACCGCCACCGGACATCGAGCTTCGGCCAGCGCGGTCTGAGTGACAGGTCCCAGCAGGAGGCAAGGTGGTGAATCGGTTCCCCGATTGCCGAGCACGAGTAGCATCGCGTCCTTCGTCGCGTCGATCAGCGCTCGCTGTGGTCGCTCGGCCACGAATTCTGTCGTGACAGACACCTTGGGGTGTCTGGAGGTCAAATGGGACGTGACGTCGCGAAAACGAACCTCCGCTCCCCTCCGGATCGCCGGGAAGTCGACGAACGGCTGCCACTCCGGCCCGGCCAGTGGCCCGTAATCTCGCCAGCAACAGATCGCTGTCACGGCACCGCCGCGGAGCGCGGCCTCCTCCAGCGCGAAACCGAACGCGGCCAGGCTGGCGGGCGAGCCGTCGATACCGACCACGATCCGTATCCCGTCGCCTGCCGGCTTCCCGTCAGGCCGTATGACGACGACAGGCCCGACACTGTGCGCGGGCACCTGCACGGCGGCCGATCCCACCTGCAGGTCATCGAAACCGCCTTGCCCCCGCGACCCGAGCACCGTCAGCTCGGCCTCGCGTGCGGCCTGCAGGAGCACCGTTGAGGCCGTCCCCCTCGCCAATCGCGGCCGGACGTCCATGTCGGGGGCCAGGCTCCGAGCACGACGTACACCCTCGTCCACCACATGGGCGGCGACCCGCTCGATCTGTGCCAGGACCTCCTGCTCCACAGGCCGAAGCGGATACGGCCAGTGCCAGGCATGACACACCAGGACAGAGGACTTACGTAGCCGCGCCTCCTCGACCGCCCAGCACAACGCCAGTGTGCTCGCCGGTGACTCGTCGTAGCCCACCAGTACGGGGCGTCCCATGATCGCCTCCCCGGGAGAAGGGCTCTCCCCTCCAACCGCATGGGCTTCCCCGGCCTGTTAGGTCAGATCCCACGGGCGACGAAAATCTTTCCTAGAGAGTGCCTGACAAAGAGCACAGCGCGCGCGGCACGGGCAGCTCGCACGGTCGGTCGTGGCGAGGTGCCGAGTTGACCGATGAGCCGCATCCTTCCCACCCCTCGTGGGGGCGAGACGACGTAGCTTGTAGCCTGATGAGGCGGGAGGCAACCATGTTCACCCAGCCATTGCGCGACGAGCACGCGCACCTGCTGCCACACATCGAAACACTCCGCACAGTGGCCGACACCCTGGAGCACACGACACCGGAGGCGCTCGGCGACGCGCTCGCCGACCTTGAGCGGTTCTTGGGCGATCACCTCATCCCGCATGCCGAAGCCGAAGACCGGGTGCTGTATCCCGTGATCGCCCGGGTGCTGGGAGCTGCGGAGGCGACCGCGACGATGTCCAGGGATCATGTCCAGGTCGGCCGTCTCGCGCACGAGCTGAGCACGCTGCGTAAGGCGATAGGCAGAGAAGGCCTCAACGACGAACGGCGGGCCGCACTGCGACGGGTTCTCTACGGCCTGTACACCTTGGTCAAGGTCCATTTCGCGAAAGAAGAGGAGATCTACCTGCCGCTACTCGAACAGCGGCTTCCCGAGCCCGAGGCGGAGCAGCTCTTCGCCGAGCTGGCGCATGCCCATCACCACTGACTGCACCGCGCTTCGAGACGGTGATGCCTGGGCTTCGGCCGCGCCACCCGACTGGCGACCGTCCACGCGCCTGGCTGCACCACGCGGACAATTCCTAACGGACGATCGCCACCGGGCAGGGTGCATGCCGCAGCATGGCCGCGGTCACGGAGCCGAACCGTCCGTGCGGGCTCCCGACGACCACCAGGGTCGCGTCGGAGACGGCGGTGAGCGCCTCGCCTGCTCGTGACTGCGGCGTACGCGCCTCGATGGTGACCTTGGGCTGTTTCTCCCTCCACGGCGCGAGGATTTGTGTCAACCAGTTCTCGGTCGCATTCTGAACGGCCAGCGGATCCAGCGCTGGGAAGGTCATCCCTCCCCAGGCCACCGGAGGTTGGTGCCAGGCGTGCACGACGAGCAGCGGAAGGCCGCGGATGGCGGCTTCCGTGAAGGCGAATCCGAGCACCGCGTCGGCCTTGTCGTCGTTCGCCAGGCCAGCCACGATCGGCCCCGGGTGGGCCTTTCGCGGCAAAGCGCCCCGGCCGCGGACGACGATGACCGGGCACTCCGCGTGGGCCGCCGTATGCGCCGCCACGGACCCGATGATCGCCCGAGCCATCGCGCCCAGTCCGCGAGAGCCGACCACGAGCAGTCCCGCGTCGGCCGACAACTCCTCCAAGCGGGCGGTCGTCGAGCCCTCGTACAGGTCGGTACGCACGTGCAGGCCCATGGAACTGGCTCGTGCGCAGTCGGCGCCGTGCCACAGCACGTGCTCACCCGCGCGACGCAGCGAGTCACGTGCAGCCTGATCCCCGTCGCCATACGGCCACTGCCAGGCATGGCAGATGGTGAGCGGCAGCTTTCGCAGCTCGGCCTCGTCCATCGCCCAGTCCAGGGCCTGCATCGAGTGGTCAGAGCCGTCATAGCCGATGACCACGCCCAAGGTCTCGTTCACATCATCACTCTTGGCAGATCGCAGCGCAGTATGACGGGACGCAATTGTCCGATCTTGAACCTTTCACATTTCCTGGTCAGATGTTTGGCCCGACGTCAAGCGAATCACGCCAGGGCCACCTCGAGGCGGTGCGGCAGAAACGGGGCGTGCAGGTAACGGTGCATCGTCTGACACTGACCTGAGTTTCGCCCCCCTGCGTCACGGAGAGTTACTCTCACCCGTGGCCAGCACGCCACCGTTCCAATGGCGCATCCCAAGCCTGTTGTCGCGGGGATCGCACCGCCACAGCCTCACAACCGACGTCCGCTGAATCAGGTGCCCGTCGGCGAGGGCTCCGTGGGCATGCCGGGCGTTCCCGGCATATGTGGCCCCGGCGTCATGCCCGGCATGCTAGGCATGCCCGGCACCCGTGGCATGCAGGGCACGCTCTCCTCTCCGAACCACTGGACCAGGTATTGGCGCATCGTGCGGACCTCCGCCCACTGGTCGTCGCGCACCGTGCGGGCGAAGGCGGCGACCTCGGAATGCTGCACCTCACCGTGCCTGAGGACCTGCTGCGACATCATGATCGCCATCATGTGGTGCGGGATCATGTGCTGCAGGAACGTCTTGTCGAGCTGATCTCCCGAAAGTCGCGAGAGATCGGGCATCGTGGTCTCGCTCGGGCTCGGCGTCGGGCTCTGCCGGTACCACTGCTCCAGCCAATCTCTCATCTTGCCGACCTCGGCAGTCTGCGTCGTGACGATCGACTGCCCGAGCCGCCGCATGTCGGACCGCTCGGAACGCTGCAGTTGCCGCGCCGCGGTGATGGCCTCCTCGTGGTGCGGCACCATCTGCGACAGGTAGTCGTACTCGCTGGTGATTTGCATCGGCCCCATGCCCGGGCACGTCGGCTGTATATCCGTAGGTGAAGGACTCGGGGACGGCATCGGCGGAGACTCCAGGGCCGCCGCGGTGCCCCCCGAGACTGCGGTGATGACGGCCAGGAATGCCCCTGCGGCGATTCCGGCCTTCATAGAGCGTCGCTTCATGCGTCTCCCCCAAACGCCGATCCGACCCCTACGTCCACGGTAACCCCACCGCTCTGACCGGCCGTATGGGAGGTCCGCCGGCGCCAGACCCGACTGCCGACCCCAAGTCCTCTGTCGCGGCCCACAAAGCAATCGCCGACGTAGATCGTCGATCACTTCCGCTGCTACTGCGGCGGAGGTGAGGACCAGCTCGCCGGTGGACAGACACGCTTCATGCCGCGTTCGGAGCCGGGGCTAGCATGGGTATCAAGGCAGGTGGTGGCCTATATGAACGCGAACGGCGGTGCCCCACGTCCCACAACTCGCACACGGGTCATGGTCGCGCTGGACGGCTCACCGGCGAGCCTGGCCGCCTTGCGCTACGCGGTTGATGAGGCCCGCGACGCGGTGCGGGCCTGTTCGCGATCTGTGTGTGCTCCCAGGTGTCGGCGCTATGCCCAGGCCTTGACGATGGGCATGGGTTCTTCTCTCGCATGCGAGGGGAGTATGGAACTCTTTCAGGGAAGCGCTGGGCTATGTTCCGGCCGATGTCGAGGTGAGCGCGCTGGTCGCCTGCGGTGAACCTGGTCCAGCACTGGTCGAACTCGCCGGCGGGGAGAATGACCTGCTCGTGCTGGGCAGGGGTTGGGTGGGCTTGTTGCGCCGTTGGCGGGGGGCGGTCTTGAGCCGTTACTGCGTCACTCATGGCCGCTGTCCGGTGCTCATCGTGCCGCTGCCGGCACGGCTACGGTCTTTGTGCCGTTCCAGAATCCGCCGACGCGATTGGGATCATTTGCTCCAGGGCTGATGTTCCTCAATGTCCTTCACAGCGACGATACCCAGGCCCGTGGGACCTTTGGCCCTGCCTCTGGGTACTTTCTGCCGTTCCATCGGAAGCCGCCGGCGAACACACTCAACCTGACTCCTACTTCCAATAGTAGAAGGGGTGGAGAGCATGATGAAACAACATCTCGCGCTGGCTGCCGTAGCGGTCGTGGCCGCGGTCGTGGCCGCGGTCGTGGCCGTCTGGGCCGGCGCGCCGGTGAGCACGGTTCTCCTGGTGGCGCTGCTTCTGGCGTGCCCGCTGATGATGCTGCTGATGATGCGGTCCATGGGCGGCGACCAGGCCGGCCACCAGCACCACCAGACGCCTGAGCACGACCAGACGCCTGAACACGACCGAACCCCGAACGTGAAGGGAACCGATGTGTCGTGACCGCATCCGACTGGGTGGTCATCGCCGTTTCAGCGGGGTTGCTCGCCTTCATCGCCTGGTACTTCTTCGGCCCGAGAAAGAGCCGGCTCGCGGATCTGCACGAGGGGCTGCAGGAGGTCGAGGTCACCATCAAGGGCGGGTATTCGCCTGACGTGATCCGCGCCCGCCAGGGCGTCCCACTGCGCCTGGTCTTCGACCGCCGAGAAGGCGGTGAGTGCACCTCGCACGTGGTCTTCCCCGATTTCGGGGTTGACCGGGTGCTGCCCGCGTTCCAGCGCACCGCCGTCGAACTGACCCCGCCCGAGGCCGGCGAGTACGGCTTCGCGTGCGGCATGAACATGGTGCGCGGCCGTCTCATCATCGAACCAGGCACAGACGGTGAGCCTCCACGTGGCGAGGCGACCGTGAGCCGGCGCGTCGAGAACGCAGCAGGCCAGGAGAGGATCCACGCGCCGAGCCCCGCCTCTTCGGAGGGTGGGGACGATGCCGAGGCGGCCGAGCGGCGGGCGGAGATCCGGGACCTGTCGCGCCGGGTGCTGATCGGGGCGGTGCTGACCGTACCGGTGGCGCTGGCGGTGATGGCGCACGAGTTCTTCGGCGCCGCCTGGGTGCCGGCGCTCCTGCTTGACCGCTGGGTGCAGCTGGTGCTGATCACACCGGTGATGGTCTACGCGGGCTGGCCCATCCACCGAGTCGGCTGGCTGAGCCTGCGCCACCGGGCAGCCGAGATGAACAGCCTCATCACTCTCGGCACCACCGCCGCCTATGGCTACAGCCTGCTGGTGACCGTCGCCCCTGGGCTGCTGCCGCCGGAACTGCAGGACGTGTACTACGAGGCCGTCGGCGTCATCCTGACGCTGATCCTGCTCGGCCGCCTCCTGGAATCACGCGCCAAGGCCGGCACCGGCGAGGCCATCCGCAAGCTGATCGGGCTGCAGGCCAGGACCGCCAGGGTCCGCCGCGACGGTGCCGAACGGGAGATTCCCATCGCCAAGGTCCTGCCCGGCGATCTGGTGATCGTCCGGCCGGGCGAGAAGGTTCCGGTGGACGGCGTGGTCGTCGAGGGCCACTCGACGCTGGATGAGTCCATGGTCACCGGCGAGTCGATCCCGGTGGAGAAGGAACCAGGCGATGCGGTGGTGGGCGCGACCGTCAACCAGACCGGCGCCTTCACCTTCCGGGCCGAGAAGGTCGGCGCCCAAACGGTGCTGGCCCAGATCATCCGCTTGGTCCAGGCGGCTCAGGCGTCCAGGGCGCCCATTCAGCGCCTGGCCGACCTGGTGTCCGGTTACTTCGTCCCGGCGGTCATGGCCATCGCCGTGGTGACGTTCGCGGTCTGGTACGTCGCGGGCCCCTCGCCCGCCTTCACCCTCGCCCTCGTGGCGGCGGTGGCGGTGCTGATCATCGCGTGCCCCTGCGCGCTCGGCCTTGCCACTCCATTGTCGATCATGGTGGGCACCGGCAAGGGCGCCCAGGCCGGCATCCTGATCCGCGACGCGGCGGCGCTGGAGACCGCGCATCGGCTCGACACGATCGTCCTGGACAAGACCGGTACCATCACCCGCGGCAGGCCCGCATTGACCGACGTGCTCCCCGTCGGGGCGCGGACCAAGGAAGACCTGCTCCGGTTGGCCGCCTCCGCAGAACGCTCCTCAGAGCACCCGCTCGGCCACGCGGTGGTCACAGGCGCGGCCGAACGTGGTCTGGCGCTCGCAGACCCCTCCGGCTTCGGGTCGGTGACCGGCCAGGGCGTCTCCGCCGTCGTCGAGGGCCACCGCGTGCTGGTCGGCGGCCGCCGGTTGCTGTCCGCCGAAGGAGTACAGGTGGCGGACTTGGAGACGGCCGCCGAACAGATCGCCGCGGCGGGCCGTACGCCGGTCATGGTGGCCGTGGACGGCGACCCCGCCGGGGTGCTCGGCGTGGCCGACACTGTCAAGGACGACTCCCGCGACGCCGTGGCCGCGCTCCAGCGGCTCGGCCTGAACGTCGTGATGATCACTGGCGACAACCGGCGCACCGCCGAGGCCATCGCCCGCCAGGTCGGCATCACGCGCGTGCTGGCCGAGGTGCTCCCCGAGCACAAGGCCGCCGAGATCGGCCGGCTGCAGGGCGAGGGCCGCCGGGTAGGCATGGTGGGTGACGGTATCAACGACGCTCCCGCTCTGGCGCAGGCCGACGTCGGTTTCGCCATCGGTACGGGCACCGACGTAGCGATCGAGGCCTCGGACGTCACCCTGATCTCCGGGGCGCTGGAGGGCATCGTCACCGCGGTCCGGCTCTCCCGCACGACCATGCGTAACATCCGCCAGAACCTGTTCCTGGCTTTCGTCTACAACGTGGTCGGCATCCCCATCGCGGCCGGCGTTCTGTACCCGTTCCTGGGCTTGCGGCTCTCGCCCATCATCGCGGCCGCCGCGATGGCCCTGTCCTCGCTGTCGGTGGTCGGCAACGCCAACCGGCTGCGCCGCTTCACCCCGCCGCGCCTGCGCCCCGCGCCGGAGGTCCCGGCGAGCCTCGCCGTCATCGTCGAGACCGGGAATGAGCCCGAGCAGGCCGTCGATCCCGTCTGCGGCATGCAGGTCGACACCGCCACCGCCGCCGGGTCAATCGAACGTGACGGCACCACGTACTGGTTCTGCTCCACTCACTGCCGCGACGCCTTCGCCACGCGTGGACCACTGTCGCACTCCCACCATGGCGGCTGACGCGCCGGCGCTCTGAGCCCTGCCTGTCGCATGGGGAGGTGGTGAATGAGCAACGGCCGGCAAGGCGTCAGGCCGCTCCGCTCGGCTCAGTGCGGAAACGCAGGAACGGGGCGGGACCGTATAGTGGTCCCGCCCCGCAGATGACGCTCGTCAGGCCTTGTAATGCGGGTAGCCGTAGCCCACGACCTGGGACGTGGGCCGGATGCGCTCCTCGACCTTGCCGTTGCCGGTGTTGCCCTCGATCGTGGTGATCGTGCCGTCCCCGTTGTCCTTCTTGACCAGGCCCATGTGATCGATGCTGCCGATGCTCCTGTCGTCCCAGGAGAAGTAGACGACGGCGCCGGGCTTGGCCTGGGTGCCCCAGCGGCCGTTCTTCTCGAACCACTTGGCGTAGGTGATCGTGTAGGCGTCCCAGCCCACGGTGGGCCTGGCGCCGGCCTTCTCGCCGACCCAGGAAACGAACATGGCGCACCAGGGCGCGTTCGCGTAGGCCTGGATACTGCCGCCGTCGCGGACCACGGTTTCCCTGGCGCGCTGCGAAGCCATGTACCAGGCGTGGAACGGCGTCCCGCCGCCGGCCGCGTTCTCGGTCACGCCCACCTGGGACTCCGCGATCTTGATGATGCTGTTGGCCGTGACCTGGGCGGGCTTCTTCGCGGCGACCTGAACGCCTGCTGCACGGTCACCCTGGTGGTCGGCGGCGAAGGCGGGCGTCGCGGCGAACAGGGCGCCGGCGGCCACGGTCGTGCCCATGAGGAGGCGCAGGCTGTTGGCGGGCTTGAGGGCACGAGAAAGTACGGTCTTGGTCATGCTTTTGGGTTGCTCCTTGCTTCCATGCCGCCTACCGGGTTAGCTGACGGGTTCGGGCGTGGAAGTGCCCTACGCAACGGCCCTGTGGGAGTTGCGATTCACCCCAACAGAATTGGGTCCCCGGCTTCGCTGACTTCGCGGATTCGGCGGTCGCACCTACGCTGCGGGCATGCTGCCTGCGCAGGTAGAGCACGGTCTCGGCAATCTGGGACGCACACCGGGCATGAAGCGGCTCTCGGTCCGTGCGCCTTGAGTCCTCAAAGGTAAGAAGTTTGCATAGGGAAATGCAAACGGGGCTCGCGGGAATGCCCCGAAATCCCATATGCGGCAACGGTTTCCGCGCTCAATTCTTTACCTTTGCCGCCCTGCAGGAACGGAAGGAACAGCCTGCGAGTCTCCTCGGGACAGTCGCCATGGAGCGAATGTCCGCCATACGATGCCGCCCGCATGCGGCTCACCGACGACCCCGATCAGGTCGTCGTGTGGGTGGAGCAGGCTTGGCATGAGCAGCCACGTTCACTGCCCGGAACTGCTCCGCAGGCCACGACAATGCCGGACTTGAGGCGTTCTGCGACGTGGAGGCTGCGTGTCTAGGTCGTGCCAATCCCTGCTCGAATGCCTCGAAGAACAGCGGGAACGTTACCAGCACGCCGATGATCATGGGGACCGCAGTGGAGACGAGTACGGCCCGCGTCAGGGCCGCCAGAAGTTGGTCCGCCGGCTCCCACGTGGTCGCGCCCCACGACCGTTTCCTGCAGCAACCGCCGGGTCGCGCGAAGGTCTCCAGCCGCCAACGCCTGCTCCGCCCCCTCCACCTTGGCGAGGTCCGTAGCGGACTTATCCGGTGCGTCCAGAGCGTCCTCGATCCGCTCAGCGATCACTCCCGGTCACTGAAGTGTTGACGATGAGCGAGATCACGTGCAGCTCCAGATCATGGGACCTGTCACTCTCTTCCGGGACATCGACGTTGGAGCCAACGACAGTGGGCCGGACACGAGACGAAGCCGGTCGTCATCAATATCGCGCAGCTAATCCTCGCGCCACGCCGGCTTCTTCGACGTACATGCCATGTCCCCCCAACGGCCGCCCTGGTCACCCTGGGATCAGGCCCTCCTCGGCCAGGAGCGAACGCACCTGCTCCAAGGTGGTGTCCTCGCTGGGCAAGACTAGGTCCGAGGTAGCCAGCTCGTCCGCCGCAAGGGCCGTACCGCGGCGCCGGACGGTGTCGAGCAGATCCCCCAGGGCCACGGCGAATGCCAGTGCCTCATCGGCGTCAACGGCGGCCTGAAGTCGGCCGTCGAGCGTGTTCAGCTCACCCAAGTAACGGTTGGCGATGTCGAACTGCCCTTCCCCGAGAATGCGCACGATCATGATGAGCCCTCCTGTCCGCGCCGTTCCTCAGCGGCGGGCTCGGCGGGCAGGGCCGCAAGGGCGGGCCCGGCGTCGAGCTGCCGCCTCAGTCGTGCCAGCTCTTCGTCGACGTCGCGACCCGCGGTCAGTTCGTCCAGCCGAATCTGGAGATCATCGCGACCTGCGGGGAGCGTGACATCCTCCAAAGCACCGGAGGCGATCAGCTCGTCCAGAGCGCTCGCGCGGGCCTGCAGCTGAGCGGTCTTGTCCTCCGCCCGCTGGACGGCCAGCCCGACGTCGCCCATTTCCTCGGAGATTCCGGTGACGGATTCACTGATCCTCGTCTGCGCCTCCGCCGCGGTATACGTCGCCTTGATCGTTTCCTTGCGGGTGCGGAACGCCTCCACCTTGGTCTGCAGGCGCCGACTGGCCAGCGTGAGCCGATCCTCCTCCGCGCGGAGTGAGGCTTGCTGCTCCTCCAGACCGTCCGCCTGTGACAGAACGGCCGCGCGGCGGGTCAGGGCCTCACGAGCGATCTCCTCCCGGCCCGCGGACAGCGCCTGCTGCGCCTGCCCCTCCAGCTTGCCCGCGGACCTCTGCAACTGGCTCAGCTGCAACTCGACACGCTTACGACTGGTGGCAACGTCCGCCACACCGCGGCGAACCTTATTCAGCAACTCCAGTTGCCGGGAGTAGGAATAATCGAGCGCCTCGCGGGGATCTTCCGCCTGATCCAGCGCCTTGTGCGCCTTCACCCGGAACAAGTCGGCGATGCGTCGGGCAAGACCCATACTGATCCCCTCCTTCACGGATAGAGCGGGGCGGTCCGGAGGAACAACCCCTTCCTGCCTACGATGCGCCTGCGGCGTCACTCAGGGACGTCTCTTTGGCCCCGACCTGCCGGGACCAAAGTCCTCTGAGTCGTAGAAGAGATGGCTCCATGACCGTCGCAGGCGGACCATCGCTCGGCCGTTCAATGAGCGAAGACCCCGCGAACCGAGGAGGCCCGCTCCACCTCCGGGCGGACGAGCATGACGATCGAGGCGGCCGCGATCCACAGCGCGAACGCGATGCCCACGACGTAGCCCAGGAGCATCATGGTTCCGGTGGGGGCGAGGAAGCTGCCCACCCCCGAGATGAGGCCGATCACGGCGACGACCATGCCCAGCCAGCCCAACCATGGGCCGACCATCTCCCGGCGCACCATGGCGGCACCGGCGCTCGCCGCGAACAGCGCCACCAGCAAGCCCATCGGTCCGAGGGAGAGCTGGTGAACGGCGTACAGGACCCGCACCGTCTCGATCTCACCGAGCCGGAGCGGCGGGGCGGCCAGCGTGGCCAGCGCCGCGAGCGGCACCATGCTCAGAGCGCACATCGTGGCCAGGCTCACCCCGGAGACCAGGACCACGGGAGAGAAGGCCTCTGCTCCCTTTTCGGCTCGCTGCAGCACATGGCGCAGATGTGCGGTGAACCACAGGAAAGCCACCACGGCCAGCGTGACGAGCAAGGAGGCCGTCAGCACCGCCGTGCGGCGCTCGTCGAGGTAGCGGAGGATGGAACCAGCGCCCGCGTCCAGCCCTGGAGCGTTCGGCACCATCACGAAGGCCAGCAACAGCAACACCGCCGTCGCCAGCCCGCTGGCCGCGCTCGCACGCTCCCAGGATCGCTCTTTCATGGCCGCCTCCCATCTGCGAGGATTTCCCGGCAGATTGATCGCCAGCACCGCTAGGGAGGCCTAATGCTCCCGGGGTGCGAGCCGGAAATCCTGCCATGCCAGCCCATTTGTACCGTTCATACCCGTCCGAGAAGTTCGTTACCAGCGAGCACAAAGCACGTCCGTTCCGCCTCCGGCCGAACGAGCATGGCGATCCGCAGATGGCATCCACCGCACACTCGAACTCGACGGCTGGCGGCTTGGCCTGGCATTTGTCCACGCCCCTCCAGGACGCGGCCATGAGTGAAGCCTCGTGCCCGCCCGGCAACTGCGGTCAAGGAGGCTGAGCCGACGTCCACGCCGCCGGCGGACGAGCTCACTCCGAACGGCCGGGGACGGGCGAGCCGGCTGACTCTCTGATGTCGCGTTGCGTGATGACCGCGAACTTCTCGGCGAGGTCGGCCAGCGCCCGTGAGGCCGCCAGCTCATCGCCGATCTCCGGCACCGCGGGATCGGACGGAATGCGGGCGCGACCACTGCCCGCCAGCCCTGCACTGTCTCTGGTGGTCAGCACCGCACGTGCGCGCGTGTTGTCGCCGTCCTCGGTGAGGTAGATCTGCACGGTCCACTGTTTGGCTTCCATGACCATGACCTCCTTCACGGATCCTTTGTCTCCATCGCACCGACCGGTCACGGCGCGTGACAGAGGCGAACGTCCGCAAGTCAGCCGGGCCAACGGCCCTATCGGCACCAAGGGTGCGCGCCCTTGGCCAGAGGCGAGGTGGCGATCGTCACCTGCCCGGCCAATAGTCAGCGCCGCGTCGGTGCACGGCAACAACGAACAGGGCAAAACCCGGCATGTAGATGCCCTAGGTCGCGGGCCATAAGGCTCTACCCGCCTCGTAGGGACAGGTGTGGCCTGGAGCCACATGCAGTACGGCCACATCCTGCAGGCGGTTCGCATCAACACCAGTACTCGTGCAGCCCGCAAGAGCATGAGGCGTCCAGTCAACTATGTCCAGACGATCGCATGGATCTCGATCAGCTGGCTGGTTCCTGTGGCGTCCGTGGACAAAACCTTCGAAGCGGGGTAGTGACCGGTGTCAGCCCATATCGCGACGGAGGCTGGGCCGGGTGGTACGACCCCGGTAAGCGATCATCTGGCGCGAAGTGGCCTGCGCTTCAGGAGGCTGCTATGAGAACGGGTGGCACATCCACCAATGCGGAGCGCTCCGGAAGCCCGACGTTGACGTTGGGTGTCGAAGAGGAGTTTCTCCTGCTGGACCACTCCGACGGGCGCCCGGTCGACCGCGCGCCGGCGATCCTGACGCTGCTCGGCGATGAGCCGCGGGTCAAGCACGAGTTCCTGCGGTCCCAGTTGGAGACCGTCACCGGCGTGTGCACGGATCTGGGACAGGTGGAGGAGGAACTCGCCCGGTTGCGGCGGCTGGCCGCCAACGCGGCGAAGGACATGGACTGCCACCTGGTCGCTACCGGTATGGCACCGCAGCGCGGCCCCCGCCTGTGCCCCGTCACGGCCGATCCCCGCTATCTGCAATTGATCGCCCGCTATGGCCCCCTTGCCGCAGGCCCCGGCACCTGCGGCTGCCACGTGCACATCGGCATCCCCTCACGGGAGCTGGGCGTGCGCGTCCTGGCGCGGCTCCGGCCGTACCTCGCCACATTGCTGGCGCTCAGCGCGAACTCCCCCATCGCCGACGGACGCGACACCGGCTGGGCCAGCAGCCGTTACCTGCGGTGGACCCGATGGCCGACGGCGGTGCCTCCCCGGGTGTGGCGGTCCGTGGCCGACTACGACGCCGCCGTACGCCGCCTGATCCTTCGGGGTGATGCGCTGGACGAGCGAGGCGTCTACTTCCATGCACGCCTGTCACCGCGTTACCCGACGGTGGAATTGCGGATCATGGATGCCTGTCTCACGATCGACGACACCCTCCTGGTCGCCGGGCTGGCGCGGGCCCTGGTCGGGTTGGCGATCGACAACGAGCGAGACGGGGTGCCGATCAAGGCCGTCAGCAGCAGGCGGATCGCCGCCGACCTGCGCACCGCCGCCCGGCACGGCCTGCTCGCGCATGCCGTCGATCCGTATACCGGCTCCTTGGCGCCCCACCGCCTCCTGCTGGACGGTGTCCTGGACCGCCTGGCCAAGCCCGAGCCGATCGCCCGGCTGCTCCGCTGTCTCGCCCTCCGCGGTACGGGTGCCGACAGGCAGCGCGCGATGTGGGTCCAGGCCGACACGCCACAGCACTTCGCCCAGTTCCTCGCCGACGCGACCCTCTGTTGAATCAGCCCGGCAAGTTCCATGTACACCCTGTCCGCCGGCTCGTGGAAGCCCGAAACGAGATCGACGCCGGCAACGCGGTCGCGTTTTCCTTGAACGACCACTCCTTCGACCGGTGACGAGGCCCCAAGGTCGCGTTGACCTTGCCAGTGGCCACCGGGGCCGCCGCCCCTGTCCTGCATGGCAGCGGCGGACGCAGCATGATCGGAGTGGTCCTTCAGAGACCGGACGGGTGTGGGCCAAAGGTCCTCCGCTGGGGGGACCTCCGGCCCTGCTGGAGTCGGGGAAGGGTCTTGCATACTAGGAACAGGTGAACTTCACTGCCTCGGGATCAGGATTTGGGGGGATCTCGATGAAGGCCGCAGTGGGCGATTGGCTGATCGTGGAGGGTACGCACGGCAGCAGCATCCGGCGTCATGGGCTCATCGTGGAGGTGAGCCATACGGACGGCTCACCGCCCTATCTGGTGCGGTGGCTGGATGACGACCATGAGAGTCTCATCTTCCCCGGGCCGGACGCGCGGGTCGTCCAAGCCACCCGATGACGGGGTGCCTGCACGACCGCACGCCGGCGACGTCGCCACGACGTGACTGATGCGTCTGATCGGCAGCCGCGTCCGGGGGTCAGGACGCGAACCGTCCCGCGCCGCTGCGGGGCTCGGCGAGCTCCGCCTGCAGGCGGGCGCGGAGCCGGGCAAGAAATCCGCTCTCGCGTACCTGTTGAGGAACGGGAGCGCGGAGGACGCAGGCAGAGGCGGGAAGCCGGGCAAGGTCCGCGGAACAGCGCGCGGACGCCTTGGACAGCGGTTCGGGGGAAGCGATCCTGCGCCCCTTACCCATCACCGGGACCAGCAGTGGCTCATGACCCTCAGGCGGCTCCTCATCCCGAAGTGCCACGATGTCCACATCGGGGCCGCGGAAGACGTGCTTCCTGCCGGGCGCCGTGGCCTTGCCTGGGGACAGTTTCATCACCGGCCGGTCGCAATACTCGACCAGCTTGTAGGCGCTGTCGAGAGAGGGGGCGTCGGCGGACACGCCGACTTTGGTGCCCACGCCGTAGGCGTCGATGGGCGCGTGCTGGGCCACCAACTCGGCGATGGCATACTCGTCCAAGCCGCCGCTGGCGACGATGAAGGCATCATGCAGACTGCTCGCGTCGAGCAACTGCCGAGTCTGCCGGGCCAGCTCGGCCAGATCGCCCGAGTCCAGCCGGACACCGATCGGTGCCCGGCAGTCGGAGCCGTTTGGTCACGTCGATCGCCGCTCTCACGCCCTGCACGGTGTCGTAGGTGTCCACGAGGAAGGTGGTCTTGCCGGGATGGTCGGTGGCGAACGTTTCGAAGGCGGTTCGCTCGTCGGCGAAGGCCTCGACGTAGGAGTGCGCCATGGTCCCTGCGGCGGGCAACCCGTACCGACGGGCGGCCTCGACATTGCTGGTGGCCGAGAATCCCGCGATGGCGGTGGCGCGTGCCACGGCCATCCCGGCGTCGATGCCCTGGGTGCGGCGGAAGGCGAAGTCGATCAGGTCGGCGCCGTCGGCGGCCAGGACGCAGCGCGCGGCCTTGCTCGCAACGCTGGTCTGGAATGTCAGGTGGTTGAGCATGACGGTCTCCACCAGCTGGGCCTCGGCGATGGGTGCCGTCACCTCCAGCAGCGGCTCGCCCGCATAGATCACACGGCCCTCCGGAATCGCCCAGACCTCGCCTGTGAAGCGCAACTTCCTGAACGCCTCCAACGTCTCTGGCGGGAACTTCTCGATGCGGCCCAGGTAGGCGAGCTCCTCTTCGCTGAAGGAGAACGACTCCAGGAAGTCCAGGCAGTCGGCCAGTCCGGCAGCCACCAGGAACCCCCGTCTAGGTGGCAACTTGCGTACGTACAGGCTGAACGTCGCCTGCCCGGTCATGTGGTGTCGTAGGTAGCTCGCGGCCATGTTGAGCTCGTACAGGTCCGTCAGCAGCGCACCAGCCATACCTCCAGCCTCCGTCCGGTCGGGATGCGCCGGCAGGGGTCGAGAGGCCTGTCCGGGCAGGACGAAAGTCCCTAGGAGCAGCTAAGGGCTTCTTAAATAGCGTCTCCCGGCCGGACGGACGGGTAGGGACCAATCGCATAGTGGTTTGGACCTCGTCCCCCGGCACTGAGTGCGGACGCCGCGCGAGCCGGAGGAAGTAGGAGAAGGTGCATGATGGCCAGACACATCGTGGTCGGCGTGGACGGGTCCGCCCCCGCGACGGCGGCCGTGGAATGGGCCGCCGCTGACGCCCAGCGCAGAGGCCTGGGCCTGCGGATCGTACACGTGTGCGAGCAATGGCGCTTCGGGGATGAGGCGACGAGGTACTGTGCCGGGACGCTGGCCGCCGCTGCCGATCGGGCACGCGGCCTGACGGGCGACGTTGAGGTGACCACGGAACTGCGGTCCGGCAACGTGATCGAAGTCTTGATCAGTGAGTCGGCGTCCGCGGACAGCGTGGTGCTGGGGAGCCGGGGACTCGGCGGGTTCGCGGGACTGGTGGTCGGCTCGGTCGGCCTGGGCGTCGCCGGGCACGCCACCGGACCGGTCGTGATCGTCCGCGGGCCGTCCGTCGTGCAGTACGGGCGGCGGGTGGTCGTCGGAGACGACGGCTCCGACGAATCCGAGGCCGCGATGCAGTACGCCGTCGAGCAGGCCCGCGCCCGCGGCGTGCCCGTGCACGTCGTGTTCGCCTGGCAGATGCCGATCGCCCCGCCGTACGCGGCCGGCTACAGCACGATCCTCGAGGGCGCCCGCGAGCAGGAGATTCGCATGGCGGCCGAGCGCGTGGTGCCCTGGCGCGAGAAGAATCCCGATGTCGAGATCATCGGCGAGCAAGTCATCGGCCATCCGGCCGACGTCCTGATCCAGGCAGGCGGAACGGCGGATCTGGTGGTGGTGGGCTCGCGCGGTCTAGGTGGATTCGCTTCCGCGGTGCTCGGCTCGGTCAGCCACGCGGTGCTGCACCACCTGACCTGTCCGGTCGCCGTGGTACGACCTCGAAAGCAGCAGGCGTGAGGCCCGGACGGAGGCTTTACACCGCGACGGCATCAGCGGTCCATCGCTGCTGCCCAGTGCTGGAGCTCCAGCCTCTCTAGGCGTCGGTCGGGGTCGTCGCTTCCACGGCCGCTTGCTGGAGAGCGTGGCGGCACGCCTTGGTCGCGGAGTGCTGGCTGCGGCCTCGGCGTACGGCGGTGAAGATGCGGCGGGTGCGCTGGCCGCGGGGAAGCTGCCGCAGTGTGACGGTCGGGGCCTTTCCGTTCCATACGAGGTCGGGGAGCAGGGCGGCGGCGTGGCAGTGTTCGACGAGGCGCAGGTGGATCAAGAGGTCGGTGGTCTCGAAGCGCACGTCTGGCTCGAAGCCGGCGTTGCGGCACAGGGTCATGGCCCAATGGCGGGCGGCCATGCCTTCGGGCTCCATGACCCAGGTACGGCCGGCGAGCGAGCGCAGCGACGCCGTGGGGGCCGTCCTTGTCATCGGTTGGTTCGGGCAGCGCGATGTGGAGGGGGTCTTCGAGCAGGTCTTCTTGTTCGACCCCGGGGGCCGTGGGTTTGAGTTGCCCGCCGTAGCTCGGCCCGACGTCACGAAGTGGCTTGATCCAGGTACTTAGAGCAGGACGTGCTCGTCCGGAGCCGGGACGACCGCGTGCCGGCCGAGCTCGTCGTGGATGCGGCCCCGCAGCGCTGCGGCCGCGTCGGGCTCGCCGTGGACGACGTAGGTCACCCTCGGCGGCCTGCGGGCGGTGCGCAGCCAGGCGATGGTCTCGTCGGCGTCGGAGTGCACGGAAAACCCCGGCAAGTTCACGATCTCGGCTCGTACGGGAACGTAGTGGCCGTGGATCTTGAGGGAGGAGGTGCCGTCGACGAGGTCGCGCGAGCGCGTCCCCAGCGCGGCGAAGCCGACGATGAGCACGGTCATGCGCGGATCGGGCAGGAGGTGGCGTAGGTGGTGCAGGACGCGGCCGCCGCTGGCCATGCCGGAGGCCGAGATGATGATCGACGGCTGGTCCGGCTCGTTGACGCTCATCGACTCCTCGACGGTCCGCAGCTCCCGCAGCCAGCCGGGGTCCAGTACGTCCCGCGTGAGCCCGGGGCGCAGCTCCGGCGAGCCGGAGGCGATCGCCTCCAGGTACACGTCCCGGGCGGCCAGTCCCATGGGGCTGTCCACGTAGACGGGAACTTTCGCGATCATGCCCGTCCGCCGTAGCTGGTGGAGGCGATAGATGATGACCTCAGTGCGGTCGACGGCGAAGGCCGGTATGAGGACCGAACCGCCGCGGTGCACCGTCCGGTTGATGGCCGCGGCCATGGTCCAGAGCGTGCCGGCATCGTCATGGCGGCGGTTGCCGTACGTCGACTCGACGAGCAACGCGTCGGCGCCCTGAAAGGGCACCGGTGGCTTGAGCAGCGGATGGGTTGCGCGCCCCAGGTCGCCGGTGTGGACGAGTACGGCCCCGCCGGGCAGGGTGACCTCGCTCCACGAGGAGCCGAGGATGTGCCCGGCCCGGTGCAGGCAGAGCTCGATGCCGTCCAGGTAGGCAGGCTGTTCGTGCTCCAGAGGGACGAACAGCTCCAAGGCTTTCTCAACGTCCTTGTCGTCGTAGAGCGGCAGCGCCGGACGGTGCTTGGACCAGCCGTAGGTGTTGGCATGCTCGGCCTCGTCGGCCATCAGTCTGGCGCTGTCGCGCAGCACGATGGCCGCCAGTCGCGCCGTGTCCGGCGTGGTGTGGACCGAGCCGCTGAAGCCCTGCCGCACCAGCCCGGGCAGGTAACCGCAGTGGTCCAGGTGCGCGTGACTGAGCACGATCGCCGACACCGATGACGCCGGGACCGGGAACGTTGCCCAGTTCCGGCGCCGCAGCTCCCGCCCGCCCTGGAACAGCCCGCAGTCGAGCAGCACGCGGTCTCCGCCGGGGAGCTCGAGCAGGAACTTACTGCCCGTCACCGTGCCGACGCCGCCGAGGAAGGTCAACTGCGGCGATCTCGTGCCGCTCCTCCCGTCCGGCATCATGTGCCCCATGTGGAGTCGTCGTCCTTCCACTGGAGCTTGTCGATCACGTCCACCACCCCGTCGACGCGGGCGGCCATCCGCACGGCGATCTCGGCCTCGCTGCGGCGGTCCATCCAGCCGCTCAGCGTCACGATCCCCTGGTGCACCTGAACTGTGACGCCTGCGGTATCCATCCACAGCGTGCGCCCCAGCACGTCCTCGCGAATCTCGTCGGCGATGTCGGCGTCCGCGCGCACGAACACCTTGATCAGATCGCGTCGGCTCACCACGCCTTGCAGCGTGCCGTCGTCGTCGACGACGATCAGGCGTTTGACGCCGTACTCGTCCATCAGGCGGGCGGCCGTCACGGCCGAGGCGGCGGCGGGCACTGTCACGGCGGGCGTGGTCATCAGCTGAGCGGCCGTGTCGCCGGCGGCCTTGCGCCGGACGTCGGGGCCCTCCTCGGACAGGCGGTGGCGCAGCCGGGCGCGTAGCGGCGGCTTGTAGCCCTCGGCGTAGTAGCGCTCGCGGAACTCCTCCTTGCACAGCAGATCTGCCTCGGACACCACGCCTAGAACGTGGTCCTCGGCGTCGACCACCGGTACGGCGCTGACGTGGTGGGCGATGAGCACCTCGGCGACGTCCTTGAACGGTGTGCTGCCGTTGACCGAGGCGACTTTCGTGGTCATGACGTCTTTGACCGTGATTCGCATCGTGGGTCCCCTTTCCGAACTCCTGGCCTTTCATCACAGCGCGGACGCTTCCTCGCAGGTAGAGGCGGAAGTCCCGTACAGCGGAGCCGTTCGGCAAAGATTTGTTCACGTGACATGCGTGACCGGTTGCGGAGGCACGCGTGAGGGCCGAGCTGCCTGCCGTGGTCCTCGACGGCGGCCGATTGGTCGGCATGGCGACGACCGCCGGCCGAAGATCTTCGGCGAGTGTCGTAAAAGCGCCCACGGGCAGGATTGCCAGGGAGCCATCCGGCGATGAGCTTGCCGGATGGCACGGGGAAGGCCCCCTGACCAGGGGGCGGAGATATCCGAACGGCGAGACTGATGGGTATGAGCGGGGGCGAGCACCAGCCGCTGATGCCGTCGATGCGGCTGGATGAGCTACTGGCGGAGCTGCAGGGTCGGCTGGAGGCCGTCCTGGCCACCAGGGATCGGGTGCACGCGCTGCTGGACGCGGTCGTGTCAATAGGCGGCGACCTGGATCTGGAGACCGTGCTGCAGCACATCGTGGAGACTGCCACGGACCTGGTCGACGCCAGTTACGGCGCCATGGGCGTAGTGGGACAGGATGGCACGCTCGTCGAGTTCATCCCCGTCGGGCTGAGCGAGGAGGAGATCGCCCGCATCGAGCACTGGCCGCACGGGCTCGGCCTGCTCGGTCTGCTGATCAAGGACGCCCGGCCGTTGCGGCTGGGCCGTATCTCCGAGCATCCCGAGTCCCACGGCTTCCCGTCCGGCCATCCACCCATGATCACCTTCCTCGGGGTGCCCGTGCGGGTACGCGACGAGGTGTTCGGCAACCTGTACCTCACCGAGAAACGCGGCGGCGGCGAGTTCGATGAGGAGGACGAGGCCATCGTGGTCGCCTTGGCCACCGCAGCAGGGGTTGCCGTGGAGAACGCCCGCCTTTATGAGGAGTCGCACAGGCGCGAGACGTGGCTGGAGGCGTCCGCCCAGGTGACCATGCGTCTGTTGTCGGGAGCCGCGCCGCGCGAAGTGCTGTCGACGGTGGTGGCGCACGCCCGGGAAATGAGCGATGCCGACCTGGTGCAGTTGCTGCTGCCCGACCCGCACGGGCAGGTACTGACCGCGGAGATGGCCGAAGGGGCCGGAGCGGAGGAATTGCTGGGGACGACCTTCGAGATCGCGAACACCCTGGCGGGGGACGTGTTCACGCAAGGCGACCCGATGGCCGAGAACGACATGCAGAGCCCCCCGCACCCGGATTCGTCGCTACACCACCTGGGGTACGGGCCGGAGCTGATGGTTCCGCTGGGCGCGGGCCAGCATGTGCGTGGAGTGCTCGGCCTGGCCAAACGGACCGGCCGCGTGCCGTTCAGCGGAGCTGATGAGCAGGTGGTCCAGTCGTTCGCCGGACACGCGGCGATCGCGCTGGAACTGGCCGAGGCCCGCCGCGACGCCGAACATCTGCAGTTGCTGGAGGACCGCGACCGAATCGGCAGGGACCTGCACGACATGATCATCCAGCGACTGTTCGCCACCGCCATGACCCTGATGAGCACTATCCGGTTGGTCGAGCACCCGGAGGCGGCCAACCGGATCAAGCACGCCGTCGACGAACTGGATGACACCATCAGGCAGATCCGCTCGACCATCTTCGCGCTGCAGAGTGACAGGCAGGACAACCCAGCGGGGTTGCGGGCGCGGATCGTCACTCTGGTGGAGGAAGCGGCCGGACGGCTGGGCTTCATGCCCGGGCTGCGGCTGGAGGGGCAGTTGGACACCACGGTGCCCGAGTCAGTCGCCGACCATGTGCTCGCCGTACTGCGCGAGGCCTTGTCCAACATGGCACGTCATGCCGGCGCCAACCGGGCAGAAGTGTCCGTGGAGGCAGCCGGCCCGCACCTCACACTCGTGGTCAGCGACAACGGTGTCGGCCTGGGCGAGCACCGCGGGCGCAGCAGCGGCCTCCGCAACATCGAGGAACGGGCCCACCGCCTGGGTGGCACCGCGGAGCTGGAAGCCCCGCAAGGAGGCGGAACGCGCCTGCGATGGCGAGTCTCGCTGTGACGTTCGTGCGAAGTGCTCGCGCCTCTGGCTGACGACCGGTGAATGTTTCTTGACCACACCGCTGCCGACGCCATGAGTATCAGGTAAAGCCGCGCGGGGAGGGCTGGAAGGAGGAACGGAACGGGCCATCGAGATGGGCCGGTATTACCCCTGGACCCGGGAAGGGGTGCGTGATGCCCTCTGAGGGCTCTGTGCATGTGCTGCCGCGAGAAGGGCTGAGCTCGGCCGAGGCGACCCGCCGCCTAGCCGCCGACGGCCCCAACCGGCTGCCAAGTGGCGAGCGCAGCCCTGTGGCACTCCTGCTGTTCCGGGAGCTGGTGCACTTCTTCGCGCTGATGCTATGGGCGGCGACCGGGCTGGCGCTGCTGGCCGATGCCCCAACTGGCCGCCGCCATCGCCGTAGTAGTGCTCTCCAACGGAGTCTTCGCCTTCGCCCAGGAATACCGTGCCGACCAGGCGAGTAAGCGGCTGCGTGAGCTCATCCCCGCCGATGCGACGGTCCGCCGCGATGGCCGCCGCACGGTGGTGAACGCCGCTGACCTGGTCAGAGGGGATGTGGTGCTGCTGGAAGCGGGCGACCGGATCTCCGCAGACCTGGAGCTGGCCGAGGCCCATTCCCTGGCGGTCAACCAGTCCGCTCTGACCGGCGAGAGCGTCCCTGTGAGGCCCGGGGAACGGGAAACCCTCTTCGCCGGTACCTTCGTCGTCGAGGGCCAGGCTGAGGCTGTGGTGACGGCCACAGGAGGACGTACCAGGCTGGCCGACATCGCCAGGCTCACCCGGATGGCGAGCCGGCCGCCCAGCCCGCTCGCCCTCCAGCTGGGCAGGGTCATCAAGGTCATCGCCGTGATCGCGCTCGGGGTGGGCGGGGTGTTCTTCGGGCTCACGTTGCTGCTCGGCATGTCACCCTCCGACGGCTTTCTGTTCGCGCTCGGCGTCACCGTCGCCCTGGTCCCGGAAGGGCTACTCCCCACGGTTACCTTGTCGCTGGCCCGCGCCGCCCGACAGATGGCGGGCCGCAAGGCCCTGGTGCGCCATCTGGAGGCGGTGGAGACCCTCGAGTCGGCCACATTCATCTGTACCGACAAGACCGGCACGATCACCCGCAACGAGATGACGGTCGTGCGGATCTGGACCCCGGACGGATCGCTCGACCTGGCCGACACCGCAGCCGCCGCGGAGATCATGCGCTCGGCGGTCCTGTGCTCGACCGGGCGGCTGGTCCGCAGCGACGGCGGCCACAAGGCCGTCGGCGACCCGACAGAGGTCGCCCTGCACGCGCTGGCGTTGCGCGCCGGGGTTCGCGAGGACGTGGCCGTCACCCGGCGTTATCCGTTCGATCCGGCCCGCCGCCGCTCCTCTGCGGTCGCGGACGGCCGACTGCATCTCAAAGGGGCGCCGGACGCGGTCCTGCCGCTCTGCGGCAACGTGCCGCAGGCCGCTGCGGCCCTGGAGGAGATGGGCGGGAGCGGCCTGCGGGTTCTGGCCGTGGCCCGTCGCGACAACTCCGGCACGGGCACCGCCGAGCAGGTCGAGCAGGGCTTGACGTTGCTTGGCCTGGTCGGCTTGGAGGACCCGCCTCGCGATGGGGTCGCCGAGGCGATCGTCACGTGCCGCAGGGCCGGCATCAGACTGGCCATGATCACCGGCGATCATCCCGGCACCGCGCGGGCGATCGCGGAGAAGGTCGGGCTGCTGGGTCGGGAGCCGCTGGTGCTCACCGGGCGTGAACTGCCCGACGACGATGCCGCGTTGGGTGAGCTGCTCGATCGCGATGGCGTGGTCGTGGCCCGCGTGACTCCGGAGGACAAGCTGCGGATCGCCCGTGCCCTGCGTGGGCGCGGCCATGTGGTGGCGATGACCGGCGACGGGGTCAACGACGGTCCCGCGCTGCGGGAGGCCGACATCGGCGTGGCCATGGGCGCCTCCGGCACCGACGTGGCCCGCGAGGCCGCCGATCTGGTGCTGCTCGACGACCACTTCGCCACCATCGTCACCGCAGTCGAGCTGGGCCGCGCCACCTATGCCAACATTCGCCGCTTTCTCACCTACCACCTCACTGACAACGTCGCCGAGCTCACCCCGTTTCTGGTGTGGGCCTTGAGCGGCGGCACGCTCCCACTCGCGCTGAGCGTGCTGCAGGTGCTCGCCCTGGGACATCGGCACCGACCTGCTACCCGCCCTCGCCCTCGGCGCCGAGCCCGCCAACCCCCGCACCATGCGCGGCCCCACGCGCACCGGCGCGCTGATCGAGCGGCGTCTCCTCCTCCGCGTCTTCGGCGTGCTGGGGCCCGCCGAGGCCCTGGTGGAGATGGCCGCCTTCTTTACCGTGCTGTCGCTGGGCGGCTGGGCGCTCGGCGTCGAGCCATCTACCGCAGTGCTGGCCGCGGCCTCGGGCGCCGCCTTCGCCGCGGTGGTCTTGGGACAGCTTGCCAACGCCTTCGTCTGCCGTAGCGAGACCCGCTGGGCCGGGCGAGTGCCGTTGCTGGGCAATCGGCTCCTGCTGTGGGCTGTGACGATCGAAGCGATCATGTTGCTGGTCTTCGTAGGCTTCCCGCCACTGGCCCGCCTCCTAGGTGGCGCGTTTCCTCCGGCGGCGGGCTGGGCGATGGCCGCGCTGGCTATCCCGGCCGTGGTCGGCGCTGACTCCGTGCACAAGGCGTGGCAAGCGCGACGTAGGTAATGACCATGTCGCGACCCCCCCGACGCGGTGGTGGCGATTGTTCATCGGCCCGGGCGAAAGGACTCGCCCGGGCAGGCCGGTCAGGGCCGGACCACGACAACGGGCACGCGTGAATGGTGGAGCACGGCATGAGCGACGCCACCCATGCCGAGCAGGGCTGAAGCTCCGCTGTGCGCCCCTATGACGACGAGGTCGGCCTCGTTCGAGGCGTCGATCAGCGCTTTTGCCGGGTGCTCGTGGACGAGGTGCGGGACGAGCGTGACGTCCGGGAACTTCTCCCGCCAGCCGGCGACGGCCTGAGCCAGCAGGATCGCCTCCTCTTGGCCTACTCCGTCGACGTCATAGACGACCGGCTGCATGTCGCCCGGCCATCTCGTAGCGGGATGCACCCAGGCGTGAACGGCCCGCAAGGTGGCGTGGCGCAGCGCGGCCTCGCGGAAGGCGAAGTCCAGCAGGAAGTCTTGGCCTGGCTTTCCGGTGACCCCCACGACGATCTCGCCGCGGTCACCGGCGTACGGTTGCCGGATCACGGCCACCGGACACGGTGCCCTGGCCACCACGTCACGGCTCACCGAACCCAACAGCAGCTCAGCGAAGCCCCCACGGCCACGGTTTCCCACGACCAGGAGCTGCGCCTCTTGAGCCGCAGCGACCAGCACGTCCGCCGGTCCGCCTCCGATGATGTCGGTGGTGACGCTCAGATGCGGCCTGCTAGCCCTGGCATGGACGGCCGCGCGGCCGAGCATCTCCCCGGCCGCGGCCTCCGACCCTGTTCCCCAGCTACGCGGTTCGGGGACGAGCGGTACGTCCTGGGCCCACCCGGACACCGCGTACAGCATTAGCAGCGCGGTGCCGCGGAGGGCGGCCTCCTGTCCGGCCCAGCTCGCGGCCTGCAGCGAGGACGGTGATCCGTCCACGCCGACGATGATCGGGATTGTCATTGCTGCCGCCTCGTGCGTTGGTGTGCTTTACCTTCGGCTCGTACCAGCCGTGGCGACCTCGGTTGTCATCGGGGTCCAGCGGCTGGCGAGTCGTTCGGTGAGGACGGTCATGGTGGTGTACTCCAGGTCCTCCAAGGGCAGCCGGTGCGGCTCGAACGGGCCGTGCCTGCGCAGGTAGTCCATGGCCTCGTTGGCCTGCTCGCGCGCCCGGTCGAAGGCGGGGTCGGCGAACAGGTCGCGCGGGCCGATCAGCTTGCCGTCGTGGATCTGGAAGCCCAGGGCCACCACGCGCGGCGGGCCGTCGAAGCGCGAAGGGTGCGCGTGCTCGCTGGAGACGGGCATGAGCGGCGCGTGATGCGAACCGCGCATGCAGCCGGCGACCCCGTAGGCGAAGGTGAAGGGCTCCAGCACCTCGCCCACGGCGGGCAGCCCGGACTGGCAGCGGACGATCATCACCGGGTCGTCCTTGCCGACGTACTTACCGGCAATCAGCGACAGCCGCTGGGTGCTGGTCGCGGCTGCGGTCTCGCCGAGCGTCTTGGAGCGCACGCCGTGCACGACGTAGCGGGCCGGGGCGCCGATGTACATCAGCATCTCGTACAGCTCGGCCGGGCAGTCGAAGAAGATGCGCTTCTCCTCGTACAGGTCGTAGACCTCGAAGGTGAAGCCAGCGTGCATCTTGGTGTCGATGACCAGCCCGGCGGTGTTGAACGGATCGGCGAACATCTTGTACAGCGGCAGGTTCCACGCCCCCGGCTCGGTCTTGTCGGCCAGGAAGCAGATCACCGGCTCCGAGGGCCGCTCCTCGAAGTCGAGCTCGGCGTAGCCGGGCCCCATGCCGCGCAGGTTGCCGGAGAAGGCGTCCGACAGCAGGTCCTGGCCGGCGCCGTAGAGCCCGAGCTCCTTGGCGACGTGTGTGGTGGCCTGGAAGGTATCCCAGGCGAAGGAATGGATGAGGTCGGCGTCCGGGCCGTAGGTGTGGGTCATGATGAGCGAGACGTCGTCGCCGCAGCTCGCCACGTGCCCGTCGATGAGCAGCCCGGACTCGATGGCCCGGCCAACCTCGCGACGCGCCTCGGCCATCATGTCCGGATGCACGGCCGAGTGACCGACGAACCCCCCGGTATCAGCCTTGATGATGCTCAACGTGATCATATTGATCACCCCCGATTGAGTCTTCCTCTCAGCCTTGGATTACGACCCTTTGTCCCGATAGGGGATTTAGTCCCTAATGGCAGGGGTCATTCGTACCGACTGGCTGCTCACACGCGTTGATCACTTCGCAGCTGTACTGAAGACTTCCGGCGGGGTCAGATGCGCGGGGTGCGCACGGCCAGGATGGCCATGTCGTCCTGGCCGTCGCTGGGGTGTTGGTCGATCAGTGCCTGCACGAAGTCGCACAGGGGCAGGGCGGCATGGGCGGTGGCGATGGCGATGGCGGCAAGGTGTTCCATTCCTGCTTCGATCGGGCGCTCATGGTGCTCGATGAGCCCGTCGGTGAAGAAGATCACTGTGGCGCCTGAGGGCAAGGGCTGCGTGTGGTCGTGGCGCGGCTGGGCGGAGTCGACGCCGAGGGGCAGGTCAGGGTCGGCGTGCAGATAGCGGGCCTCCTCATCGGGGGTGAGCAGCAGTGGCGGCGGGTGGCCTGCGCTGCTCCAGCGCAGTGTCCAGCCATGGGCTTCGGGTTCGACGCGGGCGAGGCACGCGGTGGTGACAGGGTTGTCCGTGATGGCGTGGAGCATGCGGTCGAGCTGGGTGAGGACGGCGCTCGGCGAGGTGCGCTGGTCGTAGAGGAGGGCACGCAGCATGTTGCGGGTCTGGGTCATGGCGGCGGCGGCCTGGAGATCATGTCCGACGACGTCACCGATGATTGCCGCGCAGGCTCGGTCGGGGACGAGCATGACGTCGTACCAGTCTCCGCCCACGTGGCCCGGGATAGCGGCGGGACGGTAGGCGGCGGCAGCGTCGAACGGTTCCATGTGCTCAGGGAGCCGCGGTAGCAGGAGTCGCTGGAAGCGCTCGGCGTCGCGGCGGGTTTCCTCGTACAGGCGGGCGTCGTCGATGGCGAGCCCCGCGGCGCCGGCCAGCGCGACGATCAAGGCTTCGTCATGAGCGTCGAAGGACCGTCCGTCGAGCCGCTCGGAGACGTACAGGTCTCCGAAGATCTTGCCTCGGACGATGACCGGGGCTCCCAGCAGGGTGCGCATTGGTGGATGGCCGGACGGGAAGCCTGCCGAATCCGGGTGGGCGGAGATGTCATCGACGCGCAGTGGCTCAGGATGACTGATCAGATGCCCGAGCAGACCGTGTCCGTGAGGAAGCTCCGTGCCGGCCAGGTCGGCCCTTTCCCGCTCCGACAGGCCCATGGGGACGAACAAGGTAAGGCTGTCGCCTTTCTCATCAAGTACGCCGAGCGCGCCGTAGCGGGCACCGACCAGGTTCATCGCGGTGGACACGATCAAACCCAGCACGACGGACAGCTCCACGTCCCGGCTCAGGACGGCCTCGTACAAGTCATGCAACTGGTCCTGGGCCCGAGCCAGAGACCTGAGCTGTTCGGCGATCTGCTCCAATTCGGCGCCCAGGCGCAGACGCGTCCCCTGGGTGTCCAGCTGCTGTGACTCTTCCGCTTTCCCCGTCATCGTGGCCACCCAGTGGCTAAGTGCTCGTTTTTCTGTGGCCCTCACCAGTAAGTATCGGCGCTGATCCGGAGCGTCATGCAGTGCGCCACGCGCCGAACGGACTATCTACGTTTACCCCTCTGACGAGGGATAATGCCTCTGGCGCAGGTCGTGGCAGCTTCCCTGAATGACAGGGACCGATCAGAGCGACCACCTGGCACACGGCCGCTGAGGAGACAACACGATCATCGCAAGCTTGACAGTCAGGGACCTTCGGCCCTGAGGCCGAGGCCATCCAGCACTGCCCAACGCACCGCCCATCGGAGAGCCTCGACGGTGGGCGTTATGGATCGGCGCGACAGGTGATGAACGGAGATCCAGCATGTCCGAGGGCTACGACGTTTTGCTGCGTGATGGCGGCATCGCCCACGTACGCCCACTGCGGCCCGCCGACCGGCAGGCTCTGCACGAGCTGGTGGACCGTTCGTCGGAACGCTCGGCATATCTGCGGTTCTTCACCGGCGGCCGCAACACCGCGCACTGCTACATGGACCGCATCACCAGCGACGAATACGGCGGGCACGCGCTGGTCGCCAGTCTTCACAGCCGCTTGGTGGCGGTCGCCGAGTACATCCCCACCGGCAACGGCAGCGCTGATCTGGGCATCCTCCTGGACGACGCGGTGCACGGCCATGGCCTGGGCACGCTGTTGCTCGAGCACCTCGTCCTGGACGCGGCGGAACACGGCATCCGGGAACTGACAGCCGACGTCCTGGCCGAGAACCGGCCGATGATCCGCGTCCTGGACGACCTCGGCCTGGAGGTGAAACAGCGCATGGAGGGCGGCATGCTGCATCTCAACATCGCCGCCGAGCCAACCCCCCGGTTGCGGGTAGGCATCGAGGCCCGCGACCACGAGGCCGAGCGAGCGTCACTGGCACGAGTGCTCGCACCCCGCTCCGTGGCAGTGATCGGCGCCAGCCGCAACGAGCGGGCCGTCGGCCACAAGGTGCTGCGCAACCTCATCGACTGCGGCTTCCCTGGGGCGATCTACCCGGTCAACCCCAATGCCACCCAAGTGGCCGGGCTGGCGTGCCACGCCAAGGTGCCCGACGGCGTCGACCTGGCGGTCGTGGCGGTGCCGGCCCGGCACGTGCTGGAAGTGGCCCGCGACTGCGCGGACGCAGGGGTGGCGGGGCTGGCGGTGCTGACATCGGGATTCGCCGAGGCAGGGCGGCGCGATGCGGAATCAGACCTGCTGACGATCTGCCGTACGGCCGGGATGCGGCTGGTCGGACCCAACTGCCTAGGTGTGATCAACACCGGGGCGCGGCTCAACGCCAGCTTCCTGCCCCACCACCCCATTCAGGGCCGCGTGGCGCTCATGTCACAGTCCGGCGCCGTCGGGGCCGCGCTGCTTGACCGGCTGGCGATCTCCTCGTTCGTGTCGGTCGGCAACAAGGCCGACGTCAGCGGCAACGACCTCCTCGAATACTGGGAGGACGACGACGGCACCGATGTGATCGCGCTGTATCTGGAGTCGTTCGGCAACCCACGCAGGTTCGCCCGCATCGCCCGCCGCGTCGGGGCACGGAAGCCGATCCTGTTGGTCAAGAGCGGCCGCGGCGGTGCCGGGAATCGGGCGGTGCGCTCGCACACCGCCGCCGCGGCCACCCCGGACGTGGCGGTGGACGCGCTCACCCGCGCCGCCGGGGTCATCCGGCTCGACAGCGTGCACGAGCTGATCGATGTCGCCCGGCTCCTGGCCACCCAGCCTCTGCCGGGCGGGCGCCGGGTGGCGATCGTCGGCAATTCCGGCGGGCCCCAGGCGATGACCGCCGACGCCTGCGAGCACCACGGCCTGCTCATCCCCGAGCTGCCGCCCGGACTTCTCGACGCTCGCGCCGCCGCTGCGCTGGACAACCCGGTGGACCTGACCGCGGATGCCGGCGCAGCCGAGATCGGCGCAGCTGCCGCGGCACTCGTCGCCTCACCTGACGTGGACATGGTCCTCGTCGTCTACACCCCACCGTTCGGCGATGGCCTGAACGCGACCCGCCAGGCCATCGCCGACGCGGCCGATGGCGCGGACAAAACCGTGCTGGCCTGCGTCGCCGGGCATGACGACCTAATCGACGGCCGGATTCCCAGCTACGCCTTTCCCGAGCAGGCCGTCGAAGCCCTCGCTCACGCCGTCCGGTACGCCGAATGGCGCCGCCGCCCTGCCGAACCCGCCGCCCCGCCCGTGCGGGCGGACACCGAGACGGCGCGGCAGATCATCCGGGCGGAGCTGGCGGCGCATCCCGAGGGCCGCTGGCTCTCACCGGTGGCAGTCGCCGGGTTGCTGGGCTGCTACGGCGTGCCTGTGGTGGCGTCCATCGACGTGGACGGTTCCGAGGCCGCCGCTGAGGCGGCCACGCGGCTGGGGCTACCTGTCGTGCTGAAGGCCGTGGGCCCCGTGCACAAGAATGAGGTCGGCGGTGTCCGGCTCGGCCTTCGCACTCCGGATGAGGTCCGGCAGGCGTACCAAGAGATCGTGGAACGTGTCGGCCCGGACATGACCGGCGCGATCGTCCAGCGCATGCTGCCTGCCGGTGTCGAGATCATCCTTGGTGGCGTCAACTACCCGGCGTTCGGACCGCTGGTCATGGCGGGCATGGGCGGCGTGCTGGCCGATCTGCTGGCTGACCGAACCTTTCGGGTGCCGCCCGTCACAGACGCAAGCGACATGATCAACGAGCTGCGCTGTGCCCCGCTGCTGCACGGCTACCGCGGCTCGCCACCCGTGGACGTCGATGCTCTCGCCAATCAGATCACGCGAATCGGCAGGCTGCTCGACGACCTTCCTCAGGTGGCCGAGCTCGACCTCAACCCGGTCATCGTCACCCCGGACGGCGCTACCACGGTGGACGCACGCATCAAGGTGGCGTCTTGCGAGCCGCCGCCCCCGCTACTGCTCCGGCGGCTGCGCTGACCTGGTTTAGCGCCCATCGCACGGTCCCTCGGAACCGGCTGATGGTATCGACACCAGCGAGCGGGCACGACCGGTTCCCCGCGCGCCTCACCCGTACCACACTCTCCCTGACTGAACGACTGGCGACCTTCGCTACCTGCCCATACGACCGATCCAAGATGGGATTAGTGGGCACTAATCACCCAAAGGGGCAGGGCTACGGAGTCCATTGGCTCAGCTGGGGCGGCTCCCGGATGCGGGTGCCATTCCAAGGAGATGTGCGATGCGAGTCAAGGTACGGAATGTGATGACCCGTGAGGTGAAGTCGGTGACCAGCGGCGCCTCGTTCAAGGACGTGGCCGAAGTGTTGATCGCACATGGCGTCAGCGCCGTCCCCGTGGTCGGCGACGAAGGTCGTGTCCTCGGCGTCATCTCAGAAGCGGATCTGCTGTGCAAAGAGGAGTTCAAGGAGCAGTACTACGGGGAGGGCTACCAGCCGCCGTTGCGTGCCCGGTTGCGCCGTGGCCTGAGCAAGGAGGGTCCGAAGGTCAGGAGCCGGGCCCGCGGCGACACCGCCGCCGACCTGATGACCACCCCCGCGGTGACGATCGGTCCCTACGCCTCGGTCGTGTCGGCGATGCGGCTCATGGCCGAGCACGGCGTCAAGCGGTTGCCGGTCGTCGGCAAGGAGGGGCGACTGGAGGGCATCGTCAGTCGGCGTGATCTGCTGCAGGTGTTCGTACGTTCCGATGCCGACATCGCACGTGAAGTCCGCGAGGACATCCTGGCCCACTCGCTGTGGGCTAAGACCTCCGACGTGCGAGCCACGGTGGAGCAGGGTGTCGTGACGCTGTTCGGGTCCATGCAGCGGCGCAGCGACGCCCGGATCGCGGTCTGCATGGTCGAGCGGGTGCACGGGGTGGTCCATGTGATCGACCACATCACCTGGAGGCAGGACGACACCCCTGCCTGGAAGCGCAGGTGATGGACCCAGGCCAGCGACATGCTCTCCATCGCCGGCATTTTCCGTTAGGTGGCGCTCACATTCTTCAACACGCGCGCTTCCACGTCGATCAACTCCCCGCATCCGTGCCGGTCAAGAGATCGATCACGTCCAAGCGGCGTCATACATCCAGAGTCACCATGCAGGTCCACCAGCTTGCGTGGTGTTCGAAGGTCAACGGATGCAGGGCGTCGGCTTTGGCACCGCTCCCGTCTGGGGCACGGCCGCCAGATCGGCCATGGTGAGGTGGAGGCTCAGACGGTTCTGATCTTGTACAGCCGCCACAGGCACGCCACCTCTGGGCAGCCCGAGGACGACCACATTCTCCTCGGCGACAAGCCCGGTCAGATGCTCGGCCAGACGTACACCCGCATCACGACGATCAACGAACATCGGCGTACCTGCCTTCCCCGGCTCTTCGCCGTGCCTTGACACGAATCCCCACGTCGGTGGCGAAGGACACCCCTCTCATCACCATCAGGCGGTAAGGAGCCTGGTGGGTAGGCTTGAAGGGCCAAATTCGTGAGCCCAGCCCGGGGTCAACCCTCGCGAGCAACCCCTGACCCGACGTTGACAGCTGCCTTCCAAGACCGATGGCGGCGCCCCCGTCTGCGGCACCCGTGCCGGCCCCGAAACAGCCCGGCACGCGGCTGGTCGACAAGCATCGCTCTTCGTCCTGGTTTCAGTGGGCGTCGGCCCTCGCCAGATGGGTCTTTGGTCCCTAGGGACGGCCGCCTATCTGCGAAAGGGTGGAGTGAAGGAGGCCAGACAGGGAGGTGATCCCGGTGCGGCGAATTCGAATCTCAGTACGCCCGAGACCATGTCGCCCCGATGAGTGGGTCGACACCCGCACGCCTTCCGGCCGTGTCCTGCCGTACTAGGAATCGGGTTTGAGCTCGTCCAGCGCTTCGCGCAGGTAGCCGGAGCAGGCCCACACGTCGGGGACCAGTTTCCTGCAGGCGATGATCCCGACGTCGAGGCGGCCGTCGTAGGAGAAGGCCGTAATGTTCAGGGCCCCGCTCACCTCGGTGATCACGGACACCGGATAGTGCGCGAGTAGCTTGACTCCCGCGATCCGGAGCGGGAACTGCGGGCCGGGAATGTTGGAAACGATCACATTGATGGGTGGTGCCGTCCTGCCCACCAGCTCGAACGCGGCGCGGTCAGCGAGGCCGTTCAGCGCGGCCGGCAGGCTCGCGCTGAACTCCCGCAGCAAGCACGCCGGTGTCAGAGCGAACCGTTCCTTGATCTGCTGCATCGTCTGACTCACGGCTTCAAGCCGTCGACGAGGATCGGCCACATGCGTGGGCAGCTGTGTGATCATCATGGTGACCTGGTTGCCCTCGGTCGTCGCCGTTCGCTCACGCAAGGAGAACGGCACGCCCGCGACCAGGGGAACGTCCGGCAGTGCCGCGTGGGCAAGCAGCCAGCGGCGCAACACGGAGGCCGCCAGCGTCATCACGACGTCGTTCACCGTGACGCCGAAGGCGTTCTTGACCCGCTTGATCTCCTCCAGCGGCAGCTCGGCGAAGGCGTAGCGGCGGTGGGATGAGACCGGACCGCTCAGCGGGGTGTGCGGAGCCGCGAGATCCGGCAGCTCGGGCAAGGATGCGCGTCGTGCCCATCGCGACAGTCGGCCCGCACCTGGCAGTCGCGAGACGACGGGCAGTTGATCCAGCACCGGTAGCGCCTCGCCCGCGAATCTCAGCAGGTGTGGCTTCGCGATAGGTCGTCGTGACCTCAGTCACGACGCCGCCTTCGCCGACCTTGCGGGCAGCGTGCCGCTCGTGGGCGACGTCGGGCTGTAGACGAACGTGGTGAGATCCTCTACCGGTTCGAGTGGTGCCTGCTCGGCGAAAGCGACCGCTTGATCGATCTCTGCGGCCACGTCGCGTACTGAGCCTTCCATCAGAAACGGCCGATCCGGTTTGGTGGTGAGGAGCAAATCCCGACTCCAAGCCGAGTCCATGGGCACTGACCTGCGGCTATGTACCTGTCTCCTCTGCTGAACCCTTCCCAGCCGCAGCAGAGTGAATCGAGGTAGTCCATTGGCGTTGCCCGCCGCCGACAGCGCGGGCAGCGCACCATGGACGACGATTTCCGTGGAGCGCTATCGCCCACTCCACCTGAGCGTGTCGTCTTCCTTCCATTCCAGCTTGTCGATCACATCGACCACGCCGTTGACCCGCTGGACCATCCGCGTGGCGATCTCCGCGTCACTGCGGCGGTTCACGGACCCGCTGAGCGTCACGACGCCCCTATCCACCCTGATGCGGACGTCGTCGGTATCCACCCACAAGCTGCGATCGAGGACGTCCTCGCGCACCTCCTGGGCGATGTCCCCGTCCTGCCGGACGAAGACCTTGAGCAGGTCGTGGCGGCTGACGATGCCCAGCAACGTGCCGTCCTCATCGACGACCGGCAGTCTCTTGACTCCGTGCTCCTGCATGAGCCGTGCCGCCTCGACCGTCGTGTCGGCAGGCGTGATCGTGACCGCCGGCGCCGTCATCAGCTCGGCCGCCGTGTCACCGAGTGCCTTCTCTCCGGCCTTGTGCCCCTCGCGGCCCATGCGCTCACGTAGCCGAGCGCGCAGCGGCGGCCGGTATCCCTCCCGGTAGAACTGCTCCCGGAACTCTTCTTTGCGGAGGAGATCCGCCTCGGACACGACGCCGATGACATGACCTTCGGCATCCACCACAGGTACCGCGCTCACCGCATGGGCGATGAGAATCTCGGCGACCTCCTTGAACGGAGTGCTCCCGTTGACCGATGCGACGTCCCTGGTCATGACGTCGCTCACTTTGGCGCGCATGTGCCTCATCTCCTCGCATCCGCGACTCTTTACAACTCCATCCCACGCACAAGCAGGACCGGCTCGGTAGGGGCGAAAGTCCTCACTCGCGCCATCGTTCGTCAGTCCCCGTGGCGTGGCCATCAAATGGTTGTCGCCATGGTGAAGGAGGGAATTGCGCATGGGACGCCGGTGACTACAGCACAGCCTTGAGGACCTTTGCCGCGGCTTTGCCGCGTTTCGGGCAGGAGGTCCGGGCGGAAAGGTCTGCGACGGCTAACGAAAGGCGCAACCATGAACGACGTCATCGTCGTGGGCACTGACGGCTCGCCGGGCGCCGATGCCGCCGTCGCGTGGGCAGCTACCGACGCGGCACGCAAGGGGCTCCGGCTTGAGCTCGTGCATGTGATCGAACGCGGCACCTACGACCTTCCGCGTTACCCGATTCCGTGGCTGCTGACGACACTCGGGGAAGCAGCGGAGGCGATGCTGGAAGAGAAGACCGAGATGGTCAGGGCCCGCTGGCCCGGCCTCGAGGTCACCACCAAGGTGAAGACCGGATCCGCCGTGGCGGAGTTGCGGGCGCAGGCGGAGTCGGCCACCGAACTGGTGGTCGGCTCGCGCGGCCGGGGCGGATTCGGTGGCGCGTTGCTCGGCTCGGTGAGCCTGGGAGTGGCGGGCCACGCCCACGGCACGGTCGTCGTGGTACGGCCGACAGCGGCCGAACGCGGGCAAATCGTGGCAGGCTTGGACGCGACCGAATCCTCCGAGCCTGCCCTGGCTCACGCCTTCGCCGAGGCGTCCCTGCGCCGAGCAGCGCTGCGCACCGTCTACGCCTACGCCGTTCCCCTTCATGCGCTCTCGCTCGACTTGGAGCGGCTACGACGAGCCCAGTACGAGTTCGTCCGCGATCGACTGGCCCCTTGGCGGGCCAAGCATCCTGAGGTCAACGTGATCGAGGACATCACCTCTGTGCATCCGGTCGCGGCGCTCTCTGAGGCATCCAAGGATGCGGACTTGGTCGTGGTTGGCAACCGAGGGCACGGCAGTATGGCATCCACGGTGCTGGGCTCCGTCAGCCACGGCGTGCTGCACCACGCTCACTGCCCGGTCGCCGTGGTCCGCCTTCGAGGTGCACGGTAAATCACGCCGGGAGCCCCGGCAGGGACCTTCGACACATGTCCGCAAGCTCCCCGGGATCGGGATTCCTGGCCAGCAACAATGCGGCTCTCGGACGCCTACGCCGCGCCACTCGGCCTGTCCGAACTCCAGGCGCAACGGCCGGAACCGCACCGGATTGCCTTCCAGCCCGACGACCAGATCCTCATCTACACCGACGGGGTGATCGAGGCACGCGACCGAAGGGCCGTTTCTACCCGCTCCCCGAGCGCCTACAACTGCTGGAGGGAGATGATCCGGAGGAGGCATTGGAGAAGCTTCGGCTGGATCTCGTGGCCCATGTCGACGGACCCTAGCAGGACGATGCCGCGATGTTGCTCCTGCGCTGCCGGGAGCCCTAAACCCCGTCGCACCTACCGCCGTAATGATCGGCCTCCGAGTCGACGCCGAAGGCGGAGCACGTTCGTTTGCCGACCTACCATCCCGTCCCGGGAGGATCCGAACATCTCGCAGAGGCGATGACGTGATCGTATGATCTCGGGCAGGCTGAGCTTTCCAAGGAGCCGACGTTGGCCAGAATCGCATTCCTGATCGTGCTCGTCGGCTTAGGCTGGCTTGCGGCCGATCTGGGCGGTGTCTCCGGGCTGGAGCATTCCGGCGCCTACCTGCTGCTCAGCAGCCTGCTGCTCGCCGTGGGTCTGTACGGCAGCACGCACGGTATCGACCGCACTGAGGCTCGCCAGCACGGCCGCCTGATCCTGCTCGCGGTGACCGTCGGGGTGCTGCTGAAGGCGGCCTTCATCGCCGGCGTGGTCTATCTCGTCTCCGGCGACCCGAGAGCGATGATCCTCGCAGTGGCCGTGGCCCAGATCGACCCGCCCTCCGTGGCCTCGGTCATGGCCGACAACCGGCTGTCGGACCGGGCCAAGACCATCCTGGGCGCGTGGTCGTCCTTCGACGAGCCAGCTCGGTGACCAGCAGGTCGGAGTCGGTGGTGAGCAGGTGCACCCGGCCGCCCTCGACCGAACTCCGCAAAATCCCGGGCAGATCAGGTACGGCCGGCGCCGCGAAGGACACCCGGCGCACGCCCACCATGTCGCGTACGGCCTGCACGGTGCCGTCGGCCAGTACCCGGCCGCCCGGCCCCGGCCGATCACCATCACCCGCTGCGCCAGCGCCTCGATCTCCTCCAGGTAGTGGCTGGTCAGCACCACGGTGCCGCCGTCGGCGTGGAAGCTCCTGATCCCCTCCCACAGGGTTCGCCTGGCCTCCACGTCCAGCCCGGTCGTGGGCTCGTCGAGGAACACCAGCCGCGGCCGGCCCGCGAAGGCCAGCGCCACCACCAGCCGCCGCCGTTGCCCGCCGGACAGTCTCCCGACCTGCCGCCTGACCAGGTCGCCGAGGCCGAACCTGGCCAGCAACTCCGCCGTACCGTAGCGCTCGGGGAAGTGCGCGGAGACGAAGTCGACGATCTCGCCGACACGCAGCGACTCCGGCAGCCCGGTCTCCTGGGGGTCACGCCGGTGCCGCGCCGCAGGGCGGGGTCCAGCGGCGAGCCGCCGAACAGCTCCACCGTGCCCGACGTCGGCCGGCGCAGCCCTACGAAGAGGTTGATGAGGGTGGACTTGCTGGCGCCGTTCGGGCCGAGCAGCCCGACCAGCTCACCCGCCCTGATGTCGAGCAAGACGCGGTCCAGCGCGAGCACGTCACCGTAGCGGCGGGTGGCCTCGATCGCTCTGGCGAGGACGGTCATGTCATGTCTCCTGTGCCGTGTCAGCGTTGTCCAGCGGGGTGCGAATCGTCGTGGGCGGGCCGCCCGCGCCTGGTTGGCGGGTGACGGGCCCGGGCGGGTTCATCGCCGTGCCAGCCCCAGGACGAGCACGGTGCCGACGACCAGGTGCATCAGGACCAGCACCAGCATCGTGGCGATACCGACGGCGCTGCCGAGCGGCCCGAGCAGGGACAGGACGAGTACGGCCAGGGCGACGATCGTCCAGATCCGGCCGGGCCGGGACGCGAACCGCTCCAGGACGGCCAGCAGCGCCCAGCCCGCCAGCCCGACCAGCAGGCTCGCCACCAGGACCGATCCCGGTTCGACCGGCTGCGTGCCGGCGCCCATGCGCACGGTCAGAGTGGTTCCGGCGACCGGCACGGCCAGGGCCCAGACCGCCAGGGCGGCCGCCGGGGCGCCGACGACGGTGAGGAGGATTCGCTTGGCTGAGGTGTTCATGCCGGTCAGCTTCGCCCGGTCGCCCGATCCGCCACATCGGGCGCGCGGTCGCTCTGTGTTCTCCCCCGGCGGGGTACGGGTCCTACTTTGGTAGGTGATGGCGCCTGCGAACCGGCGATTACCCTGACCCGATGAGCAAGATCCGACCCTCGCACCCGATCGCGGTGGCCAGCGTGGTCCTCGGGATGGGCGGCCTGAGCGCCCTAACGCTGTGGAGCCTGGCCGACGGGCCCACGTGGGGGCTGGACGTCGTCGTCGCGGCGGTGAGCCTGGTCGCGGCGCTCGCCCAGCTGTGGTGGCCGACCTCGGGAGCACTGGCCGCCACCCTCCTGGCCACCCTCTCCCCCGCGGCCACTGCGGCGGCGACGATGGGGGCGCTGCAGGTGGCCCAGCGCAGGCGCTTCCCCGTCGCGGCGGCGGTGGCGGCCGCGGGCGTCGCGGCCCACGTGGTCCAGGGGCTGTGGCGGCCGAACTCCGGCATCTCCCAGCAATGGTGGTTACTGCTGATCTGCGCTTCCTACGGCGCGCTGCTCGGCTGGGGCGCGCTGGCCCGCTCCCGCCGCGCCCTGCTCTTCTCCCTGCACGAGCGTGCCGACCGCGCCGAGGCCGAGCAGGGCAGGCGGGTCGCCGAGGCCCGCATGGCCGAACGCCGCCGGCTCGCCAGGGAGATGCACGACGTGCTGGCCCACCGCCTGTCCCTGGTGGCCACCCACGCCGGGGCACTGGAATACCGCCCGGACTCCTCCCCCGAGCAGCTCGCCCGGGCCGCCGGGGTGGTCCGCACCGGGGTCCACCAGGCGTTGGAGGAGCTCCGCCAGGTGATCAGCCTGCTGCGTGAGCAGGACGACCAGCTGGACGAGCTGGAACCCCAGTCGGCGCTGGCCGACCTGCCCGGCCTGATCGCCGACGCACGGGAGGCCGGCCAGGAGGTGCGGCTCCGCGAGGAGGTCGCCGACGACGGCGCCTTGCCACAGGCCGCGTCCCGGACCGCCTACCGCGTCGTCCAGGAGGGCCTCACCAACGCCCGCAAACACGCCCCCGGCCGGCCGGTGGACGTGCTGCTGCGCGGCGCTCCCGGCACGTCCCTGCTGATCGACATCCGCAACCCGCCGGCCCCAGCGGGCACCGCCCCCCTCGCGCCCGGCAGCGGCCTCGGCCTGGTCGGGCTCACCGAGCGGGTACGGCTGGCCGGCGGGCAACTGGATCACCACAACGCTGAAGGAGAGTTCCGGCTCCCCTGAGCACCTCCTGAGGATCGTTGGTCGCGCCACCGGTGCTCGTCGGAGCCGGTGAACAGGGTCCAGTGCGAGCCGATTGGGTGAATACCCGGCCGTCGTCCACCCACATAAGTAGACTCTCTACATGTAGCCAGTCTATATATTTGGAGGCGGCATGACGCAGTCTTCGCGTCATCTGCTCGTGTGGGTGCACGTGGTGACCTCGGTCTCCTGGATGAGCCAAGCGCTGGCCCTGTTCGCCCTCAGCATCCACAGCGTCATCACCGGCGACGGCGCCGGCTATCGCATGGCGCACCTGCTCGACAACGAGGTGCTGCTGCACTTCGCCAACGCCTCCGCCTTCACCGGGCTCATGCTGGCCGCGATGACCAAGTGGGGCTACTTCCGGTACTGGTGGGTGCTGATCAAGCTGGTCATCACGCTGTCCCAGCTCTACGCGGGGATCTTTCTGCTCGGCCCCAGGCTGTCGGCGCTCGCCGACGGCACGCGTGACGCCGACCCGGTCCTGCTCGCCGCCACACTGCTGATGGCCTCGGCCATCGCCTTCCAGGCCTGGCTGTCGGTGGCCAAACCCTGGAAACGCACCCCTTGGGCGGAGGCGCGGCCGCGGACGATCGCGCCGCCCGGCTGGGTGACCGGCTTCGTGCTGCTGGTGCCCGTGCTGGACTTCCTGCTGGCCGTGCTCGTGTTCGGCAATCCGGCGCCGCTGTTCTTCGTGCTGACGGCGGTCGCGTACCCGATCTGGCGGGCACGCGCCCGTCGGCGGGATCCGGCCCTGGCGTAGCGGCTACCGGGCCCGGGCCGGTGGTGAGCCAGAGGCGGAGCAGGTGGCGGCGGTCCGGCTCCGGGTGGTCCTCGTAGGCACGCCATCCGCTACGCCGAGAACGCCCGCGTTCTGCTGGCCACCGCAGCCGAAGAGCAAGACCCCGCCAGTCGCGACGAACCCAAGAGTCGAAACGGTCCATCAGGGATGAAGACCCTTCGGTTCAGTCCAATGAACCTTCAGTTCGCATGAACTCTGGGACTTCCACGGGGTTGAGGACCCGGGGAACAGCCGTTATCGATGAGAACGATCTTGCTAGGGCTCCGAAGGACAGCAGCGGGACGCGGGTGGGATAGCTGCTGGTCAGCGTCCCGCGAGGGCCGCGTAGGCGGTGGAGCGGCGCGCAACAGGGGAGGCGGTGACTTCCGCGACCCCGAGCTCATCAAGGAGCGGACCACGAAGATCTGAGCAAGCTGGGTCAGCCCCCCGAGGCGTCGACCGGGCTCTCACGGCCCCTGGTGCGTCATCCCCCAGGCCTGAATCCTTCCGACCGCTGCGGACCGTGACAAGTGATGCCAAACCGTTGTCGGCGCGGCCTCCTGAGCAGGTTCTACGCCGATGGCTCAAGGACATCATTGGGCGGGTGCGTGCTTCTCGGCGGGAGGGCGAGATCCGGCGAGGAGGCGTTCGCGGTCGAAGGCACGGCGCAGCAGCCCCCAGCCGAGAATGTCCACGACCCCCAAGCCCGCCGCGATCAAGGAGTACAGAAGGTAGTCCGGCGGCACGAACCGGAAGCTGATCACCGCGGCCAGCAGGAACATCGGCACGATGGCGAGGCCGGACAGTTGCTGGGCCACCCGCAGATCGCGGGACCTCGCCGAGATCATCATCGTCGATATCACCGCGAACACCGCCATGAACGGCGTGAACACCACAGCCGCGAAGACCGACTCTCCGGAGAGCACCCACTCCACGACGGACGGGTGCACCCACAGCGTGGCGGCGCCGGCGAAGAGGCCGAACAGCAGCCAGGACAACAGGACGGACGGGATGCAGGCGGCGATCGCCTTGCCGCGCAACAGCTCACCATCGGTCGCCGGAGTGGTGAGCAGCGGCTCCAGCGTGCCCTGCTCGCGTTCGCCCAGCACCGAGTACACCGACACGACCGTCGGGATGATCACCGGGATCAGGATGAACAGCTCCAGCGACGCTCCCCCGGAGGCGCGTAAGTTCTGCTCGGTGGCGTCGGCCGGCAGCGGAATCAGGCCAGCCAGCGCCAGCGCGAACAGGAACGCCGGCAGCAACCCCATCGTGATCACCACGAGCCTGTTGCGCCGATACTCGGCGAACTCCTTGCCGACCACCGCCCGCACCCGCGTGTTCAGCACGTTCATGCCTTCTCCTCCCCCACCAGCTCCAGGTACACGTCCTCCAGGCTGTGCTCGGACTCGGCCAAGTGCACGATGCCGGCGTGCGCGCCCACCAGCGCGTCGGCCAGCAACGGCGCCACGCGCCGCGGATCGGTCACGGTGACCTGGTACCGATCGCCACCTCCCGCCCAGCCGGTGACGCCGTCGACGCGCCCGAACAGCACGCCGGGCTCGGACACCGGCGCCAGCAACTCCACGTCGATCGACGGGGTGAACAACCTCCGGCGAAGCTCGTCGGGCCGCCCGATGGCGATCAGGCTGGAGCGCAGGAACGCCACCCGGTCGCACAACCGCTCGGCCTCCTCCAGCCGGTGCGTGGTGAGCAGGATCGTCACTCCGCGGGATCGCAGGCCACCGATCAGCTCGCGTACGTCATGGGCCGCGGCAGGGTCCAGCCCTTGGGTGGGCTCGTCCAGGAACAGCACCCGCGCATCCGGCAGCAACGCGCGTGCCAGCGCCACCCGCTGCCGAAGCCCCTTCGACAGTGCGCCCACCAACTCGCCGCGCCGGTCTCTCAGATGCACGGCGTCCAGCACCGCGCCGATACGCCGCGTGCTCTCGCGGCTTCGCCAGCCGTACAGGCGGGCGAAGAACCGCAGGTTCTCCTCCACCGACAGCCGCGCGTACAGGCCCGGCGTCTCCGGCAGGACGCTGATGCACCCGCGGATCCGCGCACCGTTCTCCGGCGTCACCTCGACACCTCCCACCTTGGCCCATCCCGCTGTCGGCCGCAGCAACGTGGTGAGCATCCTGACCGTCGTCGTCTTGCCCGCCCCGTTCGGCCCGAGCAGACCGAACACCTCCCCCTGACCGACTTTGAACGTCAGGCCCTCGACCGCGAGCCGATCCCCGAACCGCTTCGACAGGCCGCCCGCCTCGATCGCCGCGCATCCATCACCGGTCATTTCATCCCCTTTCCCTGCTCTGAGGCTCGACCACCTCCACCGGCGGCGGCCCCTCCCTCACATCGTGAGCGACGCCGCCACGGACGAGACAGGGGCGAAGGTCCCACGGACCGCGGCCATAGGCCCGACCACGAAAAGACCTGATCAGGAAATGGTCAGCGCCGGACACGCGAGCAACATCACCGCGCCGAAGCCGAGCTTCAGCAGCGCGTCGATCACCCCGGACACCGGCAGCGGCGCTTCGAACCGCAGCCCCCAGCGCGTTGACCATGGTCAGCACGCCGAGGGCGGTGATCACCGGCCCGTGCGCCAGCCCCATCGGCACGAAATGCACCCCCACCATGAACAGAATCCACAGCAGGATCGTCCGGTCGTCCGCGCCCTTGGTTTTGGTGAGCACCAGATAGATCAGGCCCGCTTCGGCCGACTCGCTGAGCAGACCTCCGAGGGTCAGCGTGCCGTACAGGTCGAGGGCGAACGCCCGGAGCTCGCCCAGCCGTCGGATGGCCGTGTCAGCGCGATGCTCCTGGGCGGAGGCAACCACCGCCTCCGGCGGCCGGAGGCGGGCGTGTGGTCGTTCGCACTACTTCAGCCAGGCGGTGCGCTGGAGGCGGCTGGGCGGCGGCCGGGGCCGGGCGTGCCGCCAGGAGGGGCGGCGGGTCCGCACCCAGGCAGAGGAGGCGTTCGAGTTCTTCTTCTGACTCAAAATCGCCACCCGCAGAGCAGGACTTGCTTGCCCGCGAGGTGCCCGGATCTCAGGCGTTCATGTGCCCGGACGGCCTCCTCCAGCGGCAGCCGGTCGGCCACGACGGGACGGATTTCCCCCTTGGCGAGCAGCTTGAACAGCGTGGACAAGTCCTCGCGGAACTCCTCGGGGAACCGGTCGCGCAGCCGCGCGATCCGGTAGGTGGTGGCCCGTTTACGGGTGAGCAGGCTCGCGGCGAACACCACGGCACCGGCGAGGTAGAAGCCGACCAGCGTGCCCAGGCGGCGGCCGCGTGAGGAAAGCGCGGCGTAGTGGCCGAACAGCACCAGCCGACCTTGGGGACGGAGCGCGCGGAACGACTGCCAGCCCGTCCAGCCGCCGATTCCGTCGAGCGCCACGTCCACGCCGCCGCCCGCGCGCAACCGCCGTATCGAATGTTCGGCGGTGATGTCTATCGCCGTGCCTCCGAGCCCGGTGATGATCGCGCATTCCTCGTCGCCGCGCCCTGTTCCGTACATGCGCCAGCCGGCCAGCCGCCCCAGTTGCAGGGTGGCCCGGCCGACCGCGCCTGCGGCGCCCTGCACGAGCACCCGTTCCCCTGTACGCACCCGGGCGGCGCGGTACAGGAGCTGGTAGGCGGTCATGTAGCTGAGGATGAGCGTGACCGCCTCGGCCGAGTCCGCCGTGCCTGGGACCGGCACCAGGGTGTCGGCGGGCAGGCAGACGTAGTCGGCGTACGCGCCGTGCACGGTCAGGGCGGCCACCCGCTCCCCGACCTGCACACCCTGCACGCCCGCGCCGAGGTCATCGACCACGCCGACCAGGTCGTAGCCGGGGGTGAACGGCGGTTCCGGCCCGCCGGGGTAGACGCCCTCGCGCAGCAGGGCGTCGGTGAAGTTCACCTCGGTGGCGATCACTTTGACGCGTGCCTCCCCCGCCCGGGGCTGCGGCACCGGCTCCTCGACCAGCCGCATGACGTCCGGTCCGCCGTACCGGGAGACGACGATGCGCCGGTTGACGGTCACCACGCCGCCCCCTCGGCCCAGGCCTTGATGGTGAGCAGTTGCTTGTGCATCATCAGGAAGTCGCCCACGTCCATGGCCACCAGATAGCCCGGCCCGCGCGCCGTCGGCCGGGCCCGCACCAGCAGCCGGAAGTCCAGCCGGGTGCCGCGGCTCCGAAATCGAGCGGAGGCAGCCTCTTTCGGAGGCCAGGGCCGGAGAATCGCCTGTACTCGTCGCATGGCCCTCATCTCCTCATCCACGCCGCATCGAGTCCAACCAGCCTGCTCCCTGGCCGGTTGCTCCGGCCAGGGACGTTGGTCCCCGGTCGGCAAGGCATTACGTCCCGGCCCGAGCAGGGGGAGGCGAGTGTGGCATGCCCCGGATCGGTGCCCCTGCGCAGTGCCCGCCCGGGCCCCTTGGCCCTTGTGGAAAGGACCTTCGCCCCTGTTCGTGGATCTCTGGCGAGTGCAGCATGAAAGTGACCGCGAGACGGACGAGGGAGGCGGTCGAGACTCCGATGGAGAGGGGACCTGCGAAGATCCGCCGGAGGAGTCGAAGCGCCAGCCGAAGGGCCAAGGGCTTGGAGGCGGCCTCCATCGCCTGACCCGGGCCATACCGGCGCAGGAGGTCCGTCCCGTGCGTTGCGGTGGGCGACCTCGTGGGAGGCGGCGGTCCGCGACGGCCAGCCCGTCGTCCCGACCCCGGACACCCGCCAGGCGGGTGCCGCCGCACTCCTCATGTGGCCGGCGACCCGGCATCATGGGCGCCATGCCCAACACCGCCCTCGAACACGCCGTCACCCGGATCCCCGCCTTCGCTCCCGAGGTCAGCGCGGGTCAGGCACGCGAACGCCTGCTGGGCGAACGGTTCGACTCCGCCTCCGACGTCGTGATCCTGGACGCGGACAGCCGCCTGCTCGGCATGATCCCCATCGAACGCCTGCTCGCCGCGCCGTACGACACGCCCCTCTCGGAGCTGGCCGACACCGATCCTCCCGTCGCGCTGCCCGGCGTGGACCAGGAGGTGGCCGCCTGGCATGCCGTGCAGCACGGGGAGAGCAGCCTGGCCGTGGTCGGCGAGGACGGCCGCTTCCACGGGCTCGTGCCCAGACGACGACTGCTGCGCGTCCTGCTCGAAGAGCACGACGAGGACATGGCCAGGCTGGGCGGCAGCCTCAAGGCCAAGACCGCCGCCGAGGAGTCCGTGCGCCGCCGCTTCCTGCACCGCATCCCGTGGCTGCTGATCGGGCTGGCCGGCGCGATGCTGTCGGCGGGCATCGTCGCCTCCTTCGAAGAGCGCCTGTCCGCCAACGTGACCTTGGCGTTCTTCCTCCCCGGCGTGATCTACCTGGCCGACGCCGTGGGCACCCAGACCGAGGCCGTGGTGGTGCGCGCGCTGTCGGTGGGCGTCTCCGTCCGCCGGCTCGCCCGCGGGGAGGCGATCACCGGGCTGGTCATCGGGCTCGCGATGGCCGCCGCCTTCCTTCCCTTCGCCCTGCTGTACGGCGACCCGGGCGTCGCCATGACGGCCGCCATCGCGTTGTTCGCCGCCTGCTCCGTCGCCTCGCTGCTGGCCATGACCCTGCCGTGGCTGCTCAACCGCCTGGGCCGCGATCCTGCCTTCGGCTCCGGACCGCTGGCCACCGTCATCCAGGACCTGGTCTCCATCACGGTCTACCTGCTCACAGCACTGGCCTTCACCTGAGAACTCGGGACCACCGGCCGCCCTGATCAGGGCCATTCGCCTCATGCGCCGACAGCACACCCGGCGGACCCTGGAAGCAGCAGGAAAGGAGAGCAGGAGAAATGACCGTCACCAAGGAAGAGGTCAAGGTACGCGGCACGGAGCTCACCGACAGGGTCAAGACCGCGATCCACGAGGGCAACGTCCGCCGGATCATCGTCAAGGACTCCCACGGCCACACCGTGATGGAGATCCCCGTGACCGTCGGCGTCGTGGCGTTCATCGCCGCCCCCGTCGTCACGGCCGCCGCCGCACTGGCCGCGATTGCGGCCGAGTGGACCATCCAGATCCACCGCGACCCCGAGCAGGAGCCCCCAGCCTGAAGCCCGTCCGGTCACACGACGCCGTACCGCGCTCCCGAGCCGTGTGACCGGCCCCATTGAGTGACCTTGGTCCCGTGTTCCCCTGCCCTTCGGCCGATGAGATCGCATGCGCCACGAACGACAGTTGGCAGCGAGTATCCTTACGAAACAGGAGGAAGCGATGACGGCCACGGCAATCAGGCTCGAAGCGTGGCGGGGCTTTCATGGTGACAACTGGCGCTCGGCAGTGGACGTGCGTGCCTTCATCCAGGCCAACTACACGCCGTACGAAGGTGACGAGGGCTTTCCTGGCCGGGCCGACGGACCGTACGCGGGCGGTGTGGCGGAAGGTGTCCGCGTTGTTCCCGGAGGAGAGGCGGCGGGGCGTCTACGACGTCGACACCAAGACGCCGTCGTCGACCACCTCACACGCGCCCGGCTACATCGACCGTGACCGCGAGCTGATCGTGGGCTTGCAGACCGACGCGCCGCTGAAACGGGCCATCATGCCCGCGGGCGGGCTGCGCATGGTGGAGAACGGCCTGGCCGCCTATGGATACATCCTCGACCCCGGGTGAAGGAGATCTTCACCAAGTACCGCAAGACTCACAACGGCGGCGTGTTCGACGCTTACATCCCCGAGATCCTGGCCGCCCGCCGCTCCGGGATCATCACCGGCCTGCCCGACGCCTACGGCCGCGGCCGCATCATCGGCGACTACCGCCGCGTGCCCCTTTATCACGAACGGTAGCGGTCGGAAGGCCCTGCGGAGCAGGCGAAAGTCTCTGATCCCGAATCCTGGGAGGGATGACCGGCTCCCCCCGTACTCCGCGGCTCGATGGCGCTGTACCTGGACGAGTGGGTAATCCCGCGCCGGCAGGAGACCGGCACGCTCGACGTCCTGCTTGCTGGTCACCCCGGTCGGCGCGATCATCGGGCGCAGGTCGGTGGCCGTCGCCGTCGCCGCCACTGTTCGCCTTCGCCGGGTACGTGCTGTACGTGGCGGGTGAGTTCGTCGAGTCGCTGGAGCCATGGCCGCCGGTCTCGCCCTTCCACCAGGCGCTGCAGGGCGACCCGATGGGCGGCGGCCTACCGGCCTCCTCGGCCGTCGCGCTGGTCTTCATCGCCGTGTCCCTGCCGCTGTTCGACCGCCGGGACCTCGCCACCATCAGCTGATTCACGGCTCCAGCGACGGCGGGACAGGGTACGAAGGTCCGGTCGGGCGCTCGGTCCTGCCCGCGGCGTCGTAGATCTTCACCCACTTGATCGACGGGAACTGCTTGAGCGTCGGCCTGATCTGGTCGGCGATGGTGAACGTCGATCCCCACCGGTGCACGGCCCGATCAGGCCTACTCGGCGGCGCGGGCCTCCTGCCGGGACTGCTGGGGTTCAAAGCGCGCGGGATCAGCGCAGTACTCGCCGAGCGCGGCCGCGAACCGCGCCGCGTGGAAGCCGTCGGTGTAGCGGTGGTCGAAAGTCGCGGTCAACGGCAGTACCGGGCGTACGCACGACCTCGCTGTCCTCGGCGACGGGCTGCGGCCGCACGGCGCCGACCAGCACCAGCAGCGGCACCCGGTAGTAGGCGGCCAGCGGCGAGTACGCCCGGGTGATCCCCCACATGCCCACAGAGGTGACCATCGCGCCACCGAATGCCTGCCGGGGCAGGCTGATGCGGCGCAGGTCGAGGTTGAGGTCGGAGGTGAGCCAGGCGGAGATCGCGAGCACGTGACGCAACAGCCACCAGAGCATGCGGGCCATCAGCGCCTTGCCCCGGCCCAGATCGGGATCCACCCCAGCCTGTAAGGAACTTCGCCTGTCCTGCAGTTCCGCGGCGATCTCGGCGGCGGACTTGCGGTCGGCGTCGCGTACTTTGATGCCGGTCAGCTCGTCGCCTTCCCCGGTCGTGACGATGAAGAACACATCCACGCTCTCCCGCGCGCGTAGGCAGCCGCGCACGAGCCTGACCCGCAGCTTGGGAACCGCGGCCAGCGCATGCGCCACCGCCCGGCCAACGAATTGAGTCATCGTGACGTGCACGCCGGTGTCGCGGCGAACCGCGTCGATGTGGGCCAGCAGAGGGCGGGCGTCCAGTTCGAACTCGCCGTAGAACTGCGGATCGCGCGGCGGCCCCCAGCCGGCCATGGCCAGCCTCCGCCAACTCCTCGCACCGTCGGACATACCTCCATACCAGCGGCCAGAGCGGTCCTCCGCATCGGCCGAACGTCACCAACTTCCCCTGCCTTCCCGGCCTTGGCAGGCCCAGCCCTCGTCGGCTCTTGTCTACCTCGTGGTCAGTCCCTTGGGTCAAAGGCCGCGCCACCCGATTGCGTCGGCCTACCTTCCAGGAGATAGGCCACAACGTCCGCGGCGGTGTAGCCGGGGACGGCGGTCAGGTGCCGGACGGCGGTGAAGTCGGTGCCGGCGGTCACGATGGCCGGTTCGACATAGCCGTCGGGCCGCTGCTGGCCGTATCCGGCGGCGGCCAGCAGGGCGTTACACAGGCAGCGCCTGCCCTCGGTGTTCTGCACTCGTCCGCCGCGCCGCTGCTGGTAGACCTCGACCGGCTCGGCCGGACAGCGGTAACCGACGGTGGCGTCGGGCTTGCGGTACGGGGAGCGCAGCACGCCGAGGTCGCACAGCCGCGGTCGATCAGCGTAGACATCCTCGCGCGCCAACGTCCCGTCCAATTCCACGACTTTGAACGGGAACCCGGTCGGGGAGACCCGCGGGTCGGTCTGCACGCGCACGTCCCCCCTGGCCACACGCTTCAGCACGGCCTGTTTGAGCGGCGCCGCCATGCCCGATTCCGCGCAGAACGCGAACGCCGTACCGACCTGGACCCCGACCGCGCCCCCGGCCAGCGCCGACGCCAGCCCTTCCGGGCTGCCATAGCCGCCGGCCATCCAGAACGGCAGCCCGATCGCCGTCATCTGTCCCGGCTCGACCGCGTCGCGCTTGTCGTAGATGGGCTGCCCGGCGTCGTCCAGACGGCGCGGGCCGCGCGGCGGTGCGTTATGTCCGCCTGCGGACGGGCCTTCGACCACGAACCCGTCGGGGCGGGTGGCCGGGTCGGCGGCCAGCGCGGTGGCCAGGTCGACCGAGGCGACGATCGCCTCGAACCGGGGCCGGCGCAGGGTCGGCGGCAGCGCGTTCCAGAGAGCCGCGGGGTCGAACTCAACGATCGTGTCGCCGTCGGCGGAGGTCGCACCCTGCACCCGCATGGGCAGCGCCACCGGACAGTGTGCAGCCAGCCGGTCGAGCAGTGGGGGCAGTTCGGCCGGGTTGCCCGCACCCATCAGGATGTGATCGACTCCGGCCAGCATGGCGCCGTAGCAGGCGAACGGAATGGGTAACTCGATCTTGCGCAGGTAGTTGATGCCGATCCGGCCGTCATGTCCCTCCTTGGCCAGGAAGACCTCGGCAAAGTTCGCCACGATGGTCAGCGCCACGAGGGAGCGGCCCGGCCGCAGGGAGTACCGTGGCACCGGCCGAAACGGTGTTCCTGGCGGTTTGCCGCCAGGAACGTAGAAGCTGCGGATCACCTGCTGTGACATTGCCTGGATGGGGAAGTGCGCCAGCGCTCGGCGCATGTGCCCTCCGGGGTCGCCCAGTTGCAGGCGCCGCGCGCACACCAGGTCGATGGCCGTGCCGGAGACGACCCCCAATTGGCCCAGGGTCGAGACCGCCCGTGCCAGCCGCCAGTCGGAGACGGCCACTCCCATGCCGCCTTGGATGATCAGAGGCAGGTGCTCGATGTTCACGGCGTCCTCTTCAGCTCGATGCAAGGCGACCTCCGGTTATCGTGGTCGGGCCCACCGGTCCACACTGTTCCACCGCACCAACCGCTACTCGGCAGAACCAGAGTCGTTCGACCATACGGGTCCGGCCGAAGGACCCCTGGTGCGCTCCTCGGACCGCCATGGCTGGGCCAGTTCAACGATCCTGCGCACGGTTCAGGACGTTCCGGGGCGTACGAGCACGCAACGAGCAGGGCTGACATATTCCGAGGTCGCGCCCTTCCAGCTGGCCACAGCATGGTGCGCGGCTCGCTCCTCTGAGTACGTCGATTCGACCGACGCAATCTGTACTCGCTCAGCATCCGAATCCATGCCGAGGTGCGAGCGCTTCTCCCAGATCAGCGGATGACCAGAAAGGCACCTATGATCTACGGCCTCGCGGAGTCAGTGCCTTGGGCCTAGTCTTGACGCCCTCCAGCCTCCCGGCGGTGCTCGTCTGGCCAAGGTGCCAAGCCATTGGTTGCTCCACCGCAGGCCTCAGCATCTGGTCCCAATTCCTCTAGGTGTAGGGACGAAGGTCCCTGTTTTCGGGAACACTCGCCCGCACACGATGAAGGCATCGACAGCATCCGAGGTGATGACGATGATGTGGTGGGGGCATAACGACATGGGCGGCTGGGGATATGCACCCATGGGCCTGAGCACGCTGGTGTTCTGGGGATTGGTGATCACGGCGGTCGTGCTGGCCGCCCGCTACGTGGGCAGGACCGCCTGCCTAGGATCCGCTTCCCCGCCGCCGACCGCGGAGGAACTGCTGGCACAGCGGTACGCACGAGGCGAGATCGACACCCAGGAGTACCATTCCCGGCTGGACACGCTGCGCGGCCGGCACGACCACCCGGTCGACGGCTGACCGCGAGACGCTCGAGGCGGCCAGGGCGAGGCGCGCGCACGGTGCTGGTCGCCGGGCGGCTGCCCGGCATGGTCGCTCCCGGCGCATGGGCATGGGCGACCATTGGGTGGACAGCGACACACGCCAGGACGTGCCAGGGGCGGATCGACTCCAGCAGCCGGAACGGCCGGCCGCACGGGCACGTTCCGGCGCTGGCCGGATCCCGGTCGGTCATCTCGTAGCGGATGAGCGGCAGCGTCCTGCCGAACAGAACCGTGACCAGCAGCCGGTCTCCCGCCACACCGGGAGGGACCGCCGGTAGGCGTCCTCGACGACTACCGGGATCACCAGGTCCTCGAACCGGTGCATGCCCCGTTAGTGGCCGCATTCGGCGGCGATCCCGCTGGTCTCGGTGGCGGGCGTACACGTTGAAGGGCGGCACTCCCCGGGCGCGCGTGGCCATGGTGCGCCTCTCCGCCCGCGGCGCGACGCATGCGGTGGCGGGACCTTTGGCTCTATTGGCTTGGCGTGCCCGGCGATGATGCTGGTGATGATGCGGTCCATGAGCGATGACCAGACTGGTCACGACCACCGGACTGCCGGGCACGACCGAGCGCGGGGCACGAAGGGAGGGGATGCCTCGTGACCGTCAGCGACTGGGTGGTCATCGCGCCTCCGCGGGAGTGATCGCCTTTCTCGCCTGGTACTTCTTCGGCCCGCGAAGAGTGATGACCGCGACCCTGTCCCTCCTCCTCGCTGCGGCTCTGGCCTGGTGGCTGGTCGCCCGTCCAGCGCGCCCACGGCGCGGACCAGCACCGTCCAAGCAGGCGTCGTCGAGGTCGGCATGACCCCCTTGGCTCTCAACCGCTCAGAGCCCGTGGGGTGCTGCTCGAAACCGATGACAGGGTCTTTATCTGCGCGTCCACCTGCCATTCGACCCTATCTACGCATGCCCGCGGGGAGTGTGGCATCTTCCAGGGCACCGGAGGCGACCCCGCACCGGCCGGGCAGGGCCGGAAATCTGCACGGCGGAGGATCTTCGGCATTCCGCCGGGACCAAGGTCCTTGTCCAGCCGAGTCGTTCGGCTCTGCCGTCCCCACCCCGAGCCCCGCACAGTGAGCTGTAGGAGGTGCCCGATGAGGACGTCGATTCATCCACTGATGCTGTGCCTGCGCCTGTTCCGGCCGGACGGCAATCCGTTGCGCCGCCGCTCCGACCGGCTGGAGTCCGCTTTCGTGCTGGCGGCCCTGCTGTTGGTGCTGACCAGCCTGCTCCCGGCCGTGCTCGCCGGCCGGGCACTCTACGAGAACGCCTTACGGGATCAGTACGCCGGTCCCGGCGTCCGGCGACAGGTCATGGCCACCTTGCTGGAGGATGTCCCACCCGCCCGGGTGTCGTTCTCGGAGATTGCCTCGGCCAAGCCACAGACGATGGCGCGGTGGACGACCCCCGAGGGCGCGACGCGCAGCGGCCGGGTGCCGGCCCCCGCGCTGACCAAGGCCGGGACGATGGTCCGCGTGTGGATCGACGCCGCCGGGGCGCCCGCCTCACCACCCGCCGGCACGGACGTGCTCGCCGGCAGAGGCGTGGCGATGGGGATCTTCATCGTGCTCGTGACCACGTTGCTGACGCTTGCGGCCTTCTGGATCTATCGCCGGTGGGTGGACCACATCCGGTTCGAGCAGTGGGAGGCCGACTGGGTGCGGGCCGATGAGAGAGGGCGCCACCCCCGCCAGCCCTAGCCGGCCCAGGCCAACCGCGGCGTACCCATCCGGGACCGGGCAGACCGCGCACTCGCCAGTCGCCGCTCCGGCCGCATGCGGCGCACCAACCGACTGCTTCGGCTTGTAAGCACGCTCGCCCAGCAGGAACACCACAGCGGCATGTGCCTCCTTGACCTGGCTGTACCTCACGCCACCTCTACTTCCAGTTCGGTCATGTGACGGGGCGGGCCAGCCAGCTGTGTGACGGGGTCGCGGAGTCCAGCGCGGGCGGCTCCTCCAGCGCACGCGGCGGCGGGACCGGCCGGTCGGCCGCCACGGTGAGGAGGAAGTCGCCGTACCTGCGCCACCACCCGTGCAGCAGCCTCCCCTCCGCGGCGCGCACCGTCAGCCTGCCCCATGCGTCGCGAGGGGCGGCGCAGCCGAGCGTGACCTCGACCGAGCGGGTGTCCCTGCGCAGCCCGGTACGCAGCACCTTCAGCGCGCTCTCCTTGGCCGACCACAGCAGGTTGGCCCGCAGCGGATCGTCGCTGATGACGTGCTGCTCGGCCGGGGTGAAGTAGTCGGCGACGAAGGCGGCGCTGCGCGGCTCGACCAGCTCCAGGTCGCAGCCGACGGTGCCGGGATCCAGGCCGAGCAGGCACACCGCCCACCCGGCCCGGTCGGTCAGGGAGATCCCCACGGGCAGTGGCCGGCCGCACCAGTACGCCTCAGGCGCGCCGCTCGGGTGGTGCCGCACCTCCAGCTCGTACGGTGCCGCGGGGTAGAGCAGCCGCATCGCCTCCTTGGCCGTCCACCGGGCGACCAGGAACTCGGTGCGCCGCTTGGTGAAGCGCAGCCCGGCCGCCCGCTCCGCCTCCCTGGGCGCCAGCCAGCCGTTCCCGATGGGGAGGTGCTCCTCGCCCCGCGCCAGCCATCTCATGACGCGGCCATCCCGCGTTCCAGCGCGCCGATCACGTACGGCCGCAGCTCGGCCGCGGTGATGACCCGGTCGACCGAGCCGACCGCCAGGGCCCGCTGGATGCTGTGCACCTGGTCGAACTCGGCGGCCACCTCGCGCAGCTTCTCCGCCCGCACCTCTTCGGTGATCTCCAGCAGCCGCGAGCGCGGCCCCGACTCCCGCGCCGCGGCGACGCGGGGATCGCGTTCGGTGCGGGCGCGGACCTCGCGGACGAACACCACGGCCGCGGCGGGCGCGCCGCCGATGACCGACGCGTACGAGCCCTCCACGGCCGCGATCTCCAGCCGCGGGTTGAGCCGTTTGGAGAACACCACGAACGCGCCGCCGTGATAGCGGGAGATCACCACGAACACGATCGGCCCGGCGAAGTTGGTCACCGCCCGCCCGATCTCGGCGCCGTACTCGAGCTGCCAGCGCCGCATCGACTCCGGCGACCCGTCGAACCCGGACAGGTTGGCCAGCACCACGACGGGCCGGTTGCCGCCGGCCGCGTTGATGGCCCTGGCCACCTTCCGCGACGACTGCGGGAACAGGGTGCCCGCGGTCCAGGCGGGCGGCCCGTCGGCGGGCACGAAGCCGTGCCTGGGCTGCGGCGCGGACTCCAGCCCGATCAGGCAGGCGGGGATGCCGCCGACGTGCCCGTCCCAGACGACGGCCATGTCGGCGTCGCGCCAGCGGGCCCACCGCTCCAGCGGCTCGGCGTCCGCGTCGCACACGGCACGCATGACCGAGCGGATGTCGAACGGCTTCTTCCGCTCGCCGTTGTGCTCGGCGGAGAAGATCTCCCCGACCGTACGGAACTCCGGGCCGGAATGCCGAGCGTCCCGCACGTCTCGGCCCGCGGGATCGCCGGTGGGCCGCCTGCGTGGGTAACGTTCGCCGGGCACGACATAGCAGTGCTCGTAGTGGCGCAGCAGGATGAGGCCCGCCTCGGCGAGGCTGGCCGCGCCGTACTGGGCCTGCCCGTTGGGGCCCATGATGCGTTCGAAGCCGCCGATGCCGGTGTTGTCCTCGGCGGACACGCCGCCGGAGAAGTCCAGCGCGTGCTTGCCCGTCAGCACCATCGCGCTCCCCGCCACCATGACGAGGATGCCGCGGGTGTGCATGAGCATGGTGGCCTCAGCGTTCCAGTACGGCTGCGCGCCCACGTTCACCCCGGTCACCACGACGTTGACCTCGCCGCCCGCCTGGGTGAACTCGATGAGGCGGCGCAGCACGGCGGCGATCCAGTCCATGTTCTCCGTGCCGCTGTCCATCGCGATCCGCGCTCCGGAAGACAGCGCGAACCACTCGACCGGCACGCGCATGCGCTCGGCCAGGTCGAGCGCGGCGATGACGCGGCGGCACTCGGGCTCGGCCAGCGCCCCCAGGCTGCGTGTGGGGTCACCGAGGATGGCGACCCTGGCCATTCCCTCGGGCACTTTGGCGGTGCGGTTGGTGATCACGCCGACGACGAGGTTTGCGGTGTTCTGCCCCTCTGGCCTGTCAACGGGGACGAGCGTGCCGTCCTCGGCCAGGTCGTGCTCGGCGAAGGTCCCCGGCGGGAAGTCGCCGGGGGCGTGCTCGGGCGGGGAGAGCATCCTGACGATCTCGTACGGGTAGGGGGCGGCGAAGCGGCGGGCACGCAGCACCTTGCGGCGGTATTCGGTCAGCGGCCTGATCGGCTCCTGCCCGTAGGGCTCCTGGCGTACCGTGACGTGATCCTCGTCCAGCCCTTCGACGTGCAGGGCGGCGGGTCCGCCGGGCAGGCGCACCTGGAGCAGCAGCTTGTCCAGGCCGACGCCGACGGCCAGCGGCGCGAACGGGCGGGCCAGCCGCGGCCAGTCGGCGCTGGGCACATCGAACGGCGGGCGTACGCACAGGGTGATCCGGTTGGGCCGCGGCCGCTGGTCCGGTGGCGTGGCGGCCAGGTGCTCACGCATGGCCGCCAGCGCCTGCAGTCCCATCCGCTCCAGGCGGGGCAGGGACACGATGCGGCCGGTGTCGTCGCGTACGGGCGTCAGGTCGCGTACCTCGCCGATCGCGAACAACCGCACGTCGGCCGGATTGTCTCTGGCCACGCCGCGGAACAGGTAGACGTCCTCGGCCGAGCGCAGGCGTTCGAGCGCGAAGTTGGACAGCCGCCACAGCTCGGCCCGTTCGGCGATCATGGGGTGCAGGTTGCGGTAGAGCGGCTCCTCCGCGAAGCCCTCGGGCGTGTGCCGGTAGGCGAAGTGCTGGGTGCGGTGGTGCTCGGGGCCTGCGCCGTCCTCGCTGGTCACGGTCACGCACAGCCGCTCCAGGCGGTGGCCGGGGCTCTGGCCCGCGAGCAGGGCGGCGACCTCGGCCTGGGTGTCGTCGGCGGCGGGCCGCTCCCCCGGCCGCCAGGTCACCAGCTCGACGATCACCCGCCGCCACGGATCCACGCCGGACAGGCGCGCGCTGATCTCCGCACAGGCCTGGCGGATGTCGGCCAGCGGAGTGTAGTCGACGACCACGTGGTACAGCACACCGTCATGGTCGAAGTCGGCCGAGCCGTCACGGCCGACCCGCTCCAGCCGCCGGGTGCGGTAGAAGCGCCGGATGTAGATCTCGACGACGGCGCTTCTCATCTCCTCGCCGGACGCCTGCCAGCGGGCTAGCAGCGGCCCGCGCATCGGCTGCGGGCACCACACGAGCCGGTCGATCAGCTCGTCACGGTCGGCCCTGCCCGGCTCGGCGGCCAGCGCGTCGAGGTGGGACTCCATCTCGGCGTACACGGCGGCCAGCGCCCGCTCGTGCTGCGGCTCGTCGAAGTAGTGGAAGCGCACGTCCCTGGCCAGGTCGGCGACCACGGAGTGGCGTACCTGCGCGGCGACGGCCAGCCGGTCCATCAGCGCCCGGTCGGGAGGGGGCAGGCCGCGGTGGCGCAGCCGCCGCTCCAACACGGCCGCGACGGCGGGGACGAGGTCGTGGGCGCGGCGGAAGGAGCGGAACATCCACACCACGGCCTCTTCGAGCCACGGCGTCCGCTCGAGGCCGGAGACGCCGTACCTGGCCAGGACCCGCTCCAGCCGGGCGCGGAAGGCCGGCGGAAGCCCGGCCCTGTCGGGGTCGAGCCACTGCAGGTAGGACAGGATGTACTCCTGCGCACTGGCGCTCTCGGGCTCCTCCGGCTCGGGCAGCGGCCGGTACAGGCCGCTGACGTCGGCGAACAAGTCCAGGAACGCCTCCTCGCAGGCCAGCAGTTCCGGGTCGTCCGGAGCTTCCACCGGCTCGGGCAGGCCGATCTCACGCGGGTCCAGATCGAAGCCGAGCAGGCAGCCGCACAAGGCGTCGTACGCCGACCGGCACCCCGGCACCGCCGGCTCCGCGCGGCGCAGGGCGGCGAAGGACACGGCCGTCCCCGGCCGGTCGGGCTCATGTGCGGCCTCGCGGATGCGCAGCAGCGGCTGTCCCTCCACGACCTGCGTGTTGGCGGTCACCTCGACCGAGGCGACCTCGCCCGCGTACGGGGCGGTCAGCGTGGATTCCAGTTTCATGCTCTCCAGCACGACCAGCGGGTCGCCCTCGGCCACCCGGTCGCCGGGCGCGGCGCGGACGGAGACAACGAAGGCCGGATGGGAGGCCCGGACGATCCCGCCGTCGTCGCGGTGCACGCGGTGGGCCGCCCACTCGCCGTCCCGCTCCACCTCCACCAGGTAGGCCCTCAACAAATAAGCGGGGCCCTGGGCGGAGACCTGGGTGCGGTACGCGGCGCCGCCGCATGACAATCGCCGCTCGTGCGTGCTCAGCCGCCGCACGCCCACGTCCACCGACCCGTCGGCGGTCTTGACCCGGTACTCCTCGGGGCCGGTGCGCCGGACGCGCAGCTCGTACGGCCGGCCGCGGTAGCGCAGCCGGGCCCGCTGCCCCACCTGCTCGGGCACGTCGGGACGGCCCCGCCCGGCGGCCTCATGGAAGGCCGCCCGCTCGGCTTCATGGTCGGCGTCGTACGCCTCCACGGCGGCCTGCAGCACGGCGACCGGATCGGGCTCCGGCAGGTGTCCGCCGTCGGCCGTCAGCCGGTCCAGCCACCGGTTGTCGGCGGTGCCGCGCCGCATCTCCTCGCGGGACAGCAGCGACAGCAAGAAGGCGCGGTTGGTGGTGCCACCCTCGATGACCACGCGGGTGGCGGCCAGCGCGCGCCGCAACCTGGCCATGGCCTCGTTGCGATCACCACCCCTGGCCACCACCTTGGCGATCATCGAGTCGAACTCGGGCGCGACGGCGTCACCCTCTGACACGCCCGCGTCCACCCTGATCCCAGGCCCCGCCGGCGGCCGCCACACGGCGACCCGCCCGGGCGCGGGCGCGAACCCCAGCTCGGGGTCTTCCGCGCACAGCCTGGCCTCGACCGCGCAGCCGCGGGCTGGCGGCGGGCCTCCCTTCAAGCGGACGCCCATGGCCACATGGAGCTGGAGCTTGACCAGGTCGGCTCCCGTGGTCTCCTCGGTCACCGGGTGCTCGACCTGCAGCCGGGTGTTGACCTCCATGAACAGGTGGGCGCCGGTGTCCGGGTCGATCAGGAACTCGACGGTCCCGGCGTTCTGGTAGCCCGCCTCGCGGGCTAGCCGGACCGCTGCGTGGCGGACGGCGCGTTCGGCGGGCGGGGTGAGCGCGGTGGAGCCGGACTCCTCGATGACCTTCTGGTTGCGCCGCTGGACGCTGCAGTCGCGGACGCCCACGGCCCAGGTAGTGCCGTGCGTGTCCGCGATGATCTGCACCTCGACGTGGCGTGCGCGCGGGATGAGCCGCTCGACGAACACAGCAGAATCGCCGAACGTGGTCTCCGCCTCGGCACGGGCGGCGGCCAGCGCGGGAGCCACGTCTTCCGGCGCGTGCACCACTCTGATGCCGCGCCCGCCGCCGCCCGCCGCGGCCTTGATCACCACCGGGAAGCCGAGCCGCTCGGCGTGTTTCAGCGCGTCCGCGGGGTCGGTCACGGGTCCGCCGCTCCAGGGCACGACCGGCACGCCTGCCTTCTCCGCCAGCAGCTTGGCCGCGATCTTGTCGCCGAGCAGGCGGATCGTCGCGCTCCGCGGGCCGACGAACGTGATGCCCGCGGCCTCGCAACGCGCGGCGAACGAGGCCTGTTCGGCCAGGAATCCCCAGCCGACCCAGACGGCGTCCGCGCGGGCCCATTCCAGGGCCCGCATGACGTGTTCCTCGTCGAGATAGGCGGACTTGCGGTGGCCGTCACGAGGGTCGACGTACGTGGCCGGGCCGATCGAGACGGCCTCGTCGGCCATGCGGACGTACCAGGCGTCGGCGTCCAGGTCCGGGTGCAGGACGATCGTGGTTATAGGGGGCGTGGTCATGCGGGGCGTGGCGCCGTCGCGGTTGAGCTCCGCGACGGCGTCCAGCACCCGCGTCGCGGGCTCGCCCCGGTTGACGATCGCGAGCCGCCTGATGGCCGGCATGTCAGCCCTCCCCCGCTAGCGGGGTCAGCGTCCGCCTGACCTCTTCCGGGAGCTCACCGGGCAACGGGGTGCCCCGGTAGCCCTCGACGGCCACGAGCACGTTGCCGTCGCCGTCAAGTACCGCGCACCCGTACCGGCCGTCATCGGCTTCGACGATCGCCTGCACGTCCTTGGCGGTGCCCGGATAGAGGATGACACGATCCACGTGCGCGGGCAGCGCCAGCACGCGATCACGGGCGGCCTGCGCCAGTCCCGCCGTCTGGAAGCAGAGTTCGATCAGGCGCGGCGTGGTGGTGGTCGACCCTTTCGTCAGCGCCTCCGGCAGCGCGTCGGCCATCCTGGCCGCCGCTCCCGTGCCATGCGCCCAGGCCGCGGCGACCACCTGGTAAGCAGGGCCGTGGAAGAACAGCGTGTACACGTCGGACGGCGGCATCGTGGCCGCGGCCTCCCGCGCCCGGTCACGCCGCACACCTTCGCGCGCCGCTCGCGACAACCGGACGCTTCCGGTGAAGTGGATGGTGCGCTGCGGCCGGTCCTGTCCGGGGAGGAGCCGCTCGGCCGTCAGCTCGCATCTGGCGAGCAGGTCGTCGCCGTCGGGGGTGACGGTGGCGCGTACGGTCAGCGTGCGCGGTTCGTCGCGGTAGAACTTCACCGGCGCCAGGAAGTCGACATCCTCCACCGCCGTCACCTCCCAGGAGGGAGCGGCCAGCTGCGCCGCCTCGGCGAACGCCTCGATGCCCATGACGCCGGGCAGGACGGCGACGCCGTCGATGCGGTGGTGGTCCAGGAACGGCTGCTGCTTCGGGTCGAGCGTGGTGCGCACGACCAGGCCGGAGTGGACGCCGTACGACTCGATCGCGGCCGCCATGGGCTCTTCGACGGAGGCCATGGCCAGCCCGCCTGTCTCGTCGGTTTCGGCGCCCAGCACGCCGAGCGCTCCGGCGACGAGGACCTCGCCGCGCTCGCCCGAGCAGGTCAGCTCGCGCCGGATCCAGGGCCCGCCCACCTCGGGTGGCAGCATCTCGATCCCGGCCAGCTCCATGATCTTGGGGATGGAGCTACGGGTCGCCATGCCGATGCCGCCCCAGGCGGTCCAGTCCAGCGCGATCGCGCGGGTGCCTGGCCGGGTACGGCGCATGCCGCTGGTGACCTTGCACAGCAGGTCGTTGGCCGCGCTGTAGTCGGTCTGGCCGGCGTTGCCGAAGCGGCCGGCCACCGAGCTGAAGACCACGGTGGCGCCGATCGGCAGGTCTCCGGCGGCGTGCAGCAGGTTGAACCAGCCGTCGCTCTTGACGTCGAAGACCAGGTCGAACTCCTTGGCGGGCTTGTCGCCGAGTGACCGGCTGATCTCCAGGCCGGCCGCGTGGAGCAGCACGTCCACATGATCGCTCACGCCGCGCACGGCCGCCATGGACCGCTCGACCGCGTCCGGGTCGGTGAGGTCCACCTGGTGGTAGTACGGCGCGCCGCCAGCCTTCCTGATCGCCTCGATGGCTTCGAGCGCGGCGTGCAGCCGCTCGTATCGGGCCAGTTCGCGCTCGATGAGCACCGGTGTGGGACGCTCGCCACGCTGCTTGAGCATGACGGCAAGGTCCGCCTTGAGACCTTCGCGGTCCACCGCGTAGCGGCGCAGCTCGGGGTCGGCCGGGTCCGGCTCGTGGATGAGGTCCAGCAGGTGGAACACGCCGCCGGACGCGGCCGCCAGGTCGGCGGTGATGGCCGACACGATGCCGCCGGCCGCTCCGGTGATGAGGAAGACGCTGTCCGGGCCCAGCTCCAGCCCGCTTCCCTGGGCCGTCTCGAACGGGCGCTCGGCCAGGCCGACCGTCCAGCGCTCACTGTCGGCGTGGCCGACCTCGACGCAGCCGGGGTCGTTCAGCGTCTCCTCGATCAGGGCGTCGGCGAGCGAGGCCGTCTTGCGGCCTGTGGCGAAGTCGACGGCCTTCACCAGGGTGTCCGGGCGCTCCCTGCCGTAGGCCTTGGCGAACCCGGTGACCGCGCCGCCGAGCCAGGCGACGGCGCCGGCGTCGTCGTAGCCGTGGCGACCGCCGAGCCTGGTGGCGGTGACGAGGAAGGGGGCCTGGTCGTAGAGATGGTGGGCGACGGCGTAGAGGCTCTTCACCCGGCGCCGCAGCGCCTCGCGCCAGGCCGGCAGGTCCATGTCCTCCAGGGGGTCCTCGATGTCGAGTGCGGGCAGCCAGTAAACGCCGTCCACCGTGCCCTCCAGCCGCGCCGTCAGCTCGTCGGCTGGGACGGCGGGGTCGATGATGAGGACGTCGCAGCCCAGCTTGCCGAGCCGCGTGGCCAGCGCCTTGCCGACGCCGCCTGTGTCGGTGCCGATGACTATTCTGGTGCCTTCGCCGAGGCGGACGCCGGTGGGCTTGCAGCGGGCGAACTCGGGTCGCAGGACGGGCACCGGGACGCGCCGGGGGAATCCGGCGCTCGGCTCCTCCTGCGTGCCCCCCGGCTGCTCCTGCTGCGCGGCGGCCTCGGGCGTCGTGGCGGCGGGGAGGCGGTCGCGGATCCAGCCGACCACGTGGTCGAGCGTGGGGAAGTCACGCAGGCGCAGGTTCGGATCCCGCTCCAGGCCGTACCGCTCACGCACCGCCGCGAAGATCTCCGCCTGCTTGACCGTGTCCACGCCCAGGTCGGCCTCCAGATCGAGGTCCAGCTCCAGCAACTCCGCCGGGTAACCGGTCATCTCGGACACGATTGCGACAACGGTCTCTGACAGCGGATCCGCGTCTGTCGTGGGCGCGGGCTCAGGGACGGGCTCCGGCGTCGCATCCGACGGCGCGGAAGCGTCCGCCGCGATCGAGGGCGCGGCGGTCGTCGCGGTCACAGGCGTGACGGTCGGCACCGTGGTCGGCGCAGTCTTCGGCCTGGTGGTGGCGGGCGCGGGCGCGTCGATGATCCGCAGGCGTCGTTGGACCACTTCGAGCCCGGCGTCGGCGCGGCCCGCCACGGTGGACAACCACGCCTGCCAGGCGCCCGGGTCCACGACGCGGTACGCGTAGCCGAGCTCGTTCGGCGCCCGGTGCCTGCCGTCCGGCATCGGCGTCCAGCGCAGCAGCGTCATCGCGATCTGGGAGCCGAACCCGGCGGCCAGGCGCAGCGCATACCGGACCGGGTAGGCCCCGCCGGTGGACAGGTTGAGCTCGCCCAGGTCAGGGTCGGGCTCCTTGAAGTTGGGGACGGGTGGCACGATGCCGGTCTCCACGGCCTTGATCGCGACGACGTCCTCGATGCCCGCGCCCATCGCGTGGCCGGTGAAACCCTTGGTGTTGGTGATCACGACTGAGTCCGCGGAGGGGCCGAACGCCTGCCTGAGTGCGTGGATCTCGGCCGCCGCGCTGCCGCCGCGCGCGGGGGTGTAGGTCTCGTGGGAGACGAACACCGTCTCGGGCGCGATCGCGTGACGGTCTGCGCCGCGGCTCTCCGCCTGCCGCACCACCTGCTCCATGATCTGGGAGATGTGGTCGATGTCGAGGCGGGTGCCGTGGTAGGCGCTGTTGGCGATGACGGCGCCCAGCACCTCGCAGATCGGCTGCAGGCCGCGCTCACGGGCGGCTTCGGCGGACTCGACCACGATGGCCGCGGCGCCCATGCCGACGATCATGCCGTGCCGGCGGCGGTCGAACGGTGTGGCGGCGTCCTCGACCACGTCGTCGGTGGCGGCGGCGCCCGAGGCCAGGAAGCCGGAGCCGATCCAGGGCAGCAGCGTGTCGGAGCTGGCGTCGTCGGCCGAGACAATGATCACGCGGCGGCAGCGTCCGGTGCGGATCCAGTCCTCGGCCACGCACATCGCCTGGGTGGTGCTCGCGCAGGCGGCGTTCACCTGAGTGTTGGGGCCGCGGGCGCCGATGATCTCGGCGAACTGCGAGTGCCCCATCGACAGGCAGCGGAACAGGAAGCGCCGGTCGAAGACGTACGGCTCGGCCTCCAGGAGGCGGCGGAGCTCGGCGATGCGCCGGTCCACCTCGGCGGCCGCCGTCTCGTCGCCGCGCATCCTGCTCTGTACGGCCTCCAGGGCCAGGAGTTGCTCCCTGCGGCCCCGGTCGGTGAAGTACCGCTCCAGGTCGGCGGCGAAGGCGTCGTAGCCGGGGAACGCGGAGGCGAACACGACGCCGGTGTCGTCGCGCAGCGCCTCGGGCAGCCCCCACCGGTCGGGCAGGCGGGTGCCCAGCGTGGTGGTCTTGTAGTGCATGACCAACGGGATCCCGGCGTCGCGCAGCGCGTCGAACCCCGCGCCGATGGCCAGCCTGGTGGCGGTGTCGAGCGCGGCGTCCCTGGCCGCGTCCACGCCGAACTCGGCGACGACGTCGAGCGGCGCGTGCCGTCCGGCCAGCTTGAGCACGTCGGCCTCACTGCCGATCGTCTCGAACGTCGGGTCGCCCGCCTCGCGCTTGACCAGGCGGGTGATGCGGCGGTCCACCATGGCGCGGCGGAAGCGGTGCGGGATGGTGTCGATGAACTGCTGTCCCGCGAGGATGCGGGCCAGGTTGTCGTCGTCGAACACCCGCTCCACGCCGGGCAGCCCGAGCGCGGCGCCGGTCACCACGACCGGCTCGGTGGGCAGGGCTCCCTCCGCTTTCCCGCCCCCGTAGATTGCCAGGCCCTGTTCGAGGGTCCGCGCGAAGAGGCGGCCGAGCTGGGTGTAGGTCTCGATGGTCATGGCAGGCCTCGCGGAGGTGGGAATCGTGGGTGCGGTGAGGCGGGCGGCGTGTTGTGGCCGGGCGTGCGACGGGCTCGCCTGGTGCGGGATGACCTGCGGCCGGGCGGTGGGCCGCTCGTGGGCGGGGAAGGCCAGACCGGAGGCGTACAAGCCGCACAGGGCCTGGTTGAAGGCGGGCACGCCGCTGTTCTTGGGATGGTTGGTGAACAGGACCAGCACGTCGTCGTGCGCGGATCCGAGCACGTCCTCGGCGAAGCCGTGCAGTGCCTTCTTCGGCCCGACCTCGACGAAGACCCGCACCCCCGCGTCGTACAGCGTGCGCAGGCCGGTCACGAACCGCACCGGAGAGGCCACCTGCCGTCCGAGTATCTCGAGCATGTCCTCGACGCTCGCGCCGGAGGGGTAGAACTCGCCCGTCACGTTGGCCACGATCGGCTTGGTGGGCGGCCTGATGTCCAGGCGGCGTAGCACCGCCTTCAGCGGCTCGCTCACGGGGGCGACGATCGAGGTGTGGAAGGCATGGCTGACGGGGATGCGCATCGCGGTCATGCCCGCCTCGCGGAATCGGCCCACAACCGCCTCCACCGCCTGCGTCGCGCCGCCGACCACCGCCTGGGTGGTGCTGTTGATGTTTGCGACGACCACGTAGCCGTCGAACTCGGCGACGATACGCTCGATCTCCGGTAGCGGGCCGAAAACGGCCGCCATGGCGCCGCGGTCGGGCACCTCCAGCGTGGCCATCTCGTGGCCGCGGGCGCTGACCGCCTCCAGCGCGGCCTCGAAGGTCAGGGATCCGGCCGCGACCAGCGCGCCGTACTCGCCGAGGCTGTGGCCCATCACCATGTCGGGGCGCACGCCGTACGCCTCCAGCAGGCGGGTGAGCGCGGCGTCGACGGTGAGGACGGCGGGCTGGGTGATCTCGGTCTGCAGGAGCCGTTGCTGCGCCAGGCCGAGGTCGGCGTCGTCACAGAAGATGTACGACGTCAGCGGCCGGCCCAGCAGCGGCGTCATCACCCGGTCGGCCTCGTCGAACGTGGCGGCCACGATGGGCTCACGCTCGCGCAGGTCGCGCAGCATGTTGACGTACTGGGAGCCTTGGCCGGTGTAGAGGAAGGCGACCTTGGGAGCGGGGCCGCGGCCGAGGAACACGCCCTGGGCGCGCAGCATGCGCCACATCGCCTGGTTGCCGGTACGTAGGGCGGTGACCGCCTTCGCGGCCTTGGCGGCCAGGTCGTCGGGGTCGGCATAGTCGATGGCGACCCTGATGGCGGCGGTAGCGAGCGCGGCATCGGCCGGCTGCGGTCGCGGCGTGGCGCGCACCTGCTCAAGCCGGGCGATGACCTCGGCCTCGTCCGCCCCGCCCACGACCGCGGCCCCGCGCAGGGGCGGCCGGGGCCCGGCGGACGAGGAGCCCGCAGGCGAAGGGACGGCCCCCGGCCGCGTCGTCGCCTGGGCGGTGGTCGTGGCGTAGGTTCTGGGCACATCGGCGGGGCCGTGGCGGCCGGGGACGTGCTCCTCCAGCACGACGTGGAAGTTCGTGCCGCCGAACCCGAACGCGCTCACCCCGGCGCACCGCACGCCGCCGCCGGAGGGCCGGTCCCACTCCCGCAGCTCGGTGTTGACCCGGAAGGGGATGGCCGACCAGTCGACGCTCGGGTTCGGGTCGTCGAAGTGCAGGCTGGGCGGCAGCACCCGGTCGTGCAGGCTCATCACGGTCTTGAACAGCCCGGCCGCGCCCGCGGCCGCCTTGAGGTGGCCGATGTTGGACTTGACCGACCCGAGCGCGATCGACCCGGCCGACGCCCCCGCCTTCTCGAACACCTCGCTCAGCGCGCCCAACTCGGTGGCATCGCCGACGCGGGTGGAGGTACCGTGCGCCTCGATGAGGGTGGCCAGGGCGGGATCGAGCCCGGCGCTCGCCCAGGCGCGCTCGATGGCCAGCCGCTGCCCGATCGGGTTGGGCGCGGTGATCCCCTTGCCCTTGCCGTCGCTCGACCCGGCGATGCCGCGGATGACGGCATAAATTCGGTCGCCGTCACGCTCGGCGTCCGACAGCCGCCTCAACACGAACAACGCCGCGCCCTCGCCCATGACGAACCCGTCCGCGCCCGCGTCGAAGGGCCGGGTGCCAGTGGCCGACAGCGCGCCGATCTTGCAGAACTTGACGAACGCCGCCACGCCCATGTTCCGGTCCACTCCGCCGGTGATCACCGCGTCGAAGTCATGGGCCTGCAAGCCGCGTACAGCCGCGGACATGGCGGCCAGCCCGGAGGCGCACGCGGCATCGGCGGTGAAGTTGGGCCCGCGGAAGTTGAACAGGTTCGCCACCCGCCCGGCGATGATGTTGGCCAGCTCGCCGGGCATGGTGTCCTCGGTGATCGGCGGGTACCCGCCCAGGAAAGACCCGGTGGTCTCGCGCAGCACGGCCACGCGCACCGCCTCGGGCAGCCCGGCGAACGACTGCGCCTGCTCCAGCCGCCGCGCGAACTCCGGCAGCTCGATCCTGGTGTTGCTGCGGTAGTGCTTCTCCCCGCCGATGGCGTTGCCGATGACCACGGCGACCCGCTCGGGATCGACCGCCCAGCCTGGCCAGCCGGCGTCGTGCAGGGCCGCTCTGGCGGCGCTCACCGCCCACTTCTGGCCGTCGTCGAGCTGCGCGGCCACGGCCGGCGGCACTGCGAGGCGCCAGCCCATCGGGTCCCAGGGGAATCCCCTGACCCAGCCGCCGATCCGCGAGTAGGTCTTGTCCGGCGCCTTGGGATCGGGGTCGTAGTAGAGGGCGGGGTCCCACCGTTCGGGAGGCACGTCGGAGATGGAGTACCTGCCGCCCTTCACGTTCTCCCAGAAGGTGGCGGCGTCCGGCGCGTCGGGCATGATCGCGCCGAGGCCTACGACGGCGACCGGTTCGAGCGTGATGGCATTCATGGAAAGTCCTAAAGGTCCGCGCGGCCGTAAAGCACGTCCGCGATCACGTCCATGTCGGCGAGCAGGCCGCGCTGGGCCGCCCGCATCTCGTCCCCGCGGAGCCCGTCCGGCGCGGCGTCGTTCTCGGAAAGTGCGCCGATCACCCAGCGCCCGCCCTCCTCGGCGATCTTCATGACGGCCTCGCGGGCGAAGACCCGGCTGATGGCCGCGAGCACGGCGGGGCTGAAGCGGCGATCGGCCTTCTCGGGGAGGGTGCCGTCGAGCGCGGCGGCGGCACGGCGGGCGAGGCTGCCCGCGGCCTCGCCGTTGGCGATCAGCTCTCCGAGCCGCAGCAGGACGTGCTGGTTGCGGGTGAGCCGCCCGGCCCGGCAGGCCTCCATGACCGCGGCGAGGCATTCGAGCGCGAGCGCGGCGGTGGCCGCGCCGGTCTCCGCGGGCAGCGCGGCCAGCGTCGCGGCGGCGTCGCGGTAGTGGGCGCCGCGGGTCTTGAGGTGCTGCTGCCAGCGGTCTCTGGCGATGGTCATCTCGAGGATCTCGGAGGTGCCCTCGTAGATGGTGGTGATGCGCACGTCGCGTTTGATCTTCTCGACCAGGTACGGCCTGGTGTAGCCGTATCCGCCGTGGGCCTGGATCGCGGCCTCGGCGGCGGCGTTGCCCGCCTCGCTGGCGAGGTACTTGGCAATCGCGCCTTCGGTGTTGAGCGAGCCCTCGCCCGCGTCGATGCGGGTCGCGGTCTCCTCGATGAACGCCCGCGCGGCCTCCAGCCTGACCACGTGCGGCACGATCAGCTTGTGGGTGTAGCCCTGCTTGGCAGACAGCGTGGCGCCTGCCTGGACGCGGTCGGCGGAGTAGCGGATCGCCCGGTCGGCGGCCTCCCAGCCGCCGCCGAGGCCGAAGGCCGCCACCATGAGCCTGGTGTAGCCGAACACGTTCTGCGCCTGCACGAGGCCCTTGCCCTCGGCCAAGCCGACCAGGTTCTCGGCCGGGACGAACACCTCGTCGAAGTAGAGCGCCGCCGTGTTCGACAGGCGGATGCCGTGCTTGTCCTCCGGGACGGCCGAGGAGAAGCCCTCCGTGCCGCGCTCCAGGACGAACCAGGAGGGGCCGCCGGGGGCGAGCGCGAGCACGCTGCAGGCGTCGGCGATGGAGCCGTTGCTGATCCACTGCTTGCGGCCGTTGAGCCGGTATCCGCCCTCGACCGGCGTCGCCGTGGTGCGCAGCGCGCCCAGGTCGCTGCCCGCCTCGGGCTCGGTGGCCCCGTACGCGAACAGGATGCCCTCCTTGACGATCCGGCCGAGCCAGCGCTCCTTCTGCTCCTCCGTCCCGCCGAACAGGATCGGGTCGCTGCCGAGGAACGTCGCGAACACCGACGTGGCCAGCCCCAGGTCGAGCCGGGCCAGGCGCTCGCAGATGCGGTAGGAGTCGAACGCGCCGCCGCCCATGCCGCCGTACTCCTCGGGCACGAAGGCGAGCTGCACGCCGAGGTCGTCACCGCACATCTGCCGGATGGTGTCCTCCGGGCAGGTGTCATCGCGGTCGAGCGCGAGCTGGCGTTCCTCGGGAAGCGCGGCGGCCACGAAGTCGCCGAGTGCGTCGAGCATCAGGTCGAGACTTTCGAGGTCGAGGCCGCTCGTCATGGCTCGCCTCCTTCTGGAGTCTGCCGTTTCCCTGGAACGTAAAGCCGGGTGCGCGGGCGAGTCAGGGCACGGAGGCCCTTTCCTGAAGGACTTTCGTCCCGAATTCACGCAGCGGCCGAGCGGACCGGGAACCCGGCCAGCGCGTGGCGCTCGTCCAGCGCCTTCCACCGCACGCGCCGGTCGAGCGCGGCCGCGGGCGCCAGCACGAAGTCCTTGTCGGGGTCGATCCCGGGCAGTTCGGTACGCCCCTTCGATCGTCCCGATTCCCACACCTCCAGCACACACCTGACCGGCCCGCGCCCACAGAGGACGAAGTACCTCATGACCAGGGACCATCGGCACTGTTCGGAGGCCGGGGAACGGCTGGGATAGGGAGGTATGAGAGTTTCCGTCCTCGGCGCCGGCTCATGGGGCACCACAGTGGCCGCCCTGGTCTGCAAGCGGCACGACACGCTGGTCTGGACCCGTGATCCCGGCATCGCCGAAGAGATCAACGTCAGGCACCGCAACCAGGTGTACCTGCCCGGCTTCACCCTGCCCGCGGCCCTCGCGGCGACCGACGACCTCGCGACGGCCGCGACCAGGGCACAGGTCCTGATCATAGGAGTCCCCTCGCACGCCTTCCGCGGCGTGCTCCACCGGGCGTGTGCCCACGTCCCGCCCTGGATCCCGGTCGTCAGCCTGGCGAAAGGGCTGGAGCACGGAACCGACCTGCGCATGACCCAGATCATCGAGCAGGTGCTGCCCGGCCACCCCGCGGCCGCGCTGACCGGGCCCAACCTGGCCAGGGAGATCCTGGCTGGGAAGGCCGCGGCCACGGTCATCGCCACCGTGAACGAGACCGTCGCCACCATGCTGCAGGAGATCTTCCAGCGCGGTCTGCTGCGCGTCTACACCAACGGCGACGTGACCGGCTGCGAACTCGGCGGTGCGCTGAAGAACGTCGTGGCGATCGCGGCCGGCATGGCCGAAGGGCTGGGTGTGGGGGACAACACCAGGGCCGCGGTCATCACCCGGGGCCTGGCCGAGCTCACCCAGCTCGGCGTGGCCATGGGAAGCGAGGCGGCCACGTTCGCCGGCCTGACCGGACTGGGGGATCTCCTCGCCACCTGCCTGAGCCCGCACAGCCGCAACCGGCACGTCGGCGAGCAACTCGGCAAGGGCCGCAAGCTCGACGACGTGCTCGCGGAAATGATCATGACGGCCGAAGGCGTCCGCACCACCCCGGTGGCGGTGGGGCTGGGCGACCGGCACGCGCTGGAGCTGCCGATCTGCCGCACCATCCACCAGGTGCTCACCGGCGAGATCACCGCCCGCGACGCCTACGCGGGCCTGCGCCATTCGCCGGCCGGCACGGAGTCCGGCCCCTGGTGAACCGTGCGGGCCAGGAGGCGTACCAGCGCGGCCCCGGTGAGCGCCGACGCGGTGCCCGCAGCCGCCGGACGGCTTACGACAGCCGTTCTTCCTCCGCGAGGCCCTTGGCACAGGGATCGAGGGTCGATTTGCTCTCGTCGATACCCCCTAGGGTATAGTCGGGCATGGAACTGAACGAGGGCATGGTGGGCGACGCGCTGACCCGGCTGAAGCGGGCACACGGCCAGCTGGCCGGGGTGATCGCGATGATCGAGGCGGGCGAGGACTGCGCGAAGGTGCTCACCCAGCTCGCCGCCGTCCCCAAGGCGCTCGACCGCGCCGGATTCAAGATCGTGGCCAGTGGGCTCCGGCACTGCCAGGATGCCCAGAACCGCGGCGAGCAGCCCCCGATGAGCGTCGCCGAGCTGGAGAAGCTCTTCCTGGCCCTCGCGTAGACCTGCGGCCGTGCACCCTGCGGCCGTATATTTTTTGTCCCACCGATACCCCCTGGGGTATAGAAAGGAAAGTGTATGGACGTCATGTCGTTCCGCACTCCTGGTCTGGGCGACCAGACCTACCTGCTGGCACACGAGGGCAAGGGCATCCTCGTCGACCCCCAGCGCGACATCGACCGCTTCCTGAAGGCCGCCGCCGAGCACGACGTTGATCTCCAGTTCGTGCTGGAGACGCACCTGCACAACGACTACGTCTCCGGCGCCGAGCAGGCCGCGCTGCGCACCGGGGCCGAGCTGGTGCTGCCCGCCGCCGCGGCGGCCGCCTACCGGCACACGCCCGCCTTCCACCTGGAGGAGATCGATGGCGGCGGCGGGCTGGTGATCCGGCCCGTCCACACGCCGGGCCACACCCCCGAGCACACCAGCTACCTGGTGCTCATCGACGGGGAGCCGGTCGCGGTGTTCTCCGGCGGCAGCCTGCTGGTGGCCTCGGCCGGGCGTCCTGACCTGCTCGGCCCCGAACGCGCCCGCGCTGCTCCACAGCCCGTGGAGCCTCGGCCTGCCGGCGGCCGCCGCCCTGACCACAGCCGTTGGGATCGCGTTGCGGCGGCGGCACCGAACAGGCGCGAGGAATCAGCCGCCGGCCACTGACATTCATACCCCCAGCGGTATGAAGGAATAGGAGCGCACATGAAAGCCATCACCCCCAGCAGCGTGCGCACGACCTTCAGGTGCTGGGTCTCGGCCACCGCGATCCAATCGAAGACCGGCAGGTCGTAGCGGTCGGCGAAGGCCGTGTAGAGATCGTGGGCAAGCTTCTCCTCCTGCGCCACCGAGGCGACCATGCTCTTCTGCACGGACGTCAGCGTCCCCTTCGGCGCGGCCTGGTCGAACACCAGGCAGGATCCGCCCGGATTGCGCTGCCCGGCATACTGCCCCCGCCCGTGCGGCCAGGACCCGCCTGGACCGCCCGGACCGGCGGCCAGCGCCGGAACTCCGTGACGCCTCCCAGCGCCCACAGCGTGACGGAGACCGCCTCTATGTCGTGCCGTTTGGCGACCAGGGCGTGCGCCAGCTCGTGAGCCAGCAGCCACGCCATCAGCAGCAGCCCCGTGACGGCCCCGGCGGTCCAAGAAACCGCGCCGTCGCCGTCGCCGGCGACATGCCACCGCCCAGAGCCACCGTCACGAGTGCGACGATGGCGAGCGCGGACCAGTGGGCGCCGACGGGGATCCCGGCCACCCGTCCCAGATGCAGACTCTGCCTCATACCTTCACGATCCGTCGTGCCAATCTTCGTATCCAGCGGCGTTACGCCCAGGAGCGGGGGACTTTCATTCCTGGTCGGAGCATCCCTGTGCTGAACGATTCCCGCCTCCAACTGCTCGTACTAAACAGGCAGCCTGGAGCTCGGTGGACACGCCAGGGTGCTGTTCCAGGGACGCCGGCCGATTAGAACTGGCGACGGTAGGCGCCGGCAGCGCGCAGGCGGCCCGTGGCCATGGCGTCGGCCGCGCTGCGAGGCAGCACCCCGCCCACGGCCAGCCGATCGACCAGTTCGGCCGTATTGGCGCGGATCTTCTCCTCGATGGCGGCAAAGGCCTGCGCCCGGCCGCCGCCCTGGAGCTCCACCGACGCGCAGATCACACCCCCGGCATTGGCGATGATGTCGGGGACGCACAGCACACCCCGCTCGTGAAAGATCTGCTCGGCAGCAGCGGTGGCGGGAATGTTGGCTCCCTGAAGCATCACCTTCGCCCGCACGCGGGAGGCGTTCTCCACGGTGAAGACGTCGGGCCCGGCCGCGGGCACCAGCAGCTCGCACCCCAGCCACAAGATCGCGTCCCGGTCCACGGACTCGCCGCCGGAGAACGCGCCGACGGGCCTGCCCGCCTTCTTGGCATCCAGCAACGCCTCGACGTCGAGCCCTTCCTCGCGATACGTGGCGCCCGCGATGTCGGACACGGCGATGACCCGGGCTCCCCGTTCGGCCAGATACCTGGCCGCATGCGAGCCGACGGCGCCGAACCCCTGAACGACCACCCGCGCATCCTCCAGGTCGATCAGCTTGTCCGCGGCCAGCGCGTCGGCGCAGCAGGTCATCATGACCTCCTTGAAGGGTGTGGCTTGCTCTGCCTATGCTCCAGAACATGCCTCCGCCCACGATCAGGGCAGAACCTTACGTGGCGCTCCAGGGACCTACGGCACCGCCAGCACGTCCCCGGTGATGCCACCGGAGGGTCCAGGTCCCGTTGACACGCTCCGGGACCTGGACCGTATGGTGCGGTCAATCCGCTGTCTCGACGGTGATCCTGCGGGCGGCAGGCTTCTTCTCCTCGGCCGAGCGGGCGCAGGGGCTGCGCTTCGTGGCCTCCAAGGCCACCGGCTTCAGCAAGCTGACCGTCAAGAAGGGTGTCGCCAGGGTCTACCTGACCGGCCGCGTCACCAGCGGAGGGTCTGCCTTCACCATCGCCAACCAGATCAGGCCGACGCTCAAGCAGTTCCCGGCGATCAAGTGGGTCAAGATCTACGACTCGGCCGGACACACCGAGCACCCGGCCGGACCGTCGGACTCCGTCCCTCAGTCACTGGAGCCGTGAGCGCCTCGCACCTCCGCAGATGCGAGGTGAGACGGTCGAGGCCGAGTTACGGCTTGCGGGACACCGGCGGCTCGTCGCCTCCGAGGAAGTCCAGGCTGTCGGAGCCGTACCCGATGGGTCCCAGGTGCGTGGACAGGCCGAAGTCCCGCACCATCCTGGTGGCGATCTGGGTGGCTCCGGTCAGGTCGTTGGCGGCGCCGGTCGAGCCTTCGCCGAAGACGACCTGTTCGGCGGGCCGCCGCCCAGCCGCACCGCCAGCAGATCGCGCAGGTAGCTCTCGCTGTAGGGCCGCTCGACGTCGGAGAGCTTTTCGGTGACGCCCAGGGTGAGCCCGGCGGGCAGGATCGTCACCTTGGCGACCGGGTCGGCGTGCTCGCACAACGCCGCCACCAGCGCGTGCCCGGACTCGTGTACGGCCACCGCGCGACGTTCGGCCGGTAGCAGCGCCGCATCCAGCGTTTGAGGCCGGTTCGTCGCCGCGAGCAGGACGAAGCCGCTGGACTGATCGAAGCCGTCCATCTCGGCCAGAAGCTGGTTCAGGGTTTGCTCGCGCTCGTCGTTGCCGCGGCCGGTGACGACGTGGCGGTGATCTTTACCTGATGGGATCTGAGCCGACCCTGGTCATCGGGCGGCTTGGACCACTCGTGCGTCGGGGCCGGGGAAGACACCTCCCGCCAGCCGGCAGCGCCGTACCCAGGCCGCCGCGCTTTCCGCCCGGATGCGAGCCGACCGGCGCGAATGACAGGGCGGCGCCCCATGTACAAGGAAATGCCCGCTCCCAGGGATCCCTGGGAGCGGGCATTTCCTTGTGTGCACTACTTGAGCCAGGCGTTGCGCTGCACGATCGGCAGCTTGCCGAGGCCGAGCGTGGTGCCGGCGCCGGCCAGGGCCAGGCCGACGAGCACGATCGAGTAGATGATGTGGTCGTCCATGAAGGGGTTGTTGGCCAGGGGCAGTTCGGCCGCCCACATCAGGACCAGCATCGCGGTGCCGGCTCCGGCGGCGATCCGGGTGCCGATGCCCAGAACGAGTGCCAGGCCGATGCCGAGCAGGCCGGCCATGAACAGCCAGTCCACCCACGCCTGGCCGGCCAGGCCGGAGAAGAGGCCGCCGAGCGCGTTCTCGCCGGTGCCCTTGAGGAACCCGGTCGTCGGGCTGCCGCCCTCGATCCAGGCACGGTTGGCCGGAGTGGCGAATCCCCAGCCGAAGGTCTTGTCCAGGAACGCCCACAGGAAGACCCAGCCGATCGAGATCCGGGTGATCGCCCAAACGTAGTCGACCGGACGGCGCGCGGCGGCGGTGGTGGCACCGGTCTCCATGACGGGCCGGTTGATCGTGGCGGCCATGACGGCCCCTTTCCCTCTTTGATTCGTCGTCCCTATCTACTTCCATCACACCGTTTCCGGTGGTTCGCCAGCAGTGCCGTACGTCCGTCGTCCGTGGGACCTTGGTCCTGTCTGCCGGACGTCCGGCTGCCACACCCCTATGGGTCCACCACTGCGACGGGGCAGGGGCGTGCTGCAGGAGGGAGGCTTCGCCGGCCGCGAAGTCCAGGACGGCGTTGCCGGCTTCTTGCCCGCGACCACCACGGCCCAGCTCGACGGCGGTGACGATGGTGGCGAAGTGGTCGTCCAGCAGCACCAGGTCGGCGGCTTCACGGGCCACGTCGGTGCCTGAGGCGCCCATGGCGATGCCGATGTCGGCCTGTCACCGCCGAGCGGGCGCGCCGGGCAGAGCCTTTCGGCACCAGAGCGGGGGCCGTCCGGCACTGCCGGTAGCGAAGGCGTGCGCGGGAGGGTCGGTGGTGGGAGGTGTCTCATGTTCGCTCCACTCGATCACGAGTCCGGCGTTCGAAGGCTGCTGGTGGCGGCCGGTCAGGCGCCGTCGGTGCTCAACACCCAGCCGTGGCGCTTCCGTGTGGCCGGCCACGAGCTGGTAGAGCTGTACTCCGACGCTGAGCGGCGGTTGCGGGTGAGCGACCCGCGCGGGCGCAGCCGGCACGTCAGCTGCGGTGCGGCCCTGTTCAATCTGCGCCTGGCGGTACGGACCGCTGGGCGGCGGCCGATGGTGTTCCTGCTCCCCGCTCCTGAGGAAGAGCCCGATCTCCTGGCCGCCGTGCGCGTCGGAGCGGCGCTGCCCGCGACGGCCGAGCAGCGGGAGCTGTACGACCTCATCCCGGTGCGGCGCACCAGCCGCCGGCCGTTCTTCGACCGGCGGATTCCACCCGCGGTCATGGCCGAGCTGCGGCTGGCCGCCTCCCGCGAGGGCGCCAGGCTCGTGCCGCTCGACCGGCACGGCACCGCTGACACCCTTGACTACGCCGCCATGGCCGAGGACGAGCTGTCGCACGACCACGACTACCGCGCCGAACTGAGCGCCTGGACGATGCGGGGCGCGCTCTACGACGGTGTGCCGGACTACGCGCACGGCCCTCACGCCCTGCGGGATCCGTCCCCGACCCGCCACTTCGGGCGGCAGCATGGCGCGGCCCGGTTCGAGGAGCGGCCCCAGCTCTCCGTGCTCACCACGGCGGGCGACCGGCCCGTCGACTGGTTGCGGGCCGGGCAGGCGTTGCAGCGGGTGCTGCTGGTCGCGGCACGGCACGGCGTGTCGGCGTCGTTCCTGAACCAGCCGCTCGACCTGCGGGACATGCGCCGCCGCCGTGATCCGCACCACCGGCGCGGCCACCCACAGATGATCATCAGGTTCGGCTACGGCCCGTACGTGAGCCGGAGCCCGCGCCGCCCCGCCGCCGAGCTGGAGCTCGCACGTGCTTGACGGGACTCTCGACCTCTCGCCGCGGGACCTACGCCCTGTGTCGAGAGCGGGCCGGGAGCTGGGATGGAGGTACGACGACACATGGATATGCGAGGTACACGATGAGCATGACCGTCGAGGACGTGATGACCCGGGAGGTCGTCTCCGTCGGCGCCGCCACCCCGTTCAAGGACATCGCCGCGGCACTCGTCGCCGGCGGGATCAGCGCCGTGCCGGTGCTCGACGACGACCGGCACGTCATCGGCATGGTTTCCGAGGCCGACCTGCTGTGCAAGGAGCAGTTCCGCGAGCAGTACTTCGGCGAGGGCTACAAGCTCTCGTCCAGGTCGTACGCGGCCTCCGGAGCGTAGGCGTGCACCGGCAACTGCCAGGCATGCACCACCCTCAGCGAGCTGCCGCGCAGCGTCGCCTGCTCAAAGGCGTAGGCCAGGCCCCGACGCCCGGAAACTGAGCCTGTCAGAACGGCGGGGCAGCCCTACAAGAGCTGCCCCGGTTTGCGTCTCACATGGTGGTGGCCTCACCGCCGCTCCGCGAGCTCCAGCTTGGCGATCTGCTCGGTATGGTCGTCGGCCGGGTCGCGCGGAATGCGCGTCCCGTCGTGTTGTGCATAGGTCATGTCCGCTCACCTCGCGTCGGATCAGGCGACGAGCACCTTGACGGCGGCCGTGATCTCGGCCAATGCCTTCTTGGCGTCGGCGAAGTACATCCCGGTCGTGGGGGCCGTGTACAGCTCGTTGTCGATGCCCGCATAGCCATGGCCCATGGAGCGCTTGATGACGATCACGCTCCTGGCCTTGTCGGCGTCGACGATGGGCATGCCGGACACGGCGGTCCCGGGGCGCCGGGCGGCCGGGTTGACCACGTCGTTGGCGCCCACGACGAGGGCGACATCGGTCTGCGGCATCGCGGCGTTGGCGTCCTCCATGTCGGCGAGTTGCTCGTACGGCACTCCCGCCTCGGCCAGCAGCACGTTCATGTGCCCGGGCATCCGTCCGGCGACCGGGTGGACGGCGTAGGACACCTCGGCGCCGCGGCTCTCCAGCAACTCGGCCAGCTCGCGCAGTTGGTGCTGGGCCTGCGCGGCCGCCAGGCCGTATCCGGGAATCACGACCACCTTGGAGGCGTAGGCGAGCTGGATGGCGGCGTCGTCGGCTGACAGCGTCCGGACCGAGCCCTGGCCAGGCACCTGATCGCCGGCGCTGTCACCGGTGCCGAAGCCGCCGGCGACGATGGCGCCGATGGGCCGGTTCATGGCCTCGGCCATCAGCTTGGTCAAGATGGCGCCGGAGGCGCCGACGAGCGCGCCCGCGGTGATGAGGACGCTGTTGCCGAGCGCGAATCCCGCCATCGCGACGGCGGTGCCGGTGAACGCGTTGAGTAACGAGATCACCACCGGCATGTCGGCCCCGCCGATCGGGGTCACCATGGTCACGCCGAAGCCGAGTGCGGCGACGGCCAGCGCGGCCAGCGCCACGACGCCGCCGTGCCCGGCGAGCAGCAGCCCCGAGGCCACCGCCATGGCCGCGGCCAGCAGCGCGGTGACGGCTCGGCCGCCGGGCAGGACGACCGGGCGGCCGGGTACCAGGCCGTGCAGCTTGCCGGAGGCGATCAGCGAGCCGGAGAAGGTCACGCCGCCGATCAGCACGTCCAGCACTACCGGCAGTGAGGCGCCGTGCTGTCCGAAATCGTGCACCCCGATCAGTGCCGCGGCGCCGCCGCCGACCGCGTTGAACAGACTGACGAGCTGTGGCATGGCCGTCATCGGGACACGCCTTGCCAGCATCAGCCCGGCACCGGAGCCGAGCGCCGCCCCAGCCAGCAGCGCGATCCACGCCCAGGGCCGCACCCCGCCCTCGTGGACGAGCATGGCTGCGGTGGCCGCCACGGCGACGGCCATCGCGCCACCCGACAGCAAGTTGCCGCGCCGGGCCGTGACCGGCGAGTTCATCAGGTGGAGTCCGAGCACGAAGCTGGTCGCGACGGCGAGGTACACCAGCCGGATCGCGATGTCGAAGGCGCTCATCGCCTGCCCTCCCGGGGCCTGAACATCTCCAGCATCCTGTCGGTGACCACGTAACCGCCGACGACGTTCATGGCGGCGAACGCGGATGTGACGAACACGAGCGTGTAGCCGAGGACGCCGTCCGCGGTGAGCGCGATGATCAGCGCTCCGGCGAGCACGATGCCGTGCACGGAGTTCGCGGCCGACATCAGCGGCGTGTGCAGGGTCGTCGGAACCCGCCCGATGACCTCGAAGCCGAGCAGCAGGCTCAGCACGAACACGGTCAGATCGGCGAGGAGTTGCGTGTTCACGCCATGCCCCCGGTGAAGATCACGGCGAACTGAATGGTGTCCTCCGGGTCGATGGCGGGCACGCCGTCGCGCAGCACGTGGGCCAGGAAGGCGCACACATTGTGGGAGTAGGCGAGCGAGGCGGCGGCGGGCATCGTCGCGGGCAGGTCGCCTGCGCCGATCACGGTCACGCCGTTCTCGGTCACCAGCCGCTCCCCTGGTCTGGAGATCTCCACGTTGCCGCCGAGCTCGCTCGCGGCCAGGTCCACGACCACCGAGCCGGGACGCATGTCCTTGACCGCGGCCTCGCTCACCAGCAGGGGCGGGCGGCGGCCGGGGACCTTGGCCGTCGTGATCACCACGTTGTGGTGAGCGACGGGCCCGGCCAGCCGGTCCCGCAGGGCCCGCTGCTCGGTCTCGGTGAGCGCGCGTGCGTACCCGCCCTCGCCCGTCCCCTCGCTCCCCAGATCCAGGACGGTGGCGCCGAGCGAGGCGATCTCCTGCCTGGCCTCGGGCCGGATGTCGTAACCGGTGACGATCGCGCCCAGGCGGCGGGCCGTGCCGATCGCCGACAGGCCCGCGACTCCTGCGCCGAGCACCAGCACCCGCGCGGGCGGCGCGGTTCCGGCCGCGGTCACGAGCAGCGGGAAGAAGTGCTCGTAGGCGTGGGCGGCGATAACGGCGGCACGGTATCCGGCGACGTTGTCCTGGGAGGTGAGGGCGTCCATCGGCTGGGCGGCGCTCAAAGTGCGCGGCACCCGGTCCAAGCTCGCGGCCATCACCCCCTTGGCGGCCAGTTCCTCCGTGTAGGAGGCGTCGGGGTCCAGCAGGCCGACCAGGAACTGACCGCGTCGCAGCCGGTCTGTGAGCGGGCGGTTCACGCAGGCGACGATCGCCGCCCTGGCGTACAGCTCTTCGGCTCCGACGAGTTGCGCGCCCGCCCGCCCGTATGCGCCGTCGGGGAACCACGCCGCGGCTCCCGCACCTGCCTCCACGAGCACGTCGAGGCCCGCAGCCCGCAAGCGCGGCACCGCGTCGGGCGTGATCGCGACACGTCGCTCCCCTGTGCTGGTCTCCTTGACGATCCCGATGCCGGGCATGCGTCACACTCCTTCCGCGAAAACGTCTCCCTTCGAGGGTCGGCCCCTCCATGGACAGGGATGAGGGCCGAAAGTCCTCCATGAGGGGACGTTCGTCCCTCCATGGGCGACTGCCGCGGGACTACACCGGAGGAATGGAGTACCAAATCCGTATCCACGGCAGGGGCGGCCAGGGCGTCGTGACCGCGGCCGAGCTGCTGTCGGTGGCCGCCTTCCTGGAGGGCCGGCACGCGCAGGCGTTCCCCACGTTCGGTTCCGAGCGCACGGGCGCGCCCGTGGTGTCGTTCTGCCGCATCTCTGACCGGCCGATCCGCTCGCGAGAGCCGATCACCGAACCGGACGCGCTGATCATCCAGGACGCCACGCTGCTGGGCCAGATCGACGTGCCGGCCGGACTGCGCCACATGCTGGTCAATTCCACCAAGGACGCACGGGAGCTCGGCGTGGCCGGCGTGACGATTCCGGCGTCCGCCATCGCGCTGCGGCACGTCGGACGGCCGGTGCCGAACGCGGCGCTGCTCGGCGGCTTCTGCGCCCTCACCGGGATGTTGTCTCTGGAATCGGTGCACGCCGCGATCCGCGCCACGTTCTCCGGCCCGGTGGCCGAGGCCAACATCGCCGCGGCCGACGAGGCCTACTCCGACCTGAGGGAGGCTGTCCGTGCTTAGGCAACTGGAGGGATCGCAGGCGGTGGCGGACTCCGTCGCCCTGTGCCGCCCGGAGGTGGTCTGTGCTTACCCGATCTCGCCGCAGACGCACATCGTCGAAGCGCTCAGCAGGCACGTGACGTCGGGGCGGCTGACGCCGTGCGAGTACGTCAACGTCGAGTCGGAGTTCGCCGCCCTGTCGGCGTGCATCGGCGCGTCGGCCGCCGGGGCCCGCGTCTATACCGCGACCGCGAGCCAGGGCCTGCTGTACATGGCCGAGGCACTCTACAACGCCTCCGGGCTCGGGCTGCCGATCGTGATGACGGTGGCCAACCGGGCGATCGGGGCGCCGATCAACATCTGGAACGACCACAGCGACTCGATGTCGCAGCGCGACTCTGGCTGGATCCAGCTGTACGCCGAAACCAATCAGGAGGCCGTGGACCTGCACGTGCAGGCGTACGCGCTGGCCGAGGAGCTGTCGTTGCCGGTGATGGTGTGCATGGACGGGTTCGTCCTGACACACGCCTTCGAGCGAGTCGATCTGCCGTCGCAGGAGCAGGTGGACGCGTTCCTGCCGCCGTACGAACCGCGCCAGGTGCTCGACCCGGATGACCCCGTCTCGATCGGCGCGATGGTCGGCCCTGAGGCGTTCACCGAGGTGCGCTACCTCGCCCATGCCCGGCACCTGCAGGCGCTGGAACGCATTCCGGCCGTGTCGGCGGCATTCGGCCGAGCATTCGACCGGAACTCCGGCGGGCTGGTCCGCGGTTACCGCACCCAGGACGCCGAGACGGTCGTGCTGGCCCTCGGGTCGGTGCTCGGCACGCTGAAGGACGTGGTGGACGAGATGCGCGAGTCCGGCGTGCGGATCGGTGTGGCAGGGCTGACGACATTCCGCCCGTTCCCCGTGAGCGCGGTCCGTGACGTTATCGGATCCGCTCGCAGAGTGGTGGTTCTGGAGCGGGCATTCTGCGTCGGGGTGGGCGGTATCGTCTCGGCCGACGTGCGGACAGCCCTGGCCGGCAACGGTTGCGAGGTCGCCACCGTGATCGCCGGGCTGGGAGGACGGCCGGTCACCAAGGCCTCGCTACGCCAGGCGCTCAGCGCAGACTTGGAACCCCTGACCTTCCTCGACCTCGACCACGACCTCGTCGCCAGAGAGCTGCGGCGAGCCGAAACCAGGCGCAGGTCGGGGCCGAGCGCCGAGAACATGCTGCGTGACCTCGCCGGAGGTGGCTGACATGCCCGCACAACGCACCAAGTACTACCAGGTCGGCAGCTTCGCCGTCGGCAACCGGCTGCTTCCGCCGGACCAGCGGGCCGTGCAGGCCGGGCTCGACCGGGGCAACTCGCTCACCTCCGGTCACCGCGCCTGCCGCGGCTGCGGCGAGGCGCTCGGCGCGCGCTACGCCATCGACGCGGCCATCAGCGCGACCGCCGGCCGGATGATCGCGGTGAACGCCACGGGGTGCCTGGAGGTGTTCTCCACGCCCTATCCCGAGACATCCTGGCAGGTGTCGTGGATCCACTCGCTGTTCGGCAACGCCCCCGCTGTGGCGACCGGCGTGGCGGCGGCGCTGAAGGTCAAGGGTCGTACCGACGTGCGGGTGGTCGGGCAGGGCGGCGACGGCGGCACGGTGGACATCGGCTTCGCCTGCCTGTCGGGCATGTTCGAGCGCGACGACGACGTGCTCTACATCTGCTACGACAACCAGGCGTACATGAACACCGGTGTGCAACGCTCCGGCGCGACACCGCCCGCCGCGCGCACGGCCACCACACCGGTTACCGGCCGCGTGCCGGGCAACGCGTTCGGGCAGGGCAAGAACGCGCCGCTGATCGCGATGGCGCACGAGATCCCGTACGTGGCCACCGCCACCGTCGCGGACCTGCGCGACCTGGAGTACAAGGTGCGACGGGCAATGGAGTTCCACGGCGCCCGCTACCTGCACGTCCTGGTGCCCTGCCCGCTCGGCTGGGTCACCGCGGCTTGCGACACGATCCGCGTGGCCCGGCTGGCCACCGAATCCGGCCTGTTCCCCGTCTTCGAGGCCGAGCACGGCGAGGTCACGGGCGTGACCAAGATCCGACGCCGCGTCCCGGTGGACGACTACCTCGAACTTCAGGGCAGGTACGCGCACCTCTTCGGCGATCCCCCGCGCACCGACGTGATCGCCAGGATCCAGGCATCGGCGGACCGCAACATCCGCCGCTTCGGGTTGGTGGACTGACATGAATGACAAACCATTCGCGATCACTCTCGGTGTCGGGTCGAGCCTGGCGAACAAAACGGGCGCGTGGCGAACCGAACGACCCGTGTACATGGACCGGTTGCCGCCCTGCAACAACGCCTGCCCCGCCGGGGAGAACATCCAGCGTTGGCTGAGCCTGGCCGAGGAGCCCTCCTACGAGGCGGCCTGGCGGCAGATCATGCAGGACAACCCGTTCCCCGCGATCATGGGCCGGGTCTGCTACCGGCCCTGTGAGAGCGCCTGCAACCGCGGCACGCTGGACGAGGCCGTCGGCATCAACTCCGTCGAGCGCTTCCTCGGCGACGAGGCGATCAAGCAGGGCTGGACGATGCCGGTCACCATCGAGCCGTCCGGCAAGCGCGTGCTCGTGATCGGCGCCGGGCCCGCCGGGCTGTCCGCCGCCTACCACCTGACCCTCCTCGGTCACTCGGTGACCGTCATGGACTCGGGCTCGGCCCCGGGCGGGATGATGCGCTTCGGTATCCCCCGCTACCGGCTGCCCCGCCACATCCTCGACGCCGAGATCGACCGCATCCTGGACATGGGCGTGACGCTGGAGCTCGACCGCACCGTGACCGACCTGCCGCAGGCGATACGCGGCTACAACGCCGCCTTCCTCGCCGTCGGCGCGCACATCGGCAAGCGCGCCTACATCCCGGCCGGCGACTCGGCCCGCATCCTCGACGCGGTCGCGGTCCTGCGCGGCATGGAGGACGCCGAGCCGCCGCTGCTGGGCCGCCGCGTCGTGGTCTACGGCGGCGGCAACACCGCCATGGACGCGGCCAGAACCGCCAAGCGCCTGGGCGCCGCCGACGCGATCGTCGTCTACCGCCGCACCCGCGACCGCATGCCCGCGCACGACAGCGAGGTCACCGAGGCCGTCGAGGAAGGAGTGCGCATGAAATGGCTCTCCACGATCTCCCACGCGGACGGCGGCGCCATCACCATCGAGAAGATGCGCCTCGACGAGACCGGCTTCCCCCAGCCCACCAGCGAATACGAGGAACTGGCCGCCGACTCCGTGGTGCTCGCGCTCGGCCAGGAAGCTGATCTATCGCTGCTGGCGGGATTGCCCGGAATCGAGGTCGAGCACGGCGTCGTCAAGGTCGCGCCGAACCTGATGACCGGCTGCCCCGGCGTGTTCGCCGGCGGCGACATGGTCCCCGCCGAGCGCACCGTCACGGTCGCCGTCGGGCACGGCAAGAAGGCGGCCAGGCACATCGACGCGTGGCTGCGCCGCTCCTCCAACGAGGCGGCGCCCCGGCACGAACTCGCCGACTTCGACCTGCTCAACACCTGGTACTACAGCGACGCCCCCGCCACCGTCCGATCGAAGCTCGACCTCGCACGCCGCACCACCACCTTCGACGAGGTCGAACACGGCCTCGACCAGGAGACGGCGCTGTACGAGGCGCGGCGCTGCCTGTCGTGCGGCAACTGCTTCGAATGCGACAACTGCTACGGCGTCTGTCCCGACAACGCCATTGTCAAGCTCGGTCCAGGACTGCGGTACGAGATCGATCTGGACTTCTGCAAGGGCTGCGGGCTGTGCGTGTCGGAATGCCCGGCAGGCGCGATCGAGATGGTCCCTGAGATCACCTGACAGCGACCTTGGTCCCTGAGGCCAGGACCGTCCGGCCCTGCTCTCGCCCACGCCTGCCGGACAGTCTTGAGGCGGGAGGACGCGCGATGTCCTCCGCGGGACACGAGGTACGCCACGAACGGGAGTTCCGCCATGCCTGAGGGATACGACGTACTGCTGCGCGACGGTGGCATCGCCCACGTCCGCCCGCTACGGTCGGAAGACCGCCAGGCACAGCACGAGCTGGTGGGGCGCTCGTCGGAACGCTCGGCCTACCTGCGCTTCTTCACCGGCGGCCGCAACACCGCGCACTCCTACATGGACCGCGTCACCGGCGTCATCCGGCTCGACAGCGTCCATGAGCTGATCGACACCGCCAAGCTGCTGGCCGCCCAGCCGGTCGCGCCGCCGATGAGTGGGGTGGTGACATCATGCCGGTCTCGCTGGACTGGCGAACTCACCCAAGACGTCCTCCCCGAGGAAGGTGTTTACCGCTTCCACATATTGGCGGGGTTTGAACATGTGGATCACGTGATTGGCGTGGATCTTCTTATACCGGCTGTGCGGTACGAGCTGCCTGATCCGGGCCGCGTCCTCGTCATCCATCGCGCCGATCAGGCCGTGGCCCGGCACACGCCGCCAGTCGCCGTGCAGCACCAACAGCGGGCACGACACGTGAGCGAGCGCGTCGGCGTGGTCGAGCCCCTCGTAGAACCGGCCGTCGACGAAGGCCCGCGCGAAGTCCGGGTCGTACATGGACAGGCACTTGAGCAGCAGACGGAGGTTGAGAGGGAAGTAACGGATGTCCACGGGCTCGCTGGGATGGCGTGTCTGGAACGTCTGGACGCGACGGGACAGAAAGGAGATGAACCAGTCCGGGACGCGTTTCTCCCGGGTTTCGGAGACCGGGAGCGTCAAGCCGCTGAAGTAGTCGGCGAGATCCCGGTGGTGGGGATCGCCGAGGGTTTCGGCGAGGTGTTTCAGCCCGCCGTACACGAAGCGGTCGCGGTCGCGGAAGCGGGGCATCTCCGCGGAGAACACCGGGGCGTCCTCAAGGATCGCCGCGGCGACCTGATCGGGGAGGTTGGCCGCACACCACAGGGCGATGAGCCCGCCGGAGGAATTGCCGGAGATGACGGCAGGGGAGCGTACGACCTTGGACAAGAAGGCCGTCATGTCCGCGCCGAGGTGTCGCCACGAGTATTCGCCCGGGGTCCAGCTCGACTTGCCGTGCCCGCGCACGTCGACCGCGTAGACCCGCAACCGCCGCGACAGCGGCACCAGCACCCGCTGGTAGCTCTCCCAGATCCCCATCTGCGCCGGCAGCAAGACCAGCGGAGGTCCGTTGTCCGGACCCACCACGTAATTGATCCGCACGGCCCCGGTATCGAACTGGTGTTCCCGAAAACCGGCGGCGCGGACAGCCCTGACATCGATCGTTCCGGATAAGCCCTCGTACGGGTTGCGGTACGGATATGTGCTCATGAGCGTCCCTTCTCCCTGCGGTGGGGATCGGCGCCCGGTGTCGGGTCTTCGGAGAGGTCGGACGACACAAGCTCGATGAGCTCACTCAGGGCGCCGGCCAGCGCAACACGGCCCTGCGTGCTCATGCGTCCCAGGATGGCCGCGAATCTGTCCGCCGACTGCTGGTCCACCATGGTCAGCATCTGTTCCGCCTCGTCGGTGAGCTCCAGCCGGATCCGCCGACGGTCGTCCTGATCGCTGACGCGGCGCAGCAGTCCGGCGCGGACCAGCCGGTTGGCCAGAGCGGACGTCGCCGCAAGCCGTCGTCCGAGGGTCTGGGCCAGCTCTGACACCGTGCAGCCGGTTCGCCGGCGGACGGCGAACAACACGCGCAGCTGCGGCAGCGTGAGGTCGAGGTCCAGCCACGCGTCCGAACGCTGCAGGGCCAGCATCCGCAGCCGAGACGCGAGCCGCTCGACGTCGCGATCTCCATCAGATGTACTTGCTATGATGTGAATATTCTACATCACGTTGACTATCTCGCGCCGTTGCCTGATCCGCGATTTCGAGGCCCTGTTGCTCGATCAGAAGCGTGATCCAAATTGGCGTCGCCGATGGTGAAGCGATGAACTCGCCCTCGGTCCACCGCGCCGTCCCCGGCCACCAGCCGCCCCGTATGCCCGCGGGCAGCGTGAACCCGTCGAACGTCGTCTCGCCCTCGCGCTCGATGCCGCAACGGCGTGCCGGGCGCGATCGTGCGCAAGATCCAGCGCCGCGCCGGTTCGGGCAGCAGGTCGGCGGCGGCCGGTTCGAAGAGGGACGCGGCCGCGGTCTGCCGTTGCAACAGGTCCCAGTCGTGCCGTGCCTGTTCTGTGAGGTACGGCGGGGCGAGGATGACCGGTCATGCCCGCCTCCCCAGTGCGGGTACCACCGCTACCGGGCACCGCGCCCGATGCAGCACCCCGTGGCTGACCGAGCCGAGCACCATCCCCGTGAACCCGCCCAGCCCACGCGTGCCCACCACCACGAGATCGGCGCCTTTCGACGCCTGGACCAACGCGGGAACCGGGTGCCCGTCGACGATCGACTCGATCACCTCGGTGTCCGGATATTTCTCCCGCCAGGGCGTCAGCCGCGGTCCCAGTTCGGCCACCTCTCCGGCAGGTGACGGCCCGTACCCGGCGGGGTGCGGAGCACGGACGGGATACCGGCGGGCGTGGAGAACACGAACCCGGGCTCGGCGGGCGGCCGCCTGCTCCATGGCATACTCCAGCGCCAGATCTGCATGTGAGGAGCCGTCGTGGCCGACCACGATCTCTCCGTTGCCCTCATGCAGGGGCCTCCTGACGACGACCAGCGGGCAGCCCGCGTGCCCGGCGAGGCCGAGCCCGACCGAGCCGATCACCAGCCCGGCGAACCCGCCCAGTCCCCTGCTGCCTATCACCAAGGTGTCGGCCGTTTCGGACTCGGTCTTGAGCCGCTCCATCACGGCACCGGTGACCAGGGCGGTCGAGACTTGTACCCCTGGCGCGAGAGCGCGGGCCCGCTCGGCGGCACCGGCCAGCAGCCCCTGGACCCGCTCGGTCAGGGTCTCCTGGTCGCCGGACGCGGTGAGCGGGTGCTCGGCCAGCCAAGGCACGCGCACGTGGACGATCCGCAGCGGCAGGCGCCGGCGCACGGCGTCCCCGGCCGCCCAGACCAGCGCGGACCTCGCGGCCTGCGACCCGTCGATCCCCACGACGATCGTTCTGTTCATCATCAACCTCCTCGGGAGGACGCCGAGCCGGGCAGGCGCCCCGCCCGCTCTCGGCCGGGCGTCAGCGCTCGACGGCGATCCGGCGGCCTTGCGCCTTCTTTCCTTCGGCCGGCCCCACGCTGACCTCCAGGACACCGTCCTTGTAGACGGCCTTGACGTCGTCGGTCTTGGCCGTCGCGGGCAGCGTCACCGAGCGGGAGAACGATCCGCAGGCGAACTCGGAGCGGTGCGGCTCGGTGGTCTTCCGGGTCTTCTCCGCCCGGACGTGCAGCACACCACCGTCCACGGTGACCTCGACGTCCTTGTCGGGGTCGATCCCGGGCAACTCGGTACGCAGGACGTACCGGCCCTCGGCGATGTAGTCCTCAACCCTGAGGATCTGGCCGAACGGCCGGAACCCGAACATCGGGTACTCCGCCACTCGAACAGCTCCGTGAAGGGGAACCTCATGTCATCGCAGCCTCCCTTTCCGTGGTCCCGATTCCCACACCTCCAGCACACACCCGACCGGCCCGCGCCCACAGAGGACGAAGTCCCTCATGACCAGGGACCATCGGCCTGTGCGGCGGCGAGAGGACGGCGGGGATAGAGAGGTATGAGAATTTCCGTCCTCGACGACGTGCTCGCGGAAATGATCATGACGGCCGAAGGCGTCCGCACCACCCGGTGGCGGTGGGGCTGGGCGACCGGCACACGCTGGAGCTGCCGATCTGCCGCACCATCCACCAGGTGCTCACCGGCGAGATCACCGCCCGCGACGCCTACGCGGGCCTGCGCCATTCGCCGGCCGGCACGGGCTGCTCACCACGGTGAGCGCGTCTCCGTCCCGCTTGTCCTGCCCGGCTCGCCGTCTTGGTGGCGGGGGTTGTGACTGCCGGCCGCCGCCACCGATCGGTTCCCGGGAGGGAGGGCGCCTCAGGGATGGGGATCTCTGTCGCGCCTCGGCGGGTGTCTTCTTCCAGGATCGTGGAGCGGGTCGAGTGCGGGTAGGGCCGGAGGTCCCTGGTTCATCGGGACTTTCGGCGAACCCGGCGGGCCAGGTCGCACAGCGGCGGGGTCGGGATCTCCGCGCCGAGCACCACGGCCCAGCCCATGGTGACTTAGGTCACACACGGAACGGGGCGTCAGCCGACGAGCACTTTGACGGCCGCGGTGATCTCGGTCAGGGCCTTCTTGGCTGCGAGGTAGACCAGCCGGATCACGAGGTCGAAGGTGCTCATCTCACTTCTCCCTGCCGGCTTAAATGCGCGCGTTCACCACCAGGGAAAATGGGCATGCCAGCCCTTATGGACCATCCCGTTGACGCATTTCGGGCTCTCGCCGATCGGCGCGGCCGGCCAGGCGTGCGATTGATGCAGGCCCTGGCCCAGGCAGCGTCCGAGACCGTCAACGGGCCGCAGGCGTTTGCGCCAGAGGTCGCGCGAGGGTTCGGGCTGCCCGCAGCGGCCGGGCTCGGCCCGGCGAGCTTCTTCGCCGACCTGGCGGCCGGGCATGGGCGCCGCCACGTTCGGGTGTGTGTCGCCACCGCATGTTTCGCGGCGCGGGGCAACCGGCACCTGCCAGAGATCGAGCAGGTTCTGGGCCTGAACCGTAGCGAGCCCACGGCCGAGGCGTCCGTGCAGACGGTCCGGTGTCTGGGGTACTGCTACGCGGGGCCCTCCTGCCTGGACGGTGAAGTGCCCTGCACCGGCCCGTCGATCGCCGAGCAGGTCTCTGGCGAGAGGCAGCCGTACGCGCCGCCGATCCCTGTGGCGGACACCACTGGTGAGCCGGTCGTCCTCGCCGGAGTCGTCGCCGGTCACGCAGCCTGGCGGTCCTGGGTGGAGACCGTGGGCCGACGCACGCCCGAGCAGGTCGCCTCGAAGGTGGCCGCCTCCGGGCTGCGCGGGCGGGGTGGAGCCGGGTTCCTGGTGGCCGCCAAATGGGCGGCGGCGCGACCTTCGCCGGACACCGTGGTGATCGCCAACGGCGACGAGGGCGATCCCGGCTCCTACGCCGATCGGCTGCTGATGGAGGAGGATCCCGGGCGCGTGCTCGAAGGGCTGGCGCTGGCGTGCCTGGCCTGCGGGGCGCGCCGTGGCGTGGTGCTGGTGCGTTCGGAGTATCCACGCGCGCTGGCCCGGATGCGCGCGGCCGTGGCGCAGGCGTACGAGGACGGGCATCTGGGCCCCCGCGTGCACGGCAGCGACATGGATCTCGACGTCGAGGTGGTGAGCGGCGCGGGGTCCTATCTGTCGGGCGAGGAGACGGCGCTCATCGCGGGGCTGGAAGGCGGCCGGGGCTGCGCGCGGGCACGCCCACCGTACCCGACCAGCAGCGGCCTGTGGGACGCCCCGACCGTCGTCAACAATGTCGAGACCCTCGCGGCCATCCCCTGGATCGTCCGGCATGGCAGCGACGCCTACACCCGCCGCGGGACGCCGGGTGAGACGGGCACCAAGCTGGTCTGCCTGTCCGAGCGCTTCGCCCGCCCCGGCTGCTACGAGGTCGAGCTCGGCACGCCGCTGCGCTGGATCGTCAACGAGCTGGGCGGCGGCCTGCGCGACGGCGCCCAGCTCGCCGTGTTGCAGGTGGGCGGGCCGCTGGGCGGGTTCCTGGCCGAGCACGAGCTGGACATGCCGCTGAGCGAGGCCGCACTGAGCCGGCACGGCGCGGCGCTCGGCCACGCGGGACTGGTCGCCATCGACCATCGGCCGGCGCCGCAGGACGTGCTGCGGCACCTGTGGATGTTCGCCGCCGCCGAGAGCTGCGGCGCCTGCTCACCCTGCCGGGTCGGCTCACGCCGCGGGCTGGAACTGGCCAGAGCGGGCGATCCGCCTGGGGAGGCGTACGGCCGCATGCTCGAGGTGATGAGCCAGGCCAGCCTGTGCGCGTTCGGCCGCCGGGTACCAGCGGCCGTGCGAAGCCTGGCCCGCGCCTACGGAGACCGGCTGCGGGGGTGGGACGCGTGAGGGTGATCGTGGACGGTGCCGACGTCACCGTGCCCGAGGAGGCCACGGTGTTGTCCTCGGTCCGCGCGGCGGGCGCCGAGCTCCCCACGCTCTGCCACGACGACCGCATGTCGCCCGTGGGCTCCTGCCGAACCTGCCTAGCGCGGCTGGACGGGCACGTAGTCGCCGCCTGCGTGACCCCGGTCACGGACGGCGCCCAGGTACAGGTCGAGCAGGAGGACCTGAGCCGGCTGCGCCGCGACGCCGTGGAACTGATCGTCTCCGCGCTTCCCGGCCACGCCCTGGAGGGCGACACCGAACTGGCCCTGCTATGCCGCAGCCTCGGCATCGGCCCAGCAGCCGCCGAACCGGAGCGCGGCCGCGACGACAGCCACCCCTACGTCCGGCTGGATCGCGACCTGTGCATCGCCTGCGGCCGATGCGTACGCATGTGCGCCGACGTCCAGGGCACCTTCGCGCTCACCCTGACCGGACGCGGCAGCCACACCGTGGTCGCGCCGGGAACCGGTGGCCCCTGGGCCGAATCCGACTGCGTCGCCTGCGGCGGCTGCGTGGACACCTGCCCCACCGGCGCCCTCACCGAGCCCGGCCTGCCGCCCGGCACCCACCTGTCTGCGTTCACCCGTACCCGTACCACCTGCGGCTACTGCGGCGTCGGCTGCACTCTGGACGTGCTGACCCGCGACGGCAAGATCGCCGCGGTCACGCCCGCCCGCGACGGCCCGGTCAACCGCGGGCACGCCTGCGTCAAAGGCCGCTTCGCCCACGGATTCCTGCGCTCACCCGAACGGCTCACCCGGCCGCTGCTACGCCGCGGCTCCCTGCTGGAGCCGGTGGACTGGCCCGAAGCGCTCGACCACATCGCTCGCGGACTGCGGGCGGCGATCGACCAGGCGGGCCCGGACGCCGTGGCGGCGATCTCCTCCGCCCGGGCCACCAACGAGGAGAACTACCTCATCCAGAAGTTCATGCGCACCGTCATCGGCACCAACAACGTCGACAACTGCTCGCGCCTGTGCCACTCCCCCTCCGCCGCCGGACTGACCGCCGCGTTCGGCCTGTCCGGCGGCACCGACAGCTTCGACGACGTGGAGCAGGCCGACAGCCTGCTGGTGGTGGGTGCCAACCCGATAGAGGCGCACCCGGTCGTCGGCGCCCGGCTGCTGCAACACGTGCTGCGCGGCACGCGGCTGGTGGTCGCCGACCCGCGAACCGTCGGCCTGGCCGAGCACGCGAACGTGCACCTGCGACCCCGTCCTGGCACCAACGTCGCCCTGTTCAACGGGCTCGCCCACATCCTGCTCGCCGAGGACCTCACCGACCAGGAGTTCCTGCGCCACCGGGCCACCGGCTTGGAAGAACTCACTGCACTCCTCGACGACTACCCGCCCGAGCGCGTGTCGGCCATCACCGGCGTTCCCGCGCCCGACCTCGTGGCCGCCGCGCGCTTGTACGGCCGGGCCGAGCGGCCCGCGATCGTCTACGGGCTCGGCGTGACCGAGCACCTGCACGGCACCGACGGTGTGCGCACGCTGGCCAACCTCGCGATCCTGCGCGGCGCGGTCGGCACCGGCCGCGGCTACGGCGTGAACCCGCTACGCGGCCAGAACAACGTGCAAGGCGCCTCCGACATGGGCGCCCTACCCGACCTCCTCCCCGGCTACGCCAAGGTCGGCGATCCGGCCGCCCGGGCGAGGGCCGAGCGGGCTTGGGGCGTCCCGGTACCGCGCCGCGACGGCCTGCGCATCCCCCAGATGTTCGCAGCCGCGCGAGCCGGCGACCTGCGCGCGCTGTGGATCGTCGGAGAGGACGTCTGCGCCACCGACCCGGACACCAACCGGGTCGTCGAAGCACTGGAAACCTGCCCCCTGGTCATCAGCCAAGAGTTGTTCCTCTCCGAGACCGCCCGCCACGCCGACGTAGTGCTGCCCGCCGCGTCCTGGCTGGAAAAGGACGGCACCTTCGTCAACTTCGACCGCCGCTTCCAGCGGATATGTCCCGCTCTCTCCCCGCCCGGGCAGGCGCGCACTGACTTCGCCATCGTCCACGCCCTCGCCGCCGCGCTCGGAGCCGACCTGGGCTGCCCCACTCCGGCCGCCGCCCTCGCCGAATGCGGTCAGGTCGCGCCCGCCTTCGGCGGCATCTCCCACCAGCGGCTCGACCGGGAAGGCGCTCTCGCCTGGCCCTGCCCCGATCCCGAACACCCCGGGACACCCAAGCTCTACCTCGACCGGTTCGCCACCGCCGACGGCTTGGCCCACCTCGCCGCCTGCCTCTACCTCCCGCCGGGTGAAAGCCCCGACGACGACTACCCTCTCATCCTGATCACCGGCCGCCGGTGGGCGCACTACAACTCCGGCAACATGACCAGGCGCACGGACAACATCCGGCTGGCTCCCACCGATCAGATCGACGTCAATCCCGCCGACGCCGCCCGCCACGCCGTACGCGACGGCGACCCGGTCACCGTGGAAAGCCGCCACGGACGCGCGGCGCTGATCGCCCGCATCACCGGCGACACGGCACCCGGCCAGCTCTTCTGCGCCTTCCACTTCCCCGCCAACCGGGTGAACGCCCTCACCTCCGGCCACACGGACACAGTCACGTCGTGCCCGGAGTACAAGGTCACCGCCGTACGGCTGTCACCCGGCCGACCGGCTTAGCCGACCGCGAATCTGGCCGACGGCCCGAGGTGTCGTCGGGGCCTGGCTTCAGAGCCGCGTGGCAGGCTGGCCACCTCGGCGGCGTTGGGGGTTCACCGGGCGGATCGGCCCGGGAAGCCGCCGCCGATCAGATTGCGCAGCACGCGGTGCCCGGTGCCGAGCGGGTTGCGGCCGGCACCGATCACGGCCACGGACCGGGGCGCCAGCACGTGCTCGAGCGCGGCCCGGCCCGGCCTCCTCGTCGTGCCGAGCGCCTGCGAAACGTCCTGGTTGTTGATGCCGGGCATGCTGGACTCCCATCCGATTCCTGTGGAAGGGGACGAGTGGCGTTCGTGGCGCCGCCGTCCCCATCACCACATTGCCTGGTGCGGCCCGTCATCAGGCAGAGACGGACGGCCTGAAAGATCAGTGCCGAAGGTCCCGGCCGCTGCTCAGGACCGGTCCCAGACCACGGGGAGGTCGAACCGGTCGTACCGTTCCCAGACGAGGTCCTCGCGGACGCCGACGACACCGCCGAGCCCTTTGGCCATACGCACGGCCGCCGCCGCCTCGCTGCGGGTGGCGGTATATCCGGACAGCGTCACGATGCCGTTGTTCACCTGGACGGCGATCCCGGTCCGGTCATTCCACCGGGACTGCTCCGGGATGGCCTGCTCGACCCAGCGCTTCAGCTCGGCGTCGTCGCGCACGTACGCCTTGAGCAGGTCGCGCCTGCTGACGATGCCGATCAGATGCCTGTCGTCGTCCACGACAACCAGGCGTTTGACGCCGCGCTCGTCCATGAGCTGGGCTGCCGTCACGGTGGACACGTCCGGCCCGACCGTCACCGCCGGCGCCGACATCACCTCACCCGCCGTGGCGCCCATGACCTTGTCACCGCCGTCCTCGTCGCGCCCGGCCAGCCGCCGGCGCAGCCGGGCTCGCAGCCGCGGCCGGTAGCCTTCCCCGTAGTACTGCTCGCGGAACTCCTCCTTGCGCAGCAGGTCCGCCTCGGACACCACGCCGGCGACCCGGCCGTCGGCGTCCAGCACGGGCACGGCGCTGACCCCGCGCCGCACGAGCAACTCGGCGACGTCCTTGAACGGCGTGCCCGCCGCCACCGAGGCGACATGCGTGGTCATGACGTCCCTCACGATGATTCGCACCATGGGATCCTCCTCTTCTCCCTGCCATCGCACCGCCTCGCCTGGTCTGGCCTGTAGGGACGGAAGTCCCCCTGGCCGCGGCATTGGTCAGGGCCTTTCCGTTGAGTGCGGCGCGCCGGCGAACGGGTGACGGATGGCTGGTCCGTACGGGACCTTCGACTCTGATCCGGGCGCTGGCCCGTCGGGGAGGGTGGGGACACGACCAAAGGAGAGAAGAGCCATGCGCGCTGCCGTCGTCACCGGTTTCGACAAGCCCGTCGAACTGCAGGAGGTGCCCGTTCCCGAGCCGGGACCGTCCCAGGTCCTGGTCCGCATCGAGGCCAGTGGCCTGTGCCACACCGACATCCACGCCGCCCACGGCGACTGGCCGGTCAAGCCGGGCCTACCGTTCATCCCGGGCCACGAGGGCGTCGGCATCATCGAGAAGATCGGCTCCGCCGTGACCGGCCGGAAGGTCGGCGAGCGCGTGGCCCTCCCCTGGCTCGGCCACGCCTGCGGCACCTGCGAATACTGCGTCAGCGGCCGCGAGACCCTGTGCGAGTCCCAGCAGAACACCGGCTACGCGCTCAACGGCGGCCACGCCGACTACGCCGTCGCCCACGCCGCCTACGTCGTCCCCGTGCCCGAAGGGGTCCCATCGGCTGAAGCGGCGCCGCTGACCTGCGCCGGTGTCACCACGTACAAGGCCGTCAAGGTCTCCGGCCTGTGCCCGGCCGAACGTGCCGCGATCTTCGGCATCGGCGGGCTCGGCCACCTGGCGCTACAGTACGCGCAGATCTTCGGCGGTCAGACCATCGCCGTCGACGTCACCGAAGACAAGCTCGACCTGGCCGAACGCCTGGGCGCCGCCCACACGGTCAACGCCGCCACCACCGACCCGGTCGCCGAGATCCAGGCGCTCGGCGGGGCGGACGTGGCCATCGTGCTGGCCGCCAGCCCCCGCGTGCTGGAGCAGGCCCACGCCTCCCTACGGCGCGGCGGCCGTCTGGTGCTGGTCTCCCTGCCCAAGGACAACGCCATGAGCCTGCCCATCTTCCAGACCGTGCTCGGCGGCATCAGCGTCATCGGCTCCATCGTCGGCACTCGTGCCGACCTGGCCGAAGTGTTCCAGCTACACGCGCAGGGACGCACCAAGGTCATCTACCAGACGCGCAAGCTCGAGGAGATCAACCAGTCCTTCGACGACGTCCTGGCCGGCACCGTGCCCGCCCGCCTCGTCTTCGAACTGTGACCGCCTCCAGAAGGACGCGACCATGTGCAACTACTGCGGATGCCGGGAGTTCCCGCTGATCGGCCGCCTGTCCCAGGAGCACTGGGACATCGCCGAGTGCGCGGGAGCACTGCGCCGAGCCATCGGCGAGGGCCGGCACGGCGACGCCGCGGACCTACTCGACGAGCTGCTCGCCCGGCTGGTCCCGCACACCGCCGCCGAGGAGAGCGGGCTTTTCGCCGAACTCCGCGCCGACGGGCCGCTGGCCGACGAGGTGGAGCGGCTCTGCGCCGAGCACGCCGGCATCCACAGCGTGCTCGAAGCGATCGACCCGGCCGCGCCCGACTGGCCCGCCGTGCTGGCGGCCCTGGACCGGCTGCACCAGCACATCGACCACGAGGAACACGGGTTGTTCCCCGCCGCCGTCATCATGCTGCCGCTCGCCGCCTGGGACCGCATCACGCCCGGCCAGTCCCCGGCGACGACCGGATAGCCGGCACGTGCCGAACGGCCCAGGAGGTCGGGTCCTAGTCTTAAGTCCTGGTCCGACCCGCCATTTGCCACGTCGTTGCCCCATCCGAGGGTCAGCTTTCTGACACCACCGCCACCGGGCAGGGCGCGTGCTGGAGAAGGTAGTTCGCGGGGCCGAGGCGGGTGGCGCGCGTGCGGCCGATGACCATCAGAGTGGCGCGATCGACCGCGTCGCCCGCCTGGGTCCGAACCTCAGGATGGCGGGTCACCCACTCGGTCAAGTCGGCCGTGGAGGCGAGGGGAAGCTGGCGCAGGGCGGCCTCGCCGAACGCGAACTCCAGCACGGCCGGGTCCGGCTCCTTGCCGGCGACGACGATCGGCCCGGGGTCGGTGGGTGCGGGCAGTGGTCCTGGGCCCCGTACGACGATCACGGGGCAGTCGGCGTGGGCGGCGACGTATCCGGCGACCGCCCGGGGCGGCGCGCTGAGGCCGCGGTGGGGGCAGTTTCGCGTCGGGCTGCCCTGCGTGCTCAAAGCCGTGGGCCCGGTGCAAAGAGCGATGTCGGCGGTGTCCTGCTCAACCTGCGGTCACACGATGAAGTGGGGCAGGCCTACCGCGGGATGTCGGCGCGGATCGGCCAGGAAATGACGGGCGCAGTCGTTCAGCGCATGCTGCCTGCGGGCGTGGAGATCATCGTCGGCGGGTCAACTACCCGGCGTTCGGGCCGCTCATCATGGTGGGCATGGGGCGGGGTGACGGCGGACCTACCGGCCGACCGCGCCTTCCGCGTGCCGCCCGTCACCGATGCCACCGACATGATCGGCGAGCTGCACTGTGCCCCGCTGCTGCGCGGCTACCGTGGCTCCCGCCCGTGGACGTCCAGAGCCTGGCCGAGCAGGTCACGCGGATCGGCAGGCCTGCTGGAAGACCTGCCGCAGGTGGCCGAACTGGACCTCAACCCCGTCATCGTCACCCCGGACGGCGCGACCACGGTGGACGCGCGAATCAGGGTGGCGCCGTGCGAGCCGCCGCCCTCGCCACTGCTGCGGAGGCTGCGCTGACCAAGGGCTGACCAACGACCGTCCTGCTCGGGACTTCCGTCCCTTCTTCCCGGATCGTTCGGGAGATGTGATGAAAGCGACCACCAAGGAGGTAGGCATGCGTATGACCGTCGCGGACGTGATGACGGACAAGGTCGTCTCCGTCACCGCCGCCACCCCATTCAAAGACATCG
>NZ_VCJS01000049.1 GCF_005893125.1 Nonomuraea basaltis | reverse complement strand
ATCCCCAGCGGTTCACCCGCACACCCACGCTACCCAAGCTGCCGGCCGCCGCCTGGATCAACAAACCTACCGACGAGACAGACAAGCAGCAGGTCACCGACCAGGAGGACCTCGCCTAGCTAACGTCGCAGCGCCCGTGTCTCAGTTGACTTGACACCTTCCGGGGGAGAAGAGTCCGGGCGTCGATAGCCATACGGGCTTGCTCCGCTCCCACATTTCCCTGAAACAGTTTACGATCTTTGCCGCGACGATTCTTACTGGTGGTGCTTCCGTTCTTCACGCTGGCAGGGAAGGACATGGAGTTCATCGAACCTGCGCCGCGACGGCGGCCGCAGCCGCTTGCAGCGCGGCGAACTCCACGCGCTGCGCGAAAGCGACGATATACCGCCGACATACCAGGCTGAACTACCATCGCTCCGCGTCCGCAGAGGCGCACGAGCAAGGTGAGGAACGAACCGGGTCGGCGGCCTGTAATCGGCACAGTCGGCCTCAGCGCTCCGCCAAAGACTGCCGCCGCTTCCGCCGTTGGTCAGGTACCGCCGTCACAGGGAGAAAGTGATCACAAGCATGCGTGAGATCGTGCCGCGTCCTGGGCGATCGGTGGTCTGCGATGGCCCGAAGGGGCACTGCCCCAGGGCATCGAGCCGTTCTGGCGGCAAGCCGTGGGTACGGATCCGCGTGGTGCACCTGCTCCATGCGTCAGTCCGGCCCGCCGCCGGCAGAACCGGGATGCCATGGCCAAGGCGCTCATGAGCTTGGCCCAGGAGTCAGGGGCCGCGAACGTCGGCCAGCCGCTGGAAAGCCCGCCCCGCACGCCTTCGACTCCAAGGCCGTCTGGCTCCGACCATCCATAAGCCCCAGCTACGCCGTTCTCCGTCCAGCCAGCCCCCCTTTGGGAAGGAATCCCGTGCGTCTCGCTCGTCCTGTTGCTGCCGCCATGCTCGTGGCCGCCGCTTTGTCTGTTCCGCAGCCCGCACAGGCTGCCGGGTTCAAGCACCCCGGTGTCCTGGTCAGCCGTGCCCAGCTTGACTTCGTCAAGGCCAACCTCGACAAGGAGCCTTGGAAGTCAGCCTGGGACGCCCTGCAGAACAGCTCCTTCGCCTCGCTGTCCTACACGGCCAAGCCTCGCGCCGACGTGAACTGCGGCGGGAATTCCATTCCCGACAACGGCTGCTCGGACGAGCGTAAGGACGCGATGGCGGCCTACACGCACGCCCTGCGGTGGTACCTCAGCAAGGACTCCCGCTACGCCAAGAAGGCGATCCAGATCATGGACGCCTGGTCGGCCGTGATCACCAAGCACACCGGCAGCAACGCGCCGCTGCAGACCGGCTGGGCGGGCGCCAACTTCTCCCGGGCGGCCGAGCTCATCAAGCACACCTACGGCGGCGGCTGGAGCCAGGCCGGCCGGTTCGCGAGCAAGCTCCGCACCGTGTACCTCCCGACCCTGATCGCCGGACGGCCCGACAACAACGGCAACTGGGAATTGATCATGACCGATGCCGCCATCGGCATCGCCGTGCACCTGGACGACCGTGCCTCCTTCGACCGGGCGGTCGCGACCTGGCGCGGCAGGCTGCCCGCCTACATCTACCTCACCACCGACGGGTCGATTCCCAAGGCACCCCCGCGCAGCAAGTACGACACCAAAGCCGAGATCATCGACTACTGGTACGACCAGACCAAGTTCGTGGACGGCCTGACCCAGGAGACCTGCCGCGACTTCTGGCACACCGGCTGGGGTCTGGCGGCCATCTCCCACGTCGCGGAGACGGCCCACCACCAGGGCGTGGACCTGTATTCAACGGCCAAACACCGGCTGCGCCGCGCGATGGACCTGCACGCCAAGATACAACTCGGCGGGACAGTCCCAAGTTGGCTGTGCGGCGGCAAGGTCAAGGCCGACCTCGGCAACCACTACGAGGTCGGCTACAACGCCCTCCACAACCGCCTCGGCTACAACGACTTCCCCTACGCCGCCAAGTGGGTCGAGCAGAAGCGCCCCATGGGGACGTCGCACTTCCTGGGCTGGGAAACCCTCACCCACGCGCAGAACCGTGCCTCCTCCTCGGTGGAGACCGCCTCGGTTTACGGGGCGCTGCCGGACGGGAAGTTGACCTACACCGCCATTGATGCCGCTACCGGACAGCGCACGCGTGGCGCCTTTGTGTCCACGGCCACTCTGGGTTTCACTCCCAAGGCGATGGCGACGCTGGACTTCAATACCATCCTGGTCACCGAGAAGGGGCCGGAGGGCCGGCTCTACCGGGTCGATATCCAGACCAATCGTGACAGCCTCATTTTCGAGCCGCCTGTCTATCTCGGCAGCGGTTACACCCACGACCTCCTCGCCTACGACGGCAACGGCCAGCTGTTCGGCATCGCCGGCGGGACCCTGCGCCGCTACACCGTCAACGCGACCAAGCCCACCATCGACAACATCAGTGGCAACGCCATCGGAGACGGCTTCACCCTCAAGACCCTGACCGCGACCGGCCCTGGCTGGCTTCTTGGCACAACGGCTGACGGCAAGCTGATCTCTTACCAGATCAACGGCCCCGGTTCCTGGCAGAGGTACCAGCTACGCGACGCCACCTGGCAGGTCTTCGACCATCTCCTGTCACCCGGTGGGGGCGTGTACTACGGCCACCGGAGCGACGGCTCTCTCTTGCGCTACGACGACAATAACCCCTACGACGGCCAGGGCGACGACCTCAGCAGCCAGGGCGCCGTCGGCACCGAAGGCTGGACCCAAACCCTCCTGTCCGCCCAACCCGCCAGCGTCAGCTGACCGAACAACCGACAGCCGCTGGAGGACCCCGGGTACCTTCCGAGGTCCTCCAACGGGGCCTAGCCCTCGATGCCTGACTCCACAGTGGCGGACGACAACGAGCTGTACCCGAGCGGGGATGTGGCATGCCGGACCGGTCTGAGTGTCAGCGCCATGCGGTTCTACTCCGACGCGGGCCAGTGCGGGCTCCAGCATGAGCCGTTGACGTGGGGGATCAATCTGCACACGGCGAAAGATCGTGCCCGGAAGATCGCCGATGCTCTCGGAGAGATCGTCAAGGAAGGTCTCGAGCCGAAGGGAAGGATGACGAGGGAGATGAGGGCGAGGCGGGAGCGCTGGTGCCGTCCGGCTAATGGCCCGTAATGGCCCGTAAGATCAACTGATCTGGCACGCGAGTGAGAATAGCCCCACACAAAAGATCAAGGCCCGGGTTGGGATCACATGTTCCTGACCTAGGCCTTAACAGTGGAGCGGGGTGACGGGAATCGAACCGGACGGGTAAGAGGGTTCTCACCTGCGCGTTTGCCGTTTTCACTCGTCAGGCCGACCGCCTTCCCCATGGTTCAGCGAGGTTGAGCTGACTTCACGCGCCCCCGTGTGCTCACAGGGGCACACCGATTAATCCGTGGCTGCCGGTTGGCGGGAACCTGAGTCAGGCCGATGGGAAGAGCGGGTCTTGTCGGCTCCGCCGGTAACGGACGTGCATGCTGCGAGGGTTGTCTCCGACAATCTCGATCAGTCCCTCGTCGCGCATGGTCTTGAGCCAGCGGCGGACGGTCGGGCCGCTCATCCCGGTACGGGCGGCCAACTCTCCGCGGGACAGAGTCTCCTCGCCGAGAGCGCGCAGGATCACCTGCCGGCGATCATCCGGACCAGCCACCTCGCGCTCGGTCGCTCGAGGGGTGAGCTGGTAGCGCGCCCAACGACGGGTGCCTGTCTGGGTGATGAGCTCACGGGCCACCAGGTCCTGGAGTTCGGTAGTGGCGACGCGGGAATCCACGCCGGTGGCGTTGCGGTAGCTGCGGTTGTCCAAGGCGCCTTCCTCACGCAACAGTGCCAGCGCGATGCACTGGCTGTCGGTCAGGTCGCGCTCCCCCAGCCCGCCGATCCATCTGATCATGTCCCTGCTGAGCAGGGTGTGGTTGGGGAAGGTGACGACGAAGGTGGCGACCTTATCGTCGAACTGCGGAGGGCTCATCCCGGCCGAGCGTAGGGCGCCGAACATAGCCCGGATCCCGGAGCCGCGGTTCTCGCAGACGGTCCGGGTTTCTCCCGGGACGGGCACCTCCTCGAGGATCTTGATGAGTGTGGCGTTGCGCGCCGAGGAGATGCCTTCCTCGCCCAGACTGTCGAGGGTGACCGGGCCGAAAAGGCCGCCAGGGTTGCGGATGATCAGCCGGTCCGGATACATCTCGACCTGAATCTGGGTGCCGCGGGCACCGCTCGACAGGTCGCGGTGTACAAGGGCGTTGACAAGTGCTTCGCGAAGCGCGGTATCCGGGTAATCCCACACGTCCTGACGTCCGCTGCCCACGATGATCGCGCGGCGGGACATGTTGCGGTGCAGCACCGCCAGCGTGTCGCGGACGATGGCCGGGATTGGGCCTTCGAGGGTCACGTTATCCAGGAACCTCTCACCCGCAGGTGAAGGTTCCCCGGTAACTGTGGGGTAGTGGACGAAGGTGACCATCAACTGCGGGAACCGGTCCTGGGGATAGGAGCCCAGCGCCAGCAGTCCCCCCAGCGAGACCACATCGCCGCCGCGCTCATCGGGCACGAGCACCCTGGCGCGGCGAAGGACGCCGAGCTGGTCAAGGTCCTTGAAGGCATAGGGACGGCTTGTCCGCAACCGGGAGACCAGAGCATGAACGCTGGCCTCGTCTAGCTCACCCAGGCCCGCCCCCGGCACCGGCTGCTCGTCCTCCCGCGGCTGACCGCGGGAGGACAGCATGATCTGCACCTCGTACGGCGAGAGCCTGCGGTCGCCGTCGCTGATCCGAATGAAACTGCCCTTGGCGATCCCCGCACCCCGAACGAAGCAGGGTTTGTGCGCTGGGTCGGCCTCCGGGACCTCAGCCACCAGCACATGCTGATTCTCGAATCGGTGGATCCGGATCAGCGGCCGGATAGCGGGCTCCATGTCCTGCGAGCACAGGGCGGCCAGATCGGCGGCAAGTTTGGCCGGGTTGGCCAGCCCTGTCGTTGCGAAGCCCCGCGCTTCGTCCAACCCCAGAATGATCACGCCGCCATGCGCGTTGGCGAAGGCCGACAGCGTCTCCCGCAGGCTTTTCGGCAGACCACCCTCGGCCTTCTTCACCTCCACATCAGTGATATCCGCGCCGATGGCGCGCAGGTTGTCCACGATCTCGGCCAGCTCGTCGTCAAGCATCGGCACCCCTGACACCTACCATGCTCACCAGCATGCTCACTGAGCATGGTACTGAGCATGGTCGGCTTTCGCAGGGGCTTTCACGGTCCGGATGGGGGCTCCTGGCACGCGGCCGCCGAGATTTCTCATCCCACAGGAAGTGCCACAGGAGGTGCCGCATGATCGTCGCTGACGACGCTGCGGTATGGCTCGACCTGGCGGACCTCATGGAGCATGCGCCATCTTGAAATCCCAGGTGAGAGGCCTGTGTGAGCTCGGTTGGGATGCTCTGCCTCGCCGTGGCCGGGAATCATGAGGGGAGATCATCTGTAACCGAGTGACCGTGCTGACCATCCACTGAATCCTGCGTGTCCGCTCTGCCTGACACGGCCAAGGCGTACGGATGCGGGAGCCTACGGCCGATGCTTTGCTCGGCCTCGATGCCATGCTGCGAGTAGCTGACGCCGTAAAGCGGTGCATCGCCCGCGGGCAGGTGAACAAGATCGGACCGCCCCGGCCTACGGGCCGGGGCGGCTGTGAGGCGAGGCTTCGAAGGCGGCTTTGCCGTACAAGCCTCCGGCTATGGGTTCGGCGATGTTCAGCGCTAACGTCGCCAGACCCGAGAAGGCCAGGAGCAGCCGAGCGGGACGCAGTTCGGCGGCCCGTACTCCGCACAGGGCCAGATGACGGACTCCCACGATCAGTCCGATCACCGACAGATCCACCGCAGGACCGATCAACGGCGCGAGCCAGGGCGCGACGCCGAGTCTCAACCCCAGCGACCACACGTTGCCAAAGGAGAAGGCGAAGGTCAGGGCCGCGATGGTGAGCATCGTGGCCGTGACGATCCGCTGGGTGAATGCCTCCTCCGAGACGCTCACTCGCCGCGCTGGAAGCGACGGTGAGTCCGAGTCCGGACTCGGGGTCTGCATCGTCACTCGCTCCTTCAAGGGGTCAGGCGACCGAGCGGACAGCGCGAAGGCCACCGCCGAGGGCGCGATCGATGGATTCGATGAGGTCTTGGTCTACGTAGGGCAGCAGGTGGCCGTAGCGGTCGATGGTCGTGGTGATCGACTTGTGGCCCATGCGCCGCTGGATGGCGGCCATCGGGATGTTGTCCGAGATCAGCCACGCGACGTGTGTGTGACGAAGATCATGAATGCGGGGCCGCTTGGTCAGTCCGCGGCTGATGGCGTCATCGACCGCCGGCAGCCAGCGGCGGTCATAGAAGGATGAGTGTCGCCACCACGACCCGGTCGGCGACTTGAAGACGAACTCCTCCGGATACTTGCCGGCTACGTGCGGCAGGATCGCGTCCAAGACCATCGGGGACAGGGCAATGGTCCGCCGGGACTGCTTGGTCTTGGGCGGGCCCAGCTTGAAGGTGTTGTCCGCCTGCCGCTTCCACGCCCGCCGTACCCGCAAGGTCGGCACCGGCTTGGCGAACGGCTCGATATCGCGCACCTGGAGGGCGGCCAGCTCGGCATAGCGCAGGCCTGTCCCGACGAACACGGTGAGCAAGTCGCGGACATCAGCCTTGGCACAGGAGCGCAGCAAGATGAAGTCCTGCTCGGTGAGGAAGACCATCTCGTCGTCCCCCTCACCGTCATCCAGATGAGGAAGGCGGGTGCGCGCGCGGCAGGATTGAAGCTGCGAATCGGCGGTACGGCCTCCACCGCGCTCTGCAGGATCGTGTAGAGCAGTCCGTGCAGGTTCTGGATGGTCTTGGGGGCCAAAGGTCGCCGGAGCCACTGGCGAGGTTCGGCAGGGTCCGGGATGCCGCGGTGGAGCTGGTTCACCCAGGTGGAGACGGTTGCCCGATCGAAGGCCTGGCTCTCATCGCGAAGATCGAGAGCGTCGAAGATCGGCAGGATGTGGTTCTTGAGGTCGCGCAGGTAGTCACTGCGGGTACGGTCCTCGATCCCTGACAAGCTCGCGACGAAACGCTGCGCGTACTCGCTGAAGGGCACCGGCGGATCAGGCTCCGGCGCCGTAGGCGTCTCAGGAGCCCACCCGAATCCTTTGATCCATCCGTCCGGCCAGTAGTGCCCGCATGCCTCCACCGCGAGCTTGAAGGTCACCGCCTGCGCCTTCTGGTCGAACGTCTCCGATGCCCAGTCGCCGCTGCGAGTGCCACCGATGCGCCACCGGACCCGGTAACGGATGGCGCCGCTGCGGGTCTTGCGCTTGTCAATGCTTGCCACGCGACCCAGTTTGTGGAGGTCAGCGGCCCTTTCAAAGGGAATCGGAGAGATCATTTTCACGCCGTGTGGCCACGGTGTGACCAGAGAAGCGAAAAGCCCTGCCAGTGATCAAGGGATCGCCTGGTCAGGGCTCACACAAGAGTGGAGCGGGTGACGGGAATCGAACCCGCGCTGTCAGCTTGGGAAGCTGATGTTCTGCCATTGAACTACACCCGCGCACGACCCGAAGTCGCGCCCCCCACTGTAGCGGAAACTTGTCCCACAACAGCAATCCCGGGATCCCGGAGTTTCCGGCCGGGCGGTAGGTTGCTCTGCGTGCTGCTATCTGACCGTGACATCCTCGCCGAGATCGAAGCCGGCCGGCTCGCGCTTGATCCATTCCATCGGGACATGATCCAGCCCTCCAGCATCGACGTACGGCTCGACCGGTTCTTCCGGGTGTTCGAGAACCATCGGTACCCGCACATCGATCCGTCGGTGGAGCAGCCGGATCTGACGCGGATGGTGGAGCCCGACGGTGATGAGCCGTTCATCCTGCATCCGGGGGAGTTCGTGCTGGCCTCCACGTACGAAATGGTCACGTTGTCCGACGCGCTGGCCTCGCGGCTGGAGGGGAAGAGTTCGCTCGGGCGGCTCGGGTTGCTGACGCATTCGACGGCCGGGTTCATCGATCCGGGGTTCAGTGGGCATGTGACGCTGGAGTTGTCGAACGTGGCGACGTTGCCGATCAAGCTCTGGCCGGGGATGAAGATCGGGCAGTTGTGCGTGTTCAAGCTCAGCTCTCCCGCCGAGCACCCCTACGGGTCGGCCAAGTACGGGTCGCGCTATCAGGGGCAGCGGGGGCCCACGCCGTCCAGGTCGTTCCGGAACTTCCACCGTACGAAGATATGAACAAGATGAACATCAGATGAACGACAGGGAAACTTTGGGGTGGCCGAGAGGCCAGTTGTACCGGGCCGGCGGAGGCGTGCGGGCTGGTTGAGGGCGGTATGAGCTGCAAAAGGGCCCAAAACTACGCGCAAATTCGGTGTTGCACAACAAACGCCGGGTAGCCAGTAGGCGAAGGGGACATGAAGTTCGCATTTCGCCTGGTAGGCCATACCCTCTTCCACGGACCATCCCCGCACATCTGGAGAACGACGTGCGCCTGCGTCTCACGCCACGTGAGGACAGCTACTACGACCTGTTCGCCGACTCCGCGAACAACCTGGTCACAGCCTCCCGTTTGCTTGTAGAGATCATCAGTGACGGCTCGGACAGGGAGGCCCTGGCCGAGAAGATGCGCGCTTGCGAGCACGCCGGTGACGAGCGCACCCATGCGATCATGAACCGGCTCAATGAGAGCTTCATCACCCCGTTCGACCGCGAGGACATCTACCGCCTCGCCTCCAACCTCGACGACGTGATGGACGCCATGGAGGCCGCCTCCGACCTCATCGTCCTCTACCAGATCGACCACCTGCCGAAGGACGTGGTCAGGCAGGTCGAAGTGCTTGAGCGGGCCGCCGAGCTGACGGCCGAAGCCATGCCCCGGCTGCGGTCGATGAAGAACCTCAACGAGTACTGGATCGAGGTCAACCGCCTGGAGAACCAGGGCGACCAGGTCTACAGGAGGCTGCTGGCGAAGCTGTTCAGCGGTGAGTACGACGCCCTCACGGTCATGAAGATGAAGGAGGTCGTCGACGCCCTCGAGGAGGCGGCCGACGCCTTCGAGCACGTGGCCAACACCGTCGAGTCGATCGCGGTCAAGGAAAGCTAGGCCCAGTGGACCTCACGCTCGCCCTCGTCATCGGCGTGGTCGCCATCGCCCTGGCGTTCGACTACACCAACGGGTTCCACGACGCGGCGAACGCCATCGCGACCTCCGTCTCGACCCGGGCCCTCACCCCCAGGGCCGCGTTGTTCATGGCCGCGGCCATGAACTTCATCGGCGCCCACCTGGGCACCCAGGTCGCCGCGACGGTCGGCAAGGGCATCATCGACGCGCCAAAAGGCTCACACGGCCTGGTCATCGTGGCCGCGGCGCTCATCGGTGCGATCGCCTGGAACCTGGTCACCTGGTACTTCGGCCTGCCCTCCTCCTCCAGTCACGCGCTCATCGGCGGCCTGGTGGGCGCCGCGATGGCCTCGGCCAGCGTGGTGCACTGGGATGGCGTCGTCGAGAAGGTCGTCATCCCGATGATCCTCTCGCCGACGATCGGGTTCGGCCTCGCCGCCTTGATCATGATCGCAATTTATTGGATCTTCCGCAACAGCCAGCCGGGCAAGACCAATCGCGGCTTCCGCTACTCGCAGACCGTCTCGGCCGCCGCCATGGCGCTCGGGCACGGCCTGCAGGACGCGCAGAAGACGATGGGCGTGATCTTCCTGGCCCTCACCGTCGGCGGCTTCGCCGCCCCGACCGATCCCATCCCGCAGTGGGTCATCCTGTCCGCCGCGGGTGCGATCTCTCTGGGCACCTACGCCGGCGGCTGGCGCATCATGCGGACGCTGGGCCGGCGCATCATCGCGCTCGACCCCCCGCAGGGCTTCGCCGCCGAGACGGCGGCGTCGACCGTTCTGTACGTGGCGGCCATGGGATTCGGCGCGCCCATCTCCACCACGCACACGATCACTTCGGCGATCATGGGTGTCGGCGCGACCAAACGGCTCAGCGCCGTGCGGTGGGGCGTGGCCGGCAACATCGTGACCGCCTGGATCCTGACCATCCCCGCCGCGGCCCTGGTGGCCGCCGTCACCTATTTCCTCCTCCACGCGATCGTGGAGTAGAAACGACGCGCCTACGCGACCGCGTACATCACGTCCACGTCCCACCGGGCGAAGCCCAGGGACTCGTACAGCCTGATCGCCGCCGTGTTGGCCTCGTCCACGTACAGCATCGCCTGGGCGAGGCCGCGCGCACGCAGATGGATGAGCCCGGCCAGGGTGAGCGCCTTGCCCAGGCCGGTGCCCTGCTGTGAGGGGTCCACGCCGACGACGTAGACCTCGCCGAGCGGCTCGTGGCCGTGGCCGGACGAGCCGTGGATCTTCGTCCAGTGGAAGCCGGCGAGCCGTTCGCCGCGGACCGCCAGGAAGAACCCCTCCGGGTCGAACCACGGCTCCTGCTCGCGCCGCAGCAGGTCGTCCATCGTCCACGCGCCCTGCTCGGGGTGGTGGGCGAAGGCCGCGGCGTTGACCTTGAGCCACGCCTCCTCGTCCTGGCCGGGCACGAACGTGCGCAGCCGCACGCCCTCGGGAAGGGTGGAGGGCTCCAGCGGGGCGAACAGGGAGCGGCGCATCTGCCAGAGCGAGCGCACGCGTTCGAGACCGAAAGCCGCCGCCAGCGCCCCCGCGCCCGTGTGGTCGCCGTGCGCCCACAGCCGCAGCCGGCCGTCGGTCAGGTCCAGTACGGATCTCAGCAGGCGCGTGCCGTGGCCCTGACGGCGGTGGGCCGGGTGGATGACCAGCTCGGCGCTCGGGCCCTCGACCTCGTCCGTCGGGTCCATGTGGGCATAGCCCACCAAGCCATCGTCATAGAGCAGGAACGAGCGGGCCTGCGGGTCGCCGCCGTACCGCAGGTGGAGCATCACGTGTTCGTTGAGCGGGCGGACGCCGTCGGCCTCCGTCGCCGCCGTCACCAGGCCGAGGACCTCGGCGATCTCTGGCTCGTCGAGCCGTTCCCTGATCTTTACGTGCACGCTCACAGAAGGAACTCTAGGCGTATGACTGGCAAATAACGCCATGTGACTGCCTGGCAAATCGTTAGCTTTGCGACGATGGCCCTACGGATTCCCGCCGTAACGTCTAGGGCCATGACGTCTCGTTCCCTCCTCCGGCTGGCGCTGGCCGGAGCCGTCACCTCGGGTGCGGTGATGCTCGCCACCCTCCCGGCGGACGCGAGCAAGGCCGCCCGCACGGTCCCCTTACGGCTGCTCGCGCTCAACGACTTCCACGGCAACCTCGAGCCCCCCACCGGGTCCTCCGGACGCATGATCGACGAGCACGGCCACACCGTCGAGGCCGGCGGCGCGGCGTACATCGCCACGCACATGAAGGCCCTGGCCGACACGAACACCATCGCCGTGGCCCAGGGCGACCTCATCGGGGCGACGCCGCTGATCTCGGCGGCGTACCACGACGAGCCGTCCATCGAGTTCATGGACAAGCTGGGGCTCAAGGTGGCCGCGGTGGGCAACCACGAGTTCGACGAGGGGTACGCCGAGCTACGGCGGATCATGGACGGCGGCTGCCACCCGGTCGACGGCTGCTCGCCGGCCGGCGAGTGGAAGGGCGCGAAATTCGACTACGTCGGCGCGAACGTCCTGTTCAAGAACCCCAACGAGAAGACCGACGCGCTCGCCGCGCTCGGCGCCCAGCAGACGCAGGTCAAGAAGCTGCTGTCCGACTGGGGCGTGCCCGCGCTGCCGCCCGTCAGCGTCAAGTGGATGAACGGCGTCCCGATCGGCTTCATCGGGCTCGTCACGCAGACCACGCCGAGCATCGTCACGAGCGAGGGCATCAAGGACCTCAAGTTCGTGGACGAGGTCAAGGCCGCGAACGTCGCCTCCAAGATCCTCAAGCTGGTGGGCGTCGAGGCGCAGGTCGTGCTCGTGCACGAGGGCGACCAGGTGACCGCCGGCCAGTCGCCCGACGCGTGCAGCGCCGTCCCGGGGCTGGGCAACCGCATCGCCACGCAGGTGGACCCCGAGATCGACATGGTGCTCAGCGGCCATTCGCACCAGGCGTACCTGTGCAAGGTCAAGGACCCGGCGGGCACGGACCGTCTCTACTCGCAGGGCGGCTCGTTCGGGCGCGTCATCACGCAGGTGGACCTGAACGTGGACCTCAGGACCCAGGACATCGACCGCGCCTCAGTGGTCGCGGACAACCACGTCGTGACCCGCACGGTCACCCCGGACACCGAGATTTCCGAATTCGTCAAGACGTGGAAGGACCGGGTCGCCCCCGTCGCCAACAAGGCGGTCGGCACGATCACCACCGACATCACGAACACGGCGGCACCCTCCGGCGAGTCCGCCCTGGGCAACCTCATCGCCGACGGCCAACTGGCCGCCACCAAGACGGGCGGCAACGCGCAGATCGCCCTGATGAACCCGGGTGGCGTGCGGGCCTCGCTGACGTACGCCGGCTCCCCGGTGGGGGAGGGCGACGGGGTGGTGACGTACGGTGAGGCGTTCACCGTGCAGCCGTTCAACAACCTCATGCAGGTCGTGACCCTGACCGGCGCCCAGCTGAAGACGCTGCTGGAGCAGCAGTTCACCGGCGGGCCGAACAACCAGGCGTTCACCAAGATCCTGCAGCCCTCGGCGAACTTCACCTACACCTACAGCCAGAGCGCCCCCTGGGGCTCCAAGGTGTCGGACATGAAGATCGACGGGGTGCCGGTGACGGACGCGCAGTCCATCCGGGTCGCGGCGAACAACTTCCTGGTGGGCGGTGGGGACGCGTTCCTCGCCTTCCGGGACGGGACGGATCTGTGGAGCGGGCCGCTGGACATCGACGCCTTCGTCGAGCAGCTCGGCACGAACAACCCCATCGCCCCGCCCGCCACCAACCGCATCACCGTGGTCAGTTAGCCCATCCTCGGGTCCGCCCCCTTTCGCGGGGGCGGGCCCGGTCTCGTACGCGTGACCCGGGCCGGTCGTACGAGCCCACCTTCGGTCGGCGGCAACGGGTCCAAAGGCCGTTGAAGCGGCTCGTACATGTCCGACTGCAGGCGGCCACACTCGAACTCGCGAGCAAGGGCGTCCACGCCGACCGCGCTCCGAATCGCATCCGCGATGCGGTCGACGTCTCCTCGCTCGCCGGTGGGCAAGGGAGCCCCGACCGAGTCGCGGGCCGCCGAGGCGGCGCCCAGTAGGCGGGCCGCCGTGCGGTGGTTGCCCGCGACGGCGTGGGCGCCGGCCAGGCCCTCCAGGGCAAGGGCTCGGACCGTGCGGCCTTCGGGAAGCTGGGCGACCAGCTCACGCCCATGAAGCGCCACGGCCGGGTGGACGAGGTGGCCGCCGCGGTGCTCTTCCTCGCCTTCGAGGCGACCTTCACCACTGGGGCCACGATCACCGTGGACGGCGGCAGCCGGGCCGTGCAGGCGTCCTGAAAGATACACAGGGGGAAATCCGGTTGACCGGGTCATAGGCTCACGGGCACCCTCGGCGAATGCGCATCGAGTTCTTGAGGATCTCCGCCGATGACGGAGAGTCGCTCGCCGACTTCCTGGCGGGCGAGGAGTGGCCGTATCACGCGGGGACGCAGGACCGTGAGACCGTCAGGCGGCGGGCCGCCGACGGTCTCTATGACGATGACGAGACGCGGACGTTCTGGGTGGTGGCGGACGGCGAGCGGGCGGGGCTGGTCAGGCTGCAGGATTTCGCCGACGACACCCCCATGTTCGACCTGCGGGTACGCAAGGCGTGGCAGGGGCGGGGCATCGGCACGGAGGCGGTGGCCTGGCTGACCGGTTACCTCTTCACCGAGCTGCCCGAAGTGATGCGGATCGAGGGCACGACCCGCCAGGACAACCACGCGATGCGGGCGGTCTTCCGCAAGAGCGGCTACGCGAAGGAGTCGCACTACCGGAAGGCCTGGCCGGCCCCGGACGGCACGTGCTACGACGCCGTCGGATATGCGATCTTGAGGTGCGACTGGGTCTCCGGGTCGGTCACCCCGCCCGACTGGCACGACGAACCGGATCTCACTTCAGCTCCGAGCTCAGCAGCCCCATCATGAGGAAGTCGTGCCGCTTGCCCTTGGTGCGGAACGCCTCCCTGCGCCGGCCCTCCTCGACGAAGCCGACCTTCGTGTACGCGCGCACCGCCGCGGCGTTGTCCGCCACCACCCACAGCGTGAGGCGGTGCAGGCCCATCTCCTCGAACGCGTACCGGCAGATCACCCGCAGCGCGTCGGTGGCGTAGCCGCCGCCCCGGTGGTCGCGGTCGCCGATGGCGATGGTCTCCAGCGTGGCCTCGCCGTGGCGGAAGTCGGTGTCGCCGAGGACGACGTATCCGATCAGCGTCGGGTCGTCGAGCGTTTCGATGCCGAGCAGCATCTGCTCGAAGGTGTTGCGCGGCCGGTTCTGGCCCTTTTCCAGGTTCTGGGCGAGGGAGATGGGCGGCGCGCCGTCCATCCACCGGCCCACCTCCGGATCGTGGTACCAGCGCCACATGGCCTCGCTGTCGGCCGGCTCCAGGGCTCGCAGGCGTACGCGCTTTCCGGTCAGCATGGCGGCCACATCTACCAGGGGCGCCGATGGGGACGCAAAGGGATTTGCCCGGCAGGGGCTACTCCACCTTCGCGCGCACGGTCGCGCAGTCCGGCTCCAAGCCCCACCTTATTCATCTTCGAGCGGCAGGGCCGCCAGCGCGCGCAGTTCTTTCCGCGACAGGTAGCCGAGCTTGCGCAGCGCGCTGGAGATGTGGCTCTCGACGGTACGCCGGGACAGGAACAGCTCGGTGGCGATCTCCTGGTTCGTCTTCCCTTCGGCGGCCAGCAGCGCCACCTCGCGTTCGCGGGACGACAGTGTCTGCCCGTGGGACGGCCGGCCGCCCCGCCACGGGTACGGGATCGGGACGCCGTTCTGCCGCATGATCCGGGAGACGCGGGCGATGTCCCGGTCCGCGTGCATCGCCCCGTACAGGCGCAGTGCGTCCTCCAGCAGGCTCCCGCCGTCGGCCGCACCGCGCTCGCAGCGCCAGCGGCCCAGCCGCTCGGCGGTCTGGGCCTCCTCGTAGCGCAGCCCGGCGTCCTTCAACGCGGTACGCGCCGCGTCGAGCAGCCGTTCGGCCTCCTCCGCCGCCGCCCCGCGCGACCGGGCCAGGACGGCCTGGGCGGTCAGCAGCGCGGACTGGGCGAGCGGCGCGTCGGCCCCGGCGATCCCGGCCGCCAGCTCGTCCACCAGCTCCGCGGCCACGCCGCCCGCGCCGAGCGCGGCCACGCCGTCGTCCAGCACGTCCACCAGGTCCGCGGCCTCGTTGTTCGCACCACCGAGCACGTCCAGGGCGTCCACCAGGCACAGCACGGTCTCCGCGCCCCACACCCAGTTCCCCTTGGCGCGGACCTGGGCGAGCGCGGCGGTGGCGTGCTCGGCCGCGCCCGCGGCGTCGTCCAGCGTCAGCAGCAGCCGCGACAGCGTCATCCTGGCGGGGATGAGCGGCCACACGGCGCCCACCCGCTCGGCGACCGCGATCACGTTGGACAGGCAGGAAGCGGCCTCCTCGGCGGGGCCCATGGCGGCGAGCAGCGCGCCGTGCAGCAGCCGCGAGTCCAGGGACGCGGCGGCGAAGGTGGCGGCTGCGCCGCCCATGCGGCGCAGCCGCTCCTCCAGGCCCTCCCACCGCCCGGCGGCCCGGTCCACGGCGGCGGTGACCAGCTCGACGACCTCCGCCACCCGCAGGTATTCGGCCTGGTCGGCGACCCGGCGGCCCTCGGCCAGCAAGGCTTCCGCGCGCGCCGGCCGGCCGATGTGCAGGGCGGCCTGCGCCCAGTTGAGGCAGGCGCGGGCGTGCTCCCTCGGCACGGAGCGGAGGCGGTCGTCGCGCAGCAGTTCGTCGATCAGCCGCCAGCTCGCGGGGTCGCCCTGTTCGAGCAGGAGCGAGGCGCGCGCGATGCGTACCGCGATGTCGACGTCGGGGTCGCCGCTGCGGCGGGCGACCTCCTCGGCCTGGTCGAGGCGGGCGGCGTGCTCGCTGACGTGCCGGTCCACGACGGTCTCCGGCGCGGCGAGCACCGCCAGCGCCCGGCCCAGGAGCTCGGGCCGGTCTCCGAGATCGTTGACGGCGTCCTCGATCTGCAGGTAGCCCGGCCGGGCCTCGCCCTGCTGGCGCAGCAGGCGGCCGAGGGCGAAGCGCAGCTCGCCGCGCAGATGGGCGGGCAGGGGTTCGGTGGCCAGCAGGCGTTCGAGAATCGGTACGGCCTCCGCGTGCGCCAGCCCGTCGACCGCGGCCCGGCCGAGCTTGACGGCCAGCCGCACGCGTACGTCGTGGGACAGCTCGCCGAGCTCCAGCGCCTGGAGCAGGAACCGGGCGGCCGTGGCGTCGTTGCCGTGGGAGAGCGCGGTGTCGGCGGCCGCCTCCGCGTTGTCCACGAAGTCCGCCGTGCGGCCGGCGTGCCGGAAGTGGTGGGCGAGCCGGGCCACCGGCCGCGGGCCGGCTCCGGACTCCAGGGCGCGCGCGGTCTTCAGGTGCAGCCAGCGCCGGGCGGACACGGCCACGGACTCGTACACGATCTGCCGCGCCAGCGAGTGCCGGAACCGGCACTGCCCGTCCTCCTCGTGCAGCAGCCCCACCGCCTGCGCCGTGGCGAGGGCCTTGGCGATCTCCGCCGCGTCGCGGTCGGTGACCTCGGCGAGGATCCGCTCGTCGGGGATCATGCCGATGACGGCGGCGGCCGCGAGGATGTCCTGCGCGGTGTCGTCGAGCGCGGACAGGCGCTGCAGCACCACGTCGCGCAGCACGGTCGGGACGGCGAGTCCGGCCAGCATGTCGGGGCGGCCGGGGAGCTCGCTCGCGGGCAGCCGCTCCAGGAGGGTGCGCAGAACCTCCTCGACCACGAACGGGATGCCGCCGGCCTTCTCGTACAGGGCGGCGGCGAACGTGCCGGGCAGCTCGGTCCGCAGGATGCCGCTCGCGAGCTGCGCCACTTCGGGCGGGCTCAGCGGGTTGAGGCTGACGAACCGCGCGGGGCCCGACGGCGCCCGGGCGAGCGCCTCGCGGAGCGGGAGCCGGCCCACCTCCGTGCGTACCGTGAGGATCACCGAGAGGTCGCGCGGCTGGTGGGAGGCCAGGAAGGCGAGGAAGTCGTGGGTGCCGCCGTCGGCCCAGTGCACGTCCTCCAGGACCAGGACCAGCGGGCTCAAGTGGCCGAGCAGGGCCACGGCCGCCCGGAACACCCGGTGCCGCTCGGCCCGCTGGTCGGGCAGCGCCGGCAGGGGCGGCGGCAGGTGCTCGGCGATCTCCGGCAGCAGCGGCGCGAGCGCGCCGATCACCGGGTTGAGCGGCCGGGATCTGGCGAGCTCGTCCTCGGCGAGGCGGAAGGCGTCGAGCAGGGGCGACAGCGGCAGGGGCTCCTGGAGCTGCTCGCACTGGCCCACCAGCCTGCGGGTCCCGGCCAGGCCCGATAACAGCTCTGCGACCAGGCGGCTCTTGCCGATCCCCGCCTCTCCCTGGATCAAGGCGAGGGACGGCGGGGCGGCGACGACCGTACGCAGGAGCGCCAGCTCGGTCCGGCGGCCGACGAGCACCTTGGACAGGGAGCCCGAAGGGGCCGGTCCCGAGGGCACGCGTCCACCCCCTGCCTGCGCTGATCCGCTGATCGCCAGGAGCAGGCTACCGGACGTCTTGGTTCCGTGCCGTGCCAAAAATCCGTATCAAAAATCCGTATACGGTACGGATGCCGCCTCCGTATGGCTGTCATTAGCCTCGGCGATCGTCCGCGTGATCCGCGGCGAGGCACGGAGGGCGACGATGGACCTGTCCAAAACTCCTGGGTACACCCGCAGACGGTGGTCGGCGACGGCGGCGCTGGCCGGATTGGCGGTGGCCTGGCTCGCCGTCCCGGCCACCGCGGAGAGCGGCCCCGAGGAACAGAAAACTTACATTGTTCAAATGGCGCTGGACCCCGTTGTTACCTACGAGGGCGACGTGGCCGGGCTGCCGACGACCAAGCCGAAGCGAGGGGAGAAGGTCGACCCTTCGTCCGCCGAGGTCGGCAGGTACGTCGACCACGTGCGGGGCCGGCACGACGAGGCGCTGAAGAAGGTGGGCGGCGGCAAGAAGCTCTACGAGTACGTGTACTCGTACGAGGGCTTCGCCGCCAAGCTGACCAAGTCCCAGGCCGCGGAGCTGCGCGCGATGCCCGACGTCGTGGCGGTGACCGAGGACAGGAAGGTGTCGATCCAGACCTCGTCCACGCCGTCCTTCCTCGGCCTCGACGCCCGCAACGGTTTATGGCAGCGGCTCGGCGGCCCTGACGGCAGCAACGGCGCCGGTGAGGGCCTCGTCATCGGCGTGATCGACAGCGGCATCTGGCCGGACAGCAAGAGCTTCGCCGACCCCGACGGCAGCGGGAAGAAGTTCCGCCCGATCCGCGGCTTCCACGGCAAGTGCGCGACGGGCGCCGAGTGGAGCGCCGACAAGTGCACCGGGAAGCTGATCGGTGCCCAGCACTTCAACCAGGGGTGGGGCGGCGACGCGGGCATCAAGGAGTTTCTGCCGTGGGAGTACGCGTCGGCGCGTGACTACAACGGCCACGGCACGCACGTGGCCTCGACGGCGGGCGGCAACCACGACGTGCCCGTGACCGGGCCGGCCGCGACGTTCGGGGCGGTCAGCGGGATCGCGCCGCGCGCCCGGATCGCCGCCTACAAGGCGCTCTGGTCGACCGAGGACGCGAGCACGGCGAACGGCTACAACTCGGACATGGTCGCCGCCATCGACCGGGCGGTGGCGGACGGCGTCGACGTCATCAACTACTCCGTCTCGGGCACCAGCACCGACCTCCTCGACCCGGTGGAGATGGCGTTCCTGGCCGCGGCAGAGGCCGGCGTCTTCGTGGCGGCGGCGGGCGGCAACAGCGGGCCCACCGCGTCCACCGTGGCGCACCCGTCGCCGTGGATCACCACGGTCGCGGCGGGTACGCACAACCGCGGCACCGAGGGCTCGGCGACGCTCGGCAACGGCGTCGCGTACAGCGGGGCCTCGCTGGCGGCGACGAAGGCCGGACCCGCGCCCCTCATCGACGCCACCGCCGCCGGCGTGGCCGGCGCCGACCCGGCGCGGCTGGCGCAGTGCTACGCCGCCAAGGACAACGGTGGCAAGGCGGTCCTCGATCCCGCGAAGGTGCGGGGCAAGATCGTGGTCTGTGACCGGGGTGTGACGCCCCGGGTCAACAAGAGCATCGCGGTCGCCGAGGCGGGCGGCATCGGCATGATCATGACGAACGTCGACGAGAACTCGCTCAACGCCGACCTGCACTCCGTGCCCTCGGTCCACCTGGCCGTCAAGGACCGGCAGGCGGTCAAGGACTACGCCGCCGGCGACGGCGCGACCGCCACGATCGAGCAGGCGAAGGTCAGCGGCGACGCCCCGGCCCCGTACGTCGCCGCGTTCTCCTCCCGCGGCCCGCTGAGCGCGGGCGGCGGCGACGTGCTGAAGCCCGACGTGACCGCCCCCGGCCAGGACATCCTGGCGGCGGTGGCGCCGCCCGGCCACAGCGGGAACGAGTTCGACCTCTCCAGCGGCACCTCGATGGCGTCCCCCCACGTCGCCGGGCTGGCTGCACTGCTGAAGGACCTGCACCCGGACTGGTCGCCGATGGCGATCAAGTCGGCGCTGATGACGACCGGGCGGGACGTGCTGGACGGCGCCCACCCGTTCGCGCAGGGCGCCGGCCACGTCACCCCGAACAGCGCCGCCGACCCCGGGCTGGTCTACGACAGCGGCGTCAAGGACTGGATCGCCTTCCTCTGCGGCACCACCAAGGGCGTCAAGCAGGAGGTCTGCGACGCGCTTGCCAAGCGGGGATACTCGTTCGACGCGAGCGAGCTGAACACCCCGTCGATCGCTATCGGCAGGATGACGGGCACCCAGAAGGTGACCCGCGAGGTGACCAACGTCGGCCGCTCGATCGCGACCTACACCGCCTCCGTCAGCGGGCTGAGCGGGCTCACGGCCAAGGTGTCCCCGAGCCGGCTCACCCTGTGGCCGGGCCAGACCAAGTCGTTCACGGTCGAGTTCACGCACACCACGGCGCCCATGAACAGCTACCAGAGCGGGCAGCTCACCTGGAAGGACCGCGATCACACCGTACGCGTCCCGCTCCTCGTCCGCCCGGCGCCCGAGACGTGGGCGGCCTCGTACGGCGTCGCGGGCGGCCGGGACTCCGCCGAGGAAATCGCCCTCGACCCCAAGGGCCGGCGGGTCTACGTGTCCGGCGCGAGCTTCGGATCCACCCCTGGCGCGCTCAGCCCGAAGATCGCCACCGTGGCCTACGACGCGGCCACCGGCGCCGAGGTGTGGAGCAAGACCTACACGGGCGGCGGGAACTTCGACGAGACGGCGGCGATGAAGGTCAGCCCCGACGGGAGCAAGCTCTTCGTCACCGGCATGAGCACCGCCGCCAAGGACACCGGCAACGACGCCGTCACGATCGCGTACGACACCGCCACGGGCCAGGAGCTGTGGGTGGCGCGGCACACCGGGCCGGGTGCCCTCTCCGATTGGGCCAACGCGCTCACGATCAGCCCGGACGGCAAGAGCGTCTACATGACCGGCATGACGACGCTGGTCGAGGGCGTCAAGGACGACTACTTCACGGCCGCGTACAACGCCGACAGCGGTGAGCGCGTGTGGCTGGCGCACTATGACGGGCCGGGCGCGGGCACGGACGACGCGCGGGTGATCGAGGTGACGCCGGACGGGTCCAAGCTCTTCGTCAGCGGCCAGAGCCAGGGCGAAGAAGGCACGGGCCTGTCCGACTGGGGCACCGTCGCGTACGAGGCAGCCACCGGCGAGCAGCTCTGGACGGCCCGGCACAACGGCCCGGCGAACGGCATCGACATCCCCTCCGGCATGGCGGTCACCGGCGACGGAAAGGCGGTCTTCGTCCTCGGAGCCAGCGTCGATGCCGCGACGCAGACCGACTTCACCACGATCGCCTACGACACCGCCACAGGAAAGGAGATGTGGGCGGACCGCTACGACGGCCCGGCGCACGGCAGCGACAACCCGCACGACATCACCGTGGCCGGCGGCAAGCTGTACGTGACCGGGAACACCGAGGGAGAAGGGACGAGGTCGGACTTCACCACGATCGCCTACGACCCCGCCACGGGTCAGCGGGCGTGGGTGCAGCGCCACGACGGGCAGGCGAAGGGCGAGGACTACGCCTGGGACGTCGCCGTGACGCCGGACGGCGGCAAGGTCGTCATCACCGGTCAGAGCGCCGACGACGAGACCTTGGGCAACGACTACGTGACGATCGCCTATGACGCGGCGAGCGGCGAGCCGGTCTGGAGCGGCCGCTACGACGGCCAGGTCGGCGCCACCGACAGCGCGCACGCGCTCGCCGTGGACGCGGCCGACGGCGTCGGGGTCCGGATCTTCGTGACCGGGGCGAGCGCCACGGGCGGGAACCCGCCGGACGCCCTGGAGATCGACTTCGGAACGGTGGCGTACTTCGAGCCGTGGAAGAGACCGTGACCTGAAGTGACGCGCCCCTGGCTCGCTCGCCCGAGCCAGGGGCGCTGCACGTCTCGCACCGCTGAGCGACAACAGCGGTAGGACCGCCTGGACCGGCCGTCTCGTGAGCAAGGCCGGCGTTTCAGAAGCCACCAGGGCGGGTAAAGTCGACGTTAATTTCTGAGCTACCTGGTTTTCAGGAGCCACAGATGTCCCGTATCACGCTCACGTCGGCGGCTCGTGAGGCGCTGCGCGACGACGAAGTGGTGTTCTTCGACTGGCATGTCACCGGCCTCTGCTGCGCGGACGCCGGTGAATTCTCTGTCAGGCCGCTGCGCCGCTCCCGGCTCCCCAAACGGGCGCGCAGCCTCGAATCCGATCTGGTGTACGCGCATCCGACCGCCTGGGTGCATCTGGCCGAGCTTCCGGTCACGATCGACTGCCGTCCGCTGTGGCGCTGGCGGCGCTTCACCACCGATCTGCCGCCGGACGCCGGACTGCGCTGCTGCCTCGGGCGCCCTATATATGGCCCGATATATGGGAGGTAACCGGTGAAGCTGCGCTCCATCATCATCTGGACTGTGGTCGCCATCGTGGGCGCCACGGGATGGGCGGTGCTCGCCCTGTCCAGAGGCGAGAACGTCAACGCGGTGTGGCTGCTGTGCGCCGCGCTCGGCTCGTACGCCATCGCCTACCGGTTCTATGCCCGCTTCATCGTGCGCAAGGTGCTGCGGGCCGACGACCGCCGGGCCACTCCGGCCGAGCGGCTCGACAACGGCATCGACTACCACCCGACGGACCGGCGGATCCTGTTCGGGCACCACTTCGCCGCCATCGCCGGGGCGGGGCCGCTGGTGGGTCCCGTGCTGGCCGCGCAGATGGGCTACCTCCCCGGCACCATCTGGATCGTCGCGGGCGTGATCTTCGCCGGGGCCGTGCAGGACATGGTGATCCTCTTCTTCTCCATGCGGCGCAACGGCCGGAGCCTCGGCCAGATGGCGCGCGAGGAGATCGGGCCGATCGGCGGGGCGGCGGCGCTCATCGCGGTCTTCGCCATCATGATCATCCTGCTGGCCGTGCTGGCGCTGGTCGTGGTCAACGCGCTCGCGCAGTCGCCGTGGGGCGTCTTCTCCATCGCGATGACCATCCCGATCGCCCTGTTCATGGGCTTCTACCTGCGCGTCATCCGGCCCGGCAAGGTCGTCGAGACCACCGTGATCGGGGTGGCGCTGCTGCTCCTGGCGATCGTGGCCGGCGGCTGGGTCCAGGGGTCGAGCTGGGCGCCGATCTTCACGCTGAGCCCGTCCGCGCTGGCGCTGTGGCTGATCGCGTACGGCTTCGTCGCCGCCGTGCTGCCCGTGTGGATGCTGCTCGCGCCGCGCGACTACCTGTCGACGTTCATGAAGATCGGCACCATCGTGCTGATCGCGATCGGCATCGCCATCACGATGCCGCCGCTGCAGACCACCGCGTTCACCGACTTCGCCTTCAGCGGCAAGGGGCCGGTCTTCGCGGGCTCGCTGTTCCCGTTCGTGTTCATCATCATCGCCTGCGGGGCGCTGTCGGGCTTCCACTCGCTGATCTCGTCCGGCACGACGCCCAAGATGATCCAGAAGGAGACCCAGGTCAGGATGATCGGGTACGGCTCCATGCTCATGGAGTCGTTCGTCGCCATCATGGCCATCACCGCGGCCTGCGTTCTTTCGCCCGGGCTCTACTTCGCGATGAACTCCCCGGCGGGCGTCGTCGGGGCCACCGTCCAGTCCGCCGCCCAGGCGGTCACCAACATGGGCTTCGTGATCACGCCAGAGCAGTTGCAGGCCGCGGCGGCGGCCGTGCAGGAGGAGACGCTGATCGCCCGGACGGGCGGTGCGCCCACGCTGGCCGTGGGCATCTCGCAGATCTTCTCCGGGTTCCTCGGGGGAGCGGGGCTGCAGGCGTTCTGGTACCACTTCGCGATCATGTTCGAGGCGCTGTTCATCCTCACCACCGTGGACGCGGGGACCCGGGTGGGCCGGTTCATGCTCCAGGACACCCTGGGCAATCTGTGGAAGCCGATGGCGCGGGTGAGCTGGTGGCCCGGACTGGTGGCGGCCAGCGCGGTCGTCGTGGCGGCCTGGGGATACTTCCTCTACCAGGGCGTCAACGATCCGCTCGGCGGGATCAACCAGCTCTTCCCGCTCTTCGGCATCGCCAACCAGTTGCTCGCCGCGGTGGCGCTCACCGTGGCCACGACCCTGCTGATCAAGAGCGGGCGGCTGAAATGGGCCTGGGTGACGGCGGTGCCGCTGGCCTGGGACGTCGCGGTCACACTGACGGCCAGCTACCAGAAGGTGTTCTCCCCCGACCCCGGGCTCGGCTTCTTCGCCCAGCGCGACCGCTACCAGACCGCGCTCGACCAGGGGCAGTTGCTCGCGCCGGCCAAGAACATGGACGCAATGCAGCAGATCGTGATCAACTCCACCGTGGACGGCGTCCTGGCCGCGCTGTTCGCGATCATGATCATCATCGTCATCGTGGATGCGGCCCGCATCTGGGTGAAGGCGATCAGGATCCGGGAGCCGCTGCCGAGCACGGAGGCGCCGTTCGAGGAGTCGAAGCTGCACGCGCCGTCCGGGCTCATCCCCACCCGCGAGGAACGCGAGCTGATGACCAAGGGCTAGCTAAAACTGCCTGATGACGCGGCTCAGCGTGGCGTTCAGCTCGGCGAGGCCGTCCTCGCCGAGCAGCGCCGCCAGCCGGCGCTCGACCTCGTCGATCGCGGTGTAGCCGATCTTGAGCGCCTCGTCGCCCCGCTCGGTGAAGATGATCAGCTTGGCCCGGCGGTCGGCCGGATCGGGCACCCGGCGCAGGTAGCCCAGGTTCTCCAGGTCGTCCACCAGGGCGCCCATCGCCTGGGCGGTCATCTGGGCCTTTTCGGCGAGCCTGCTCAGCCGGATGCCCCCGTGCTCCATGTGGAAGAACACCGCCGAGTGCGCGGGCCGGATGCCGGCGTCGTACGCCCGGCCCGCCTCCAGCACGACGTCCTGGAGGCGCAGATACGCCTCGTAGAGCAGGGCCACGACGTGCGGTGAATGAGTTGCCGCCATGGGCCTTCTCCAAACTGCTAAGTCTGCCTTATATTAAGGCAACCTTAGCAGTGGGGGTGTGCGATGAACCAGGAAGAGATCTGGGCTGCCCTGGAGATCGAGCGGCGCGGCCTGGCCGACCTGCTCGACGCGTTGCCGGAGGCCGACTGGGAGCGGCTCTCGCTGTGCACGGGCTGGCGGGTGCGCGACGTGGCCGCCCACCTCGCGCTCGCCACCAAGGCCACCGTTCCCTGGGTGCTGGCCGAGTTCGTCAGGGCCCGCGGCGACTTCGACCGGATGGTCCATGACACGGCGGTGCGGCACGCCCGGCTACCGATCCGCGAGATCGCCGAGCAGGTGCGCGACTCGGCCGGATCGCACCGGCGGGCACCCTCGACCAAGCCGCTCGACCCGCTGTTCGACGTGCTCGTCCACGGCCAGGACATCGCCGTGCCGCTGGGGGTCGACCGCGCCATGCCCCTCGACTCGGCCCGCACCTGCGCCACCTTCATCTGGCAGCGGGGCTTCCCGTTCCATCCACAGCGGCGGCTGCGCGGGCTGCGGCTGGTCGCCACCGACGTGGACTGGACGGTCGGGGACGGTGACGTGGTGGAGGGGCCCATCCAGGCGCTGCTCCTGCTGCTGTCCGGGCGGCCGGCCGCGCTGCCGAGCCTCGGAGGGGCGGGCTCGGCGGCCCTGGCCGGGCGCCTTCGGTAGTGGAGGCGATCAGGGGGCCGTGGTGGATGCTCCCGATATGGTAAGGCAGGTGACCAGCGATGAGGCGCGCGACGGCGTGGCGCTGACCAACCTCGACCAGCCGCTGTTCGACGGGGCGGGCGCGACCAAGCGCGACCTGGTCGACTACCTCGACGCGGTCAGCGACCGCATCATCCCGGTTCTGCGCGACCGCGCGCTCTCGGTCATGCGGGTACGCCCGGGCCAGGAGCCCTTCATGCAGAAGAACCTGCCCAAATACGCCCCCGCCTGGGTGGAGACCGTCTCCGCCTGGGCCGAGGCGTCACGCAGGCAGGTGACGTACGCGCTGTGCAACGACCGGCGGACGCTGCTGTGGTTCGCCAACCAGCGGGCGGTGGAGTACCACCCGGCGCTGTTCGCCGGCGACCAGCCCACCCACATGGTGCTCGACCTCGACCCACCCGGGAACGGCGACGCCTTCGACCTGGCCGTGCGCGCCGCGTTCCTGGTCCGCCAGGCGCTGGAGGACGCCGGGCTGGCGGGCGCGGTGAAGACCAGCGGGGCGAAGGGCGTCCACGTGTTCGTGCCCGTAGCGGCGGGGACCGCCATGGACGACCTGGCCGCGGCCACCCGCGCGCTGGCCGCCCGCGCCGAGCGGATCGATCCGGCGCTCGCCACCACGGCGTTCATCCGCGAGGACCGCGCGGGCAAGGTCTTCATCGACTCCACCAGGGCGGGCGGGGCCACGGTCGTGGCGGCCTACAGCCCGCGCGTGCGGCCCGGCACTCCGGTCTCCTTCCCCGTGCCCTGGCCCGACCTCGACCGGGTGGCGCCGGGCGACTTCACCCTGCACACCGCGGCCGGGCTGCTCAAGGATGCCGACCCATGGGCCGAGGCCATGCCCGCGCCGCAGCGGCTGCCCGCCGACCTGATCGAGGAGGGGCACACGATCCCCATCGCCCGCGTACAGGCGATGCATGAAGGCAAGCGCCGTGCCCGGGCACGGCGCGCCGAGGAGTAGATGTCCTGATTTTGACGCATTAGTGGGTCTTTTCAGCGGTACCCGGCCGGGTTACGTTTCCTTCGCGGCTCGGGGGGACTTCCGCAGTCCTCGGTCGCTCCGACTACGGGCCGTTCATCGCGGTCGGCATCCCGGCGGGCGGCGTCTTCACGGGCGCGGAGGGCATCAAGACGGCCGAGGAGGCGGCGCTGTTCGGCGGGACGGCGGGGGTCGCGTATGACGCGTGCTACCACCAGGTGTGCGACACGATCGCCAACGTGAACGCGACGGCGCTGGACGTGGACTCGGACGCGATCGCCGACTCCGTCGCCCGCTACGCCTTCAATCTCCGCTCCATCCCCCCGCGAACCGGACCACAGGCGGCCGCGGCCGCTCTGGCAGCGGAATCGACCAGCTGATCACACACGCGGGCCGGGCGGTGGGTCCGGCCCGCGAGGAGCTATTGGGTGATCTTGACGTCGTCGACGCCCGCCTCGACCAGGGAGGCGCCCGAGGCGTCGGCCGCGTCGATGAGGATGTGGATGGTCTGGCCCGCGAAGGCGTTCAGGCCGGCCGTGGCAGTGGCCCACGTGCCGTTGCGGTTGGTCGCCGCGCCGGTCTGGTTGAACACGGTCGTCGTGGTGGTGCCGGACACGATGCGGACCCGGAAGTAGTCGGCGCTGGAGGAGTTCGAGCCGTGTGCCAGGTACCACGACAGTGACAGGTTCAGCGGACCCGTGGACGGCAGCGTGATCGGCGGCGACTGGATCGAGGTGACGCCGCCGTCGATGTCGTACGCGCCCGCCGAGGAGCCCGCGAGCCGGCCCGTCACCAGGTCGTTGGCGCCGCTGACCGTCGTCCCGAGCTGCTTGGCGCCCGAAGAGGTGGTGGCCTCCGGGTCGCCTCGCTCCCACTGACCGAGGGTGGCGGCGTCGGTGCTGCTCGGATTGGCGGTCCAGCCGGTCGCCGTCTCGAACGTGTCCTGCCAGACCACGACCGGCGGTACGGCGGTGGCGATCGTCCACACCGCGTGCGCGATCGCGTCGGCGTTCCGGTCCAGCGCGGTGTCGTTGATGTTGGCGGTCGTGTCACAGGCGCGGTGATAGCAGGGGTCGAACGCCTGCCCGGCCGTGCCGCCCCACAGCGTGGCCTGTGCCGAGGTCTTGACTCCCTCCGCTCCCGTGAACGTCCCGCCCGCCGGGATGCCGACGGCGATGAACGGCCCGTAGTCGGAGCGGCCGTCGAAGTCGGTGCCCCGGGTCGGCACGCCGATCGAGGTGAAGTAGTCGATGATGGTCTGCTCCAGCGCCGCCGACCCGGCCGGGCCGGGACCGGAGCCCGTGCCGTCCGAGTTGTCGCCGTCATACACGAAATATCCGGGGTTGGGGGAGCCGACCATGTCGAAGTTCAGGTACCCCTTGATCCGCGCGCGTTCCGCGGCCGGCAGGTTGTTCACGTAGAACTGCGATCCGCGCAGCCCCAGCTCCTCTGCGCCCCACCAGGCGAAACGCAGGTGCTTGGCCGGCTGGAGCGCCTGCCGGGAGACCTCGAGCGCGCTCTCCAGGATGGCCGCGCTGCCCGAGCCGTTGTCGTTGATGCCGGGCCCGGCGGCGACGCTGTCGAGGTGGGCGCCGACCATCAGGATGTCGTCGGGGTTCCCTCCCGGCCAGTCCGCTATGACGTTGTAGCCGGTGGCGCCGTTGTAGGTGAAGGTCTGGAGTGTCGTGGTGAACCCGGCGGCGTCCAGCCGGCCCTTGACGTAGTTCGCTGAGGCCAGGTAGCCGGGGCGGCCGTGGGCCCTGGTGCCGCCGTTGGCGTTGGCGATGGACTGGAGCTGGGTGAGGTGGGCTTTGACGTTGGCGAGGGAGATGTCCGGCGGGGCGGCGGCGCGGGCGGGCGCGGCCGTCAGTACGGCGGTGGTCAGGGATAAGGAGAGGGTTGCGATCGCCGCGACGATGGGCGATCTCCTGCCATTTCTCCAGGTGAGCGGCAAGGTGCGCCTCCATCCGAGGTCGAGGGGGGAAGATCCCGAGATGGTGCTGTATAGGAACGTAACCCCGCGAAAGGGGTTCGCCTAGATATGAGCGCGCCTCGCATGCCGACGGCCAATGAGTGCAGGGCCTATGAGTGCAGGGCCGCCTCGGAGCGCAGAGCGGTCACGACGGTCTCGGGGTTGTCGGCGAAGAAGCGGATCGTGGTGGTCTCGGCGCGGCGGCCGAGCGGCCGGACGACCGCGACCGGCCCGGTCAGCTCGACCGTCACGTTGGTCCGCGAACCGACCGCGACCCGGAGGTGCCCGTCCTTGATCGAGACCATGCTGCTCTCGTTGTCGTTGCGGCTCGTGCGCACGGAGGCGATGCGGTCCCGGGGGACGCGCAGGTCGAAGTAGGCGCCGTACCTGATGCGCAGTTCGTTCGCCGTGATCACGTGCGGCCGCGTGACACAGGCCGCGGCCAGCATGACCCCGAACAGCAGCCCGTACACGTCGGCGATCAGCACCGTGAACCGCACCCAGTCCGGTACGCCGGTCGCGACCAGCAGCAGATCCACGACCACCGTCTCGACCGCCATCGCGAACAGCATCAGCCACAGCGTGAACGCCTGCTCCTTCGCGTACGTCACGGCGGTGGCCCCCGCGGGCACGCCGTGCCGGCGGCGAGCGACCCACAGCCCGACGCTGGCCAGGCCCTTCAGCTCGAACCCCAGGACCCGTAGCACGGCTCTGACCATCAGGTTCCTCTCACTCGGTTCCTGTCACCTCCGATTGCACACGTTGACGTCGCGTCAAGGTCAAGCCGAGATGATCCGCTCTTCCTGACTGGTCAGGGGAGGTTGTCATGAACCACACCGCAACGGACACACAGCCCTCCTATCCGGACAACCCGACCGCTGATCGCTTGCCCGCGCCCGCCGAGAGAGCTGGACTGGCATCGTCCAGCCAGGGCACCCATCCCTGCCCTGACTGCAACGCCGGCGATGTCACGTCCTTCGCGTCAGGAGCACACAGCAATGACAGTCCACACGTCACGTACGCGCCTGGTCGGCCGGTTCCTCTGGCACTACATCGAGATGGTTATCGCGATGATGCTGGGGATGCTGCTGCTCGGTCTGGTGTGGGACGCGGTCCTGCCGGAGATCACCCGGATCGACGTCAACACGTTGATCATGGCCGCCGACATGACCATCGGCATGGCCGTCTGGATGCGCGTCCGCCACCACAGCTGGCCCGGTATCGCCGAGATGAGCGTGGCGATGTTCGCACCTTTCCTCGTTCTCCTCGTTCCGTACTGGTTCGGGGTGTTGCCGGGCCACCTGGTGATGTCGATCGGGCACGTGCTCATGTTCGTTCTCATGGCCGCGGTCATGCTGAGGCGGCGCGAGGAGTACCTACGGCACCGGCACCGCCTCGGCATCCTTCGGTCGAAGTGGATCGGGAGGGCGGCCGTCGTGCTGACCGCGTTGCTGATCCCAGGTGCGGTTTCCGCGGTGAACACCATCGGCAAGTTCGGCGACCTGTACGAGCCGCGCCCGGACGCGGTGACGGCCGAGCCCGCGGCGAAGGCCGCCGCCCATGATCCGGCCAAGCCCACAGTCGCCTTGTTGGTCACCGGCAGCGGCGCCAACGCCGCCGACCTGCTCGGGCCGTACGAGGTGCTGGCGGGCACCGGCCGGGTGAACACCTACATCATCTCGATCCTTCCTGGACCTGCGCCCCTGACCGGTGGCCTGGACGTCGTGCCGGACCTGACCTTCGCCGAGCTGGCACGGTTGCTCGGCGAGCGGCACGACAGCCTCGACGCCGTGGTGATCCCGGCCCTGCAGCAGCCGGCTCCCGCCGAGGCCGGTGCGATCACCACGTGGGTGCGGCAGCAGTCAGCCGCCGGCGCGCTGGTGGTCAGCGTCTGCAACGGGGCACGCGCCCTCGCCGCCACCGGGCTGCTGGACGGCAGGCCCGCGACCTCCCACTGGACGCGGCTACCCAGTCTGCGGGCGGATTTCCGCAACGTCGAGTGGACGAGCGGCCTGCGGTACGTCGACGACGGAAACCTGATCACCACCGCCGGCGTGCTGTCCGGCATCGACGGCGCCCTGCGGATCGTCGAACGGCTGACCGACGTTGACACCGCTCGCGCGGCGGCGGCCAGAGTCCACTGGCGTCACTACTCGCCTGGCAGCGCCGCGCAGATCCCCAGGTCCGGTTGGGCAGCGCCCGACGTGGTCGCCGCACTCAACGCCTCCTACCAGGTCGGGCCGTCGACCATCGGCGTCCGGCTGATCGACGGCGTCGGCGAACTGGAACTCGCCTCCGCGTTCGCCTCCTACACCGAGCAGTCCATGATCGGCCGCACGGTCGCGGTCGGCGACGGTCCGGTCCGCTCCCGGCACGGCCTGACGTTCATCCCCCGCTCGACGGTCGCGGCGGCCGCGGACGACCTCGACCGCCTGCTCGTGCCTGGTCTGGACGCGGCGCGCCGCCTCGTGGCGGGCACCGGGCCGGCCGCGGACACCGGAGGTCTCCGGCCCGAATATCTCCACCTCGGCGAGGAGTTCGCGTTCGATCCGGTGCTGCGCGACATCGCCCGTACCTACGACGTGCAGACGGCCCAGTTCACCGCCAAGACGCTGGAGTATCCGGTGATGGACGTCCAGTTGACCGGCAACGCCTGGCCGTGGCCGCAGACCATCGTTCCGTTGGCGCTCGCGCTGCTGGGCATCGCCGCCGCCTTGGCCGCCGGCATGGTGTTCCGCCGGATCCAGGCCGCCGCCCGGCGCCCGGAACCGATCGACACACAGGAGGCCCCCGCCGATATGGCGCCGAGCATCAATCGCAGCTGAGACCCGGCCGTTCTACCCGGCCATCCAAGTGGACAAGCCCTGACCTGCGGGTTCATTTGTCCAACAGCGTGAGCGCCGCTTTGGACAACTTCTGGACAAAGATCGCTTGGCCGGCCGGAAAGCCGCGTGCCAGCATGACGGCCGAGAAGTACGCCACGACGCCTTCCCGTTTCGGGGCGCGTTCGGCGCGAATGTCAATCATGGAGGGAACGAGAATGTCCAAGGTAATGCGCTCGCTGGCTCTCGCCGCAGGCACGATTTCCGTGGTGATGTCACTAGGCGGCGGCGTCGCCCATGCCGCGGCCTCCTCCGCGTTCACGGCGAGCGCCGCGCAGGTGAGGTGCAACGCCCCCGGCACCGGCAACACCACCGTCTGGGGCAAGTGCTGGAACAACGGCAACAAGACCGGTCAGGCGCGTTTGGTGTACTGGTGCAAGAACATGATCGGCAACGGCTCGCAGCAGCAGAGCACCGGCTGGAAGGACGTCAAGCCCGGCAAGACGGTCAAGTTCGTAGGTGAATGCACCTTCAAGGCCCGCAACCCCGACTTCCACACCCGCTGACGCCGTCCCGGCAGCGGAATTCGTTCCTGCCCGTCCGGGGCACGGAGCAGGAACGAATTTCCTTCCTCATCTGCTACCGCCGTCTCACCAAATGAGGTATCTGGACTGGTCCGAGTCATCGAGGGCTCGCTGAGCTCAGGCGCCGACCTCGTCGGCCAGGCGCCGCAGGTGGGCCGCGAACTGCCGCCGGTCGCGCGGGTCCCACGAGGCGGTCAGCTCGTCGAAGGCCTGCCGCTGCCACTGCCGGGACCTGGCCAGCAGCCCGTGCCCGCGCTCGGTGAGCTCCAAAGAGGCGCGGCGCCGGTCGCGGTCGGAGGTGGCGCGGGCGAGGTAGCCGGCCTCGACGGCGTCCTTGACCATGCGGCTGGCGCCCGAATGGTCGAGCCCGAGCTGGTGCGCCACGGTGCCCACGGTGGGCGGGTCCTCTGCGCCGGTCTGGGTGTGGACGGCCTCCACCACCAGGATGTGCTGCACGTGGCGCGGCTCCCCGGTCAGCTCCTCGGATGCCTGCCCGGCCCACCGGCGCGACCAGAAACGCACCAGGCGGAACAGGGCGGGCCCGCCGTCAGGCTCCTCGTTCATGATCCCACCCTACGGCATATTGTATGCGATACGCACATATGATTGCATGCGTATCACATACATTCTACGACCGGAGGGATCCTCATGGGCATCGTCATGAACCACCTGATCGTCCCCGCCGCCGACAGGAACGAGGCGGCCGCGTTCTTCGCGGATCTGCTCGGACTGCGGGTCGGCTCGCCGGCCGGGCCGTTCGCGCCTGTCAGGGTCAACGACGACCTCACGCTCGACTTCGACGACCGGCACCGGCCGCAGCCGGGCCACTACGCGTTCCTGGTCGACGACGACACCTTCGACGCTGTCATGGAGCGCCTCGGCAGCAACCCGACCATCGAGTACGGTGCCGGGCCCATGAACGGCTGGGACCGCGAGATCAACCACCTCGGCGGCGGCCGCGGCGTGTACGTACGCGACCCCAACGGCCACAGCTACGAGCTGTTCACCGCCGTTCCACCGGCGTGACAAACGCCCCATATTTCACTCCTGACGCCCGCCATAACGCTTTCCGGCGGTCGCGAAAAAATTCTTGAATTCGATTGAACCCCGACCCGGCTTTCGGCGTACAACCTGGCGGAAAACGGCGCTCGCCGATGGCCGGAAAATGCGCCTGCCTGCGCGAACATCGGCGTGCCCACCCTGCGCGAATCAGCTGCCACGGGAATGGCGATGGAAACTCAGCGTTGGAGTAGCGGCCTGGCTCTGCGGCCGGACGATTACCTGGGACAGGGCCGGCCGCTCGCCGAGTTCGTGCGAGCGGCCGGACCGTTCAAGGGGGAGGCGCTCTACCTGCTGGCGCTGGGTAGCGCCGCCACCATGGCCAGGCTGCACCTGGCCGGGATCGCGGGGCTGCGGCTCAGCCCGGCCAACGTCATGATCGGTCCGCACGGACAGGCGTTCTTCACCGCGGGGCCGCGCGACAGCGAGTTCCCGTCGCGCGACGTACGCGACTGGGCCGACGTGATCGTCTTCGCGGCGACCGGGCGGCAGGCGGGGGAGGGTGAGGAGCCCGACCTCGACCGGCTGCTCCCGGCGTTGCGCGCGATGATCGACGAGTGCCGGCAGCCCGATCCCGGGTCGCGCCCGACGGCCGTCGACCTGGTGGGCATCCTGCTCGGCCACCCCGGGGCGGTCTCCCGCGCCTCGGTGGACGACCTGCTGCAGGAGGCCGAGAACCGGACGAGACCGTACGAGCCCGCGCCTTACGAGCCGGTGCTGGTGACCACGCCGCTGTGGCGCAGGCCGGCGTTCTTCGCCGGAATCGCGATCGGCGTGTTGATCGTGGCGGTCGTGGCCGGTGCCGTCATCGCGATCGCCGGCGCGGCACGGCAGCCCGTGCCTGTCCGGCTCAAGCTCCAGAACGCGACCCGGGCCGGCGGCTCGATGGTCGTCGAGACGGTCCATCGGGACTGGCGCGCGTTCGAAGCCGTCAAGGAAGCCGCCAAGGGGGAGGTGCCGAATGGCTGAGGAGTTCACCGCCGACCGTCAGGAGGCCGCGATCGTCTCGCGGGACCTCAAATCCATTCGCGCGGCGCTGGACGGGGGGAAGATCGGCGCGCTCGACGCGCGGACCGGGTCGGAGAGGGTCGACGAGGCCGTGCGGACGTTCTTCGAGGAGTCCTCGGACAACCGGGAGCGGATGAACCAGTTGCTCGAACGGGCGGCCGGGCTGCTCGACGCCCTCGTCGAGGGGACGGGCCGGCTCGACGCCTCGCTGGCCGGCTCGCTGTCGACGAAGACCGGAGGTGCGTGATGAAGGCGCTCGGGGCCGGCGTGCTCACCGGCATCCTGCTGGCGACGATCGCGGTGTCGCTGGTGTTCGCGCTCACCGACCGGAGGTCGTCGTCCGAGCCGGTGTACAGGGGCTCATCTGCCGGTATCCCCCATTTCATCCCCGGCGGCAATGTCCGGATCAACGACGTGGAGGAGTTCCACGATGGCTGACCTTCCCTTCGGATTCACGGTACGGGTGCCCGAATCCTGGTACGAGTTCGACGTCTGGCGGGCCGGCCGCACCGGTGACCTGGCACGCGTGGTGGACGCCCGGGTGGCGGCCGCCCCGGAGCTGGCGCCGCACCGGTCGGTGCTGCTGAAGGTGCTGCGCGAGGTCGCCGACATGGCGGGCAGGCGCGGCGCGGTGTTCGGTGCGGCGATGACCGACCACGTGGAGGACGTCGGCACCGTCATGGCCACGCTCATGGTGCTGCACACCAAGGGATCGCAGGACCCGGCCGGCAACACCGTCGAGGCGATCGCCTCGGGCATCATCGCGATCCCGCCCCGCCACGACACGCCGGCCTGGCGCGACGTCGAGATCGTGGAGATCGACGCGGGCCGCGCCGTCCGGGTCACCGGTGTCGAGGCCGGCGAGATCGAGGCGGTGACCATGCAGACCCTGATCCCCGTACCCGGCGGGCACGGCGTGCTGGACCTGGTGCTCACCAGCCCGCACCTGAGCCTGACCGAGCCCATGCTCGACCTGTTCGACGCGATCAGCGCCACCCTGGCCTGGTCCGACCCAGAAGGAGAGTGAACCGTCATGGCAGGTGGGACCCATCACCTCAGCTTCCCGCAGGTGGAGAACAGCGCCACCCGGCTGAACAAGGAGAAGGAGGACATCGAGAGCCGGCTGACCCAGCTCAAGTCGATGATCGACCAGCTCGTCAGCAGCGACTTCGTCACCGAGCGCGCCTCGGGCAAGTTCCAGCAGGACTACGACCAGTGGAACAACGGCGCCCGGCAGGTCATGCAGGGCCTGGAGGGCATGAGCCAGTTCCTCAAGACCGCCATCGCCAAGCACCGCGAGCTGGACGCCTCGCTCAGCGGCGGCGCGGGAGCGTGACGTCATGCCGGGCGGATGGGAAGTGCTCGGACTGTCCGGCGACCCCGCGCCCGGCGATCCGGGTCAGGTGCGGGGGCTCGCCGGCCGGCTGCTCAAGGAGGCGCAGCTCGCCGAGGACAACACCGCGAAGCTGAGCGCGGTGTCGGGCAACAGCTCGGCGCTGCGGATGCGCGGGGACTACGCGGCCGGGTACGCCGAAGCGCTGGGCGAGCTGCCCGGCGAGCTGGCCAAGCTGAGCAAGGCGTACCGGGGCGCGGGGAACGCACTGATGGCGTACGCCGGGGGCCTGGAACAGGCCAGGGCGCAGGCCGGCGCGGCGCTGCGCCAGGGCCAGACGGCGGACACCCAGTACCAGGGCGCGCTGCGGGAGGTGCAGGCGCAACTGCCGGGCACGGTGCGGAGCCTGCCCGAGGTGGAGGCGGCGGTCCGGGCCGCCGATCCCGCGGCGCGGGAGGCCGTCCGGCCGGCCGTGCAGCGGGCCCGCACCGCCGAGGCCGACCGGGCGCGGGCGCGCCGGATCGCGGACGAGGCGGCCAACCTGCGCGGGGACGCCGAATCACGGGCGGTGCGGGAGATCGAGCAGGCGCTTGACGGCAGCGGCATCAAGAACAAGTCGTTCCTGCAGAAGGCGTGGGACGTGATCTCGACGCCGTTCCGGTCCTGGGACGACTTCGTGTCGTTCGCGGGCAAGGTGGCGATGGTGGCCGGGCTGGTGGTGCTGGTGATCGGCACCGGCGGGCTGGCCGGGGTGATCCTGGCCGGGGTCGCCATCGCGGCCGGGGCGGTGGTGCTGGCCGACGCCCTCAACAAGTACCGCCAGGGCAGGGGGTCGTTAGGGCAGGTGGGGCTGGCCGCGCTCGGGATCGTCCCGGGCGGCAAGAGCCTGGGCCTGCTGGCCCAGGGCGCCAAGGCCGCGGCCGGGTTACGCGGTGCGGCGGCCCTGGTCCGCGGCGGGGGAGGCGCCCTGCTCGGTGCGGGCCGCGGGGCGATCGCCGCCCTGGGTGCCGGGGCGACGTCGATCCGCTCGGCGCTGCAGGCCGGAGGGTCCCGTGCCGGCGCCGCGGCGAGCGCGGCCTGGCAGCGGGGCCGGCAGTTCTTCAGCAAGGACCCGGTGCACTTCCCCACCGGTATCGTTCTGCTCCCGCAGACCGACGTGGACCTGCCCGGGGTGCTGCCGCTGCTGCTGGAGCGGACCCATCTGTCCAGCTACCGGACCGGCCGCTGGTTCGGCCGATCCTGGGCCTCCACGCTGGACCAGCGTGTGGAGGTCGATGCCGAGGGCGTGTGCCTGGCCACCGCCACCGGCACGCTGCTGACTTTCCCTCACCCGGAGCCCGGCCAGGCCGTCCACCCCGATGACGGCCCCCGCCTGGCGTTGCGGGCGGAAGCGGGCGGCTACACGGTCACCGACCCGCACACCGGCCACACCACCCACTTCGCCGGGGAAGAAGGAGATGTGCTGCCGATCGCGGCGATCAGCGACCGCAACGGCAACCGGATCGACTTCCACTACATCGACGGCCTGCTCACCGAGGTGACCCACTCCGGCGGCTATCACCTGGACATCGAGACCCACCAGGGTCGCATCGTGGAGATCCGGCTGCGTGGCGCCGGCCAGACCCTCGTCTCCTACGCCTACGACGAGGCCGGCGACCTGACCGAGGTGACCAATTCCTCCGGGTTGCCGCTGCGGTTCACGTACGACGACGAAGGCCGGATGACGCGCTGGCACGACCGCATCGGCACCTGGTACGCCTACACCTACGACCAGGAAGGCCGCTGCATCTACGGCACCGGCACCGATGGCGTCTTCAACACCGAGATCAGCTATGCCGAGGGCGTCACCACGGCCCGCGACTCTTTGGGCAATGCCACGACGTACCACTACAACGAGCTGTTGCAGGTGATCAGCGAGACCAACCCGCTGGGCCACGTAACCCGCTACCGCTGGGACCCCCAGGATCGCCTCCTCGCCCACACCGACCCGCTGGGACGCACCACGCACTACTCCTACGACACCGAGAACCTGCTCTCGATCACCCGTCCCGACGGCGCCATCCGTCATCTGACCTACAACGAGCTGAACCAGCCGGTCACCATCACCGATTTCGACGGCACGATTTCGCCCTTCGACCACGACGAGCACGGCAACCTCGTCGCGGACCCCACGACCACCTACGCCTACGACGACCACGGCCACCTGGCCACGGTCACCGACGCCCTCGGCCACGCCCAGACCATCGAGAACAACGCCGCCGGCCTGCCCGTCGCGATCACCGATCCCCTGGGGGCGACCACCCGCTACGACCGTGACCCGTTCGGCCGGGTCACCACCATCACCGACCCTCTCGGCAACACCACCTGCTTCACCTGGACAGTCGAGGGCAAGGCCGCCACCCGCACCACGCCCAGCGGCGCCACCGAACGCTGGATCTACGACGCCGAGAACAACCTGATCGAGCACCTGGACGCCATGGGCCGGCCAACCCGCACGGAGATCGGCCCCTTCGACCTCCCCATCGCCCAGACCACCCCTGACGGTGCCCGCATCGAGTTCGCCTACGACACCGAGCTGAATCTGGTCAAGGTCACCAACCCGCACAGCCTGACCTGGCACTACACCTACGACCCGGCAGGCGACCTGATCGGCGAGACCGACTTCGACCACCGCCGCCTCATCTACGTCCGCGACGCGGCCGGCCGGCTCATCGAGAAGATCAACGGCGCCGGTGAGGCCACCCGCTACACGTACGACCCGCTCGGCAGGCTCGTCGAACGCCGCTCCGCCGAACGACGTGCGACCTTCGAATATGACCTGCTCGGCCGCCTGTCCCGGGCCACCAACCCCGACGCCGACCTGCGTATCACGCGCGACGCGGCAGGCCGCGTCCTGGCCGAGACCTGCGACGACCACACCGTCACCTTCGCCTACGACGCCCTGGGCCGGAGAACGCATCGCCGTACCCCGTCCGGCGCCGAGACCACATGGGACTACGACGCCCGGAGCCAGCCACAGACCCTCTACACAGCAGGTCAAGCCCTCAGATTTGCCTACAACCCGGCAGGTCATGAAATATCCCGCGATTTCGGCGCAGACCTATCCCTGATCCACGACTGGGACGCCGACTCCCGCCCTCGCGCTCAGATCCTCCGCAGCGGCGCACGGATCATCCAGCAGCGCGCGTACGGCTACCGCCTCGACGGCCAGGTCACGGAGATCGACGACCTCCTGTCCGGCCGCCGTCACTTGGAGCTGGACTCGGTGGGGCGCGTCACCGGCGTGCAGGGACCGAACTGGTCGGAGAGGTACATGTACAACGCCTCCGGCCAGATGACCGACGCCATCCTGCCGACCCCGCTCGAAGCCCGCGGCCCTCGCGCGTACACCGGCACCTTGGTACGGCAGGCGGGTCGTACCCGCTACGAGTACGACCGTCAGGGCCGCACGGTCCTTCGCCAGCAGAAGGGCTTGTCGTCCAGGCCCCGGACGTGGCGCTACACGTGGGACGCCGACGACCGGCTGACGGGCGTCACCACCCCGGATGGCGCGACCTGGGTTTACCTGTACGACGCGCTCGGGCGCCGCGTGGCCAAGCAACGGGCGGACGGCTCCGAACGCACCGACTTCATCTGGGACGGCGCAGTCCTCGCCGAGCAGATCCAGGCAGGCCGGGCCACCACCTGGGAATGGGAGCCGGGCGCCTTCCGCCCAATCACCCAGACCGAACGTGCCCTGCACGACCAGGAGTGGATCGACCAGCAGTTCTACGCCATCACCACGGACCTAGTCGGCACCCCGGCCGAACTCGTCACCACGGACGGCGAACTGGCCTGGCGCGCCCGGCAATCCCTCTGGGGGGCCTCACCCGGCCCGCTGTCGTCCGGGGCCGACTGCCCCCTGCGTTTCCCCGGCCAGTACGCGGACGCGGAATCGGGTCTCCACTACAACTACCTCCGCCACTACGACCCGCAGACCGCCCGCTACGCCAGCCTCGATCCCATCGGCCTGGCCGGTGACTGGGACCCCGGCGCGTACGTGGTCAACCCGAGCTCGTGGTGCGACCCTCTCGGCCTGAGCCCGTACCGGCCGGCCGGGGCGTCGCGGCCGTACATCAACCCCAGGGGCAACTGGACCAATGACCTGTACGCCGTCGACCGCGCGAGGATGATCCCGCACATGGACGGCACACCGGGCAAGAGCCGGTTCCTGTTCCACGTCGAGGCCGAAAAGCTAGCATTGGACGCGGCTGCCTTCGCCGACGCCAACAATTTGTGGGTCCGCAACAAGGCCCGGGTGCTGGTCACCAACGGGCCGATCGGCGTGAACGCGAGCACCGGCGAGCTCACCGACTGGGTCCGGGTCAGCAGAAAAGGGGGCAAGATCCACGCGTGGCCCATCGGGCCGCCGACCACTCCCTAAGGGAAGAGGGGACGATGACGGAGCTGGGCGGGTGGCTCTGGGCCGCCAATCTGAAGGGTTTCATGCTCGCGGTGTCGGAGATCATCGGCTACGAATTCGACAACGCCGATTGGGACGCCATCGAGCTCGGAATCAGCCAGGACCCGGAGAAAAGCGGTTGGTTCAGCTACCCCCTGGGAAGCGGCGGGCTCGAGGTCTTCGTGTCCACGACGACTGAAGAGGGCTCGATCGATCTCAAAATCCACGTCCCGGACGACGTCCCCTGCCTGCCGGAGAAGATCGGCGCCGCGTGGATGGTCTTCAACCAGTTCACGGTGAGTCCCGAGGTCGAAATCTTATGAAGAGCCATCTGGAAATCAGCTGGCGTCACGACTTCGGAACGCCGGCGCCTTTCCTCTGACGTCACAGCGCGGCCAGCTGCACCAGATCCAGGCGGCGGGCCGTGCCCAGGTACGCACGTCCGGGCGGCCCGCCGAAGAACTGGTCGGGCTCCAGGTTCACGCCGTGCTCGCGGGCGACCACCCGGTTCGCCGGCGTGAGCAGGAGCCGGGTCCCCGCGCGGAGGATCTCGGTGACCTCGGCCGACAGCGACCGGCGGTGCCCTTCCAGCAGGGGCGTGGCGTCTCCGGTGAGGATCAGGGCCCGCCGGCCCAGGTCGGCTGGGGCGAGGATGTCCTGCAGGAGGGTCGGCAGGGTGTCGAAGCCCTGCTCCCTCGGCGCGATCGTGAGCTGGTCGAAGTCGTCGACGATCACTGCGTGGCGGGTGCCCTCGAAGGCCGCGACGGCTTCCCGGAGGTCGGCGTCGGTGAACGACGTGCCCGCCAGCGTACGGGCGCCAGGCAGCGAGCGGGTCAGCGGGGACCTGGGCGGCGCGACGGCCAGGACGTTCACCCCGGCCCGCAGGAGGCCGGTGGCCATGACCAGGGCGGCGTTGCTGCGGCCCGATCCCGGCGGCCCCGACACCAGCACCAGATGCGGTCCGGCACCGAAGATGTCCAGTCCGATGGGCAGGACGTCGGGACCTCCGACGCCGATGGGGACGCCCGCCGCGCCGCCGACCGCGTCCAAGGGGATGGCGACGGGCAGCGGCGGGAACGGTTTCGGCAGCCGCCCCTCCCCACGCGCCGCCACCACCTGGTCCGGGGGCAGGCAGAGCTGGACGTGAAGCCCGGTGGCGGCCTCGACGGCCCGGCCGGGCAGCACCGGTGGTGACACCATCCCCGACGTGAGGTACGCCCGCCGCGTCTCCTCCCGAGGAAACGGCAGGAACAGCCGCTGCGAGAACAGATCGGGCGTCTTCCCCCGGAGCATGTCATGCCCGCCCACGGCCACCACGTGGATCCCCACGGGAGGCCCCCCGGCCACGATTCCCCGCACGGTCACCAGCAGCGGCGTCTCGAAGAAGTCGGGATTGCCGCGATCCTCGAAGTACTCCCACCCGTCGATGACCAGCACGATCACCGGATCGCCTGACCCCGTGGCGGGAGACAGCCGCGACAGCCGCCGCCGCTCCACCTCGCCCGCCAGCCACGTCACCATCCGCCGGATCCGATCGGGCTCATCGGCCCCCACGACCGCCCCGCAGTGCGGCAGCGACGCGTACGCCGCCAGCCCGCCCGGCTGGTTCTCGATGACATAAACCCACACCTGCGCGGGCGAGCACCGCGCCGCCAGGCTGGAGATCAGCGTACGGACGAACGTGGTACGCCCCGACTGCGGCCCTCCGGCCACCATGAGCCGCTCGGTCCCGCCCAGGTCCAGCGCCATCGCCGGCTGCGCCTGATTGACGGGATCATCCACCAGCCCATACGGCACTTCCACCGGCCCACGCGGCCCGTCGGCCGACCTGTACGACGCCGCCATCCGTCCAAGCTCCAGCGACGCGGGCAGCGGCGGCAGCAGGGGACGGAACGGTGGATCGCCGGGCAGCCGCCGCGCCGCGTCCAGCACGGCGGCGATGGCCAGATCCTGGTCGCTACGGCCCCGCACCGGCGAAGATCGGGGCGAAGGACGCGGCAGCCCGAGCGCGGACCAGGGCAGCAGCCGGGCCGTGGCCGGGGCGGCGCCGGTCGGCGGCGGGTTGCCCAGGTACCCGCTCTGGAAGAGCTGCGGCGTACGCTGCTCCCCTCCCACCCGCATGATCATGCCCCGGCCGCGCAGCCGGGACGGGATGGCGGCGGCGTCCGGCACGCCCAGGACCTCGGTGCTGTCGGAGGGCTCGTTCTGCCGCAGCGTGATGCGCAGGGAGATGTTGTTCTTCAGCTCGGGCGACAGCTTGCCCTGCAACGACTGCGTGGCCAGCACCAGGTGCATGCCCAGCGAGCGGCCCTTGGCGGCCACGTTCACCAGCTCGCGCAGGAAGTCGGGTGAGGTCTCCAGCACGCGCGCGAACTCGTCGAACACCATGACCAGCCGGGGCAGCCGCCCGCCCGCGTCCCAGTACGCGTCGATCTCGCCGCCGTACCGGGCCAGGATGGCCTCCCGGCGCCGGACCTCCGCCCGTACCGAGGCCAGGACGCGCCGCGCGGCGCTCTCGTCGAACACGTCGGCGGCCGTGTCGCCGGTCGACCGGATCAGTCCCACCACGTGCGGGCAGTCCTCGAACGGCAGGAACGCGCTGCCGCCCTTGAAGTCGACCAGCACCAGGTTCAGCTCGTCCGGCCGGTTGGCCAGCAGCAGCGAGGTGACGAGCGTCTGCAGCAGGATGCTCTTGCCCGCGCCCGTCGCCCCGCCCAGCATCGTGTGCGGGCCGTCGGCCGCGAGGTCCACGGTCACGGGGCCCGAACCGTCGGCGCCGATGGCGACCCTGGTGGTGGGCCCGGGATGGGTGCTCCAGCGGCTCAGGACGAGGTCGGCGTCGGGCACGCCGAGGCCCAGCACGTCCAGCAGGCGCACCGCGGAAGGGATCACGCTCTCCGCCCGGGCCAGCGTGAGCCGGTCACGCATGGGCGCCACCGCGCGGGCGATGCGCTCGGCGGCCTGCTCCCCGAGGCTCTCCGGTTGCACGAAGACCGGCAGGCCCTGGCGGCCGCGGGTGAGGAGCATGCCGGTGCCGTCCAGCTCGCAGACGCCACGGCACTCGTTCAGGCTGCGCTGGTCGGCGCAGATCACGTACACGCCGACCGACGGGCCCTCCCGCAGGATCTCCTTCATGCCCGGGATGTCGCGTAACGCCCGCGCCCCGTCGAGCACCACGACGACGTCTTCCCCGAAGCCGGAGTGGCGGTCCCGGACCTTCCGCCGCTCGGTGACCAGGTTCTTGAGCTCCTCGATCCGCGCCGTCCTGGTCTCGGGCGTGTTGCCCACCAGGCACGGGACCGGCCCGTCCACGCTCAGGTGCGGCAGCCAGCGCGCCCACGCCAGGTGCTCGCCCCCGGACGCGGTGATCAGCACCAGTCGCAGTTCGTCGGGCGCACGCAGCGTACCGAGCTGGACCAGCAGCCAGCGCAGCAGCGCGTCGACCGGCTCGGGCGGGCCGATGACGCCGAGCACGCCGATCTCGCGCAGATCCACCGTGACAGGCACCCCGCGAAGCACCGGCTCGGTGAACCCCGGCCACGGCTCCCCGTCGAACTGGATCGTGGCCGGCTCGTCCGCGACCCCCACGCGCAGCGTGAGGCCGTCGGGGGAGTCGGCGTTGCGCGGCCACAGCCCGGGACCCTCGTGGGTGGCGGCGAAGGTGAGATCGACTTCGTCCGGGGCGACGACGTGGCGCAGCCACTGCTCGTGTACGACGTGCCGGCGAATCCGTTCGGCGGTCTCCCGCTTGCACTCGTCGAACTCGCGCTCTTTCTTCCTGCGCTGCCGCCCCTCGACCCACTGCGTGGCGAAGAACGTCACCGGCGTCAATATGCCGAACAGCAGAAAATATGCGCTTTTCAACAGAATCGCCATCGCGATGGAAATCGGCAGCGGCAGCAGCGACGAAAGCAGCGCGACCGCGATATTGCGCTGCGGCACCTCGCTCCTGGGCAGGGCGATCCTGCCCGCCGGGACCGCCGGCGCGGGCGAGAACGCCCGGTCGAAGTCGATCCGCCCGTCCCGGCCCCGCGTGGTCCTGAGCCGCGACGACGGCAACGGCGCCCACCGCAGCCGGTCGTCGCCCACCTGCAGGACCCCGTCGGGCCGCAGCACCGTGGGCTCGCGCACGGGCAGCTCGTCCACCAGCGTGCCGTTGCGCGACCCGAGGTCGGCGACCGTGGCCTCGCCGGTCCACGACACGTCCAGGCGGGCGTGCCGCCGGGACACCCGCTGGTCGCGCAGCAGGCCGATGTCGGTCCACTCGCGGCCGATGACGTGGCTGCCGGGGCTGAGCCAGATCACCCGGCCCGCGTCGGGGCCGGCGAACACGCGGATCGCGCCGGCCGCGGTGAGCGGCCGCCAGGGCTGCGTACGCTCCGGCTCTCCCACGCTGATCGTCGCCCCCGGCACGAGCGGGCTGCCGGCGACGGCGGCCTCGGGGTCGAGCTTGCCCGTGCCGACGAAGCACGGCCGCCCCTTGACGGCGACGGGAAGAGCCCGCAGCAGCGAGCCGATCGTGGTCTCGGGCTCCGCCGTCACCTCGACATCGAGCTCAGCGGAGGCCGCCGGGTCGCGGATCGTGGTCCGAATGATCATAATCCCCTCTCCAGGGGACTAGGCCCGATTTATCATTTAAATCTAGCTGTACGCCCAGAGGGCCAAAGTACATGATCGCTGGCTAGAGTAAGAATTCCCATATCAGCGCGATATTTCATGATATCCGCAGCGCGAGGAGCCTGCCCCCTTGTGAATCACCGCGTAACCGACGAAGCCATGGTCCGAGCCCTCTACCGCGAATACGGCGCCCCCCTGATGGCCTTCGCCATCCGGCTGACGGGCGGCGATCGGCGCTGGGCGGAGGACGTCGTACAGGAGACCCTGGTGCGCGCCTGGCGTAACCTCCACGACCTCCGCACGGACTCCGGCTCGCTCATGCCCTGGCTGGCGACCGTCGCGCGCCGCGTCGTCATCGACGACCGCCGCCGCTCCGGCTCGCGCCCCCTGAACACCGTCGAGGAGATCCCCGAACGCGCGCAGCCCGTGGCCGCCGAGGACGAGCGCCTGTTACGCGAGATCGTGGTGACCGACGCGATGCTCTCGCTCTCCCCGGCCCACCGACAGGTCCTCACAGAGACGTTCCTCCTCGACCGCACGGTCCAGGAGGCGGCGGAGAAGATCGGCGTGCCCGTCGGCACGGTGAAGTCCCGCGTGTACTACGCCATGCGCGCCCTGCGCGTCGCATTGGAGGAAAGGGGGGTGATGCTGCCATGACGCAGGAGCATCACAACAGGGAAAGGGGGGTGGTGCAGCCATGACGGAGGTGCATCACGAGGACGTGGCCGCGTACGCGCTCGGCCTGCTCGACGAGAACGAACGGGTGGCGTTCGAACACCATCTGGCCGGCTGTGCCAGCTGCGCGGAGGAGGTGGGCGCGTTCACGGCGATGGGGGAGCTGATCAAGAGCGTGCATCCGGACGACCTCCTGCCCAACGCGCCCGACCCCCAGGTCGAATCACTCCTGGTGCGCCGGGCCGCCGCCGAACGCCGTCGCCGCCGCTTCCACCGCACGATCATGACCGCCGCCGCCTGCGTGCTGGTCGCGGCCGGCGTCTTCCTGGCCGTCAACTCGGTCACCGGCGGCCCCAACCCCGACAGCATCCACGGCCCGGCCCGCGAGCTGCTCCTGACCGGCAGCACATACTCCGCCACCGACCCCGCCACCGGCACGTCCGCCATCGTCGGCCTGGAGGACAAGGGCTGGGGCACCCACGTCGCGCTGGAGCTGAAGGGCGTCAAGGGCCCGCTGCAGTGCCGCCTCCTCGCGGTCGGCGACGACGGCCGCTCCGAGGTCGTGGCCAGCTGGGGCGTCCCCGACAAGGGGTACGGCGTGCCCGGCTCCCCCGACCCCCTGGTGCTGCACGGCGGCACCAGCCTCCCCGAGGACGACCTCAACCACTTCACGATCGAGACCTTCGACGGCAGAACGCTGGCCACCATCGCGGTGTGACCGCAGACAGCGGGGTCTGCGTCTACGATCGGTGGCGATGCGCATCGACCTGCACAGCCACAGCAGCGCCTCCGACGGCACGCAGCCCCCGGCCGACGTGGTGCGCCGGGCCCGCGAGCGGGGGCTTGACGTGCTGGCGCTCACCGACCACGACACCGTCGCCGGGCATCCGGCGGCGGTCGAGGCGCTGCCCGCCGGGCTGACGTTCGTGCCCGGCATGGAGCTGTCCTGCCGCCGCGCCGGCCAGAGCATTCACCTGCTCGCCTACCTCTTCGACCCCGCCGAGCCCGAGCTGCGCGCCGAGTGCGTGCGCATCAGGGAGGCCCGCGAGCTGCGCGGGCGGCTCACCGTCCAGCGATTGGCCGAGCTGGGCGTGCCGGTCTCCTGGGAGCAGGTGTCCGAGCTGGCCGCGGGCGGCCCGGTCGGGCGGCCGCACATCGCCCGCGCCATGGTCGCCGCCGGGGCGATCGCCGCGCCCGAGCTGGCGTTCACGCCGGAGTGGATCGGGACGGGCGGCCGCGCGTACGTGTCCCGCTACGCCCTGGACCCGGAGCGGGCGGTACGCCTGGTGCGCGCCGCCGGCGGGGTGCCGGTGCTGGCCCACCCGAAGGCCGCCAAGCGCGGCAACGTCGTGCCGGACGAGTGGATCGCCGAGCTGGCGGCGGCCGGGCTGTTCGGGGTCGAGGCGGACCACAACGACCACGACGCCGCCGCCCGCGAGCAGGTGCGCGGGCTGGCCCGCGAGCTCGCGCTGGCCGTGACCGGGTCCAGCGACGACCACGGCGAGCTGACCGGGCACCGGCTGGGCTGCGAGACGACGGCGCCGGAGGTCTACGAGCGCCTGGTCGCCGAGGCGACCGGCGCGACGCCGATCACGTCACAGAACCCGTAGATACTCCCGCAGCTTGAGGACCTGCAGCCGCTCCGCGATCTCGTCCCAGGGCGCGAGCGCCGCCAGCCCGGCCTCCCGGTGCGCGGCGGCATTCTCGGGCCGCAGCCTGGCCAGGTGCAGGTGCGCCAGCGCGGTGCTGACCCCGGCCGGAGGCAGCCCGTCCAGCGCGTCGTCCAGCAGCGCCGCCACCTCCTCGGGCAGGTGCCCCGGATCTTCCAGCATGGCCCCGGCCCGCTGCACGAGACACCGCGCCCGCCCGATCTCGTCGGCGTTCTCGGTATAGAGCCGCTCGGCCTGCCGCAGGTGGGCGCCCGCGTCGAAGAGCTGGCCGAGGTAGAAGTCCGCGAGCGCGAGCAGTTCCTCCGCATGCGCCTCCGCGCCGCGGTCGCCGGCCCGTTGCGCCTTCTCCAGGGACTCGAAGAGCACAGCGCGGGCTTGGCGGTAAAGCTTGCGGGCCTCGGGGCCCCAGCCACCGTGATCGAGCTGCTGCCCCTTGCGCATGAGCAGCGCGGCGATGTTGTTCGCCCGCAGCGCGTGGCCCGCCACGTCCCCACCGGACAGCGCCTGGCCGTAGTGGACGAGCGCGGACTCGACAGCGGTGAACTCGTCGCCGCCGGCCAGCAGGATGGCCGCGTGCTCCAAGTGCAGCTCCGCGGGCCAGGACTCGACCTTGACCCGTAGCTGGGCCGCTTGGTCGAGGTGGTGCCTGGCCTTGCGCGGGTCGCCGGAGGTGAGCAGGATCGCGCACTGGCGTAGCTCGGCGGTGGCCTGCACGTTCTCGTCGCGGAGCGCCTTGGCGGCCCTGGCCAGCGCCTCCGCCGCGCGCAGCCGGTCCTCGTGCCGCTGTTCGAGCCGGAACCAGTACTCGAGGGCGTCGGCGATGCGGCCGAGCGCGCGGCCGGTCTTGGGCACGGGATTCCGGCGCGCCAGCACCTGCAGCAGCACCTGATCCTCGATCGCGAACCAGTTGCGGGCGTCGTCGGCGGGCAATTGGGCGGCGAACGCGTCGGCCTGGTCGGCGAAGTGCCCCACCAGCCGCCGCCAGGCGGCGGCCTGGCTCGGCGTGCTCCGCGCCCCGGCGTCGCGGGAGGCACTCGTCACCCGGACTCGGGTCATCCGCACGTTCTCCACGAGGCCGAGCTCGGCCAGCTCGTTGATCGCGTCCTTGGCGGAGGGCAGGCCGAGCAGGGCGGCGGCGGCCTGGTGATCGACCTCGGCGATGGGCAGCCCGGCCAGCAGGATGAGCAGTTGCTTGGCCGTCGGCCTGAGCTGCTTGATGCTCAGGTTGAGCACGAAGCCGAGCTTCTCGTCAATGGGCAGCCTGTTCAGGTCGTCGACCAGGGCTCTCAGTGAGATCCTCGGGTTGCGGGCGAGCCAGCGACCGATCCTGACGATCTCCGATGGGCTGCCCACGCACGCGTCGACCATCAGCCCCACGGCCTCCCGGCCGCGGTCGGCGCGCTCGTCGCTGATGTGGCGGGCCAGCAGCTCCCGCCCGGCGTCCGGGGAGAGCGGGCCGAGTTGGACCGGCTTGACGTGCCGCGGCAGCTCGCCCGAGACCGTACCCGCGACCATGATGTACGCGCCGGGCACCCGTGGCGGCAGCCAGGCGACCTGGCTCCACGTGCTGACGTTGTCGAGCAGCAGCACCCGCCTCGTGCCGGTGAGCGCGTCGATCACGTGCGAGGTCGCGTCCGCGGGCTCCTGGATGGCGCCGGGCGGCCGGTCGAGCGTGCGCATCACGCGCTGGGCCACGCTCAGGGGCGCCTCCGGGTGGTCCCGGTCGGGGCCGCGGACGTCGGCGTACCGCTGCTTGTTGGCGTCGTCGGCCAGCTCCCACGTGGCGCGGATCGCCACCGAGGACGTGCCCATCCCGATCGGGCCCTGGACCACGGCCAGGCCGCTCTCCCTTGCCCGATCCACAACCTGCTTGACCTCGGTCTCCCGGCCGATGAGGTCGCCGAGTGCGGCGGGGGCGGGCAGGCGGCCGGGGAACGGCCGGGGAGAGGGCGTACGACGGCGGTGAAAGACGCGGGCGAGCCAGCCGGCCGCGATGGGCAGCGAGAGGGCCACGCCGGCGAGCAGCCAAAGCGGGACTCCCTCCACCAGGCCCTCGATCACCTCTCCCTTCAGAATGAGAATGATTTCTCCCACCGTGACCAGCCCGCCCGTTCCCAGCTCGGGCAGGCGCGCCCCGGCCCGCCGGTAAACCCGCGACAGCCGGAACCGCAGCCGGTCCCGGTGCGAGATGTCCGTCATCGCCGGATCCCCCGCGTCAGTCCGCGGTACAGCCAGCGGGCGGTGAGGGCGACCACGGCCACGGGCACCGCAGTCGCGATCATCGACTGTGCCGCCAGCGTGCCCGCGGAGCTGGTGAAGTGGCGGGACTGCTCCAGCACGATCAGCGGCAGGTGGTCACCCGACGGCCAGTTGAGCAGCAGCCCGACGACCGTGTCGTTCCACACCAGCACGAACGCGAGCACGCCGGCCAGCACCACGGCCGGGCGCGCCTCGCGTACCACGTGGAACAGCTCCCAGCGGTGCCGCGCGAGCATGGGGGTCGCCACCCGGGTGAAGGCGTTGTGCAGCACCAGCACCGCCAGCGGGATCACCAGCGCGGCGTGCACGATGGCCAGCGCGGAGGAGGCGCCGGCGACCGGGCTGATCCAGCGCTGCAGCGGCACGGCGAACGCCTGCGGCGGCAGCGCCGCCAGTGCCACCGCGACCAGGAGGACGGGTCGCCAGGCGCGGCGCGGCAGCAGGTGCTCGTGGGCCATCACGTACGCGGCCGGCACGGCGGCCAGCAGCACCAGCCCGACGACCACGGCCGCCCGCAGGAACGTGGTGCCCAGCGCGGCCACGAAACCACCGTCGGCGAGCACCTCCCCGTACGAGGCGAGGGTCCACGGGCCGCCGCTCCACCATCCGGACAGCGTCGCGGCGACCGGGTCGCGCACCGAGGTGAGCACCAGCACCGCGAACGGCAGCAGCCACAGCACCGACACCACCCCGCACACCAGCCGGCCTCGCCGGTCCCGCCTCGGGGGGTGCGTGAGTGGGCGAGTGGGGGGCGGGGCCCAGCTCACGCGCCCGCGCAGCCCGGCGAGCGACGGCAGCGCCAGCACCGCCACCAGCGTGGACAGCACCACCGCGAGCGCGGCCGCACGCGCGGTGCCCAGGTCGCCGTGGTGCCGCCACCAGAACAGTCCGCCGCCCTCGACCTCGGCCTGCATCGACCCCGGCGCGCCCATCAGCACGAGGTCGAACACGCGGGCCGCCGCCACCAGCGCGAACAGGTATGCCAGCGCCGCGGGCCCGGCCAGCGCGGGGACCACGATGGACCATAGTCTGCGCCGCCGGCCGACGCCGAACGCCCTGGCCATCCGCAGCAGGTTGGTCGGCAGTCGGGCCAGCGCCTCGTGGAAGACCAGGAACGCGATCCCTGCCCACTGCCACACGAACGCCGACCCGAGCACCAGCCAGATCCAGACCGGCCCGAGGAAGGCCACGTCGGCGCCGAGCAGGGCGCTGAACAGGCCGCGCCGCTGGTTGGTGTCGTACAGCAGGCGGAAGATCGCGCCTGTGGTGAGCGGGGAGACCGCGGCCGGCAGCACCAGTAAGAAGCGCAGGATCCGCACCGAGACCGGGCCCGCGTTCCTGGCCAGCCAGGCCAGGCCGAGCCCCACCGCGCACACGACCACGGCCAGCACCAGCCAGATGAGCGAGTTGCCCAGCGCCTGGAGGACCTGGACGTCGCGCAGCACGTCGTAGCCGGCGAATCCCTCGGAAAAGCTGATGATCACGGTGGCGGCGAGCGGAACCAGGATGATGCCCGCCGACAGCAGCACCGCGAGCAGCAGGTAGAGAGACGCGCGCCAGCGGCCGAGGCCGTGCCTGACCACGGGGATGCCGGCGTCGTGGTACGGCACCACCTCGAACAGGAAGGCGTTTTCCCTGCTCATGAGGAACCCTCCCGGCCGCCCGCGACGAGTTTCTCGCGGGCGTCGTTCGCCGCCTTCGCCGGATCGACCTGGCCGACGACCACGTCGGAGAACAGCTCGGTGAGCACACGCCACAGCCCACGCCCGTCGCCGCCCTCCAGGCTGCCGATGAGCCGGTCGGACAGATCGTAGTGGCCGTTCACGGCGTCGTTCAGCTCCTCCGCCGGGCCGCGGAGCAACGCGTTGGACGGCAGCGTGAACGGCGTCAGGAAGCCGCCGTCGCCGATCCACTGCGTCAGCGCGTCCCGCTCGCCCGGCCTTCGCGGCCTGGTCAGCCAGTTCACGAACTCGATCGCGTCGGCCCGCCCGTCCCGCATCGCCACCGCCACGTCCCCGCCGACCACCAGCGGCGGCGGGTTGTCCCGCCATCGCGGGAAGCGGAAGTGCCCGGCGACTCCCTTGCCGGCGTAGCGGTCGATGACCGGCAGGGCGAAGTCGGGCGCCGCCACCAGGTCGGCGGTGCGGTAGACGAAGACGTCGAGTACGGAGTCGTGGAACTGCATGGTGAGCGCGCGCCTACCCTGGTCGCGATCGAACGCTTCGCGCCAGATCGTGGCCAGCAGTTCGAGCGCCTCCTCCGTCCGCGCCACGCCCCACCAGGCAGGGTTCCCCGGCTCCCCTGACGGGGGGAAGAGCCCGTTGTACACCTCCGGTGCACGGGCGAGCAGGACGTTCTCGAACCAGTCGCTGAGCGTCCATCCGTCGGCCGCCCCGATCGCGAGCGTGCCGCGGGCGGGCCGCCAGGTGTCCAAGTCCGCGGGCGGCTCGGCGAACTCCCCGGCGCGGTGCCAGACGAGCGACTTGTGTGCGATCTTGAACCAGGCGCCGAGCTCCTCGCGGCCGCCGTACGGGGTCACGAGCCCGCGCCAGAACGCGGGCTGCTCGTGGCCGCCGGTCCACGGCCTGATGCGGCGCTGGACCACCGGGTCGAAGAGCAGGCCGAGCCTGGGGATCACCGCCGCGTCGGGGATGACCTCCTCGGCCGGGCCGCGCAGCAGGGCCGCGATGTTGTCACCTGCCGAGTAGACGCTGACCGGCCTGCCGTACTCCTTGACCACGTCGAGGAAGCGCCGGAGTTCGTCGCCGCTCCAGACCACCGCCACCCGTAGCGGCCGCTCCGCGCCGCAGCCGGCCAGGGCCACGGCCGGGATCGCGGCCAGCAGCCCCCTACGGCTCAGCGACATCGGCGACCTCCCAGACGCGCGAGGGCGAGGCGAGGCTGGCCACCCTGGTCCTGTCGTCGGTCACGACCAGCACGGCCAGGCCGGGATCGGTGCGCAGCGCCGCGCTCACGGCCGCGTGGCAGGGCCCGTAGCCGGTGCGGTCCTCGACCACCATGAGTTTGGGCGGTGTGTGCCTGCACAACGCCCGGGCCAGGGCGACGTACAGCTGCTCGTCGTGGGCCAGCTCGTGCGGCCGTGACCGCAGGAAGCCCTGGATCTTCATCCGCCTGGCCATGTACGCGACCGTGCCGTGGACGAGCTCGTTGTCGCGGACGGCCAGCGCGAGGTTCTGCTCGACCGTCCGGTGCGGCAGCAGCCCGGCGCCCGCCGGGACCAGTCCGATCGCGCGATCGGCCGGCAGCCGCATGGTGACCTCCTCATCGAGGATGCGGATCCGGCCGCCGACCGGCATTTCCAGGCCGAGCAGGAGGTCGGCGAACGCGTCCGCCTCGGCGGAGCCGGCGGCCACCACCACGGCGGCCTGCCCTGGCGGGATCGTCAGGGGGTCGGGCGACAGACCACGCCGGGTGCCGTGCGTTTCCCATGTGAGGGCAGAGAGCTCTAGCAGTGGTACGTCCACAACCGCCGTCAATTCCGGATGTCCTCCCCGTTCCGCACTTGACGTTTTCACAAACCGTGAGTCACGGCAACGCATTGGCGCGGCTTGGGCATGGGCAGATCCGGAGCGGCGAAATGCACATATATCCCCATATGACGTGGGAATTCGGGTCACTCCGGCTTCTGCGGCGCGGCGAAGTGCGTGGCGAACCAGTCGCGGGCGTGCCCCGCCACCGCCTCCAGCGCACCCGGCTCCTCGAACAGGTGGGTGGCGCCGGGAACGACGGTGATCCGGCTCTCGGCCCGCAGGTGCCGCTGGGCCTCCTCGTTCAGCTCCACCACCACCGGGTCCCTGCCGCCCACGATGAGCAGCGTCGGAGCCCGTACGGCGGCCAGTCGCCGGCCCGCCAGATCGGGCCGCCCGCCGCGCGAGACCACCGCGGCGATCGCGTTGTCCGGCTCGGCGGCCGCCCACAGTGCGGCCGCGGCGCCGGTGCTGGCCCCGAAGTAGCCGATCGGCAGGCCCGCCGCCTCCGGCTGCTCCCGCACCCAGCCGGTGCGCTGCAGCAGCCGCTCGGCCAGCAGCCCGATGTCGAACACGTTCGCCCGATCGGCCTCCTCCTCCGGCGTGAGCAGGTCGAACAGCAGCGTGCCCAGTCCCGCCTGGTTGAGCACGCCGGCCACGTAACGATTGCGCGGGCTGTGCCGGCTGCTCCCGCTGCCGTGCACGAACACCACGACCCCCTGAGCGGCGTCAGGAACGATCAGATCGCCGGACACGTGCCACACCTCCCCACAGCCTGCCGCTACCCCGGTAAGCCCTGGTCTACCCACCTGGTTCACTTGGGCCCCGCCGGGCTCAGCCGAGGTCGCCGATCTGGCGTGAGACGGCAGGGCGTCACCCGGCCCCATTCCAGGGTGACGCCCCGCCGCCGACCGGTCAGCCCAGCACGAGCGCCGTGACGAACTGCAGCAGGTGCCAGGCCACGTAGGCGCTCACCGACCAGAACGCCCACTCCTTGCTCCGCCGGATCCTGGAGACCCAGCGAAGCTGCTCCACGGGCTCCTTCCGTGCCCGGATGGTCCGGGTGACCAGGAAGGCGGACGCCAGCCAGGCGATCCCCGACCCGGCGAGGAGCCCGAGCGAGAGGCCCAGCAGGACCTCCGACCCGTCGGGCGCGTCCCAGGGCGACAGTTGCCTGGTCCAGGCGGCCACCACGCCGACGAGCAGGGCGACGGTGATCCGTCTGTCCTTGCGCGCCTGTCGCTTGAGCCACTGCAGGTCTCGTCGTAGATGATTTTTGAGGAGCATCCGGATCACCTCCGAGGGGAGTAGCTGGTAGCACCAGCTAACGGGATGACCCGGAAGAGATCTGCGACCTCAGACAGCAGAATTCACGACTTTTGGCGGCATTTCATGCCAATTCCCGTAGCTCTTCCGTCACCCGCCGCACCTCCAAGAGGTCGCCCACCTCTTCGAGCGTCCGCACGGCCTCGTTCAGATACGCGATGGCCGCGCCCCGGTTGCCCAGCCTGGCCGAGATCAGCCCGAGCGACCGCAGCGCGCACCCGAGATCCCGCCTGGTCCCGCACTCCAGGTGGACGTCCCTGGCCTGTTTCGCGTAGACCAGCGCCTCCTCGACGCCGTCCAGGTCCAGCAGCACCATGGCCAGCGTCGTGAGGGCCGCCGCCCACCGGTCCCTGGTGCCGGTCTCGTTCTGCAGCTCCACCGTCTCCCTGGCCGGCTCCAGCGCCGCCGCCGGCCGGCCCGCCGTGTGCAGCGCCTGCGCGATCGACAGCAGCGCGCTGGCCCGGTTGTCGCGCAGCTCCTCCCTGATCGCCAGCGACGACTTCGCCGCCTCCAGGGCGGGCTTGTGCAGCCCGAGCGACAGGTACGTGTACGCCAGCGTCTCCTGCACGTCCGCCTCCGCCCGCCGGTTCCCCATGCCCTGCACGATGTCGAGGGCCTCCAGCGCGTACACGAACGCCACCTGCGGTAACCCCTGGCGCCGCCGCACCCGGGCGAGCCGGTTGAGCATGCGGGCCTCGACCGGCTCGTCGTGGATCACCCGGCTGATCGCCAGCGCCTGGTTCAGGTAGTCGTCGGCCCGCAGGTAGTCCGACAGCCGCCAGTGCACGAGCCCGATGTCGCCGAGCGTCTCGGCCTTTCCCTGCTCGTGGTGGAGCTCGATCTGCACGGCCAGCGCCTGCTCGTAGTAGGCGAGGGCCTCGTCGTACCGGGAGCCGTTGCGGGCGATGCGCCCGAGCGCGCACAGGGCCCGGCCGCAGCCGTGCTGGTCGCCGGTCGCGGTGTACCCGGCCAGCGCCCGCTCCGCGTCGCGCTGCGCGTCGTGCTGCAGCCGCAGCAGGTCGTAGATCTCGGCCAGGCAGAGCAGGGTCTCGGCCTCGGCGTGCTCGTCGCCCAGCTCGTGGCAGATCGACAGCGCCTCCAGGCCCTCCGACAGGGCGGCGTTGGGCTCGCCCAGGTTCTGCTGCACCCGGGCCAGGATGATCAGGCTCTGCGCGGTGCCGCGGCGGTCGCCGAGCTCCTCGCGTACGTCCAGGGCCTGGCCCGCGTACTGCAGCGCGAGTTCGTACCGCTCCTGGGACAGGTGCAGGCGGGCGAGGGTGTGCAGGCAGCTGGCGACGCCGGCCAGGTCGCCGATCTCCCGGTAGAGGCCGAGCGCCTGACCGGCGCAGCCGAGCGCGTCCTCGCTGTTGCCGGCGATGCCGTGCACCTCGGCCAGGTCGTTGAGCGCGCGGGCCCGCCCGACACTGTCGCCGAGCGAGGTGTAGTCGGCCAGCGCCTCGCCGATGAACCTGGCCGCCAGCGTCGACGGCCCGATGTCCCGGTGGATCGAGCCCAGGTTGCCGCGCATGAGCGCGATCGCCCGCCGGTTGCCCACCTGCATGGCCGAGCTCAGCCCGGCCTGCTGGATCTCCAGGTTGTTCTCGTAGAAGCGCAGCCGCCTGAACGGCTCGAACACGGCCTCGGCGAGCCGCCAGGCCATCCCGTACGCGCCGCTCTCCTCCGCCAGCCGCACGGCCGACACCAGCGAGCGCCGCTCGGCCTCGAACCACTCGCGCGGCGTCTCCGGGTCGGTCGCGACCGCCAGGTAGTGGTCGAGCAGCCGCGCCCTGGCCTCGCGCACGCCGGCCTCCGCGTGCCGGCCCAGCTCCCTGGCCAGCCGCTTGACCAGGTCGTGCACCCGGTAGCGGGGCCCGGGCAGCGGCTCCACCAGGTACGCCCGGTGCAGGCCCTCCACCGCGATCACGGCCTCGCTCACCGGCACGCCGAGCGCCGCGGCCAGCACCTTCGGCGTGAAGTCGCGCCCGGGCAGCAGCCCGACGTGCCGGAACGCCCGCCGTTGCCCCGGGCTCAGCGACTCGTACGCCAGATCGAGCGCCGAGCGGAACGCCTCCTCGGGATCGCCCACCAGCAGCCGGTCCGGCCTGCGCAGCTCCTCCACCCGCGCCCGCACGCTCATCCCGGGATTCTCGGCCAGCTTGGCCGCCGAGATCCGCAGCGCGAAGGGATGGTACGAGCACACTCGGGCCAGCTCGGCCAGCGCGTCCCGGTCGGCCGCCCGCGGCGAGCCCTCGCCGAGCACCGCCACCAGCAAGGCCACCGCGTTGCCCGGGTCGAGCACCGGCAGGTCCATGAGGTCGGCGTGCCCGGTCGCTCGAAGCGGCGCCATCCGCGTCCGGCTGGTCACCAGCACCACGCAGTCCTTGCTGCCCGGCAGCAGCGGCCGCACCTGGCCGGCGTCGGCGGCGTTGTCGAGGATGAGCAGCAGCCGGCGCCCGGCGATCCTGCTGCGGTAGAGCAGCATCAGCTCGGCCTCGTCGGAGGCCGGCTCGCCGACGCCGAGCGAGCGCAGGATCTGTCCGAGCGCCTCGACGGCGTTCATCGGCGGCTGGCTCGGCGACTGGCCGCGCAGATCGATCACGATCTGCCCGTCGGGGAACCGGTCGGCGTGCAGGTGGCCCCAGTGCGTCACCAGCGCGGTCTTGCCGACGCCCGGTAACCCCTGCACGACCATGGTGTTCGTCCGGCGCGGCCGCTCCAGCCAGGCGGTGAGCAGATCGAGGCTCTGCTGGCGCCCGGTGAAGTCCGGCACGTCGGCGGGCAGCTGGCGGGGCCTGGGCAGCTCGCCGACCGGGAGCGGCTCCGCCAGGGCGCCCGGCCGGGTGAGGAACGGCGTCACCCGGCCGGTCCAGGGCGCCGATAGGTGCTCCCAGTCGCCGGCGGCGACGCGCAGCGCGGGCGGGTCCTCGATCCGCAGCCGCCGGTAGCCGGGGCGTACCAGCCAGCCGCGCTGGACCCACTGCTGGAGCTGCCGCTGCACCACGTCGGGGGAGCTGCCGACCAGATCGGCCAGGGTCTCCATGGACAGCGGCGGCGCGGACTCCGAGGCCAGCCCGTACCGCTCGTCCAGGTGCAGCAGCCACACGGCCAGCCGGGCGGCCACGGGGGCGCGGGCGAGCGCCTCGTGCCTGCGGGCCGCCATGTTCCTGGCGAACAGCTCCTGGACCAGCGCGGTCACCACGGCGGGGCTGGCTGCGGCGTGCTCGCGCAGCCGCCGCATGTCGACGGGCCAGGCCCGCAGCTCGGTCAGCGCGTCCACCTTGACGCGCTCACTCGGGCTCCAGAAGGCCAGCTCGCCGACGAGGTCGCCGTCGCCGCGCAGGTCGTGGACGGCTTCACGCCCTCCGGCCGGGGTGTACTCGCGGGCGTAGCCGTAGTCGATGACGTAAACCCGGTTGGCGGGCCGCAATGGCGAGCAAATCGTCTCGTTACGTCGGAACATCCGCGGGCGGGCACCCTCGTCCACCAGTGACCTGAACGAACCCACCCCGACACCACCAATCTGGGGACGGCGGTGTCCTCGGCATGACAGACGGAAAACAGCCCGACCACCAATGTGTCACATCGGCGGGCCCCGCTGTCAATCGGCTCAGACGTGTGCCGTCTCCGTGCGGTCGGGGACGAAGCGGTAGCCGACGTTGCGGACCGTTCCGATCAAGGACTCGTACTCGGTGCCGAGCTTGGCGCGCAGCCGCCGGACGTGCACGTCGACCGTCCTGGTGCCGCCGAAGTAGTCGTAGCCCCAGACCTCCTGCAGCAGCTGGGCGCGGGTGAACACCCGGCCGGGGTGCTGCGCGAGGTATTTCAGCAGCTCGAACTCCTTGAACGTGAGGTCGAGCACCCGGCCGCGCAGGCGCGCGGTATAGGTGGCCTCGTCGATCGACAGGTCGCCGCTGCGGATCTCGTCGGGCACGTCCTCTTCGGCGGCCTGCGAGATGCGGCCGGTGGCCATGCGCAGTCGCGCCTCCACCTCGGCCGGCCCCGCGCTGTCGAGCAGCACGTCGTCGACGCCCCACTCCGCGGTCATCGCGGCCAGCCCGCCTTCGGTCACGATGACCAGCAGCGGGCAGTCGATGCCCGTCGTGCGGATCAACCGGCACAGGCTCTTGACCTGCACCAGCTCCTTGCGCGCGTCGACCAGAACGGCGTCGGCGGGCGGCGTGTCGATCAGCGCTGACGCCTCTGCCGGGGCGACGCGGACCGAGTGGAGCAGCAACCCCAGCGCCGGGAGCACCTCGGCGGATGGCTCGAGAGCGTTGGTCAGCAGGAGCAGGTTGCTCATTACGGCCTCCTCAAACGCGCAAGGACCCGGGGGCTACGTCGCCCAGGTCCTGTAGGGAGGATATCCCACGAGTAAGTCGAGTCCATGGCGCGTCCACCAGGTGAACAGCGCGTCTCCTGGAACAAGCTCGTTAAGGGCGACGCACAATAGGACGCGGACAGATTGTGAGGACGGCGTGGCCACAGGAAAAATACGGTATTGGGCGGCGGCCAAGGAAGCGGCGGGCGTTGCGGAGGAATCGTTCGAAGCGGCAAATCTTGGTGAACTCATGACGAAAATCACACAAAATCGTGCAGATCTGGCACGCGTCGTGCGGCGTTGCTCGTTCATCGTGGACGGTTCACCGGTCGGCAAGCGGCCCCATGACGAGGTCGTTCTCGGCGACGGCGTGACCGTGGAAGTGCTCCCGCCCTTCGCCGGCGGGTGATCGAACGCTTTGCCGGGGAATGAGACATGCCAGTCGATAGGCTCTTGCCCCCCGCCTAGACAGGGAGCCCCATGCGCAAGCTGATCGTTTTCCTGATCGTGCTGGTCATCCTCCTTGTCGCCCTCGACAGGGTCGCCGTGGCAGGGGTGGAGCGCGACCTGGCGAACAGGATCGCGGCCGCCTCCGACCTCAGCGGCACACCGACCGTGACAATTGAGGGCATCCCATTTCTCACTCAGGCCATCGCCGGGCGCTATCCAGAGGTACGGTTCAATCTCGGCACGCTCACCTACGGGGGTGTGCCGGTCAAGAACCTGCGGGGCGCCGCCTACGACGTGACGGCCCCGCTGGCCGACGTCCTCCAGAACAGAGCCAATGTCCGGGCCGGCCGCGTGGCCATCGCCGGCACGCTGACCAGGGCGACGATCGACAAGTACGCGCCGCGCGGCGTCAAGATCGGCGGTAACGGGAAGCGGCTCACGGCGTCGGGTGAGGTGATGGTAGGGGTGCAGAAGATGACGTTCAGCGCCGAGATGCGGGTCGAGGTGGCCGACGGGGGCATCAAGCTCCAGGCCGAGAAGATCAAGGGCGTGCCCGACCAGGTCGCACAGTTCGTTTCGTACACGATCCCGTTCAAGGGGGACCTGCCCTTCGACGTGAAGGTGACCGGGGTCAAGAGCGTGGCCGAAGGATTGGAGTTCTCGGCCGAAGCGTCTGACGTGCCTCTCCGTGGATGACATTGAACCGGCCCGCCCCGGCATACGTGATGAGGGCGTGAGCACAGCCGGCACCGCCGACGAGGAACTTGTGAGGACCCTCTTCGACGAGCACGCCGGGCCACTCTACGGATACGTGCTGCGACTGACCGGTGACTCGGGACGGGCGGAGGATGTCGTGCAGGAGACGCTGCTGCGGGCCTGGCGGCACCCCGACGCGCTCTCCGACCGGCCGATCCGCGCGTGGCTGTTCACGGTGGCCCGCAACCTCGTCGTCGACCAGCACCGCGCCAAGAAGGCCAGGCCGCAGGAGACCGGCGACGAGGCGCTGGCGGTCCTGCCCGCCGAGGACGAGCTGGAGCGCGCGGTCGAGTCGTGGGCCGTGGCCGAGGCGCTGGCCGTGCTCCGGCCCGAGCACCGCGACGTGCTGTTGGAGGTCTACTACCGGGGGCGATCGGTGAAGGAGGCGTCGGCGACGCTGGGCATTCCGCCGGGAACGGTCAAGTCGCGCACCTACTACGCGCTGCGCGCGCTCAAGCTCGCGCTCGAGGAGCGGGGGCTGGCGCCATGATGACGTGCGAGGAGGTACGGCTGGCCCTGGGCGTGCACGCCCTGGGGGCGCTCGACCCTGAAGAGGCGCTGGAGATCGACACCCATCTGGCGACCTGCGAGGCGTGCGGCGCCGAGCTGCTCGAGCTCGAAGGCGTGGCCTCGTTCCTGGGCAAGGTGTCGGAACGCGACGTCGAGCTGGTGGCCAGCCCCCCGCGCCAGGTGCTCGACCGGCTGCTCAACGCCCGCGCCAAGCGGTCCAGACGCGGCCGGATGCTGCTGCTTGCCGCGGCCTCCGTCGCGGTGCTGGCGCTCGGCGGCACGGTCTGGACCGTCATCCAGGAGAGCCCCCAGATGGCGTCCACGGCGGCGGCCCCGGAGGCCACCCGCCCGGCGGAGGAGGTCGCGCCCCGCGTGGCCCAGGACAGCGGCGAGTCGACCAACGCGGAGCTGCGCCAAAAAGCCGAGCCGTCCGCCAGTCCCAAGGCGTCCGCCAGCAGGTTGCCCCAGATGCCCGAGAAGGCGGTCGCCGGCCGCGAGTTCTCCGCCGAGAACAAGGCCGAGGACTACCGCGCCACGGTGATGGCCTGGCCGCTGGAGGGCGGCGGCACGGAGCTCGGCGTGTACGTCAGCGGCGTGCCGGCCGGCACGACCTGCCGCCTCGTCGTCGTGGGCAAGGACGGGCGGCGGGATCCCATGGGCACCTGGGCCGTCGGCCCGGAGACCTACGAGGACAGGGAGGCGTTCAAGAGCACGACCTCGCTGCCGATGAGCGACATCGCCAGGTTCGAGGTCGTCGACGACCGGACGGGGCAGGTGCTCGTCAACGTCGGCGTACGGAAGTAACCGGCGTACGGAAGTAATCGCGGTCGCGCGCGGTTGCATCAGGCGTGACGGATCTGTTGTCCGAGGGCGAGCTCGGCGCGGTGCTGGGGGTGCGGGCTACTCTGGTGCAGTTCTCCACCGCGTTCTGCCAGCCGTGCCGGGCCACCAGGCGGATCCTCGCCGACGTGAGCGCGCTCGTGCCGGGGGTGCGCCATGTCGAGGTCGACGCCGAGTCCCGGCTCGACCTGGTGCGGCGGCTGGACGTCACCGGGACGCCGACGGTCCTCGTGCTCGACGCGGCGGGAAAGATCGTGAAGAGGGCCTCTGGCCAGCCGCGGAAGGCCGACGTCCTGGCCGCGCTCGCCACGGCCGTGACCGCCGGGTCGTCTCACGAATCGTCTCAGCAACCGGACGAGATGTGACAGATGACGAGACGCCGAGTAGTGTCGTCGGCATGAACCCATCGACAGAGCTGCTGACGAAGCGGCGCGCGGTTGATTTCTGCCGCGTCGCCACCGCGCTCTGTCGCGCTGCCTGAGGACGATCTAGCGGACATCGGATCCGCCCCAATCGACCCTTCAGGAGCATCCTGCGATGCCTGCCGACCCTAGAGCGCTGCGCCTCGGCGCGGCGATGACCACCCTGATTCCCGCCCACGTCCCAGAGACGGGGCGCTTCCGGTTGCCCGCGGTCGCCCACCACTCCCCGATGCTCCTCGACGCAGCCTGCGGATTCAGCCTTGGCTGCGACACGTACCTGCTCAATCGCCGTCTACTGCCCGCCGCCAACATGGAGGTTTCCCAATGAGCCGCTCCGCCGCCCTGGTGGACGCCGACTGGGTCGAGGCCAACCTCGACACCCCAGGCGTCGTACTCGTCGAGGTCGACGAGGACGTCAGCGCCTACGACAAGGGCCACATCCGTGGCGCCGTGAGGGTCGACTGGCAGCAGGACCTGCAGGACCCGGTCCGCCGCGACTTCGTGGACAAGACCGGTTTCGAGGCCCTGCTGTCCGACCGCGGCATCTCCAACGATGACACCGTCGTGCTCTACGGCGGCAACAACAACTGGTTCGCCGCCTACGCCTACTGGTACTTCAAGCTCTACGGCCACGACAACGTCAAGCTGCTCGACGGCGGGCGCAAGAAGTGGGAGCTCGAGTCGCGCGTGCTGGTCAAGGACGTGCCGCAGCGCGCCAAGACGCAATACTCCGCCAAGGAGCAGGACAGCGCGATCCGCGCCTTCCGCGACGACGTGGTCTCGGCGATCGGCAAGCTCAACCTGGTCGACGTGCGCTCGCCCGACGAGTTCACCGGCAAGCTGCTCGCCCCCGCCCACCTGCCGCAGGAGCAGGCGCAGCGCGCGGGCCACGTGCCCACCGCCCGCAACATCCCGTGGTCCAAGGCGGCCAACGACGACGGCACCTTCAAGTCCGACGACGACCTGCGCACCCTCTACCAGGAGGCCGGGGTCAACTTCGAGAAGGACACCATCGCCTACTGCCGCATCGGCGAGCGCTCGGCGCACACGTGGTTCGTGCTGCACGAGATCCTCGACCAGGCCAACGTGAAGAACTACGACGGATCGTGGACCGAATACGGCTCGCTCGTGGGCGTGCCGATCGAGCTGGGGGAGGCCCGCTGATGACGACTGCACAGGGTTGCGGAGCGCCGGAGCAGACGATCGCGCTGCCGGCCGGGATCGACCTGACCAACCAGGCCGTGATCCAGGGCGTGGTGACGGGCGCGGGCACGGCGTACGCGCGGCTGCTCGACCACTCGGGCGAGTTCACCGGCGAGGTCGTGGTGTCCGAGGAGGGCGTCTTCCGTTTCTTCGCCGCGCCCGGCGACTGGACCGTCCGCATCATCGCGGGCGGCGGAGTCACCAGGGACGTCCAGGTGGAGGCCAAGCTGGGCGAAGTCTCCCAGCTCGCCGTCGCCGTCTGAGCACACGCATGAAGGCCCGCGTCTTTCCAGGCGCGGGCCTTTCGCGTGCAACCGATCCGGGCACGGCGGTGTTCTACCTGACGTGATTGCGATCGACCCGGTGTGCAAGGCGCTGCTCGACGACCTCGACGAGGGCTTCGCCGAGATGTACGCCGCCCACCGCAACCTGGTCTTCTCGACCGCCTTGCGGCTGAGCGGTCATTGGGCCTGCGCCGAGGATCTGACCGCGGAGGCGTTCCTGCGGGCGTACCGTGCGCTGGCCGGCTACGACCGCGACCGCGTCGCCGCCCTCCAGCCGCGGGCGTGGCTGATGACGATCCTGATGAACCTCTGGCGCAACGCGGCCCGCACCAAGTCCCGCAAGCCGCCGCCAGACCTGCGCGACGAGCCGGTCGACGCCGTCGATCCCCGCCAGGACGTCGAGGCGGCGGCGGAGCGCCGCGAGACCGGCGACGAGCTGGCCGAGCTGCTCAGCCTGCTGCCCGACGAACAGCGGGCCGCCGTCGTGCTCAGGCACGTCGTCGATCTGCCGGTCAGCGAGATCGCCACCGTGCTCAAGATCCCGCAGGGCACGGTCAAGTCGCACGTGTCGCGGGGGTTGCAGCGGCTGCGCGCACTAGGAGGTGCCCGATGACCGAGGATCGCCTGCTCACCGGACTGGCGGCGCTGGCCGCCGACGCGCCGGACGGGCTGCTCGACAGGATCGCCGCCCGCTGGGTCAGCGTGCCGGGGCCGATCGGGAAGCTGGGGGTGGCGTTCACCGACCAGGGCGTGGCGTACGTGCACCCTGGGGAGGGGTTCGCGGAGGCGTTCAGGGCGAGGTTCGGCCGCCCCCTGCTGCCCGCCGCCCGCCCGCCCGCGGGGCTGGTGCCCGCGCTGCGCACCGGCCGCTCGTCCGGGGTGCGGCTGGACCTGCGCGGGCTGAGCGGGTTCCAGCGCGACGTGCTGGAGGCGGCGCGGACGATCCCGCGGGGCGAGGTGCGGCCCTATTCGTGGATAGCCGCCCAGATCGGCCGGCCCAAGGCGGTACGGGCGGTGGGCACGGCGCTCGGCAACAACCCGGTGCCGCTGCTGATCCCGTGCCACAGGGTCACCAGGTCGGACGGCGCGGTCGGCGACTACGTGTTCGGCGCGGCGGCCAAGGAACGGCTGCTGCTGGCCGAGGGCGCCGACCTGGAGTGGCTGCGGGAGCTGGCCGGGGAGCGCGTGTTCTACCTGGCCAGCGACACCACGGGCGTCGTCTGCTTCCCCACCTGCCACAACGCCAGGCGCATCACGCCCGGCCACCGGCACGGCTTCCGCAGCGTCGCCCAGGCCAAGGCGGCCGGCTACCGGCCGTGCCGCACCTGCAAGCCGGCTCAGGGCTTGGTGGGGTAACGCATCAGGAGCGTGGCGCGGACGATGTCGGGGCCGTGCGCCCGGTAGCCGTGCGGCACGTCGGAGCGCCACGAGATGTGGTCCCCGGGCCCGGCCGTCAGCGGCTCGTTGATGGGGCCCGCGCTCAGTGTGCCGCTGAAGACCGTGACGTGCTCGCTCACGCCCTCGTGGTGCGCGGGCGAGGTCTGTGTGAGGCCGGGCGGGATGCGTACGCGGTAGAGCTCGTACGTGACGTGGTCGTCCTCGAACACCTCGAGCAGCTCGGCCTCGATCGCCGTGCCGCGCATGATCTGCGGCTCGGGCGGCGGGTCGAGAATGGCCCCGATCGGCACGCCGAGCTGCGCGGTGATCGCCCACAGCGTCTCCAGCGTCGGGTTGCGCGTGCCCGTCTCAACCCCCGACAGGGTGGCCTTGCCGATGCCGGCGCGCTTGGCGAGCTCGGACAGCGAGACGCCGCGCGCCTGCCGCAGCCGCCGCAATCGATCTCCCACCACGCGGGGGTCGGTGTCGAAGGCGGGCAGCGGCTCCATACAGTCATGCTGCCGCACCTGTCGCGCTTCGTGGCCGTGATGTCTCCCCAGATAATTCTTCTGTCACTGCTCAGGGACGCTCGCATGCGCCGGCACCCGTCCATCTGGCCGACGGCCCATAGCCCTTTCTGGGGTTGCTGCTGCGGCACAAGGGACAGACCGATACGATTCAGCAGGTGTCCGGTCCGACAGGTGTGATGGCGCCGCCCCTACCTGGGCCTACGCCGGCTCAGCGGTTGCCGTCGCCGTACTCGCTGCCCCTGCACGCACTGCGCCTGGCGGGGAAATGCGCCCTGCCGTTGATCCTCTGGTTCGCCGCCGGCGAGCTGGTGCGCTTCGTGCTGCTGTACGGCGCCACCGAGGTCGCGTACGGCGACTTCAGGCAGGTCCGCCTGGTGGCCGTGATGACGCTGCTCACGCTCATCGTGCTGGCGGCGATGACGGTCATCACCGGAATGCTCTACACCCTGCGCAGCGCGTTGTGGGAGATACGCGCCAGGGCGGGCGAGGGTGTGGAGGACGAGCGCTTCTTCAGAGCGCTGGACCGGGTCGCCCCGACCTTCGCAGTCCTCTACCTGGCGTGGGGATTCCAGACAGAGGACGCCAGGGACGTCTACCAGATGGACATGTTCCATCACGCCTCCGACGTGCTGGAGAGCTCCTGGTTCGGCGAGGAGAGCCAGGTCGGCCGGGGACTCGTCGACCTCGACTGGCGGGTGTCGCTCGGCGCGATGGCCGTCATGTTCGGGCTGAAGATGCTGTTCGCGAAGTTCGTGGAGAAGGGTAAGGGGCGGTTCTACGGCTTCGGCGCCGCCTTCTCGGAGTTCGCCTTCGTCTTCTACGGGCTCAACGCCACCGTCGCCGTCGCCGACGCGCGTTCCGAGTGGATGGAGCAGCGCAGCGTGATCGTCGGCTCGGAGGACGTCTGGACCGAGGTCCAGAAGGACGTGCCGGTGTGGAAGACCATCACCGAAGCGGTAGGCGACCTCTGGCCGCTGTTCATCGACGCCGTCGCCGTCCCGCTGGCCTGGCTCACCGTGGCGATGCTCGTCTTCGGGGCGTACTCCGACGAGACCCGCGCCCTGGTCAAGGGCACCCGCCTGGAGAAGGGCGTGGAGCGTCTCGAAAGCAGCCACGACCTCACGCAGAAGTCGTTCAACCAGGTCACCGGTGGTTTCCGGGATCGCTGGCTGCCGCTGGCGAACTCCCTGCGGATGATCTTCAAGAGCGGCGCCCCGCTGTTCGGCATGATGTGCCTGTGCTACGTGACCATCGCGGTGGCCGCGCAGTACGCCGACCGGGCGGTGCGGACGCTCATCGGCACGAGGCAGGAGTGGACCTGGACCTACCTGGGCCCGCCGATGTCGTTCGTGCGTGAACTGATCGTGACCGTGCTCACGATGGCGCTCCTGGCGGCCACGTACGACATCGCGGCCACGCGGGCCCGCCTCAAGGGCGAGTCGCTCAACGACGTCTGAACCGCAGCACGTCGACGGGCTCCTCCAGTTTCTCCGCGCCCTCCCGCTTGAAGAGGTCCTCCGTCGGGGTGTCCGAACGGTAGGTGCTCGGCCTGAAGGAGAGCTCGACCTCGTTCGCCACCGGGGCCGGCACGATCGCCACTCCCTGGATCTTGTACTCCTTGCCCACCACCAGCCGGTCCGTCGGCCGGTCCCCGACTGGCTCGATCTCCACGGTCCAGGTACGGCCCGCGCGGTCCGCGAGCTGGACCTCGCCGGGTTCGGTGATCATGGTGGCGCTACCCTTGTCGAGCACCTTCTTTGTGATGTCCACCCGCAGCCAGGTCACCTCGGGGCCGTGCCGGCTGCCCGCGGGCGCCTTCATGGGTGCCACCGTGGCCTTCCACTCGATGTTGTGGACCTTCCCCGCCTGGCCGGTGGCGACAATGGTCTCCCTGGTCTCCTTCGTGGTCTGCCTCTCGTAGAAGAGGTAGCCGTCGTACGACTGGGCGGCCGTGGCCAGCAGGGACACGACGACGGCGCCCGCCGCGATCAGGAGCGTGCGTCTGCGGCGCGGGCGCGGTGCCGGCTGCGCCGCGTCCGGCGCGGCGGCTTGCTGGGGGCGGGCCGGCGG
>NZ_VCJS01000496.1 GCF_005893125.1 Nonomuraea basaltis | reverse complement strand
ACCCCCGCCCTCGGCGGCGTTCGCATGGCCTTCGGCGTCCAGTCCGGCCGCGTCGACAACACCGCCCTCGAGGCCCGGCCCGACGTCCTCACCTACACCACTCCCCTACTGGACCAGGACGTCGAGGTCATCGGCGAGGTCAGCGCCGAGATCTTCATCCGCTCCAGCCTGCCCTACGCCGATGTCTTCGTCCGCCTGTGCGACGTCGACCCCCGCGGCCGCTCCACCAACGTCTGCGACGGCCTGATCAGCCTCACCGGCGCCGACGAGACCAGCCGCGCCACGGTGGCCCTGTGGCCGACCGCATACCGCTTCAAACGCGGCCACCGCATTCGCCTCCAGGTCTCCAGCGGAGCCTTCCCCCGCTACAACCGCAACCCCGGAACCGGCGAACCCCGCGCCACCGCCACCACCCTCCGCGCCGCCGACCAGCAGGTCTTCCACGACCCAGAGCACCCGTCCGCCCTGATCCTCCCCATCCGCCGGAAGTGACCCCTGCTGACCCCGGCACAGCTGACCCCGCACCCCGTCCGCTGCTTCACCACGCCGCTGCGCCTGACGAACGAGGCACGCAGCCCAAGGCTGTGGCCGACCTCCTTCTGCGCGTGTCCACTGCCTGACCTGCAGAGTTTGGAGTTCACATGACAGTCGCCGATCAATTGGCCGGGTCGCTTCGTCGACCAGGTACGGGCGCCACGGCATCCGCGGTGGCGCCCGGTGATCGCCACCTTCATCATTTTCCCTTCCATCCCCGCCCCGACGCCTGAACCTACTGCTGGCCGAGGCCGAGCACGCCTGGCAGCAGCAGCGCGGCGCCTGGGCCCAGTTCGGTTCCGACTTGCTACTCGGCTATGAGTACCGCGCCTGCATCAAGCTCGGCGCCCGCGATCTGGACGCTCCCGCAGACGCGATCGCGAATGCCTACCAGCGGGTGTGCGTGGACCTGCGCACGCTGTTACACCTTGTCCAGGCGGTTCTGTAGGATCCGCGATTCCGTGAGCAAGGGCGGCTGATCATGAGCACTGTCCGAGCAAATCAGCGTGATCACGAGCTTTGACAACGCTCCGCGATGTCGGACTTACGGGACTTTTGTTCGCCATCTGTTCGGCGGTCATCCGCGGGGCCGGGCTCGTGGGGCGCAGCAGCGGCATGAAGCAGTCCAACCGCCGAAACAGCTTCTGGATTCGCTCCCATCAAGCCGCCTCGTCCGTGGAATCGGGAGTGGGAGCCAGCCGCACGCTGCCGGACTGGGCCTTCTCGTCGGGGAAGACCCACTTCCGGAGCGCCCAGAAGCGGAAGACCATGGCGATCAGCGTGCCGATGATCTGCGCGCTCATGAAGTCGGCGATCTCCTGGGTCACTAGGCTCACATCCGGGGTCTCCAGGTGAAATACGTACCGGGAGATCCATAGCGGCGCGGAGCTGAGCACTAGACCGACGCCACTGACCAGGAAGAACAGCGCCGCCTCGTGACGGCGCTCGCGGCCGCCCCTGGTCCGGAACGACCATTCGCGGTTCAACACGTAGGACACGATCGTCGCCACGAGCACCGCGATGATCTTCGCGGTCACCGGCTTCGGTTCCAAAATGGTCAGCTTCAGCCCATAGAACACCGTGTTGTCCACTAAGAACGCTGTTCCACCCACCACAGCGAACTTCAGCAGTTCACGGTGCTTCAGCGCATGTGCGTGCAGCGGTTCCGGCAATCTTGCGAGTACTGCGTTTGCTATTCGGAGCACCCCCGATCTTCTCACCAGTCGAACACCCTGGTAACAAGATTTACGGACGGCCAGCCGGCGAGCACTCCAACCCGTTCGCACCGCTTGATGTCTCCCTGTCTCCCGCCATGAAGACCGTCAAGCCGCACCAGGAATTGCCTGCCCCGCCTTCGTCACCTCATCAACATGCCGGGCCATAGGAACCTATCTGCGGCAGCCTCCGCACTGGGAGTCGCTCCAGGCACCCTCAGCTACCAGCTCGCCAGCATCGAGCGCACCATCGGCTTCGCCATCATCAACCGCGCTCAACCCTTGGCGCCTACCGAGGCCGGGCACGCTTTTCTTAGCGAAGCACGACACCTTCTGAGGCTCCTGGGAGGGGCCTGTCCAGTAAACGGTGTAACTCGATCTTGAATTAGTTCTATCGGGTGGTCGGGTTCAGGCGGCCTTCGAAGGTGATGGCGAAGGCGTTGAGAGCGGCTTTCCAGCGGGTGATCCAGCGTTTG
>NZ_VCJS01000495.1 GCF_005893125.1 Nonomuraea basaltis | reverse complement strand
GCGGCGGGGACGGCGGCGGCGGGGACAGGCTCGGCTCGGTTTGTCATGGCTTCTCCAGGTGAGCGATGAGTCCACCGTCGCACCCGGCACCGCACGCGATAAGCCGGGATACCCCTCGATGTGAGGGCCGGTTTTCTGGTAGGCCGATCTGTTCGGGCGCGGATGACGACCTGCCTGGCGCCGCCGGCGGCCGGCCTCCGGCCGTCCCCGCTGACCGTGGAGCGGACCTGAAAGCGCGGCTCAGGGATGGGGCGGGGCTCGGTGGGCAGAACATTCCTCATGCCGGAACTCCCTGACGTGGAGGGCTTCCGCCGGGTGCTGTCGGAGCACACCGGCGAGCCGATCAGGGCCGTGCGCGTACGCGACCCCGGGGTTCTTCGCGGCATCGGCGCGCGGAAACTGGCCGATGCGCTGCGAGGACACCGGTTCGAGCGGCCGCGGCGGCACGGCAAGTGGCTGATCGCACCCGCCGGCGGGCCGGTGCTGATGCTGCATTTCGGCATGACCGGCTCACTGTCCTGGCATTCCCCCGACGAACCATGGCACCGGCACGACCGGGTCGTCTGGCAGTTCGACGACGGTGAGCTGCGCTTCCGCGACATGCGGAAACTCCAGGGCATCCACCTTGCCGGCGATGAGACTCAGGCCGAGCGGGTGCTCGGCGATCTCGGCCCGGACGCGCGCGACGTGTCACGCGAGCGCTTCGACGAGTTGCTGTCGCACCGCCGGGGACGGCTCAAGTCGGTGCTGACCGACCAGGCATTCCTCGCCGGCCTGGGCAACCTGCTCGCCGACGAGATCTGCTGGCACGCCCGTATCAATCCCCTGCGTGCCGTTGGGGATCTGGAGGAAACCGAACGCGCCGCGTTGTACCGGGCGATGCGCCGGGTCCTGAGAGAGTCGATCAAGGCCGAATGCGTGCCCCCGCGTGACACCTGGCTCACCGGGGCCCGTGACGAGCCCGATGGCCCCTGCCCGCGCTGCGGCACGCCCCTGTCCAGCCACCGTATCGCCGGCCGTACGACCGTCTGGTGCCCAGACTGCCAACCTTCCTGACAGATGCCGCCGGACACGACGTAGGGTCCAGATCAGCAACCAGTCCCCGGCCGCACCCACGGCGGCCCTTGCGAGAGGGAAGCTTGCATGACCGTCACTCCCGCGCATCTGCGCACCCTCGCGAGCCGCGCCGAGACGCTCACCGCCGAGGTCCGGGCACTCTGCGACAGCGTCCCGAATGGATCGCCGGAAGGCGACCCCCTTGCAACGGCGCGGCAGGCCGCGGACTGGCTGGCCCGAGGTGCCGAGGAGCTGCAGCGCGCGGCCACAGACCTGGCCCTGTCCCAGACCCAGCTCTGCGGCTTGCCGTGGGGTGTCTGCCCGGAGCACGGCAACACCCTCTCCTCCACAGCGGGTGTCTCCGCGTGCCGGGTGTGCTCCCGCACCTGGAACCACGACCGGCTCGGCCAGCCGTGCCGGGAGCCGGTGACGTGGAAGGTGATCGACCGGGCCGGGACGGAGACGAGGGTGTGCGACGGGCATGTCCTCGGCGCCCGCGCGGCCGCCGGGGGTGCCGTCTTCATGCGCCTCGACGAAGGGGGCGTGCGGCCGTGACCAGGAGTGACTGGCAGGCGTCGTCCATGTCGGCACTGACGCGCACCGGGCCGAACAGGCCGGTGCTGCGCTGGCCGGGGAAGACGAAGTGGGTGGGGCTGACCTCGTCCAGGTACGGGGCCAGGGTGCCGAGCACGAGGATCTCGACCACGTTGTCGCCGTCGTCCAGCTCCACGTCGAACCGGTACGGCGAGCACACCCGGATCCCGCAGGGCCGCCCGTTCACCGTCACCTCCGCCGTCCCCCTGACCCGGCCGAGGTCGAGCACGCCCGGCCCGGCGTGGGCGGCGACCGTGGTGCGGTAGCGCACGCCGCCGCTGTATCCGGCCAGGCCGCGCTCCTCCCAGTCCCCCAGCCGCATCCGTCCGGGGCCGCACGTGAACCGGACAGGTTCGCTGAAGGCGGCCCCTTCCTGGGCTCCGGGGGCGGTGGCCACCCGCAGCTCGATGCCGCCGCTTCGATGCGGGCCGAGCTCGCCGTGCACCTCGACGCGGCCGGGCCCGTTGATCTCGATGCCGGTGGCCCCCGGCGGCGGGTCGAGGAGGAAGCTTTCGACCCGCGGACGGGCCCCCGGCACCGCGAACGTGGCGGGCAGGGCGGTGGGGTGGCCGTCGAGCCAGCCCGCGCCCGGCAGCGGATGCGGGCGGGGGCGCAGGTAGAGGGC
>NZ_VCJS01000494.1 GCF_005893125.1 Nonomuraea basaltis | reverse complement strand
TGGTCGTGACTTTTGATCGGGGAACCGCCCTCTACCGTGGGTGCAGGCGTCTCCACCGTCGATCCCGAAGCCCCGGCACGTGCACAAGACCGTGCATCAGCGCCAGGACGGCTACAAGGCACACGTCGTGATCGAACCCGGCACCGGGCTGTTCACTGGCGTCCGGCTGACCAAGGCCACCGGTGCCGACAACCACGAGGCGGTGATCGGCCTCGCCCTGCTGGCCCAGGCCCTTGCAGACGCCCCACCGAGGCCGCTGCCCACACTGCGACGTTGGAGGTGCTGGGCGATAGCGCCGACGGCACCGGCGAGGTCCGCGCTGCGCTGGCCGATGCCGGGCATACCGTCATCGTCAAGCCCGCACCGCTGCGTCCGGCCGTGGCCGGCGGCGGCTACACCCTGGATGACTTCCTCATCGAGGAGGCCGCCGGCACCGCCATCTGCCCCGCAGGGGTCGGTGTGGTCGTGACCGCGTTCGAGCCCGACCAGCTCGACAGGCGTTCCGGTATCGATCCTGATCGTCTGCTGGAGCGTATGCGTGGGTTGCACATGGATACGGAGGGCGATCTGGTCAAGGCCACCGAACTCGCTCAGGTTGTCACCGGCCTGGAGATGCCTGATGACGACGCTGATCCCGATCTGGTGGGGGTAATGCCTGAGTACTACTGGCCTCTGTCCGGTTCGGAACCTTCCCGCCAGTCAGGCGACGCGGAAGAGCGCAACGGCAAGGGCCACCAGTGCGGCGGCGAGGAGCAGAGCGCCTACGCGAGTGAGGGCCGTTCCAGCAGAGCTCTTGCCTTCCTTGCCGATCCCCAGATGGATGAAGAACCCACCCGATTGGGCGAGCACACCGACGAGTAGCAGCCCGCCGAAGAGCCACTCCAGGCCGTCGGAGAGCTCGGCGCGGGGCAGATAGAGCAGGTACACCAGCGACAGGACGAGCAGAACCCCGGCATGGGCGTGCCCGGCGCGGAAGAAACGCTCGCGAAGTTCGCCGAGTTCTCCGGCGTCGGTGGTGATAAAGCGCAGCAACGCGTGGCCGCCGAACTCCACCGTGACGATGGAGAGAATCGCGATGATCGATAACACATGGGTAGGGCTCATGGTGATTCTCCGATGGGTCTATGCGTGGATGAGACGCTTCGGTAGCCCGGATTCCTTGCGTGCGCGGAGCCGATCCACGAGCACCGTCGTGGTGGCCGCCAGGAAGACGAGCTGCATCAGCGTCCGCCCCGGAAGCTGGTCCCACCATGGGAGCGCCTGCCCGGAAAGGGCCAGGTGCACGTTGGCGGGGAACATCAGTACGAGCTGAAGGGTGAGCCCGCCCGCTGCCCACATGGCGGTGCGCGGAATGAGCAGGCCGACGGCTCCGGCGATCTCGGTGACGCCGGTGATGTCCACCAGCAGCTCCGGCGCGGGCAGCCACGGGGGCACCATGGCGATTAACTCCGCGCGCATGCCGACGAAGTGCACGGTCGCGGTGAGCAGGAACATAGCCGCCAGCCCGGCCCGCAGCGCCACGGGAACACGGCGCAGCGACGGCTTCTTCCAGACGATGCCCACGAGCAGGGTCAGCGCGGTGACGACCGTGAGGGTGATGAGCGGTTCCATGGTAGGGCCTTTCGCGTGAGATCTAGTCACTGGCTAGATTAGGTTCAGGCGCAGAACTTGTCAATGACTAGTTCCTGGCATACTGAGCTCATGAAACAGAGCTACCACCACGGCGACCTGCGCAAGGCGGTCCTGGCCGCGGCCGTGGAGGTGATCGAGGAGTCCGGTCCCGGGGCGGTCAACCTTCGCGATCTCGCCCGCCGCGTCGGCGTTTCCCACGCCGCCCCTGCCCACCATTTCGGCGACAAGGCCGGGCTGCTGACCGCGCTGGCGACCGAGGGCTACGACCTGCTCACCGGCGCCCTCCAGCGCGTGGAACCGTCCGACCTGCGGGAAGCCGGCGTCGCCTACGTCACCTTCGCCGTCGAGCACCGCGCCCACTTCGCGGTGATGTTCCGTCTCGACCTGCTCCGGACCGACGATGCGGCGCTGCAGACCGCGCAGGCCCGCAGTGAGGCCGCTCTCGGCGCTGCCGTCGCGGGCGTGGCCGAACCTGGCGACGACATCGTGGTCCTCAGTACGGCGGCGTGGTCCTTGGTCCATGGCTTTGCCACCCTGTGGCTGCAAGGTGTTCTGCCTGCTGAACTTGGTAACGACGTACACACTGCCGCTCGGGCGGTCGCCGGCATGCTTTCCGGAGTCCGCTGACCCTTGGTCACCATTCGCTGGGGCT
>NZ_VCJS01000493.1 GCF_005893125.1 Nonomuraea basaltis | reverse complement strand
GGGTCGGGGTTGCGGTCCTGGTCGGTGTCGGAGTCGGCGTCGCGGTCCTGGTCGGTGCCGACGTCGGGGTCGAGGTGGGCGTCCGGGTCCGCGTGGGCGTGGTCGTCGGCGTCGTCTCAGGTGTGGTGGACGTCGTCGGCGGCGGTGCGAGCGAGGCGGTGGGGCTCTCCTCAGGCAGGACCACCTCGGGCGAGCTCTCAGGGGTGCTCTCGGGCGTCGCCTCCGGCGTCGTCGGCGGGACCGAGGCGAACTCCGGGCTGATCTGCGTCGGCGGTACGGCCGCCGCCGCGCCGATCGGCCCCGCGGGCGGCCTCTCCCGGTTGGCCAGCACGACCACCACCACGGCCACGGCCACCACCGCGGCCAGCCCGCCGCCCATCGCCACGCGCGTGACGTTCGAGCGCAGCCCGCGGAACACCGTCCTGGCCAGCGACGTCGAGGTCTCGAGCGGGGGAGACGGCGGCGTGGGCAACAGCAGGGCGAGCAGGGCCACCAGCGCGGCCAGCCGCCGCTTGCCCCGCTCCTCCCAGTCCTCGCCGTACGCCGCCCTGGCCGTGGCCTCCAGCTCGGCCACGAACGCCTGCGCGCTCGACGGCCGCTGCGCCGGGTCCTTGGCCAGCCCGCGCCTGATCAGCCCGCGCACCGGCTCGGGCGCGTCGTGGAACGGCACGGGGGCGTGGACGTGCTGGTAGCCGAGCACGCTGGGCTCGGTCGAGCGGTACGGCCGGTGCCCGGTCAGGCACTCGAAGAAGACCGCGGTGGCCGCGTACACGTCGGTCGCGGGCGAGGCTGGCCGCCCCTCCCACAGCTCGGGCGCCATGTACGGAGGCGTGCCCTCCGGGTGCGCCACCGTGCCCTGCCGCACGGCGATGCCGAAGTCGACGAGCTTGCTGACGCCGTCGTCCCTGACGAGCACGTTCTCGGGTTTGTAGTCCCGGTGGACGAGGCCGTTCGCGTGCGCCCTGGACAGGCCCAGCAGCGAGCCCTTCAGCACGACCAGCGCCGCCTCCGGCTCCGTGGTGCCGTGCTCGCGCAGCAGCGCGCGCAGCGAGACGCCGTTGACCAGCTCCATCACGATGGCCGCGCCGCCGAAGTCCTGGATGTACTCCCACATCGTGGCGATGTTGGGGTCGCGGAGCGTGGTCAGGAGCCGCGCCTCGGACTGGAACCTGGCCAGCGCGGCCGGGTCGCGCAGCAGTTCCTCGGAGAGATACTTGATCGCGACCTGTACGCCGGTCTCGTCGTGCACGGCCAGCGCGACGCGCCCGCTGGCACCCGCGCCGAGCTGCTTGATCTCCGTGTACCCCGGAGCGCTCCACTCCATATGCCCTCTCCCATCAGGAGCCGGCCCACCTGATGAGACGTGTGATCAAGGAGATGGGTTTGCCAGGTGGTACCTGATTTATGGAACTACTCCCGATGGAGGATGTGAACAGGTGTCTCGATACCTTCTGGGACCAACGAATCTGGTTGAGGTTCGCCCCATGCGGTGACCAGGGGCAGCACGCCGGCCCATACCGGAAGGGTGTAGTCCTCCTCCTCGTCCACCGGCGCCCCGCGCCGGATCTTTACCGACGCCTCGTCCAGCGACAGCGCCAGCACGGCCGTGGCGGCCAGCTCCTTGCGGGACGGCGGCCTGGCATAGTCCCACTGGCCGGGCGCGAGCCGCTCGGTGAGCGCCCGCAGCCCCGCCAGCCGCTCGTCCGGGTCCGTCACCAGCCTGGCCCGGCCGTAGACGATAGCCGAGCGGTAGTTGACGGAGTGGTGGAAGATCGAGCGGGCCAGCACGACGCCGTCCAGGTGTGTGACCGTGACGCACACCTCACCGCCGTCGGCCGCGCGCAGCGACCTGGCGCCCGTGGAGCCGTGCAGGTAGAGGGTCTCGCCGATGCGGCCGTAGCCGGTGGGCACCACCATCGGGTGCCCGTTCACGACGACGCCCAGGTGGCAGATCAGCCCGGTGTCGAGCACCTCGTACAGGTTGTTCCTGTCGGTGCTGCCGCGCTCCTTCGAGCGGCCGAGCGTGGTGCGGGGAGTGGTGGAGAGCATGATTCGACCGTAACGGCGAAGTGGACCTATCCTGTAGGGCCACTATCGACCCCTTCGTAGGGACCACTTCCGTGCGCACCCATGTTGACCTGCCGGTTTCCCTGTCGCGGGAGGCCGCCGAGCCCCTCACCGCGCAGCTCGCCGACTGGCTGCGCCACGCCATGATGGAGGGCACCCTGGCGCCCGGCGAGCGGCTGCCGTCCACGCGTGCCCTGGCGGCCCAGCTCACCGTGAGCCGGACCGTGGTCACGGAGGCGTACCAGCAGCTCTACGCCGAGGGGTGGCTGGACGGGCGGCACGGCTCCGGGACGTTCGTGGCCGACATGGAGGCGCCCACGCCGCCCCGCGAGACCCCGTATGTCCCGGCCC
>NZ_VCJS01000492.1 GCF_005893125.1 Nonomuraea basaltis | reverse complement strand
GCCACCTGCACCCGCCCGCTCCCGCCGCCGCCCGGCACCGCCACACCAGCCGTGCACCCGGGCTCGCCGCAGCCCGGCACCCCCGAAGCCGCCGCATACTCCACCGCACAGGAATCCGGAGCGGCCGGCGGGGCCGAAGTCGTTGGCACAGGCGATCGTCGCGGGGCTTCCGGGAGACGCTGGACTTCCGGGAGACGCTGGGCGGGGACGGCAGGCTTTGCCGCAGCCGGAGAGCCAGGCTTTGCCGGATGGTTGGACCCTGCCGGATGGGTGGTCTCTGTTTGTGGGGAGGTCAATGGGCGGTCCTGTCTGGACGGAGTGGAATGCCGGATTCGGCTGGCGAAGGGGAGCGCCGGAGCCCTGTTCGTGGCGGAGTCAAATGCCGTGCCCTCGGTTGTGCAGCAACGAGAGCACGGCGGGCGCGGAGATGAGGCCCGCGGCTACCGCCAGCGCGATCGGAGCGCGAGGTTCACCGAGGCGGGCCGCGAACGTGCGGATGGCCCAGCGGGCGGCCTCGCGCCGGCGCCCGAGCGCGGCGTGACTGAAGGCCAGCTGGCCGTAGACCCGTGCCGCGCCGCGCGGGTCCACGGCCAGTTCGGGGTGCCGGGCGAGCATCCAGTCGAGCCCGGCAATGCGATCCGCCCACCGGGCGACGTAATGGGATCCGCCCCATCTCACCCGGACGAGCGGCCTGTCCACGTGCGCGATCGGCCGCCGCTTGGCCGCTCGCAGCGCCAGATCCCAGTCCTCGTTCTGCCCGGCGGGCGCGCTCTCGTCGGCCTGCAACTCGCCTCGTTCGAACAGGAACGTCGACGAATGGACCATCACCATGCGGGACCGTACGAGATCGTCGGCGGTCACGGCGTGCTTGCCGGCGAGCCGGGACACGCGGCGGCGCCCGTACTCGACCTCGACGCCGCAGCTGGCGAACTCGGCGCCGTCCAGCAGCGCCCGGGCCTGGGCGGTGAGCTTGCCCGGTAGCCAGACGTCGTCGTCGTCACAGAAGGCGACCAGGTCGGTGTCGCAGGCCGCGATGCCGGTGTTGCGCGCCCCTGGGAGCCCGGGAGTGCGTGTGTTGGGCAGGACATGGACGGGATGGCGCGCGCCGGCGACCACATCGGCAACGTACTCGGCCACCTCCAAACAGTCCACATGCGAGGTTGCCCCGCTCCGTGGCGCCACGTGCGAGGATGCCCGGCTCCGGAGCGCCATGTCCGAAGGCGCCGCGTGCCCAGGAGCCTCACTCATGCATCCCGCGTCCGAGGACGCCGAGTCCCCAGGGGTAGCGCCCGTGCGCGCCGTGCCGTCGGCGACGACGATCACGGAGAGCTCTCCCGGGTAGTCCTGGGTCAGCACCGCCTCGACGGCCTCGCGCAAGAGGCCCGGGCGGTCGCCACGGGTGGGGATGATCACGCCGACGGATCGAGGCCGGGTCACGCCGCCGACCCCCAGTAGCCGTACCTGGCCCTGAGGGGCCACGTGAGCGCGTTGACCAGCCGCCGGTCGCCGTCGGGCAGCCCTCTCACCCATGAATCGTCCCGCCGCAGCTCCACCCGCCCCACATGGAACCGCATCGGGTTGCCCGACACGGTGTGCGAGGGCCCGAGCCAGGCGGTCCGGCCCTTGACGAACGGGAACTCCGGCCCGGCGCCCAGGCCGAGCTCGTGGGCCAGCACCTTCAGCGTGCGCTCAGGGGCGGCGAGCAGGTCCTCGTAGCGGACCGTCGTCACGCACGCCCCGCGCCCCGCGAGCAGCTCCAGCGCGGCGTTCTGGGCCGTCCAGTGCATCGCCGTGCGGGCAGGCCCCCAGCGGGTCATGGGCCGCCCGTCCTCGGGCCGCTCCACGGTCCTGCTCCAGGAGTGCGCCACGGCCCGCGGGTCCCTGACCATGTGGACGACGCATACGTCCACACCGCTCGTCACCAGGCAGCAGGCCAGCGACGCGTGCTTGCTGGAGTCGATCACGACGCGGGCGCCCGTGGCGTCGTAGATCAGCTGGTACGCCCGCGCGTACTCGGCCAGGTCGCGATGGCCGATCCGGGCGATCCTGCGGGTGCGGTCGACCCGGCGCCGCAGAGCCAGGACCTGCTCCGCCAGCCAGCTGGTCCAGCCGCCGAACGCCCGCTCCCCCACCTGCCGCCAGAAGGCGCAGGCGGGAAAGGGCACACCGCACCCGCAGAGCTCCTCCGCGAGCACACCCCTCTCCCAGAGGTGCACTACCTCCCCAAGCGCGGCCACGCCGGGCAGCTCGCCTAGGAGCCTCTCGAGCAGAGTGGTGCCACTACGGCCCAAACCGCCCAAGTAGATCACCCGGGTGGTGGTTGCGCGGTCGGTCACGGGGAGGGCTTTCGCGTCGTCGAACACGGAACGCGATGACCCTAGCGCGGACAGTAATCAACAGGTCAGCGAATCACGAAAAGATCTACCGTCAGCGGGCATCCATGATCATGCCGGCGCCGACGGTGCCGTTGGTGGCCTCGTCCACCAGGATGAAGCCGCCGGTCAGCCGGTTGCGGCCGTAGTCGTCGACGAACAGCGGCTGGGTGATCCGCAGCGACACCCGGC
>NZ_VCJS01000491.1 GCF_005893125.1 Nonomuraea basaltis | reverse complement strand
CAAAGAACGCCCGGATGTCGAGATCGATCACCCAGTCCTTCTTCCAGCACCGCTCCCGGCAGGTAGCGACCGCGTCCAGCGCCGAACGCTCGGGCCGATAGCCATAGGAGTCGGGGTGGAAGAGCGGCTCGGCCCTTTCCTCGATCACCTTGGCCACCACCGTCTGCGCCACTCGATCTCCGATTGAGGGCACGCCCAACACCCGGACGCCTCCCTTCTTCGGGATCTCGACCGCGCGCACCGGCGGCGGGAAGTACGTCCCCGAGGACATCCGATTCCAGATCTTGTACAGGTTGCCCTTCAGATCTTTCTCGAACTCCTCGATCGACGTTCCGTCCACCCCGGGCGCGCCCTTGTTCGCCTTGACTTTCTCCCACGCCTCCCAGACAGCTCGCTTCGAGATCTCAAACGACTTGCCCGGTGCTTTCAGCTCGTTCACGCGACTCCTCCCGGAGCACTTCCGGTTGATCGAACGAACAACAGCCACGAACGACCCGGCCCCTTGGCTCCACCCCGATTACCGAAGCTTCCTCGCTACTACGAGCCGGTCCGCCAGCATGCCCGGCGACGGACCCACGGCTTAGAGGGCCTTGAGCGCGGCGGTGACGACGTTCGCCAGCGGGGTGGCCGGTCGGCCGATGAGCTGCTGCAGGTCGGCGCTGTCGGTGTACCAATCACCGCGGGTGATGGCGAAGCTCGTGTCGGCCAGCAGGTCGGCGAACGGCTGGGGCACACCCCAGCCGGCGAGCGCCTTGGCGTACTCCTCGACCGGCAGATCCTGGTAGACGAGCGGCTTACCGGACTGCGCCGCGAACTCGGCGGCCACATCCGCCAGCGAGAACGCCTCACCTCCGAGGTCGTAGGCCTTGTTCGCGGGCCCATCGCCGGTCAGGACAACTGCCGCGGCCGCCGCGAGGTCGGGCCGGGTGACTCCGGAGATCTTGCCGTTGCCGCCCGAACCGATCATCACACCCGCCTCCAGCACGGGGGCGAGGTCCCCGAGTTCCCCGCAATACAGCTCGATGTACGCGCCGTTGCGCAGGAAGACGAAGGGCAGACCGGACTCGCGGATGCACGCCTCGGCCTGCCTGTGCTCGTCGGCCAGCCGAAGGGTGCTGGTGGCGGCGTTGACGAAGCTGGCGTAGGCGACCAGCGGGACGCGCGCGGCGACCGCGGCCTGCACAGCGTTCTTCATCTGGGGGAAGCGCTGGCCGTAGACGGCGGAGGGGATCAGCAGGAGTTTGTCAGTGCCGGCGAAGGCCGGCTCGAGCGTCTCCGGCTGGTCGTAGTCGGCACGGCGGACCTGCACACCGCGCTCGGCCAGGTCGGCCGCCTTCTGGGGGCTGCGCACAGCGGCGACGATCTCGCCAGCGGGCACACCGCGCTCCAGCAGTTCTGCAATGACGAGACGGCCGAGGCGGCCGGTGGCCGCGGTGATGGTGATCATTTTGGAGCGTCTTTCCTTCGGGGGGACGTCGTACGGGGATGGCGAAAGAGCGCAGGCGGCGACGTCCGGTGTATGGGTGAGCGATGCGCGCTGACGAATAGCCGTCGCGTGCGATGGGGCCAAGCGGGACCACGCCGCCGACGGAAGTTGTTGCTCCTCAGGCGCGGGCCCGCCGGTGTACGGCCGGGGTCAGTGCTGGATGTTGCCTCCGGCCTGAGCCATCGGGAGCAGGTCGAAGACGCTGATCACGCGCGTGATCTTGCCGTTCTCGACGGTGATGTAGTCGATGCCGCGGAAGTCCTTCAGGAAGGGGGTGTCGACGGTGTACACGGTCGCCGCGTTCGTGTCGTTGCCCAGAACGTCGATGACGGTCGCGCTGATGATCGAGCTCGCGAACGGCTCGAGGAACCCGCGATAGCCCTCCACTCCCTCGAACGTCCCGTTCGGGGCCACACACACGACGTCGTCGGCGAGGAAGCCCAGCGCCTCCTCGACGTCCTTGCCGGCCCACGCGCGGACGAAGTCCTCAGCGATCTTCTGGGCGAGCCCGTTCGTTGCAGTCACAGCACAGTTCCCTTCGTGATGCTCTGTCCCCTCCAAGCCGGGGACGCTCGGAGCCGCCCTCTGTGGGCGGCCCGTCTACCTGCATCTTTACTGAGGTATATGTCAGGGAGTGTCATATACCGAGGTAATTTCGGGGGTATGAGATCCGAGCGCCTGCTGTCGATCATGCTGTTGCTGCAGACCCACGGCCAGTTGCCCGCCGCCGAGCTGGCCGAGCGCCTGGAGGTGTCGGTCCGCACTGTCATGCGCGATGTCGAGGCGCTGTCGGCGGCCGGCGTGCCCGTCTACACCGTGCGCGGCCCCCATGGCGGCATCGCCCTGCTGCCCGGCTACCGCACCAACGTCACCGGCCTGACCACCGACGAGGCCCGCGCCCTGTTCGTGCTGCTGTCCGACCAGGCTCACGCCGAGCTCGGCCTGGGCCAAGCCCTCGGCTCAGCGCTGCGCAAGCTGATGGCCGCGCTGCCCGCCCCGCACCGGCCCGACGCCGACCTGGCCAGCCGCCGCATCCTCATCGACCCGGTGCGCTGGCGCGGCGGACCCGCCCGCCCCGCCAC
>NZ_VCJS01000490.1 GCF_005893125.1 Nonomuraea basaltis | reverse complement strand
GCTCCTCGATGAGCGTGGTCTTGCCCGCGCCCGGCTCGCCGACGACGAGCGCGACCTTCGCGTGCCGGACCGCGGCCCCATCCGCCGCCGCGGTCAGCCGCGCCAACTCGACGGCGCGTCCGATGAGCGCGGGCCGTGCGACGGGATGGGCGGCCTGGACGGGGTGCGGGCGGGCCGCCGGTGTCTCGGCGGGCGGCTCGTCCGCGGTTTCGGTGAGGTGGGGCGCCTGAGCCAGGATGTCCTCCTCCAGGCGGCGCAGCTCGGGGCCGGGGTCCACGCCCAGCTCCTCGGCGAGGTGGGCACGGGCCCGGCGAAGCGCGGCGAGCGCCTCACCCTGTCGCCCGCACCGGTACAGGGCCCTGGCCAGTGATCCCCACGCTCCCTCGCGCAGCGGATGCTCGCCGACCAGCCGTTCCAGGTCCGGCACCACTTGCGCGGCCAAGCCCAGGCGGATCGCGGCGGCGGCGTGGCGTTCGATCGCGGTCAGCCGCAGCTCCTCCAGCCGCGTGATCTCGGGGTCGGCCCAGTGCATCCCGGCGAATTCCTGGTACGGCGGGCCGTGCCAGAGCCGCAACGCCGCCGCCAGCGCCCGGTGGACCTCGGCGGCGTTCCGCAGCCCGGCGCCTGATCGCACGGCGTCCTCGAACTGCCACGCATCGACGGCGGCCACGTCGAGCCGCATGGCGTACCCCGGCGGAACGGTGACCAGCACGGCCGCGGGCGATCGAGGCGGCCTGCCGGGTTCGAGTGCCCGCCGCAGCCTGGAGACGTACGCCTGGACGGCGGCCAGCGCGCGAGGCGGCGCCGCCTCGTCGTACAGATCGTCGATGAGCCGGTCGACGGGCACCACATGGCCCCGCGCGGCCAGCAGCCGTGCGACGACACTGCGTTGCCTCGGGCGGCCGAGGTCGACCGGATCGCCGTCGATGGCCGCCGTCAGTGGTCCGAGCACCTGAAAGCAGAGCACAATGCCCTTACCGTACGCCGTAAGCGCGCTAGGGAGTCCCCGCCTGGCGGCGCCACCTCCGACTCGACCTCCGCGGCCGCCTGCCACCAGGCCAGGAGGAGCATGCCCGCGTTAAGCGCGTACAGGATCCTGCGCGCGAGCTTGTGCGCGCCGCATCCAGGCCGGTGCCGTCCCAAGCGACCAGGCGGAGCCCGAACGCGAAAGCGCCTTCGTGCTCGAACCGGCCGGCGGCCCGCGCCCTCTGGTGTCCCGCTCAGCTGCGCAGGAACAGCAGGACCGCAAGGACCCGCCGGGATTCGCTGCCGGTGGCAGGGAGGCCGAGCTTGCCGAAGATGGCGGACACGTACTTCTCCACAGCTCTCAGCGTGATCACCAGCCGGTCGGCGATGCCCTGGTTGGAGGTGCCGACGGCCATCAATTCGAGCACGTCGCGTTCGCGCGGTGTCAGCTGGGCGAGCGGATCGTTGCTGCGCCGCCGCGACAGGAGCGTGGAGATGATGGTGGGGTCGACGGCCGAACCGCCCGCCGCGACGCGCCGTACGGCGCTGAGGAAGTCGGGGACGTCGCTGATGCGGTCCTTGAGCAGATAGCCGACCCCCTCCGCGGAGTCGGCGAGGAGCTTCATGGCCAGGCCGAGCTCCACGTATTGCGACAGCACCAGCACGCCGACGCCCGGATGCGCGGCGCGGATCTCCACGGCGGCCTGGATGCCCTCGTCGGTGTGCGTGGGCGGCAACCGGATGTCGACGATGACCACGTCGGGGAGCTCGACGCGCATCGCGTGGCGGAGCTCGTCGGCGTCACGACAGCGGGCCAGCACGTCGAACCCGGCGTCGGCGAGCAGCCGGGCCAGGCCCTCGCGCAGCAGCACGCTGTCTTCGGCGATCGCTACCCGCATGGCATCTCCGCTCTCACCCGAGTGCCGTCACCGCGTGGGGTCCACACCCGCAGCCGCCCGCCCTGTGCCTCGACGCGGTCCGCCAGGCCACGCAGGCCAGTGCCGCCCTCGGTGTCGGCGCCACCGACACCGTCGTCCACCACCTCGACCACGAGCTGGTCGCCCACCCGGTGACGTCCACGGTGGCCGACCTCGCGGGCCGAGCCGGTTGGCCCGTCGGCGCCGCCACGCGATGAGGCCGCTGACGGTGTACGACAAGGAGATCCAGCAGATCATCACCGCGTATACGGGGGTCGTGCCGTCGGCCACGGCCAGAGCGATGGATCCGGCCAGGCCTGCCACGAGCGCGACGGCGAGAACCACCAGCAGGGGCCCCGGTGCGCGCAGGGGAGTCACCGGCATCCATCACCCCTTTCCCAACCGTCGTAGCAGGGCGACGGCCAGCGATGAAAGGAGGCGTCGCGCACACGCTACGCCCCTTGGCGACGGCCTGCCAGGGCCTTTACGGCGAAGAGATGCCAGAAAACCGGCCCCCGAACCGGCCAGCAGCCCGCCTTACCCGCCACGCCCCGGCCTGCCAGCGTGAACAGCAACCAGAAAACCGCCAGGGAGCCGCGATGAAGACCCGGGTCATCCAAGACGACCCAGACGACGAGCCACCGCTCGACCTCGGAAAAGCCCAGCCTGAGGAGCCCGACCCACCGCCTCCCCCCGGGGACCC
>NZ_VCJS01000489.1 GCF_005893125.1 Nonomuraea basaltis | reverse complement strand
CCACCCGCACTCCCCCTGGCCGCCGACCCCCAGGAAGCGCGGCCGGTCACCATGGGCAACCGCGAACACCGCTGGAGCGCCGAAAGCTGGGCCACGCTGCGGCAGCAGTGCACCGGCCGGGGCGTCACCCCGTCGACCGCCATGCTGACCGCGTTCGGCGTGGTGCTGGCCCGCTGGGCCGGCCATCGCCGGATGCTGCTGAACTCGCTTCAGCTCAACCGGCTGCCGCTGCACCCCGACGTGCAGCGGGTCGTGGGCGCCTTCGCCGCCACGATGCTGCTCCCCCTGGACCTCGACTCCCGGGCCACGTTCGCCGAGCTCGCCACCGCGGTGCAGGCGACGTCCGGCGAGCACGCGGCGCACAACCTGATCACCGGGGTGGAGGTCGGGCGCGAGCTGGCGCGACGGCGCGGGAACTGGCGGCCGGTCGGGCCGGTGGTGTTCCAGAGCGTGCTCGGAGTGGACGCGGCCATGGGCGGACGCCCGCCGGAGGACGCCGGACCGCTGGGCCGGGTGGTCGCCTCGGACTACTTCCACCAGCTCCGCACCCCGCAGGTCGCGATCGAAGTCCGCTGCTTCGAGCTAGGTCCGGAGATGGTGGCGGTCTTCTCGCTGGTCGAGGAGCTGTTCGAGGCCGATCGGGTGACGGCGGCGTTCGCCGAGTTCGTGGCGCTGGTCGACGGCCTCGCCGACGGCTCGGGCTGGGATCGGATGCCCGGCCTGCCCGAGGCCGCCGATCCCGGCGCCGGCGACGACGGGCTGCGACTCGGCCTGCTGCCCGAAACGGTCGTCCGCCACCGCGAGGGGCCGCCGGCCGACGACCTGGAGCAGGCGATCGCCGACGTCTTCGAGGAACTCCTGGAGGTGCCCGTGCTCGACCGCGGCGCCGACTTCTTCGGCCTCGGCGGGGACTCGCTGCTCGCGGTCCGGGCGGTCGTGCGGCTGGCCAAGGAGGTCGGCACCTCCGTGCCAGTGCGCGAGTTCCTGGCCGACTCGACAGTGGCCGGAGTGGCGCTCGCCGTCCGCTCCCGCCTCGGCGATCAGCAATGATCGGGCTGATCGGCGGCACCGGCGCGGTCGGCCGCACCGCCGCGCAGCGCATCGCCGCCTACGGCCTCGGACCGCTGCGCCTCGGCGGCAGGGACCTGGCGGGCGCCGCCCACCTCGCGGGCGCACTCCCCGGTACGGCGCACGCCGTCCGGGTGGACCTGAACGACCCCGCCGAACTCGCCGCCTTCTGCGACGGATGCCGGATCGTGGTCAACTGCGCGGGACCCACGTACCAGGTTCTGGACACCGTGGCCCGCGCCGCCTTCGCCGTGGGCGCCGACTACGTCGACATCGGCGGCGAACTGGCCGCCAAAGACGCCCTCACCGGCCGCGACGTGCCTGGCGACAGGACCGCGGTGTTCTCCGCCGGAGTCATGCCCGGCCTGTCCGGCCTGCTGCCCCGGCTGCTGGCCAAGGGACGCCCGCTGCGCCGGCTCGACGTGTACGTGGGCGGCGCGGCCGTCTTCACCCCCCTCTCTGCGGTGGACGCGCTGCTCACCAGAGGGCCGAGGTTCGGGGTGCCGATGACGGCCTGGCGGGACGGCCAGGTGGCGCCCAACACGCTGGCCCCGCTCCATCAGGTGCGGCTGCCCGGTTTCCCGGTGCCCGTACACGCCTGGCCGTATCTCACCACCGAGGCGCAGACCCTGGCGGTGGATACCGGCGCCGACGAGGTGCGCTCCTACAACGTCTTCGTCTCCAACCGCCTCCCCGAGGCCCTCGCCGAGGCCTGGGCCGAGGTGCCAGACACCAGCCCCGCCGCGCTGGCACCCCACGCCGACGCCGTGGTACGCGCATCCCGGCAGGACAACGCCGACTTCGGCGCTTTCTACGTCATGTTGTTCACCGGGCGCCCCCGTCCCGGCGCCCCGCCCGGACCCACAAGGGTGCTGCTCACGGCCGTGGACTCCTACGCGCTGAGCGGGGTGGTGATGGCGCTGGCCACCCGCGCGGTGCTGGCCGGCTCCGTGCCACCTGGCGTCCATCTGGCGGCCGAGGTGCTGGACCCGGACGCTACTGCCGCCGCGCTGCACGATGATCCACTGGTGCAAGATCTCGCCGTCGAATGACGACCTGAACGGGACTTCGCGCCTGACGGCCTTCAGTGGTCGTCCCAATGTCCTTCATGCGAGGCGTGACGGTGTCCGTCGTGAACGCAGTCGACGTGGTCGTCATGCGGGACGGCCACGTGCCCGCAACCAGGTCCGTGATCGTGAGAGTGCTCGGCGTGCTGGCGGTGTTCGGCAGTCACTGACATGTCCAGACTCCCTATCGGTTCGTCACCGAAGATTTGTCATAGGAGTTGTTCGGCGTGGTCCGCGACGTCTCCGGCGTGCTGGACCGCGCCGAGGTGCACCTGGCACACGGCTGCGTCACCTGCACCGTCCGTCAGGACCTCATCCCCGAGCTGCTGCGCCGCTCCTCCACGGCATCCCTGCTGATCGTGGACCTGTGGGACTCGGTCGAGCCGCGCCCGGTGGCCGAGACCCTGGCCGGGCAGGAGGCGTCCGGCCGGCTCTACCTGGCCTGCGTACACACCGCGCTGGACGCCGAGCACA
>NZ_VCJS01000488.1 GCF_005893125.1 Nonomuraea basaltis | reverse complement strand
ACCGGTGGTCCGGGTCGACGGGCCTGAGGGCGGGTCGGCAGGGCAGGTGGGCGGGTGTCAGCTGCCGGCGGCGCGGTCGCGGAGGACGCGGCGTTGCTGTTCCAGCGCGACCAGCTCCCCGAACAGCTTGTTGTACTCCTGCTGCTCCTCCACCGGATTGAGCCGCTGCATCCGCGACTTGACCTGCGCGATGGCCCGGTCGACCGCGATGGCCTCGATGGCCGCCAGCATCGCGCTCGCGTACCGCTCCTCGGCGTGCGAGTCCGCCTGGAGCGGCTCCACCGCGAACCGGGTCACCAGCGCCCGGGAGCCCTCCTCGTGCGCGTGCTCCAGCAGCAGGTCCACCCACTCCCGGCCGCCGTGCCCGGCCGCGGCGACACCCCCGGCGGCCACGATGACCTTGTGCAGGGCGACATGGTCCGGCGCCGTGAAGGCCTGCGGCTCCAGGGCGTCGAAACGCGGCCCCAGCAGCGCAGGCCGCTGCACGGCCAGCTTGAGCAGCTCGCCCTCCACCCGGACGCTCGGATCGACGGGCGCCGCCCTGGGCGCGCGCTGCGGACGGCCCTGCTGCGCCCCCGCGACGGCGGAGATGCGCTGCATGACGAACCGCTCGTCCATGAACCCCAGCCACCGGTCCAGGTCGATCGCGTAGCGCTTGCGGAGGCCGACGTCCTTGATCCCCGCCACGATCGGCGCGGCGGCGTCCAGCGCGGCGATCTTGCCTTCGTTGCTGCGCAGGTCGTAGCGGGAGATCGTGTTCCTGATCGCGAACTGGAACAGCGGCTCCCGGCTCGCGATCAGATCCCGCACGGCCGCGTCGCCCTGCTTGATGCGCAGGTCGCACGGGTCGAGCCCGTCGGCCTGCACCGCGACGTAGGTCTGCGTGACGAACTTCTGCTCGTCGGCGAACGCACGCAGCGCCGCCTTCTGCCCCGCCGCGTCGCCGTCGAAGGTGAAGATCACCTCGCCGCGGAACTCGGCCTGGTCGAGCAGGAACCGGCGCAGGATCTTGATGTGCTCCTCGCCGAACGAGGTGCCGCACGTGGCCACCGCCGTCGGCACCCCGGCGAGATGGCACGCCATCACGTCGGTGTAACCCTCGACGATCACCGCCTGGGCCCGCTTGGAGATCTCCCGTTTCGAGAGATCGATCCCATAAAGTACCTGGCTCTTCTTGTAAAGCGGCGAGTCAGGCGTATTCAGATATTTCGGACCATCATCGGAATCAAGCAACTTCCGTGCGCCGAAACCGATCACATCGCCCGTCGCGTCCCTGATCGGCCAGATCAGCCGCCCCCGGAACCGGTCGATGGGCCCCCGCCGCCCCTCCTTGGCCAGCCCGCCCTTGACCAGCTCCTCGGAGGTGAACCCGCGCCCCAGCAGGTGCCGCGCCAGCGCCTCCCATTCGTTGGGCGCGTAGCCGACCCCGAACGTCTCCGCGTCTGCCCGCTCGAACCCCCGCTCCGACAGGAACCGCCGCCCGGCCGCCGCGTCGGGCCCGAACAGCTTGTCGGCGTAGAACTCGGCCGCCGCCTTGTGCGCCTCGATCAGCCTGGCCCGCTCACCGTGGTCCCGCCTGGGAACGTAGCCACCCTGCTCGTACTGCAGCTGGATCCCGGCCCGCTGCGCCAGCCGCTCGACCGCCTCGCCGAACGGCAGATGCTCGATCTTCTCGACGAACGTGATCACGTCGCCGCCTTCTGAGCAGCCGAAACAGAAGAACATTCCGCGCTCGGGCGTGACGTTGAAGGATGGGCTCTTCTCGTCGTGGAAGGGGCACAGCCCCTTGAGGTTGCCGCCTCCGGCGTTGCGCAACTGGATGTGCTCGCCGATCACGTCGGCGATGGGTGAGCGCTCACGTACGAGCGCGATGTCGACATCACGGATCCGGCCAGCCACGCGGTGAGTCTATTCCGCCCCACCGACGGTTCCGGCACCTGCCGACATAATGGCGTCACCCCAGGGTGGCCAAAGAGGGAAACCGGCTCTGCCGGGTCCGCTGGTCGGCTACAAAGGTAAAGGTTGTCGGTGGAAACGGTGACACGGGTGGAGATCATGCGATCGGGGCATCTCGGACGATGGGCGGCCGTCGCGGGCGCTTTGCTGCTGACCGGTGCCTGCACCCAGGCGACCGGCCTGGCGGGTGTGAGCGCCACGCCGCCCTCCACCGCCCCGGAGGCGGGCACGCCGTCGGTGACCGCCACGATCCCGGAGCCGAGCCCGAGCGCGGAGCACCAGGCCGCCGAGCAGCCGCCGGAGGGCGAGGACCCGGTCAAGGTGCCGCCGCCGAAGCTGTCGAAGTACACCTACACCTTCCCGGTCAAGGGCTGTAAGACGACGTACCAGCGCAAGCTGCTGGTGCTGCCGAAGACGACGATCTGGGCCGGGCAGGGGTGCGCGTTCGTGGCGCCCATCGGCGGCGTCGTTGACGAGGTGAACGTGCAGAACAAGTGGGCGCCGTCGACGGACGCGGGGGCCGACCGCGAGGGCAGGTTCGTCACGATCATCGGTGACGACGGCGTCCGTTATCTCGGCGGTCATCTCGAGTCGGTGGCCGACGGGATCAAGCCGGGCGTGCGGGTGAAGGCGGGGCAACTGCTCGGGCGGGTGGGCAAGTC
>NZ_VCJS01000048.1 GCF_005893125.1 Nonomuraea basaltis | reverse complement strand
CCCGCCCACCCCTGGAGACCTCATGGCAACGATCACCACCAAGGCGCCGCGCAGCGCACCCACCGCCCCCGATACGCCCGGCTGGGTGCGCTGGGCCAACGACCACCGCAAATGGCTCTTCGCCGCGCCCGCGATGACCTTCGTCGCCGCGCTGATCGTGATCCCCCTGGCCTGGACCGGCTACCTCAGCCTGACCGACACCGAGGGATCCGTCCGCGCGGAGAGCGAGTTCGTGGGCTTCCAGAACTACCTCGACGTCCTCTTGGACACCGACCGGTTCTGGCCCGCCGTCGGGCGGACCGCCACGTTCACCGTCGTTGCGCTGCTGTTCGAGCTGGTCCTCGGAATGGCGATCGCGCTGCTGCTCTGGCGGCCGTTCAAAGGGCAGAAGTGGGTACGGGTCGCCATCCTGATGCCGCTCGTCGCCACCCCGGTCGCCGTCGGCATGATGTGGCGGCTCATTTTCGACCCGAACATCGGCCTGGCCAACCAGATCCTCGGCTGGGTCGGCATCGGGCCGCAGCCGTGGCTCGCCGGCCAGCACTCGGCCCTGCCCACCACGATCTTCATCGACGTGTGGCAGTGGACGCCGATGGTGGTGCTGATCCTGCTCGCCGGGCTCACCTCGTTGTCGGACGAGCCGCAGGAGGCGGCGCGGATCGACGGCGCCAGCACCTGGCAACGTTTCCGCCACGTCACCCTGCCGCTGCTGATGCCCACGGTGACCGTGGCGATCCTGCTGCGCGGCATCGACGCGCTGAAGACCTTCGACATCCTCTACGCCACAAAGGGCCGCGGTGGCGGTTCGTTCCACGAGGTGGAGACCCTCAACGTGTACGCCTACGGCCTCAGCTTCGACTACAACGAGTACGGCGTCTCCTCCACCGTTCTCATCCTCTTCTTCCTGATCATCATCGGGGCGATGTGGGCCCTGACCGCCCGGCGCAAGGAGACGCAGCGATGAAGCCCCGACCCGCGTACCAGGTGTTCCGGGTGGTGGCGCTCACCTTCGTGGTGCTCACACTGATCGCGCCGCTGCTCTGGATGATCACCGCGTCGTTCAAGACCAACGTCGACATCTACGACCCGGGCAAGGCGCTGGGTTTCTCGCCCACCATGGACAACTACGCCAAGGTGCTCCAGCAGGCGAACTACGTCGAGTTCATCGTCAACAGCCTCTGGGTGGCGTTCGCCGCCACCGTGGCGTCGCTGATCCTCGGCCTGCCGGCCGCGTACTCGATGAGCCGGTTCAACATGAAGAAGTCCGCGCTGGTGGTGCTGATGGCCCGGGTCATCCCCGGCGTCTCGCTGCTGGTGCCCTGGTACTACGTCTTCTCCAACCTGAAGATGGTCGGCGGCTTCGGGGTGCTGATCCTCAGCCACATGTTCGTCTCGCTGCCCCTGGTGGTCTACATCATGATGGGCTACTTCGACAGCGTGCCCGAGGAGTTGGAGGAGGCGGCGCTGGTCGACGGGCTGACCCACATCGGCGCGTTCCGCCGCATCATGCTGCCGCTGTCCGTGCCGGGTATCGCCACCGCTGGGATCCTGTCCGTCATCTTCTCCTGGAACAATTTCATGTTCGCGCTCGTGCTCTCCGACGCCGACACCAAGACGCTGCCCGTGGCGATCTTCGACTTCGTCGGCTACGCCAGCATCGACTGGGGCGGCCTGATGGCCGCGGCCACTGTGGTCACCCTGCCGATCATGCTGATCGCCCTGTTCGTGCAGAAGTATGTGGTCTCCGGCCTCACCGCCGGCGCGACAAAGGGCTGACCGGCATGACGACCATCGCGCGCATAGAGACCTTCCTTGTCGCCCCCCGTTGGCTCTTCGTCCGGGTGGAGACCGGCTCCGGGATCGTCGGCTGGGGTGAGGCCACCTGCGAGGGGCGATCCGAGACCGTCCGGGCCGCCATCGACCAGCTCGCGGAGCTGCTGATCGGCCGGGACGCGCTGCGCATCGAGGACCACTGGCAGGTGCTGACCAAGGGCTCGTTCTACCGGGGCGGTCCCATCCTGGCGAGTGCCGTGGCGGGCCTCGACCAGGCCCTCTGGGACATCGCCGGCAAGCACTTCGGCGCCCCGGTACACCAACTGCTCGGCGGTCCGGTCCGGGACCGGATCCGGGTGTACGGCTGGGTCGGCGGCGACGAGCCCAGCGAGGTCCGCGACCACGTCGCCGCCCAGGTCGAGGCCGGGCTCACCGCGGTGAAGATGAACGCCTCCGGCAGGATGAGCCCGGTTGCCTCAGTCGCCGAGCTGAACGGCGTGGTCGCCCGGGTGGCCGCCGCCCGCGAGGTGCTCGGCGACGACCGCGACGTCGCCGTCGACCTGCACGGGCGGTTCACCCTGGCCAACGCTCGCCGGGTGGCGCCGCTGCTGGAGCCGTATCGGCCCCTGTTCCTGGAGGAGCCGGTCGTCCCGGAGAACTCGCACCTCATCGGCGAGTTCGTCCGCTCGACCGCCATCCCGGTGTCGACCGGGGAGCGGCTCCACAGCCGGCAGGAGTTCCTGCCCGTCTTCCAAGCCGGCATCGCGGTCGCCCAGCCGGATCTCTCGCACGCCGGCGGCATCACCGAGGTACGCAAGATCGCCGCGCTCGCCGAGGTGTACGACGTGCAGCTCGCCCCGCACTGCCCGCTCGGCCCGATCGCCCTCGCGGCCTGCCTGCAGGTCGGCTTCGTCACGCCGAACTACCTGATCCAGGAACAGAGCATCGGCATCCACTACAACCTTGGCGCAGAGGTGCTCGACTACTGCCTCGACAAGACCCCGTTGACTTTCGTGGACGGGCACATCGAGCGGCTTACCGCGCCCGGCCTGGGTATCGAGGTCGACGAGCAGGCGGTCCGCGCCGCCGGCAAAAGGGGACACGCCTGGCGCAGCCCCATCTGGCGGCACCGGGACGGTTCCTACGCGGAATGGTGACCATGACCCTCGACCTCGCGAGAAAGGCACCCACGTGAAGATCATCGCAGCGGACGTCATCGTCACCAGCCCCGACCGTAACTTCGTCACCCTCAAGATCACGACGGATGAGGGGATCACCGGGCTGGGCGACGGCACCCTCAACGGGCGGGAGCTGTCGGTCGCGTCGTACCTGGCCGACCACGTTGTCCCCTTGCTGATCGGGCGGGACCCGCATCGCATCGAGGACACCTGGCAGTTCCTCTACCGCTCGGCGTACTGGCGGCGAGGGCCCGTCACCATGGCCGCCATCGCGGCCGTGGACGTGGCGCTGTGGGACATCAAGGCCAAGACCGCCGGAATGCCGCTCTACCAGCTGCTCGGCGGAGCCTCCCGGAACGGGATCATGGCGTACGGGCACGCCTCGGGCCGGGACCTGCCCGAGCTGTTCGACTCGATCCGCCGGCACCTGGAGATGGGTTACCGGTCGATCCGGGTGCAGACCTCCGTACCGGGCGTCAAGGCCGTGTACGGCGTGGCAGCCCAGCCCAGCGTCGACGGCAAGCGGTACGACTACGAGCCGGCCCAGCGCACCGCGCTGCCTGCCGAAGAGGACTGGGACACCCGCGCCTACCTACGCCACCTGCCCGGCGTCTTCGAGGCGGTGCGCAACGAGTTCGGCCCCGAGCTGCCGCTGTTGCACGACGGGCACCATCGAATGACCCCCATCCAGGCCGCCAAGCTCGGCAAGGCCCTCGAGCCGTACGACCTGTTCTGGCTGGAGGATTGCACGCCGGCGGAAAACCAGGAGGCGCTGCGCCTGGTTCGCCGGCACACCACGACCCCGCTGGCCATCGGCGAGGTCTTCAACACCGTGTGGGACTACCAGACCCTGATCCGCGAACAGCTCATCGACTACGTCCGCTCCGCCGTCACCCACACCGGGGGGATCACGGCCATGCGGAAGCTACTCGACTACGCCGCTCAGTACCAGATCAAGTCCGGCATCCACGGCCCGACCGACATCTCGCCGGTCGGCATGGCAGCCGCCCTGCACCTGGACCTGGCAATCCACAACTTCGGTATCCAGGAGTACATGCAGCACGGCCCGGCGACCAACGAAGTGTTCCAGCAGTCGTTCAGCTTCGCCGACGGCTACCTGCACCCCGGTGGGCTGCCGGGACTCGGCGTGGAGCTCGACGAGGAGGCCGCGGCGCGCTACCCGTACCTAGCGGCATACCTGCCGTTCAACCGGCTCAAGGACGGCACCGTCCATGACTGGTGAGCGCCGGCCCACCCGGCACATCGTCGTCATGGGCGTGTCGGGCGCGGGCAAGACGACCGTGGCCCGCGGGATCAGCGAGCTGACCGGGCTGCGGTTCGCCGAGGCGGACGAGTTCCACCCAGAGGCGAACGTGGCGCGGATGCGGGCCGGCATCCCGCTGGACGACGCGGACCGCTGGCCGTGGCTGCGTGACCTGGCCTCCTGGATGGCCGCCCGGCACGTCGAAGGCGTCTCCACAGTGCTGGCCTGCTCGGCGCTCAAGCGCTCCTACCGGGACGTGCTACGACAGGGCCCGCCGGACGTGGAGTTCGTCCACCTCGACGGGTCTGCGAAGCTGATCCGGGACCGGATGACCCGCCGCACCGACCACTACATGTCGGCCGGCCTGCTCGACTCGCAACGGGCGATCCTGGAGCACCTCGGCCTGGAGGAGTCCGGGATGGTGCTGGAGGTGGCGCTGTCGCCGGACGAGCTGGTGGCGGCCGTGGTCGCCCGGCTCGGCCTGCCGCCGGCCACGCCGGCCACCCACCCGGCGACCGGCCGCTCCGGGCCGCGTGCCCGATCCGGTCTTGGTCAGCCGGGCGGCGCGTCCGCGTAGATCCAGCATTTCTCCACCGAGCACCGAGCCATCAAGCCTACGAGAGCGGTCACCGTCGTCGGCGGGTGCTGGGGCTCGCCCTGGTGCGCCCCAGCTGGGGCACCGGCACGAAACGGCTCCTGACCATATGCGGCAGGGGGCTTGGGTGAAAGGGCCCTCGGGGATCCCGGGAAGCCCTATCTGGTGGTCAGGAAGTCCGCCAGCAGCCCGGTGACCTGCTCCGGACAGTCGGTAGTGAGGGCATGGCCGCAGCCGTCGAGTTCGTGGATCTCAGCGGCGGGCATGAGCCGGTCGAACTCGCGCGCCTGCCACACGGGGTTGACCGTGTCCTGTCTGCCCCATATCACCAGCGTGGGCGTGGTCGTGCGCGGCATGGCGGCGCGGGTCTCGCGCCAGTCGAGACCGCGTTCGAGGAGGTACTGGCTCTCCAGGTTGCCGGCGAAGGTCCCCGGCGCCCAGAAGGCGTCCACGTCTTCTTCGGTCACGCGGTTCTGGTTGACGTGGATGCGCTTGAGCGCCTCCAGCGAGCTGGACCGGTCGGCGTAGTACCAGTTGTTCCACAGCTCGCCGATGGCCGGATATTTCATGATCTCGTAGACCCAGGTGTCGCGCGTGGCCGCGCCGGAGGGTGCCAGGAGCAGCAGGCTGTTCACCCGCTCCGGGTGGCGCTGCGCGTAGGCCAGGGCCCAGCCGCCGCTCCATGACAGGCCGCCCAGGGCTGGGCGCTGGATACCCGCCGCGGCCAGGAAGCTGCCGATCGCGCCGGTCATCCCGTCCAGATCCCAGGTGAAGTTCCGGTCCTTCAACGTGGTGAAGCCCTGTCCGGGCAGGTCCACCACATAGACGGTGTGCTCGCGGGCCAGCCTCGGCAGCTGGTGGCGCCAGCCGTACACCCAGGAAGCCCCGGGAGAGAGCAGCACCACAGGCGAGCCCGTGCCCTGTTTGACGTAGTGGAAACGAGCCAGCGGGGTGTCCAGGAAGCGGGAGTTCTGCAGGTACGCGGGCCGGTAGCCGGTTGCCTGCGCCGGGCGGTAGCCGTACGCGCCGTACAGGACGGCGCAGACGAGCAGCGTGAGGATCGAGGCCAGGGCGGCGAGGAGGCGAAGTCGCATCAGTACGTCCCATCTGTGTGAAGTCACTCCCAAAGAGGACGCAGGACCCGCGGAGGTTCCCTCAGGGCTGCCAGGCCTTGCGAAAGCTCTGCCGCGCCCGCGCCAGCCGGGACTTGACCGTGCCCACAGGGACCTCCAGCAGCCTGGCCGCGGCGGCCTCGTCGAGCCCCTCGACGTCGCGCAGCACCAGCACGGCGCGATGCTCGGGCGAGAGCCGTTCCAGCACGTCGCGGATATCCACCGCCCGCTCCACGTCCTGGCGCGACGGGAGCTCGGCCAGGTCGACGGCGCTGGTACGGCTGCCGTTCCTGGCGATCCTGACCGACTCCCGCACCGCTATCGCCCTGGCCCAGCCGTACAGCGCCGCGGGCTCGCGCAGCGAACGCAGATTCCTGAAGATGGCGATCAGCGTCTCCTGGACCGCGTCCTGGCCGCTGTCGAGCGCGATGGGCCCGCAGATCCGGCCCAGGAACGGTGTCAGCTCGGTGAGCAGATCATTCATCGCCATCGTGTCACCGCGCTGGGCGGCCAGGACGAGTGCCGCCGTCATCGGGCCCGCTCCACGATCCGGTCCGCCAGCCGGGCCAGTGCCTTCTCCCCCGCCGCCCGCACGCCCAACGGCACCAGAGCCGACCGTCCCGGCACACGGACGCCGCCCGTCTGCGCGACCAGAGTTCCTCCCGGCACGGCCGTCGCCGCCAGGCCCACCAGGAGAAACCTGCTCTGCATCCAGCACCAGCCTGGCCGCAGGTCGACGTCCAAGCGGGCGCGCATGCCGTACTTGCTGCGGGCCTCGGCCAGCAGTCGCCCGTCGCCCTTGTCGGCGACGATCCGCAGGTGCCGCATGTCGGGCTCGAAGGTGCCGAACTCCCTTTCCAGGTCACTTGCCACCTCCCAGACCCGCTCGAAGGAGGCAGGGATGATCCTCTCGGCGACGTGCGCGCCGGGGATGGCGGCGGCGAGGACGCGCAGTCTGCGTACGGGATCGAGTTCGGCGATGGGCCAGTTCATATTCGTGCAGAGGCGGCACGGAAGCGAAAGGTTCCATGGAACCTTCGGCACATTCGCCGCCTCCTGAAGGGCATGAACATCTCACGTACTGGTGCCTTCGTGGCCGCCGTCCTCCTCCTTGACGCCCTGGCGCACCTGTTCTGGCTGATCCGGCCCGCGGCCGATCCGCGCGCGCTCTCGCTGGCCGTGCTCAACTTCGAGGTGCCCTTCACCGCACGGATCCTGCTGCCGCTGATCCTGCTGCTGAGCATGGCGGCACTGTCGGTGGTGGCGGTCTCCAATGGCCGGGGCGGGTGGGTGGCCAAGGCGGTCACGCTCGCCCTGGGCACCGGAGTGCTGGTGCGCGGCGAACTCGGACTCGCGTGGGCCTTCGGTTCCGGCACGGACACCGGCACCCCTTTCTACTGGCTCAACCTGTTCATTTACACCCCGCTGTGCCTGACCATGGCCGTCGCCGTCGGCTTCATCCTGATGAGCCCGGGCCGGCGGGGCGATGACATTGATGATCGATTCCTGGATGTCGGCGACCGGGCGGGGCTCGTGGGCAGATGAGGAAGCGCCCATGTGCATGCGTGGTCGCGGGACGGGGAAGCTTCGCCCTCTCCTCCTCCACCACCTACAAGGGGGACCCGTCATACCGGCACCGTCCATGTCCACCACACCGGCACCATGGGCAGCAATGTGCCCTGCCGTCACGGCCGGTCCGGTTGGGTGAGTCGTTGGGCGAGAATCCGGGTGCCGGGGCCCGCTCGGCCTCCAGGGCCGGGGTGCACCTTGACGTCGTCGGCATCGACCCGCATCCCACAGTGCGGGCAGACGATCAGCGGGGTGAAGAGGTTTCCGCACGGCCGGTGTTCGAGGGTGGCCGGAGGGCCGTCCGTCAGCCCGGCCCACCGGTTGCCCCACCCCATCAGGGCCATCAGCACCGGGATGAAATCGCGGCCGGCTTCGGTGAGGCCGTACTCATGGCGTGGGGGACGCTCCTGGTAACGGCGCCGTTCGAGGATCTGCTGATCGACCAGGTGGTCGAGCCGGGCGGCCAGCAGGTTACGCGAGATCCCGAGATCGGCGACCAGATCGTCGAAGCGGCTGACGCCCAAATAGACGTCACGCAGGATGAGGGGCGTCCACCAGTCCCCCACGATCTCCAGGCTGCGGGCGATGGCGCAGCTCATGTCGGCAAAACTGGTACGGCGCATGCCGTTCAGCTTAGAGGGTTGCCTTATTGAATGCACTTGGGTAGCTTCCCAGTGGAAGTAAGTTCAATAAGGCAACCCTCTAAGGGGAAGACATGCCATTCGTCGAAGTGTTCGCTCCTCGCGGCGCGCTGCGCGAGGAGCAGCGCACACGCTTGTCCGAGGAACTCGTCGCGGAGGTCATGCAGGTGGAGGGTGCGCCGGACACCGCGGCCGCGAGATCCATATCCTGGCTGGTGTTCCACGACGTGGAGGCCTGGTCCGTCGGCGGGCTCGCAGTGGCAGCGGACGAACCGGCCAGATACCTGGTCCGGGTGAGCGTTCCAGCCGGCTCCTTGGACGATGGCAAGCGCGACGAGATGATGCGGCGGGTCACGGCCGTGCTGGCCAAGGCCGACGACGATCCCGACCGGCTCTACACCGAGCCGTCCGCATGGGTGCACATCGTCGAGATCCCTGACGGGAACTGGGGGGCGTTCGGCCGCGTCGTCCGGCTCCCCGACATCGTGAATTTCGTTCTCGGGCAGCCCAGCTGACTAACCCGGCGCAGGGACGGGGCTTCTCGCTATCCACCAGCGGCGGCGACCGTCATTTCGAGCCGTGCTTCTTTGTCTTGACCTTCTTGACCTTCTTAGCCGGCCCATGCGGGATGTCGGCCGTGTAGGTGGAGATGGGCGGTTCCGTACGAGCGGGCTCCGGCTCGCTCCTGGCGGCATGGCGCCGGGTCGAGACGAGGTGGGCGGCCAGCAGCACGGTGTTCGGCTCGAGGGTGGTGGGCGGCGGATTGGGCTCTGTCCTGGCTGCCGGATGGGGCGTGCCCGGCTCGTCGCCCCACCACGAGGTGGTCGCCATCACGCTGACGATCAGGGCCGCGATGGCGGCCGCCTGCCTCCAGTGCTCGACAACCCGCTGCCGATACGGGGCCCGTTCCCTGAGCGGACGGCCGCCGGACGAGCCGGTGATCCGCCCGCCGTCACCATCAATGGTCAGAGTCTCCAAAGAGACCGGAATGACCGGTTGCTCACACAGGGCGGACAGTTGCTCGTGAGCACGGACCGCGTCCGTACGTCGATCCGGATCCTTGTCCAGCAGCCCGGCGATGATCGGGGCGAGCGGCCCGGCGTGCTCGAACGGGGCCGGGTCCGAGGTCAGCACCGCGGACAGGGTGGCCAGCTCGCTACTGAGCCCGAACGGGGCACGGCCCTCGACCGCCGCGTACAAGGTGGCGCCCAGCGACCACAGATCGGCCTGCGGCGTGGCGGGGCCGCCGCGGGCGCGTTCGGGGGCGATGTAGGCGGGTGTACCGACGACAGTGCCCTCCTGGGTGAGGCGCGCCTGGTCGTCCAGGGTGCTGGCCAGCCCGAAGTCGGTCAGGATGGCGTGCCGGTCGTCGGTGATGAGGATGTTGGCGGGCTTGATGTCGCGGTGCACGATGCCGCCGGCGTGGGCGGCGCGCAGGGCGTCCAGCATTTCGAGCCCGATTCGGGCGACCGCGGACGCGGGCAGCGGCCCCCGTTCGATGATCACCTGGGCGAGGCTGGGGGCGGCGACGAGCTGCAGCACAATCCACGGCCGCTCGTCGGCGACCACCACGTCGTACACGGCCGCGATGCGCGGGTGGCTCAACCGCGCGGTCAGGCGCGCCTCGCGCAAGGTACGCCCGAGCAGCGCCTCGCGCTCCGGCCCCGGCCGGTGCGGGATGCGAACCTCCTTGACCGCCACCTGCCGATCCAGCAGCTCGTCATGAGCGCGCCAGACCCTGCCCATGGCCCCCCGGCCCAGCTCGGCCAGCAGCCTGTACCGAGCCGCCAATAACCATCCTTCATAGCCTGCAACGGGCATGACGACATGCGTACCCGATCATCGTCCACACATGCACGCGAACGCCAAGGGGTCAGAGCCGGCGTCCGACGCCGCCTTCTGGCATGCGATCAGCAGCACTGGATCCCAGAGCAGGACCAGCGCGGAGCTCGGCCCGGGAGATGACCGCCTCGATCGCCTCCCACACCCAGGGTTCTTCCTCCGGGCCGCCGCAACCGTTGGACTCAAACAGCGCCTCTACCTGGTGGAGGTCGTAGCAGACGGTGGTGAGCTCCTGGGAGCACGACCTGCGCTCCATCATGAACACCCGTCTTCTACACCGATCGCACCGACCGGTACGCGTGGTGGTCTCGCCGACGATGAGGAGATTCCAAGTGTGATGAAAATCGTGACGAAATTCAGTTAATGACCCATGCCGATCGCCAAGACCAGTCTCCAGTCTCGTGCGCCGGTCCACATCGGTGCGATCCAGGCTCAAGTGCGTCCCCTGGTCCGGCAACCGCGCTCGGATTCGCCATCCTGATCGCCTTTGCCTATATGCTGCCTACCGATGTGTACGGCATATACGCGCGAAGGCCTCTCCGACGCGGCGGACCTGGAGCGCGCAGTACGAGATCATCGTGCCGCTTCCCGTCGCCCGTGGCCGCCTGGTCGAGGCAAGAGTTCGGCACCAGAACGCGTGACATCGCCGTACGGGCTGGCTACATGGTTTCCACGGACCTTCGACCTCGAAGGCCGCAAGCACAGCAAATGGAGGAGTCTTCGATGAACCCCACGGACAGCCCCATCGATTGGGTCGCCAGGCATATCAAGGAGTACATCGAGACGGACGGGCGCAAAGGGCACCGGCGGTGGGGGGTGACGACGCTGCTGCTCATCACGCGGGGGCGAAGGTCAGGTCTGCCACGAAGGACGGCACTGATCTACGGAATGGACGGTGAGCGGCTGGTCATCGTGGGATCGAACGGAGGTGCGGACGCGCACCCTGCCTGGTATCTCAACCTGCTCGCCGAACCGTCTGCGCACGTGCAGGTGGGGGCGGAACGTTTTGCCGTGACGGGCGTGGAAGCGGAGGGGGAGGAGCGGGAACGGCTGTGGGAGATGATGGCGGGACTCTGGGCGGACTACGAGCGATATCGAACCAAGACCAGCAGGGCGATTCCGGTAGTGGTGCTGGAACGGGCCAGTCCCAGTGCCGACTAGCGATCTTTGGTCTCGCGTCGTGCCCCGCCTTGATCAGACGATCGCGCAGATGCCCGATGCGTGTCCCCTTACGGAGAAGCGGTCGAATGTCTGCCTCGAACTCCTCGGGACGCTTCGCGGTGCCCTTGGACTTCTGCCGGTTGGGCTAGAGCGACTGGGCCCCGGGCTTGGCCGGCGTGGGCCGTGCCCGGGGCGAGGGCGTGGTCCGGCCGGGGGGCGCCATTCCCGTCGGCCAGGCCGTGGCCCGGGACATCGGCCAGCTGCGGCCAGTGCTGCTTGGCATGCAGGTAGAGCCGCTGAGCCGGAACCGACCGTCGGCGCCGACCATCGGCTTGCCGGTGCCGCGCTGGGCAGTGCCCGAGGTCCACGTCGTGGTGCGGCTGTTCCTATCGCGCATCGAGAGCACGGCTCCGGCCAGGCCATCCTGCTTGGTCAGCCGGTCCACCTGCGCCTGGACGCGCCGGCACCACCGTCGCCGGAGGATGCGTCCTCGCCGTAATCGCTCTCCGCCCGTGTCCTGGCACCGGCGAGGCCGAAAGGACCGGCTGAAAGGAGCTTCGTCACGCGTTCCGGTCCTAATGTTTCGGCGTTCCGTACGGGTCGTGCGGCGTGTCGGCATAGGCCCACTGGTGGTCGCGGGCGTGACGGCAGGCCACCTCGACGTCCCCGGCGTGCATGACGTCCAGTAGCTCGCGGTGCTCGTCGGCGACCCGCTCGAGTTCCGGCCTGGTGACCATCAGAGCGATGGCCGTGCGCGCCTCGATCTGCAGCGCCTCCCAGGCGCGGGTCAGCAGCACGTTGCCGCCGGCCTGCACGACGTGCCGGTGAAACCGCGCGCTGGCCAGGCCGATGCCGTGCGCGTCGTTGTCCTGGGCGCAGCGGTACATCTCCTCGACCGCCTCCTCCAGCCGGTCGAAGGGGAGGGTTCCGGCCAGCATGGCGAGCCGCGTCGCAGTCTCCTCCAGGGCCGCCCGTACGATGTACGCCTCGCGGATCGTCTGCTCGGCGAAGGGAAGCACCCGGCTGCCGTGACGAGGCTGACTCTCGATGAGGCCGAGACCCTCGAGCTGCCGAAGCGCCTCCCGAACCGGGGCCTGACTCGTTCCGAACTCGATGGCGATCTTCGTCTCGATCAGCCGGTCGCCCTCGCCGAGTTCGCCGGAGACGATCCGTTGCAGCAGACCGTCGCGGATCTGCCGGCTCAGCGTCGGTCGCGCGGAGCGCGGGACGGTGGACGGGATCCCTGTGGGTTCTGACAACAAACCTCCTGTGACGTTGAGGGGCCAGAGAACCCTTGACTCTTAAATCATGCCACGTATGTTAATTATCGATATCGATAATTGGAGTGCGCATGCTGACCTCCGTTCAGACATCCGAGAGCCCCGAAGCGGCTCATGCGGCACTTCAGGCCGGGGCCGTGCCCCTCGGAGGCGGCACCTATCTGATGGCCCGGCTGAACGATCAAGCCGGCGGCGACCTGCGGCTGGTCAGCCTGCGCAGGGCGGGATTATCCGGCATCGACGTCGAAGGCGACATGGTGGCCCTGGGCGCGGCCACCACTCTCGCGGAGATCGAGGACGACGATCGGTTGAACTACCTGTCCGGCTGTGTGCGGTCGATCGCCTCGCCGCCGGTTCGCAGCCTCGCCACAGTGGCCGGCAATCTTTTCGTGCCGCAACCGTACGGCGACCTGGCGGCGGCTCTTCTGGCCCTGGACGCGGAGCTGGACGTGCTCGGCGCCGACGGCGCACGCCGCGAGCCGCTCGAGCGGGTCGTCACCGATGACCTGCGGGCGGGCGACTTGGTGACCCGCGTCCGGTTCACCGCTCCGGCCAAGGACGCGTTCCGGTTTTACAAGGCGAGCCGGCGGCGGCTCAACTCAGGATCCATCGTGACGGTGGCGGCCCGGATCACGATCGAGGACGGCCTGGTCGGCGACATCCGTCTCGTGCTCGGCGGCGTGGCGCGCCGCTTGGTGCGTGCGGTCGGCGCAGAACGCGTTCTGCTGGGCGCGCCGCTGAACGCCGAAGTCGTCGCCCAGGCGGCCGAAGCCGACGTCATCAAGCCGTTCGACGACGCCTACGCCTCCGCCTGGTACCGCGCCCGGGTCTACCCCGTCCACCTGCGTCGCGCCCTGCTCGGGGCCTGAAAGGGGATCGCATGCCCTCGAGAATCGTCACGCTCAAGCTGAACGGCACCGAGCGGGAGCTGATCGCCCGGCCGTCGACGACGCTGCTGAGCGCACTGCGCGAAACGTTCGGGCTGATGGGGGCCAAGCGCGGCTGCGCGCAAGGAGGCTGCGGCAGTTGCACGGTGCTACTGGACGGCCGGCCCGTGGTCTCGTGCCTGATCCCCGTCGTGACGATCGACGGCTCTACCGTGGAGACGATCGAGGGCTTGGCCGACGGCGACCGGCTCGGCGACGTACAGCAGGCGTTCGTCGACCTCTTCGCGACGCAATGTGGGTTCTGCACCCCCGGGATGATCATGTCCGCCACGGCACTGCTCAACCGGAAGCAGAATCCGACCCGTCAGGATGTCACCGAGGCGATCTGCGGCAACGTCTGCCGCTGCACGGGATACGAGCCGATCATAGCCGCCGTCCTCGCCGCCGCGGAACGCCGCCGCGGCACCCCGCTCGCGAACGCGGAGGCCGAGGTCTGATGGCGCGCGTCACCCCGATCGACACCGCGTACTTCAAGGACGAGCGTGCGGGCGACTTCACCGTCATCGGCTCCGCCGTCCCGCGCTCGGACGCCCGCGGTCACGTCACCGGCCGCACGGTCTTCTTCGAGGACATGACGCTGCCGGAGATGACGCACGTCAAGATCCACCGGTCCACGCGGCACCACGCCCTCATCAACCGGGTCGACGTCTCCGGCGCCCTCGGGGTCCCGGGCGTGCTTCGTGTCATCACCCACGAGGATGTGCCGAACAACTGGTACACCGTCCTGCGCCTGATCGGCGTGGGGCCCGACGACGAGCCGGTGCTGGCCGTGGATCGGGTCCTCTACCGCGGCGAGCCGATCGTCGCCGTGGTCGCCGAGACCGAGGACGCCGCCCGCGAGGGCGCGGCCCGGGTCGCGGTCGACTACACCGACCTGCCCGCCGTCCTCGACGTCGAGGAGGCGCTGGCCGACGGCGCCCCGATCATCAAGCAGGCGGGCGCCAACCACTTCGTGTACGAGGGACATCACTGCCGCCGGATCCGTTTCGGCGACGTCGACCGGGGCTTCGCGGAGGCGGACCACATCATCGAGGGCCGCTACAGCTCCTCGCCGATCGAACACGCGCCGACCGAGCCGACCGGCTGCATCGTCGTCCCCCAGGGCGACGGCCGGCTCCGGATACACACCAACACCCAGGCCGCCTTCTTCACCCTCGACAACACCGCGCTCATCCTCGGTGTCCCGCCCACCAGCCTGCGCGTCGTCGGGGGCACCGTGGGGGGCGGCTTCGGCGGCAAGGTCGACGTCATCGTCGAGCCGCTCGCCTGCATCGCCGCCACGCTCACCGGCCGGCCCGCCAAGTATGTCTACAGCCGCGCCGAGGAGATGCAGGTGTCGTCCCCGCGCGCGGCCGAGCGCATCTCCATCAAGGACGGCATCATGGACGACGGCCGGATCGTCGCCCGCAACATCACGCTCTACGTGGACGCGGGCGCGTACTCCCGGCACAGCCCGTACGGCACCACCAAGGCGGCGGCGCACATGCCCGGCCCGTACACGATCCCGAACGTCCACGTCGACGCCTACTGCGTCTACACGAACCGGACACCGTCCAGCGCCATGCGCGGGTTCGGCGTCACGATCGGCGACTTCGCGCTGGAGTCGCACATGGACCGCATCGCCCGGGAGCTGAACATGGACCCGCTGCAGCTTCGGCTCAAGAACGCCTACCGGGACGGCGACATGAAGGCGCATCGCAAGATCGCGTCCGGCACGGCGCTGGTCGAGGTGATCCAGAGCGCCGCCGACCTGGTGGGGCACGACCTTCCGCCGGAGTACCGGGCGATGTCGTCGACCGAGCGATCGGAGGGCTGAGCGATGGCGTTACGGCACGGGCGCGGATATGCGGCGGTCAACTACCCGACCGGGATGAACCTCGGCGGCGACCCGTCGCAGGCACTCGTCCACGCCACCACGATGGGCGGATTCGTCGTCACGCTCTCCTCGGTGGATCTCGGCCAGGGGCTGCGGACGATAGTCGCCCAATGCGCGGCAGAGACGCTCGGCATCCCGATCGAGAACATCATCGTCGACACCGCCGACACGGACACCGGCCCGCACTGCATGGGGACGTTCGCCAGCCGCGGCACCCACCGTGTCGGCAACGCCGTGATCATGGCAGCGCGCGAGGCCCGGGACGTCATGCTCCAGGTGGCCGCCGACGAGCTGGAGGTCGACGCGGAGGATCTGGAGACCGACGGCACGGGCTTCATCCGCCTCAAAGGATCGTCGGAAAAGAAGATCCACATCAGCGACGTCGCGCTCGCCGCGCACTTCCGGCAGGGCCGGACCATCTCCGGCCGGGGCATCTTCCTCAAGGAACCGAGCACCCCGGTGCCGGAGACCGGCGAGATGGACCCGGACTCCTGCCAGGCGCACGCGTGCACGGTGGCCGAGGTCGCGGTCGACGACGAGACCGGCGTGATCGAGGTGCTGCGGCTCTACAACACCTACGAGATCGGCCGGGCGCTCAACCCGGCCCTCGCGACGCAGCAGGTCGAGGGCGGCGCCTGGATGGGCCTGTCGCACGCGCTGTTCGAGTCGACCGAGCCGTACTATCCGGAGTCGCGCGAGCACGGCCCGGTCGATTTCACCGAGTACCTGATGCCGGGGCCGGCCGACCTCCCGGCGCAGACGAGCGTGTTCCTCGAACGGCCCGCCGGCAACGGGCCGTTCGGGGCCAAGGGAATCGGCGAGATGACGGCGAACGCGCCGATCCCCGCGATCGCCAACGCCGTGTACGACGCGGTCGGCGTACGGCTGACGAGCATGCCGTTCACCCCGGAGAAGGTGCTGCGCGGACTCGACGAGCTGCGGGGCGACCGTGCTGGTTGATCAGGACGCGCTGGATCGGCGGCTGGGTGCGGAGGGCTACCTCGCCGATGAGGGTTTGCTCACCGCCGTCCACCTGGCCGGCACGCTCGGGCTCCCGCTGCTGCTGGAGGGTGAGCCAGGGGTCGGCAAGACCGAGGTCGCGAACGTTCTGGCCCGGGTCCTCGACCGCGAGCTGATCCGGCTGCAGTGCTACGAAGGGCTGGACGCCTCCCAGGCCCTGTACGAGTGGGACTACCCGAAGCAGCTGCTGTCCCTGCGGGCCGCCGAGGTGGAGGGGCGCGGCGTCGGCGACCTTTATCGCGAGGAGTTCCTGCTGCAGCGCCCGCTGCTGCGGTCTCTGCGGGCGGCATCCGGTGCGGTGCTGCTGATCGACGAGATCGATCGTGCGGACAGTGAGTTCGAGGCCTTTCTTCTGGAGTTCCTCGGCGACTTTCAGATCACCATCCCGGAGATCGGCATCATCAGGGCGGCGAGCGTTCCGTTCGTCGTCCTCACCTCGAACCGGACCCGCGAACTGCACGACGCGCTCAAGCGCCGGTGCCTTTACCACTGGATCCCCTTTCCCGATACCGAACGGGAGCGAGCGATCATCCGGGCGCAGGCCCCGGGTCTGGACGAGAGAAGCGCGGCCCGCCTCGTGGCCGCCGTGCATCGGATCCGCGGATTGGCTTTGCTGAAGCGCCCGGGCATCGCGGAGTCGGTCTCCTGGGCCCGCGGCGTGCAGACGCTGGCCCGCGAGGGGTCGAGCTGGCTGGAGGCGATGCGCCGGTCCGCAGGGCTGCTCGTCAAGCACGAGGAGGATCTCGCACTCCTCGGCCGCCACGCCGCGGAGGTGTTCCGTGACTGAGCGGTCCCTCGTCGTGCGCATCGGCGATCACGTGCACGGGTTCCTGCGGGACCTGCACGATCAGGGCCTTCGCGTACCGGTTCCCAAACAGCGGGTCTTCCTTCAAGCGATCGAGGCCGTCGGCCCGCGCGACGCCACGCACCTCTACTGGATCGGGGCGGCCACGCTCACCACCGCCCACGAGGACCTGGAGGTCTACTCCCCCACGTTCGAGCGCTGGTTCGGGGAGGCCGCGGTACAGCGCGTCCCCGATCAGGAGTTCCCCGACGACGAGGCCCTCGCGCCGCGCGGGCAGGGAGACGAGGCTCCTCTCACGGCGACGTTCGGCGGGGAGGCGGGCATGAAGGCCGGCTCCTCGGAGCGCGAGAGACGCCCGGTATTCGGCCCGGCGGGCGAGGACGACCGGGCGGTGCTCTCGCTGCTGCGGCGGGAACTGCCCCGCGCGGTGCCGACGGTCCTGTCGCGCCGCCGGCGGCCCGGCCGGCGAGGTCCGTGGATCGACGTCGCCAGGGTCTGCCGTGAGTCCTGGCGCAGCCACGGCGAGATCGTGACGTTGCGGCGGCGGAACCGTCCGCGGCGGCAGCGCCGTGTGCTGCTGCTCATCGACGTGTCCGGATCGATGAAGCAGCACAGCGCCGACTACCTCCGCTTCGCCCACGCCGCGGTCGGCCGCCTCGACCGCGTCGAGGTGTTCACCTTCGGCACCCGGCTGACCCGCGTCACCGAGCCGCTGCGCGCCCGGGATGTCGACGCGGCCGTCGGCTCGCTGAGTGACGTCGTCCTGGACGCCGAGGGCGGGACGCGGATCGGCGCCTCGCTGCAGGAGTTCCTCGGCAACGCCCGATATGTCACCGTGGCGCGCGGCGCCCTGGTGATCGTGCTCTCAGACGGCCTGGAACGCGGCGACTGCCGGCCCATGCAGGCGGCGGTACGGCGGTTGTCGCTGCTGAGCCACCGGTTGCTGTGGTGGTCGCCGCTTGCCTGCGACCCGGCGTACCGGCCGATCACCCGCGGCATGTCGGCCGTGCTCGGCAGTGTGGACGCGCTCACGGGCGTACGCGACCTGCGTACGGCGTACGAGCAGGTACAGACCTTGACCAGGGAGTGATCGTCATGTCGGAGGCGACCCGCTACACGGGCGACATCGTCGACTCGCACCACCACATCTGGCGGGCCGGGGACCTGCCTTGGCTGTCCGGACCGATGGTGCCGCGGATCTTCGGCCCGTACGAGCCGATCAGGCGGGACTACCTGATCGACGAATACGTCGCCGACGCCACGGCCTCGGGCATCAGCGCGTCGGTCTACGTGCAGACGAACTGGCCGCTCGACCGGGTCGTGGACGAGGTGCGATGGCTTCGCGAGGTTCATCAGGAGACGGGCTGGCCGATGGCCGTCATCGCATCGGCCGACATGTTCGACGAGGGCGCTCCGGAGATCATGCGACGGCAGGCCGCGCTCACGCCACTGATCCGGGGGATCCGGCAGCAGCTGCACTGGCACGAGCGCCCGGAGTTCCGGTTCGCCACTGCGCCCGACCGCATGAAGGATCCGGTCTTCCGCAAGAACATCGGCGCACTCGCCGACCTCGGCTGGCTGTTCGAGCTGCAGGTCTTTCCCGAACAGATGCCGGATGCGGTCGAGCTGGCGGCGGCCTTCCCTGACGTCACCTTCGTCCTCGTGCACGCGGGCATGCTCATCGGGCACGAGCGCCTCGAGTCGTGGCGGGCCGGGATGGCCGCGCTGGCCGAGCGGCAGAACATCGTCGTCAAGCTCACTGGGCAGGGCACCTTCGTCCACCGGGTGGATCCCGACCTCATCTCCTTCGTCGCCGACGAGGTGATCGGCTGGTTCGGCGCCGACCGGGCCATGTTCGGCACCAACTTCCCGGTCGAGAAGATCTGGACCACCATGCCGCAGCTGGTCGGCGCGTGGAAGGACGCACTGGCCCACCTCTCGCCCGCCGACCGACGCGACGTCTTCGCCGGCAACGCACGACGGGTGTACGGACTGGAGGGCTGACCTGGAACTGCTGGAGCTGGGGCCGCGGGGCCCGGAGGGCTTTGACCGGCGACGTCAGACGGTCCCGGTCGTCCAACGGTAGAAGTGAAAAGGAGTATCTCGACATGGCACTGTTCGTCCTGACCTACGGCTACAACGACACCCCGCTGAGAGCGGAGCGCCGCGAAGACCATCTCGCACACCTGAACAAGCTCTGGGAGCAGGGCAGCCTCGTCGCGGCCGGCCCTTACACGGACCTGACGGCCGGCATGATCGTCCTGCAGGCGGAGGACGAGACCGCGGCGCAGGCGCTCGTCGACCAGGACCCCTACACACAGCTACAGGTCACCAAGGATCGCGAGCTGCGGGAGTGGCGCGTGACGGTCGGCTCGCTCGGCTCTGGCTAGAGTTCACCTCTTCTGTGCCGCCCCGAGGACACGTCGCCGGGCGTTCACGGTGGGGCACATTGCCGGATGCGAGGTCGGCGAGGCACACGCATGGCGGAACCCGAAGGGCTTCGAAGGCGTAATCTCGCGGGATGGAGTATCGCGCCCGGCTCACCCGCTGCGTGCTGTGTGTGGGCCTCGGTCTGGCGGGGCTGTCTGACCTGCAGATGTACCGGGATGCCGAGTTAGTTGATCACCTTCCGGTCCACCCGCTCGTCTCCGGGCCCATCGCGGTCCTGCTGCTCTGGTTGAGCTTCCGGCGAGGGGCTCTGGAGTGGTCCACCGGCATCGCCGTCGGCGGCTCCCTGCTGCTGACCACGGCTCTGGGCCTGACCCACCCGGCATGGGTGAGCATGTTGGAGACGAGCTGCCTGCTGATCCTTCTCGTGCGCGTGATCTACCGGGTGCCACGGCCGGCCGCCGTCGTCGCGCTGTGCGCCGCGCTGTGTGCCGCCCTGACCGCCCTACCCGTCCGACAGGCGCTCGAGCCGCACGACGTCTACGATGGCGCCGCCTTTTCCGGGTTGCTCGCCAGCGCGGCGATCGGATTGGGGTTCTACCTTCGGATGCTCGACGGCCGCAGGACCGCCGCGATCGCGGCCGCGCGCCACAACGAGCGACTGGAACTCGCCCGCGAGCTCCACGACTTCGTCGCGCACCACGCGACCGCGATAGTGATCCAGGCGCAGGCGGCCCGCACGATCCGCGAGACCGCCCCCGAACAGATCGACGGGATCCTGGAAAACATCGAGCGGGCCGGCGTGGAAACGATGGAATCGATGAACCACCTGGTATCCCTGCTCCGCGAGGACACACCCCCACCCGTTCAACCCGGCGAGTTCATCGCCCACTTGACCAAACTGGTCGCCGACTTCTCCAGATCGGGCGACTCCGACGCCATCTTGCGGGTCACCGCGCCGGCCCGCCAGGTGCTGCTCACGTCAAAGGTCCAGCTGGCCATCCAGCGCGTGATCCTGGAGGCCTTGACGAATGCGCGCCGCCACGCGCCTGGCGCCCCGGTGACCGTTTCCGTCACCGTGCGAAAGGGTCGGCTGTGCGTCGAGGTGAGCAACAAGGCGCCGGTCGAGCGCCCCAGGGTCCTGGCCGCCGGCGGCGGAGGCTTCGGTCTGGTGGGCATGCGTGAGCGCGTGGCAGGGGTCGGCGGCGAGCTCCTCGCCGGCACGGCGGCCGACGGCGGCTGGCGCGTGGCCGGGATCTTTCCGACCGTGATTGTGACACCATCGGACGCGTGAGCGACTCGACCATACGCGTTCTCATCGCCGACGACGTGGAGATGGTCCGCACCGGATTCCGGCTGATCATCGACGCGCAGCCCGGCATCGAGACCGTCGGCGAAGCCGCCGACGGTGTGGAGTGCGTCGAGCTGGCCCGGCGGTTGCGTCCGGACGTGTGCCTCGTGGACATCCAGATGCCGAAGCTGGACGGCCTGGAGGTGACCCGGCTCCTCGCCGGTCCCGACGCGGCGGACCCCATGCGGGTCGTGGTCGTGACCACCTTCGACCAGGACGACTACGTGTACCGGGCGCTGCGCAACGGTGCGTGCGGGTTCCTGCTGAAACATTCGGGCCGCGGTCTGCTCGTCGAGGCCATCCGCGCCGCCGCCCGCGGGGACGCGCTCGTCTCACCTGCCGTCACAGTACGGCTGCTCCAGCATCTGGGCATCCAACAGCCGGCACCGCGCAGAGGCGGCGCCCATCCGGACGACCAGCTGACCACGCGCGAGACGGAGGTCGCGCGGCTGGTGGCGATCGGCCGTACCAACCAGGAGATCTCCGCCGAGCTCAGCCTCTCGCTGTCGACGGTCAAGACGCATCTCGAGAGCATCCATAAGCGGCTCAAGGTCCGCAACCGCGTGGAGATCGCCGCATGGGCCTGGGCGATCGGGATCGCCGGCTCATCGCTCTGACCTTCCGGCCGCAAACCAACGGCATGGGACCAACCGCACGGGACCAACCGCATGGCCCACGGCGTGGGACCAACGGAATGGGACCGTTCCGATGCTGTGCGGCGGACCGGCATCGGCTGGGCTTTAGTGATGTATCGACCTTTTGACCGATGGTGCCCTGGATCGCGGTACAGCATGGTGACTCCATGGTCACGGCAGCCCTTCCTGACACACGCCCGCCGCCGCCCCGCAAGCACGAAGACCACCACGACCGGCGCCCCGCACCGCTTCCCCCGGCGCGGGAACCTCGTGGTGAAGCCTCCGGCTCGCTGGGGTGCCGGCCCGATGGCCGCCGTACTTCTGGCATGATCGCCGTGCTGCCCGAGGTACACGCTCACCCCTGACTGGTGATCAAACTGCGAACTCAAGTCACGAAAAGCAACCCGAACGCGTTTCGCCCGGATAGCTTGATCTTGTACCGTAGCGGCCCTTGTCCGGGGAAGCCGGCTCCGGCCGTTACTCGATCGCACGCTTCACGTCACGAGGAGCGGGCCATGGTGGACGACGTTTCCGTTTCACAGGACACCTTCATCGGCCGGACCACCGAACTGGAGTCGCTGGGCGCACACGTCGCGGCCGCCCGTGCCGGACAGCCCGGGCTGGTCCACCTGACCGGTGGCGCAGGCAGCGGGAAGACGAGTTTGCTGGGCGCGTTCCTGGCCGGCGACGCCTGCCGGGGCATGACGATCCTGGACGCATCGTGTCGTCCCGCTCAGGTCGGCACTGCCTGGAGCACCGTACAAGCGCTGTTTCGCCCCGTCGTCCCGGCAGCTGATCGGGCACCGGCGTCCCCGCTGTTCCGCGGCGCTCAGCATGCCCTCCCGGCACTCCTTCCGGGTACGGCCGGCGAGCAGCCGCCCGCGCCGACCCATCCCGTCCTGCACGCGCTGCGCGTGCTCGCGGCGAACCTCATGGCCGACGGTCCTCTCGTCCTCGTGCTGGACGACGTCCAATGGTGCGACGAGCAGTCACTGCGGTGGCTGGACTTCCTGCTCCGCCGGGCGTCCGAGCTGCCGCTGCTGGTGGTGCTGGCCCAGCGCACCGAGGCCCGCCCGGTCGTTTCAGGCGCCGCGACCGCGATCGCCGCCCGCCACCCGGTCACGACCATCGCCCTCGACTCTTTCACCGCCGCTGAGGTCGCGGAGATGGTGGGGCGGGTCCTTCCCGGGCCCGCCGAGCCGTCCTTCACCTGGACCGTCGCGGCCATGTCCGGCGGGCATCCGCTCGTGCTCACCCGGCTGCTGCGCGCGCTGCGCACCGCCGGCGTGCGGCCCGGTGAGGGCGAGGGGAGGGTCGTCGAGATCGGGCGGGCGGTGGTCGCGGCGTCGGTGCGGGAGGTGCTCGGTCATCTGCCCGATCATGTCCGGGATGTGGCCAGGGCGGTCGCGGTCCTCGGCGAGGAGTCCCCCGACCTCGTCGGCGCGCTGGCCCGTGTGCCCGCCGTACTCACCGAGAGCGCCGTGGCGGTGCTGCGCCGCGCCGGCCTGGTGGCGCGCGACCGACCCGATCTGGTTCACGACGTGGTGCGCTCGGCGGTGCTCCAGACGATCGGCGCCCACGTGCTGGCCGACCTGCGGAACACGGCGGCGATACTGCTCAGCGACGCCGGCCGGCCCGCTGACAAGGTCGCCGAACAGCTGATCCGGATGTCCTACGGCACTCGACCATGGATGGTCCCGATGCTGCGCGACGCGGCCTGCCTGGCAGAGCGTGAGGGGGCGCCCGCGGCAGCGGTGCGCTACCTGCGCCACCTGCTGGAGGTGAAGCCGGACGACGTGCCGGTACGCGTCCACCTCGCCCGGTTGCTCGTCGAGACCGACCCGTCGGAGGCCACCTTGCTGATCAAGGAGGCCCTCACGCTGACCCTCGATGTGCGGAAGCGGGCGGAGGCGGCCGTGGAGTTCGCCATGGCCTGCATCGCCGTGGACGAGCCGGCGGCCGCCGTTCCGGTGCTCATCGAGGTCCTGGACGATCTGGACCTGACCCTGGGGCCCGGTTCCGCCGATGTCGACCAGGAGCTGCGCACCCTTGCCGAATCGGCGTTGTTCATCACCGGGTCCGCCGAGCGGTCGACGATCGCCTCGATCCGGGACCATATCGATCGGATGGGCACCCTGCCGGGTCACACCCTGGAGCGACACCGGCTGCTCGCGGTGACATCTCTGCTGACGGTGACGGGAGACTGCTCGGCGAAGGAGGCGGTCGAACAGGCCCGCCAGGCGCTGCTCCTCCCCGGAGACGCCCTGGCCGGTTGGCCTCAGATGGTCTCGGCGCTGGTCCTCGGCTTCGCCGACGAGGTCGAGGAGTCGCTGGGCGCACTCGACGGCGTCCTGCGGTACGCCGAGGAAAAGGGCGCCGTGCACACCTACGCGCTCGCGCTGTCCAGCCGTGCGAGCGTGCTGTACGGCCTCGGCATGATCCCCGATGCGATGGCGGACGCCCGGCTGGCAGCCAAGATCGCCGACATGCAGCCGCGGGGCAAGAGCTCGCGGACGACCCGGATCACCCTGGCGGGCCTGCTGATCGACCGTGATGAACCGGAGCACGCGGAGACGTTGCTCGCCCAGATCGAGCCGCTCGCCCTGGACAGATCGGTCTGGGGTCACCCATGGTTCCTGATGGTCCAGTCGCGTGCCCGGCGGGCGCTCGGCGACCACGACGGTGCGCTTCGCCTGCTGACCGCGTGTGCCGAGTCGATCGACGAGACGGGCTCCGCCAACCCGGCGTTCCTTCCCTGGTGGGCCGACACGGCCTGCCTGCTCGCGGAGATGGACCGCAGGGATGAGGCCGGGCAGGTCGCTGAACGCGGAACCGAGGTGGCGCGCCGCTGGGGGACCGCCCGCACGCTCGGACTCGCGGCCCTGGCCCGTGGAGTGAGCGCGTCAGGACGAGCGAGCGTCGGCCTCCTCACCGAATCGGTCGAGATGCTGTCCCGCTCGCCTGCCCGAGGCGAGCACGCCAGAGCCGAACACCTGCTCGGACGGGCGCTCTTCGCGGCCGGCGACCAGAACGCCGCACGCAGGCATCTCCGTGCCGCCGCTGACCTGGCGCGGCGCTGTGGTGCGCTGGCCCTCGCCAAGGCCGCCCGGCGGTCGCTCATCGACGCCGGCGGGCGGATGCCGGAGATCACTTCCTCGATGGTGGACATATTGACCGGGACCGAGCGGAAGATCGCCGGCCTCGCCACATCGGGGATGAGCAACCAGGCGATCGCACAATCGCTGTTCGTCACGATACGCACCGTCGAGATGCACCTGACCAGCGTGTACCGGAAGCTCGGCGTCAACGGCCGGGCGGAACTCCGCTCGGTGCCATGGGCGCAGGACGGCGATCCGCAGATACCCGAGTGGGTGTTCGTCTCGCTCGGCCGGCGACGAGCGGAGACATGACCATGCACACGACGAGCGGACCGGATGATCGTGGCCGGCGCGAACTCCTGCTGCTCGGCCGCGATCGTGAGCGTGAAACGCTGAGTTCCTTGATCAGTGGGTTGCTTGCGAACCGTCCGGGCGTGGTGACACTGATCGGCCGGCCGGGTGACGGGCAGAACGCCCTTCTGCGATGGGCGGCCGAGCTCGCCACGGAGCGCGGGATACGGGTGCTGCACGCGGCGGCGACCCTCGCCGAACGCGACCTGCCGTACGGCGTCGCCCTGCAGGTGCTGGCGACGACGGACGCCGACCTGGAGCGTTCGCCGCAGGCAGTGCTCGACCAGGAACGGCGGGGCCGGCCGCCGGGCCTGGCCGAACTGCTGAGCAGCGCACGAGAGGTGCCCACGCTGGTGGTCGTGGCGGATGTCCAGTGGGTGGACGCGGCCTCGTCGCGCTGGCTGCACGCACTGGTACGGCGGCTGCCCGGCGCATCCGTCGCGCTCCTGACGAGCCGGAGCGGCACCTGGTTCGAAGGCTCGGACCCGCTTCTCGAACCCCGATCCTCCCCCGGCTCCCCAGCGATCACCGAACTCGCGCTGTCCCCGCTCAGTGGCCGGAACGCCGCCGCCGCCGTGGAACTGATCTGCGGCACGGAAGGGGAGGACCTGTTCACTGAGGCGGCGGTGAAGATCAGTGCCGGCAATCCCTCCGTGTTGCACGAGACGCTGCGCCGTTTCGTGGACGAGGGCCGCAAGCCGATCACCGCTCACCTATCGGAGCTGCGTGCGATCGCGGCGACCGTGGCCGGCGATCATGTCACCCGGGTGCTGGACGGGCTGCCCCGGGAGGCGGTGGCGGTCCTGGGCGCGCTGGCCATCTGCGGCGACCTGGTGGACTTCCCTCTCGTGTGCCGCATCGCCGGGCTGCGCACGGAGCCCGAGTGGAAGGTGCGGACCATGCTGGAGGCGACCGGGCTGACCATCCCGAGCGGGACGGGTCTGCGGCTTCGGGACCCGGTCGTGATGGCTCGCGTGTTTTCGTCCCTCTCCGCCGACGAGCGGGCCGACCTGCACGCCCGAGCGGCGGATCTGGCACACCGGGCGGCCGTGAGCGACGACGACCTCGCGCGGATCCTGCTCCTGGCGCCGCCGATCGGCGCGGGATGGGTGACCCACGCACTGCGCCGCGGCTTCGCCGCGGCGCTCCACAAGGGCGAGCACCGCCAGGCGGTCTCCTACGCCGCACGCGCGTTGGACGAACCGCTGGACGACGTGGAACGCCTGCGCCTGAACCTGGAACTGGCCACCGCCGAAGTGCTGGCCGCGCCGGAAGCGGGCGACCGCCGGCTCAGTCGGATCGCCCGCACCGCCGACGACCGGGCCGGGGTCCGTATCCGTGCCACCGAGCTGCGGCTGGCCTGGGGAAACGCGCGTGGTGTGCGCCAGATGGTTGCCGAAGTGCTGCCTACCGCCCACGGGGCCGAGCGGGATGACCTGATCGCGCTGTTCTGGCTCGCCGATCAGGCGCTACAGGACGACGGCGAGCAAACGCTGCCCGAAGTCCCGGAACTTCCGGAGCATCCTCCGGCCGCAGTGCAGATGGGCGTGCGTGCCTGGCAGCTCGCGCTGCGGGGCGAGGACCTGGATTCGAGCCGGGCGCTGGCCCGAGGCGCCCTGAGCAGGGCACACGATGGCGGGCTGATCCTCCCGCGTCTGGCGGCCTGCATGGCGCTGCGGCTGGCCGATGAGAGCGAAGAGGCCGAGGCGCTGCTCGACGCCTTGCTCACGGAGACCGTGCGGGCACACGTCGACGTTGCCTCCGGCCGCGTGCTGGCCACGCGCGCCGAACTGCACCTGCGCAGCGGCAGGCTCGACGCGGCGGCGCGGGACCTCGCCGCCGCCGAGCACGCGTTGCCGCCGGCGAGCCGGCACCCGGGCGTCGTGCCGTACCTGATGGGGATACGAATCGCCGTCGACCTCGAAATGGGCCTGTACGACCAGGCCCGGGAGCTCGCCGCCACGCCGGCTCCCGCCGCGGCGGCGGACAGTGCTTACTGGCCCTACCTGCTGTACGCCAAAGGGCTGGTCGCCACGGTCGACGGTGACCTCGCCAAGGCGATCGAGCTGTTCCGCGAGTGCGGTCGATGGCTGTCACAGCAGAACCGGGTCAACCCGGCGATCATGCCCTGGCGGTCCATGGCCGCCCGGGCCTGCCAGCGGCTCGGCGACGTCGACCAGGCCATGCGGCTGAGCCAGGAGGAGCTGTCACTGGCCCGCCGCTGGGGCGCGCCCAGCGCGCTCGGCTGGGCCGAGCTGACCGTTGGGCTCCTGGCCGGCGAAGCACAGCCAGCCAGGGCCCGCCCGGCGATGAACCTCCTTCGCGGCTCCTCCGCGGGGATGACCTACCTCGCCTGGGCTCTCGTGGAGCTGGCGGTCGCGGAGCACGAGGCGGGAAACGAGCAGGCGGCCGCCTCCCTGCTGGGTGAGGCGTTGACGGTCACCGCGACGCATCCGTCGTGCCGCGCCGCGCGCCTGGCGCGCAAAATCGCCGAGCGACTGCGCACGTCACCGGCACAGGCTCCCGGCCGGCAGCCGACGGACTGGACCCTGTTGACGGAGGTCGAGCGACGGGCCGCGATCCTCGCCGGGCAGGGGCACAGCAACAGGGACATCGCGCGGCTGCTGTCGGTGACCACACGCACCGTGGAACAGCGTCTGAGCCGCGTGTACGAGAAACTGCGGATCAGCACGCGCGAAGACCTGCGCGCGCTGGGCCCGCGATGAAGGGGCGAACAGATGTTGCTTGAACGGGACGCCCAGCTGGCCCTGGTGGAGACCGCTCTCCACACGGCCGTCGAGGGCACGTCCTCGCTGATCCTGCTGAGCGGCCCGGTCGGCATCGGCCGGACGGCTCTGCTGCGGCGGTTACCGGGCCTGGTCACCGGCCAGGACCTGCGGGTGCTGCGCGCGAACGCGGGTCCCATGGAGCAGGACTTCGCCTTCGGCGTGGTACGCCAGCTGTGCGACGACCTCCTCGCCGGTCTACCGGAGCAAGCCCGCGAGCGCTCGGTGCGAGAGTACGCGGTGCTGGAGCGGTTGTTCGCCGACGACGACATGCCCGGTGGACTCCCCGCCGCCGACTCCCAGGTGGTGCTGCACGACCTGCGGACGCTGTTCGTCAATGCCAGCGCGGACACCCCGCTGCTGATCCTGGTCGACGATCTGCAGTGGGCCGACACCCCGTCACTCCGCTGGTTCGCCTATCTCGCCAAACGGCTGCGCGGGCTACGGGTCGTGCTCGTGGGCACGGTTCGTGAGGGCGATCCCGGCGCGCAGCATCCACTGATCCAGCAGATTACGGATTTTTCGGCGCATGTGCTGCTACCCGGACCGCTGTCGCTGGACGGCACCAGCACCGTGATCCTCAACCGGTTCGGCGAGCCCGGGGATGAGGAGTTCGTCCGCGCCTGCCACGAGACCTCCACGGGCAATCCGCTGTTCCTGATGTCGGTGCTGTTCTCCATGCCGCCCGGGACCCGGCCGACCGCCGACGCGGCCGACGTGGTGCGTTCGCTGCTTCCCGCGCAGCTGCGCGATCGGCTGGCGGCTTGCCTGCACTCTCAACCTCAGCCGATCCAGGCCCTGGCGGCGGCCATCGCCGCGGTGGGCGAGCATGAGGATCCCCGGCTCGTCGCACGGCTGGCGGGTCTGGACGAGATCGGGTACGCCGCGGGGATGCGCACGCTGTACCAGTTCGGGGTGCTGGCGGGTGAGCATCGGCCGTGCTTCTCCCACTTCGTCGTCCGCGACGCGGTGGAATCCTCACTGACGATGGTGGAGCGCGAGCAGCTGCACGACCGGGCAGCGGCCCTGCTGTACGGCCAGGGCCATCCCGCGGAGCATGTGGCCGCCCAGCTGATGACCGTAGGGACCTCAAGCCGACCGTGGTCGGTATCGGTGCTGCGTGCCGCGGCGGACACGGCACTTCGGCGAGGCGCGCCGGACACCGCGGCCCGCTACCTGCGGCGCGCCTTGCTGAACAGCCCGGCGCAGAGCGAGGACCGGGCCTGGCTGCTGATCGAGCTCGCCACCGCGGAACGCGCGTTCGACCCGGCGGCGTGCGAGCGGCACATCTCGCAGGCGGTCCCTTTGCTGACCACGGCCAGGGACAGGGCCGTCGCGACGTTACGGGCAGCGCCGACATTCTGGGGGACGACATCCCCGTCGTTCGTCCAGCTGCTCCGGGAGGTCGCCGAGGAGCTCGGTCCACTGGACTCGCTCGCCGGATCCGCCCGCGAGATCGGCCTGCGGCTGGAGGCACGGCTGCGCTACTACGACCACGAGTGTCCGTCCGCGCTCTCGTCAGCGGTCGAGCGGCTGCACGGGCTGGGCAAGGAGCCGCCGCTCCAGTCGGGCGCCGAGCGCGAGTTGCTCGCCGTGCTGCTCCACGCAGGGACGCTGACCTGCCGGTTGCCCGCAGCCGATGCGGCCCTGCTCGCGGGCCGCATCCTCGATCGGGAACCCGCCACGTCGGCGCGCCCGCCCTACATGCTGCCGCTCCTGGCGACGACCTTGATCGCGGCGGACTCGTTGCAGGACATCGACTCCTGGCTGTCCCTCGGGCAACGGCTCGGCCGCGAGAAAAGCGGCATCGACGGCGAACCGCTCCACGCCCTGCAGGCGATGGTGCTCACCGCCCGCGGTCAAGTGCGCCTGGCCCGCGAGCACGCCGAGCGTGCCGTACACCTCACCGAGGCGGATTCGCCCGAGGTCAGGGCGAATTTCGCCATCGCCCTCGCCACAGTCGCGCTCGAAATCCGCGATCTCAGACTGAGCGAGCAGATCCTCACCGCCGCCGACCGGCAGCCGTCGAGGAGCTTGAGCGTGTCGGCGATCCTGCAGATCCTCAAAGCGTCCACGGATGTCCAGCGGGGCGACCTGGCCAGCGCCCTCGACGGGCTGCTCGCCTGCGGGCGGCAGGTGGAACGCAGCGGCTGGCGCAACTCGGTGCTGCTCCCGTGGCGCCCCTGGGCGATCAGCCTGAACCACCGCCTGGGCACTTCCCACGCCGCTCGGGCACTCGCGGAGGAGGAGCACGCGCACGCGATGGCGTGGGGAGCACCCGCCATGCTGGGTCGTGCCCTGCGGTTGAAGGGCATGGTGTTCGGCGGCATCGAGGGCGTCGCGCTGCTGCGAGAGGCGGTCGACGTGCTGCGGAACTCGGACAACCAGCTCGAACTCGCCCGGGCGCTCGTCCTGCTGGGCAGGATGTCGGCCGATGACGCCGAGGCGGCGGCGGTCATCCGGGAGGGCGGCCAGCACGCCGTGGCCTGCGGTGCGCCCTGGCTGACGGAACGCGCCCAGCAAGGTCATCGGGCACCCGCCACGCGCACGGCCGTACTGACCAGGGCGGAACGTCGGGTAGGCGACCTCGCCGCCCGTGGCCTGACCAATCAGGAGATCGCCGACGAGCTGGGCGTCACCTCTCGTGCCATCGAGAAGCACCTCACGAATTCCTACCGGAAGCTGGGGGTCTCGGGCCGGAGCAAGCTCATCGAGGCGCTGACGGCCCTCGCCTGATGCCGGCCGCGTCGCTGACGCAGACGGCGTTGGCGCGGGTCGTACGGCGTCGGCGCAGAGCGCGTCGCCGGTGCGGGCCACCGTCGAACGGCTGACCGGCCTGCCTCCCGCACTGGACATCACCGCCGAAGCCGACGTGCTGCGCGACGAGACCGGCCGGAACGCCCGGCCGCATCCGGCGGTGGATGCCTGTTCCTCCGGGCGTCCGCGGACGGTTCGGTGCGTACGGGTGGTGCGGTTCCGAAGGCTTCGGCCGCCGCCGGCCGGAGAACATCAAGGGAACCTTAAATCCGCAGATGTCGTCCCCTTACGGCTGGTCGGATCCGCCGAACCGTACCGAGCACCGAAGCGATGACCGGCGACCGAACCTTTCCGGCGGCCGCCCACAAGGTTAGCGAGAACGCGAGGGAACTTGTTGACTAAATTGATCCAAATCTGTAATAAATTAGATGCGCGCCTACAATTCGGCCGTTTCAATGGGGGATCCCATTCCACTGCGAACCGCGCAGTGATCGCGAACGTTACTGCGAATGAAGGGGGAATCCTTTGGCCATCCTCGAACTCCCGGACATTGCACCTGCCACGACCCACGAGCGGCACGGCGAGACCGATGACGCCGAAGTCCACCCGCTTCTTCGTGATCCCGAACTGTGCATGGCCCATCTCGATCCGAACCTTACGATTGGCACCCTTACCGCCATCGCCATCGGAAGCGATTCGGATGGGGTGAGCGCGATCCTCGTCCTGAGACTCCCCGCGCGGAACCACGAGGGCGCGGCGTCGTGACCAACGCAAGAAGATCCTCACCAAGATCGATGCGCAGATCATCGAAGGCATCGCCGCCGGACTCTCCACTGTTCCGGTGGCCTTGCGGCTCAACCTCGGCCGGCAGGGCGTCGAGTACCACGTGACCAGCCTGCTCAGCAAGCTCAAGGCACCCAGCCGCACCGCGCTGATCTCCCGCGCCTATGCGATGGGCGTGCTGAACGTGGGCGCCTGGCCCCCGAAAGTCCTCGAAGACTTCATCAAGTGAGCTCGCCCGCGCATCGCCGACCCGTCTGGAAAGGCCTGCCGGGACATTTCCCGCCCCGTAGACATTTTCCCCTCACGTACGCTTCGATCCACCGTCACCGGGTCGAGCAATGAGACGACCACGTGTCGGCGAACAGGTGATCAAATGGCTCCCATAATCCAATCCGCCCGGCTTGCCACTGGGGTGCGGCTCGACTTCGTGCAGTATGGCGATCCCGCCGGAATACCGCTGCTCTTCCTGCCCGGCCTCGCCGATTCATGGCGGTCGTTCGAACACGTACTGCCGTTATTGTCGAAATCCATCCATGCGATCGCCGTCACCCGGCCGGGCCACGGCGCCCCCGATCACCCGCCGGCCAGCCATCACGTCGGCGACTTCGCCGCCGACTCGATGGCGCTCCTGGATACCCTCGGCATCCACCAAGCCGTGATCGTGGGACATTCGCATGGCGCGGTGGTCGCCCGGCAGCTGGCGGTGCGGCACCGGGACCGCGTCGCCGGCACCGTGTTCGTGGGGCTTCCCAGCATCGCACCGGAGCATCGTTCGGCGACCGAACACAGCCTCGAACACAGCCGGGAACACGGCGGCACCCACCACGAGGTCGCCGTGCGCGAGATCAGCGCGGAGCTGAACGCCATCACATCGCCCATGATGCTCATGTGGGGGGACGCCGATCCGCATGCCGCCGAGATCCAGCGCATCTGCGATACCACGCCTGAGGCGATACCGGTGATCTACTCCGGGGTCGGGGACGCGCTGCACTGCGAGGACCCGGAGCTGTTCGGCAGCGACCTGTCCATCTTCGCCGTGCTGGTCGCTCGCGGCCCGCTGAGCACCTCGTGGAACAGCCCGAGGTGAACGGCCGGTCTGGAGCGGCTGGACCCCGGGCTTGGCTGGCGTGGGCCGGCCCGGGGTGGGGGCGTGGTCCGGCCGGGGGGCGCCATTCCCGTCGGCCAGGCCGTGCCCGCGGCCCTTTTCTTTCAGGGCCGTCGTCCGAGTGGCAGGATTCGAACCTGCGATTCTCCTGCTCCCAAGGCAGGCGGGGTGGCCAAACTCCCCCACACTCGGTCGTTCACGAAAAAGCCGCCTCGGATGTGGCCGAGACGGCTTTCCGGTGCAAATCCTGGGATTATCCGGAAAGCCTCCGCGGCAACTCAGGGCAGGCCGCGAGCGGTCGGGGGATGCTCAGGTCGCGCACTTCGCCGCCTTCCTCCGCGTCGTTTCCTCATTGCCGGACAATGTCTACGGTAAACGGATGATCGGCGCGCGTGCCACCTATTTATGTAGCCGCGAATCCGCGATCCAGGGGCAAGCCGGCGCGGGTCTCCGGGGTCTCGACGCGGAAGCGGGGCAGAGCCTCCGGGTGGTTGTCCCGGACGTAGTCGACCAGGAACTCGCGGACGTCGCACTTAAGGTCCCAGGCGGACGCCGAGTCGGCGGCGCTCATGAGGGCACGCAGCTCGACCAGCCCGTTCGGCAGCACGTCGGTGACCTGGAGCGTCCAGTCCTTCTGGTCCCACAGTGGGTTGCCCTGCAGGTACTCGTACAGCGCTTCCCGCAGCACCTTCACGGGCACCGACCAGTCCACGCGCAGGAAGACCACGGCGAGCACCCGGCTGCCGTGCCTCGTCCAGTTCTCGAACGGATTCTGCGTGAAGTACGACACCGGCAGGACCAGCCGCCGCTCGTCCCACAGGCGCAGCACGACGTACGTGAGGGTGAGCTCCTCGACCCTGCCCCATTCCTTCTCGACCACGACCACGTCGTCGAGGCGGAGCGCGTCGCTGAAGGCGAGCTGGAGCCCGGCGAGCGCGTTGCCGATGGTGGGCTGGGCGGCGATGCCGACGATGGCGCCCGCGATGCCGGCCGAGGCGAGCAGGCCGGCGCCGAGGGCGCGCACCTGGGGGAAGGAGAAGAGCATGGCGCCGAGCGCGATCACGATGATGACCGCGGCGGCGATGCGGCGGACGAGCGCGATCTGCGTCATGATCCGCCGTGCCCGGCGGTTGCGCTCGCCCTCGATCTGCACCAGCCGCTCGAGCACGATGTCCGTCAGGGCGAACGTGGCCTGCACGATCAGCCAGGTGACCGCGGCGATCGTGGCGAGCCCGAGGGCCCGCTCCACCGAGCCCGCGATCCCCCGCTCGGTCGGCGAGTCGCCGAACATGCCCGGCCCGAACACCAGGTTGAACGCCAGCACCGCGGCCATCGTGAACCCCGGCCACGTGCAGTGCTCCACCAGATGCCGGGCCAGCGCCCACTTGCGCCCGGCCCTGTTCAGTGTCCGCCGCAGCACCTCGACCAGGACGATCGACCCGATCACCGAGATGACAAGGATCGGCCAGTCCGCGGGAGACTGCACCCCTATGCCCCCTTTGTATTAGAACGTCTCGTCAAAGGTCACATTGCCCTCAACCGCCACTTGGTAAGCGGAGACGCGCCGTTCGAAGAAGTTCGCCAGCTCCTGCACGTCCTGCAACTCCATGAACGCGAAGGGGTTGGCGGAGCCGTACCGCCGGGGCATGCCCAGGCGGGCGAGCCGCTGGTCGGCGACGTATTCGAGGTAGTGACGCATCTGGTCCACGCCCATGCCGGGCATGCCGTCGCCGCACAGGTCCGCGGCGAAGGCCAGCTCGGCGGCCACGGCCTCCTCCAGCATGCCGGTGACCTGCTTGGCCAGCTCGTCGTCGAACAGCGACGGCTCCTCGGCCCGGACCGTGTCCACCACGCTGAAGGCGAACTCCATGTGCATGGACTCGTCCCTGAACACCCAGTTCGTCCCGGTGGCCAGGCCGCCGAACAGGCCGCGGGAGCGGAACCAGTAGACGTACGCGAACGCGCCGTAGAAGAACAGGCCCTCGATGCAGGCGGCGAAGCAGATGAGGTTCAGCAGGAACTGGCGGCGCTGGTCCGCGGTCTCCAGCCGGTCCACCCCGTTGATCGAGTCGATCCACTTGAAGCAGAACTCGGCCTTGTCCCGGATGGAAGGGATGTGCTCGATCGCGGCGAACGCCTTGACCCGCTCGTCCAGGTCGGGGAGGTAGGTGTCGAGCAGGGTCAGGTAGAACTGCACGTGCACCGCCTCCTCGAACAGCTGCCTGCTCAGATACAGGCGCGCCTCGGGGGCGTTGACGTGCTGGTAGAGGTTGAGCACGAGGTTGTTGGCCACGATGGAGTCGCCGGTGGCGAAGAACGCGACCAGCCGGTGGATCAGGTGCCGCTCCTGCGGCGTCATCTTGGCCAGGTCGGCCAGGTCGGAGTGCAGGTCCACCTCCTCGACCGTCCACGTGTTCCGGATGGCGGCGCGGTAGCGCTCGTAGAAGTCCGGATAGCGCATCGGGCGCAGGGTGAGGTCCATTCCGGGGTCAAGCAGCAAAGCCGTCTCCTCCAAGATCACAAAGCGCCGTTACGAGCTTCGGTGAATCGGTCACTGGCAGGCCTCGCAGACCTCGGGGTTCTCCAGCGAGCACGCCACGGCCTCCTCCACGGGCGCGGCGACCGTGGTCTGGGAGATGCGGGTGGCCGGGCGCGAGCGCAGGTAGTAGGTGGTCTTGAGGCCCTGCTTCCAGGCGTAGGCGTACATCGACGAGAGCTTGCCGATGGTCGGGCTGGCCATGAAGAGGTTGAGCGACTGCGACTGATCGATGTACGGCTGCCGCGCGGCCGCCAGGTCGATCAGCGCCTTCTGCGGCAGCTCCCAGGCGGTCCGGTAGAGCACCTTCAGGTCGTCAGGGATGCCGGGCACCGTCTGGACCGAGCCGTCGGCGCGCTTGATGTCGTCGCGCATCCGCTGCGTCCACAGCCCGCGGGCCTGCAGGTCGGCCACCAGGTAGCGGTTGACCTGCAGGAACTCGCCGGACAGGGTCTCGCGCTTGAACACGTTGGACACCTGCGGCTCGATGCACTCGTAGCAGCCGGCGATGGAGGCGATCGTGGCGGTCGGCGCGATCGCGATCAAGAGCGAGTTGCGCAGGCCGGTGGCCGCGATCTTCGCGCGCAGCGCGTCCCAGCGCGCCGAACCCGCCGCGCCGTAATGGTCAGGGTGCAGCACTCCCCCGGCCGCCCGGGTGTCGGCGTACGACGGGTGCCTGCCGCGCTCGGCCGCCAGGTCGGCCGAGGTGTCGTACGCGACCAGCGCGATCTCCTCGGCGATCCGCGTGGACAGCTCCAGGGCCCGCGGCGAGTCGAACGGCAGGCGCAGCGTGAAGAACACGTCGGCCAGGCCCATCACGCCGAGCCCGATCGGCCGCCAGCGCTTGTTGGCCGCCTCGGCCTCGGGCGTCGGGTAGAAGCCGAGGTCGATGGTGCGGTCCAGGAAGCGCACCGCCGTGCGGACGGTGCGGCGCAGCCGCTCCCAGTCCACGTCCCCGCCGGCCAGGCAGGCGGCCAGGTTGACCGAGCCCAGGTTGCACACGGCCGTCTCGGCGTCGCTGGTGACCTCGAGGATCTCGGTGCACAGGTTCGAGAGGTGGATGACGTTCTCGGGGCGGGCGGTCTGGTTGGAGGTGCGGTTGGCGGCGTCCTTGAAGGTCATCCAGCCGTTGCCGGTCTGGGCAAGGGTGCGCATCATGCGGCCGTACAGGGTCCGCGCCGGGAGCTGCCGGGCATATCGCCCGGCGGCCTCGTAGGCGCGGTACGCGGCGGTGAACGCGTCTCCGTACAGGTCCGTGAGGTCGGGCACCTCCTTCGGGTCGAACAGCGACCAGACCTCGTCCGCCTCCACCCGGCGCATGAACTCGTCGGGCACCCAGTTGGCCAGGTTGAGGTTGTGGGTGCGGCGGGCGTCCTCGCCCGTGTTGTCGCGCAGCTCCAGGAACTCCTCGATGTCGGCATGCCAGGTCTCCAGGTAGACGCAGGCCGCGCCCTTGCGCCGCCCGCCCTGGTTGACCGCCGCCACCGAGGAGTCGAGGGTACGCAGCCACGGCACGATGCCGTTGGAGTGGCCGTTCGTGCCGCGGATCAGGGAGCCGCGCGAGCGCACCCGGGTCCAGGAGACGCCGATGCCGCCGGCGTACTTGGACAGCCGCGCGACCTGCCCGTACCTGTCGTAGATCGCCTCCAGCTCGTCGCGCGGCGAGTCGAGCAGGAAGCACGACGACAGCTGCGGGCGGCGCGCGCCCGCGTTGAACAGCGTGGGCGAGCTGGGCAGGTAGGACAGCGTGGACATCAGCGCGTACAGCTCGGCGACCTCGTCGACCGACTCCGACAGGCCGCAGGCCACGCGCAGGAAGAAGTGCTGCGGCCGCTCGAGCACCGCCCGCGTCTCGGGGTGGCGCAGCAGGTAGCGGTCGTAGACGGTACGCAGGCCGAAGTACTCGAACCGGCCGTCGGCCTCCTCCGAGACCAGCGCGTCGAGCTCGGCGGCGTGCGCCGCGACGAACTCGGCCAGACCGTCCTGGATCAGGCCTGCCGCGTGGGTGGCGGCGATGGACTCGGAGAACGACCGCACCCCGTGGCCGGCCGCCTCGTCGGCGATCTCCTCGGCCAGCAGCCGGGCGGCGACCCGGGAGTTGGCCGGATCGACGATCACCCGGGCGGCGGCCTCCTCGATGGCCAGCCGCCGATCGGCACTCGGCTCACGGGCGGCCTCGACCTGCGGCTCCTCGACGATCTGTGTCACGTGCTCTCTCCTCGCGAGATCTTCCCCAGTGAGGGCACGCGAGAGCACGGTGGCATGGGCCCCGTAGCTCCCTGACCCTCCCTCGAGGCCATGGACACTTCATGCCGGGCCGTGGCCCGGCATGTCGCCGGCAGGTCTTCGGGCTCGCGGGCGCGCTCAACAGCTCCTACTGGCCGTCGCTTCCCAGATCGCTCCAGTGCACATGACGGCGGTCGTTCCCGCTCACCGCTGCGGGGCAGCCCCGGAATCGCACCGGGTTCCCTTTTGCTCCGCCTCCGGGGAGGCGAACCAGCGACGAGCAGGATCCTACATCTAGTGGCCGTTTCCGCAACCGGCACCGCATGTTGTGGATTTGATCGTGTCGAGCAGTCCGAAGTCCCGCAGCACGGCACGGATGCGCTCGACCTCGGTGCCGAGCCACAGCTCGAAGTCGTCGCCGCTGAGCGGGATCGAGACCCACCCGGCGGCGCGGCAGGCGGCCCGCCAGCCGGGCGAGCCGGTCACCTCCTCGCACATGCGGATGGCCGGCTCGCGGCTCTCGTCCGGCATGCCGTCGGGGCCGAAGGCCGCGCTCCAGTCGGCGAAGTCGACGCGTACGCCGCACTCCAGCAGCGTCGGCACGTCGAGACCGGGCACCCGGCCGGCCGAGGAGACCGCCAGCGCCCGCACCCGGCGCTGGCGGATGCTCGCGCGCCAGTCGCCGAGCAGGCCGGCGGCGGCCGCGGCCTTGCCCGACAGCAGCGCGATGACGGCCTCCCTGCTGCTGGGGTAGCCGGTGTAGTCGACCTGCCTGGTGTCGGCGCCGAGCCCCTTGGCGATCAGGCCGAACAGCAGGTGGTCGGGCTCCCCCTGGGGGCCGCCCGCCAGCAGCGTCTGGCCGGGGCGGGTGAGCAGGTGGGCGCCGAACTCGTCGAAGTCCTTGAAGCGCGAGTTCGCGGGCACGACCACGACCTCGACGTCGCCGGCCAGCCTGGACAGCGGGGTGGCGGAGTCGAGGAGCGTCTGGCCGTTGTTCAGCTCGGCCGCGGCCAGCGCGGGCAGGCCGGTCACGGTGATCCTCGTGCCGATGCCTGTTTCGTACCCGGACGCGCGGGCCGCGCTGACGAACGCCTGCCCGACCCGGCTCCAGCGGGCCCCGCCGGGGTTGATCAGGAACTTGGCACGCATCCCCGCCGTGCCGGTGGTGACGCGCTCCGTGCCGCACCCGGCCGCACATGCGGCCACGCCCAGCCCCCATGCGAAGAACCGCCGACGGCGCATGTTGCCTCTCCCCCGAACCTCGCGTACCCCCATTACTTCAAGTTATTGACACATTACGCAGAGATACACATTTACCCCGAGGCGGTACTCCCGAAATGTCGTGATTTATTCGATCAAAGGGTGATCGAAATGGTCAGGATGCTTTTTTCGCGACCCCTGCCATGAGCGACGACGGCAATGACCAGTCCCCCACGAGTTTGGGCCGGTCGGGCCGCCAGTCGACGGCCTGCACGAGCCCCGGCGGATCCAGCGGGAAGTCACCGAAGAACGCGCGGATCTCGGCGGGCGTGCGGTCCGCGCCGCCGTTCGTGGCAGAGCCGCGGGAGACGCCCCTGGCCCGCTCCTCGTCCTCCAGCCGCCCCAGCGTGGTGGCGTGGCTGATCACCAGGTAGCTGCCCGGCGCCACCCGCGCGCGGAACGCGGCCACCGCCTGCTGCGGCCGCGCCGAGTCGGGCACGAAGTGCAGGATCGACACCAGGAGCACCCCGACCGGCCGGTCCAGGTCGAGGAACCTCCCGGCCTGGTCCAGCACGTCGTCGGCGTCGAGGAAGTCGGCCTCGACGCAAACAGCCCTGCCCGAACCTCGAGCTCCGCCGAGCAGGGCTCTCGCGTGTGCGGCCACGACGGGGTCGTGATCGACGTAGACGACCCGGGCCTCGGGAGCGACCTCGTGTGCGCTGCCCTGGGTCGGCAGCCCGCTGCCCAGGTCGAGAAACTGGCGGACACCGGCGGCGGCCACGTAGCGCACGGCACGCTGGAGGAAGGCCCGGTTGGCGCGGGCCAGCGGGACCGCCTCCGGGATCAGCTCCGCGAGCTGGTCGATGGCCTGGCGGTCGACCGCGAAGTTGTCCTTCCCGCCGAGCATGTAGTCGTACATGCGTGCGAGATTGGGCCGCTGTTGGTCGAACTGCCGCACATATCGAATTTATGTCGTCCGCAGCGGGATAACGAGGTTTGCGGCGGAATTAGCCATCAATTACTCGACCGTAACGCTCTTGGCAAGATTGCGCGGCTTGTCCACGTCGCGGCCGAGCGCGACCGCGGCGTGGTAGGCGAGCAGCTGGAGCGGGATCGTGAGCAGGATCGGGTCGAGCTCGATCTCGTTCTTGGGGATCACGATCACGTCGTCGGCCAGCTTGGCGTCGGGCTCGCGGTGCCCGACCATGAGGACCCGGCCGCCGCGGGCGCGGATCTCACCGAGCGTGGTGAGGTTCTTGTCGAGCAGCTCGTCGTCGGGGACGATCGCGACCGTCGGCATGTCGGGGCCGATCAGCGCGAGCGGGCCGTGCTTGAGCTCGCTGGCCGGGTACGCCTCGGCGTGCACGTACGAGATCTCCTTGAGCTTCTGCGCGCCCTCCCTGGCCACCGGGTAGCCGCGTACGCGGCCGACGAACATCATGCTCGCGTGATCGGCGTACTTCCGCGCCAGCTCGGCGATCTTGTCGCCCTGGGAGAGGATGTCCTCGATCTGCCCGGGCAGCCGGCGCAGGCCCGCGACGATGCGCCGCCCGTCGGCCGGCGACAGGTCGCGCACCCGGCCCAGGTGCAGCGCGAGCAGCGCGAACGCCACCGCGGTCGAGCTGAACGCCTTGGTCGAGGCCACCGAGACCTCGGGTCCCGCGTGCAGGTAGATGCCGCCGTCCACCTCGCGGGCGATGGCGCTGCCCACGGCGTTGACGATGCCGATGACCCGGCCACCCTTGCGCTTGAGCTCCTGTACGGCGGCGAGCGTGTCGTACGTCTCCCCCGACTGGCTGATCGCCACGTAGAGCGTGTCGGGGTCGACGACCGGGTTGCGGTAGCGGAACTCGCTGGCCGGCTCGGCGTCGGCCGGGATGCGCGCCAGCTCCTCGATGAGCTGCGCACCGATCTGCCCTGAGTAGTAGGCGGACCCGCACCCGATGATCTTCACCTGGCGGAACGAGCGGGTCTCGCGGGCGTCCATGTTGAGCCCGCCGAGGTGCGCGACGTGGAAGCGCTCGTCGAGCCGGCCGCTCATGGTACGGGTGATCGTCTCGGGCTGCTCGGAGATCTCCTTGAGCAGGTAGTGCTCGTAGCCGCCGGAGTCGTAGTGGCCGGCGTCCCAGTCGACGGTCAGCGGCTGCTTGGCCGTCTCGCGCGCGTCGCTGGCGAAGGTGTGGAAGCCGTCGGCCTTGAGCACGGCCAGCTCGCCGTCCTCCAGGTGCACGACCTGGCGCGTGTAGCGGACCAGGGCGGCCACGTCGGACGCGGCGAACATCTCCTTCTCGCCGATGCCGAGCACGATCGGGCTGCCGTTGCGCGCCACGACCACCTCGCCGGGCCGCTCGGCGTCGATGACCGCGATGCCGTACGTGCCGACGATGCTCTTGAGCGTCTTCCTGACCGCCTCCTCGAGCGAGTCGTTCTCGTCGACGGCGTGGGCGATCATGTGGGCGAGCACCTCGGTGTCGGTCTCCGAGGCGAACTGGACGCCGTCGGCCGCCAGCTTGGCGCGCAGCTCGTCGGCGTTCTCGATGATGCCGTTGTGCACGACTGCGATGCGCTGGTCCGCCGACAGGTGCGGGTGGGCGTTCTCGTCGCTGGGCACGCCGTGCGTGGCCCACCGGGTGTGCCCGATGCCGAGGCCGCCCTTGAACCTGACCGGCACGACCTTGGCCAGGTCAGCCACCCGGCCCTTGACCTTGCGTAGTTTCAGCCCCTTGTTGGACACCACGACCCCGGCCGAGTCGTAGCCCCGGTATTCAAGCCGCTGCAGGCCCTCCAGCAGGATGGGCGCGGCGTCCTTGGGGCCGACGTAGGCCACGATTCCGCACATCGAGGTCTCCTCTGTTATCCGTAGACGATCCTGCGTAGCTGTCGGAGCGACAGCTCTGGCGCGGCCACCCGGCGGCCGCGTAATTCGGCGGCGATCCTGGGGAAGATCTCGTCGTTGGTGTGGCCGCGAGTCTTCAGCTCGCCGTGGCGGCGGCGTACGAACTCCTCGACGGACTCGGAGAAGTACGCCAGCACATCGGCGACCACGCGGGCCGCCTCGCCGGGATCGAGCGGGCTCGTCCTGGTGAGGTGGGCGATGAGATCTTCGTAGGGATGGCGTGCCGTGGACACAGAGGAGGACACTACGGCTCTGGAACGAGACACGCCAACATCCTGCCCGATATCGGGCAGGAATTAACGCCAACCTTTGACTGACGCGCCCTGGTGGGTGTTTTTTGACTGAGATCGCCATGACACAGCGATCTCAGAAGTCGGGATGAGATCGCCGATGCCCCCTCCATCGGCGGCCGGCCGAGCATCTCGCGCCGGATGACTGGGATGCCGATTTCGCCGCTGATTCGACTGATCTCATGTGCATCATCCACCCCGTCTGTCACATCCCTTTCAGAGAACAGTTACGGTGGGTAATCACGTCGTGACGTTACGGGGAGATGCCATGCAGCTCTGGCTCGCCGCCATCTTGACCGCCGGCGCGCTCACCGCACCGGGGGATGATCTCGCATCGGAGTCCGTGGCCGGATCCGCAGTACAGGATGACTCGGGACGCGCGGGCGGTCTCGTTCGGGAGCAGCGAGCCGCCGTCTCGGGGACGGCCGGCTCTGGACGGCAGGCTGATTTCGCCGCCGCCGCCCGTGAGCATGGGGTGCCGGTGAGCGTGTTGCTCGGGGTCGCCTATCTGGGGTCCCGCTGGGACGCGAACGGAGGGCGGCCGAGCACCGCCGGCGGTTACGGGCCGATGCACCTGGTCGACACGATCCCCGCCGAGACGCGGGCCGCCGGGGATGCGCACGGTCACGAGCTCGGCGACGCACTCGGGGACGCCAGGGGGGACGAGGCCCGCCCCATGCGTCATGCGCTCGCCGCGCCTCCCCCGGGCTCGGCACCGCGGATCTCGCAGGCGACGCCACGGACGACGCTCCCCGAGGCCGCGCGGCTGATCGGTGCCGAGCCCGCCCGGCTGCGGGACGATCCGGCGGCGAACATCCGCGCCGGCGCCGCCCTCCTCGCCTCCTACCAGAACCGTCCCAGCGCCGACCCCGCCGGCTGGTACGACGCGATCGCCCGCTACTCGGGGGCGGAGGATCCGGTCGCGGCGCGGGGGTTCGCCGACGAGGTGTTCACGGTGATCCGGGAGGGGATGGAGCGCCGTACCGACGACGGCCACCAGGTACGGCTCGACCCCATACCGGATCTGCGTCCGCCAGGCGCTGCCCCGGACGCCTGGAAGACCGCCGGGAACGGCACCCCTGCCGAGCCGCCGCCAAGCGACACCCAGACCGGCACTGACGCGCCAGCCGACATCGGTGCACAGACCGGCGTGGACCCGCACCTGTCCGCTGAAGGAAAGCCTCGCGCCGTCGATGCCTCCCACACTGGTGCAGCCCCCAACGCCAGCGCGACCCCTGACGCCAGCGCGGTCCCCAACGCCAGCGCGACCCCTGACGCCAGCGTGGCCCCTGACGCCAGCGTGGCCCCTGACGCCAGCATGGTCCCTAACGCCAGCGCGACCAATGACGCCACCATGGTCCCTAACGCCAGCGCGACCAATGACGCCACCATGGTCCCTAACGCAGGCGCGGATCCCGACACCACGACGACCGTGGAATGCCCCGCCTCCCTAGCCTGCGAATGGATGCCCGCCGCCCACGAACGCTTCGGCGGCAAGAACCAGAACAAGGACTACGGCAACCACGACCGCCTGATCCGCCCCCGATCCGTCGACTACATCGTCATCCACGACACCGAGGGCACCTACCAGGGGATCCCCGCCATGGTCCGCAACCCGAAGTACGTGAGCTGGCACTACACGATCCGCTCCCGTGACGGACATGTCGCCCAGCACGTGGCGACGAATGACATCGCCTGGCACGCGGGCAACTGGGACTTCAACACCCGTTCGATCGGCATCGAGCACGAGGGTTACCTGGCCAAGGGCGGCACGTGGTACACGGAGGCGATGTACCGATCGTCGGCCACGCTCGTCAGGTATCTGGCCGACAAGTACGGCATCCCGCTCAATCGTGCCCACATCCTCGGCCACGACAACGTACCGGGCAGCACCCCTAAGGCCGTCCCCGGCATGCACAATGACCCCGGCCCGTACTGGGACTGGGCCCATTACTTCGACCTGCTGAAGAAGCCGCTCATGGCGGCGGAGGGCGGCGACTCCGTCATGATCCGCCCGTCGTACAACGCCAACCGCCCCCGATTCACCGGCTGCGTCGCCGCCAAGGCCGGCAAGCCCTGCCCGCCGCACGGCGCCGCCACCGTGTGGCTGCACACGGCGCCGAGCGAGACCGCCCCGCTGGTCAGCGACATCGGCAAGCACGGGGGCAAGCCCAGCTCGTACAGCGTGTACGACCACGCCGCGCGCGCCTCGACGGGCCAGCGTTTCGCCGTCGCGGGCCGGCAGGGCGACTGGACGGCCATCTGGTACCTGGGCCAGAAGGCCTGGTTCCACAACCCGCCCTCGAACCCCACCGCCGTCCCCGCCAAGGGCCCGCTTGTCACGCCCTTGAGGCCCAACACCAAGGTGTACGGCCGCGCGTACCCCGAAAAATCCACCTACACGCCGGCCTCGCACGCGCAGGCCTCGCATGAACCCCTGGTCCCGCTCCAGTACAAGATCGGGCCGGGGCAGACGTACACGGTGGGCGACACGATCACCGGCTCCTATTACTCCGCGGAAACCTTCAATCCGTCCAAGCACATGACGATTACGGGCAAGCTCCGCTACTACCAGATCCAGCTCGGCCACCGGGTGATGTTCGTCATGGCGAAGGACGTACGCATGGTCGGTTGAATTTCGCCCCACCGGCCGCTCAGTGCACACGGGCACTCCGCGGAGACGATATGGTTTTCCCGTGGCCTGGCGCATGTCGCGCGGGGTTAACGCGGAAGTGGCTCAGTGGTAGAGCATCACCTTGCCAAGGTGAGGGTCGCGGGTTCGAATCCCGTCTTCCGCTCGGAGTCAAACTCCTGGTGGAGTGGCCGAGAGGCGAGGCAGCGGCCTGCAAAGCCGTCTACACGGGTTCAAATCCCGTCTCCACCTCGGCGACCGGCGGACCCTCCAGGATCCGCTAAAGTAAGTGCAGCGCTATGCGGAAGTGGCTCAGTGGTAGAGCATCACCTTGCCAAGGTGAGGGTCGCGGGTTCGAATCCCGTCTTCCGCTCTGAGTAACAACTCAATACGGACGATTAGCTCAGCGGGAGAGCGCTTCCCTGACACGGAAGAGGTCACTGGTTCAATCCCAGTATCGTCCACCCCCGCTCCATGGCAGATCAGGTCCGACCTGATCAGACAGGAGACAAAGCCCCAGCTCACGGCACATGCCGAGAGCCTGGGGCTTCTTGTTGTCCGCACCGTCAGACGGTCGTCCCCTGGCAGAAGCCCGGGTCAGCCAGGCACCTCGTGCCCGATTTCAATTCTTAACGAAGTTAATTAGGGCTACAATCGGTTGCAATCTCCAGCCCTCGGGAGGCACCCGTTGAACTGGTTACTCAGCGGCGCTTTGATCGCCGGACTGCTGACAGCTCCCACCACCCCTGCCGGCACCTGGACCGTCGAGGCCCCCGCGGGCGGGCCCGTCGCCACCGTCCACCTCGACGAGCAGGGCCGCCCGTCCGTGGCCGTGTCGAGGGGTGGAGTGACCGTGCTCGACCCCAGCCCGCTTGGCGTCATCACGGAACAGACCGACATCACCACCGGCCTGAGTCTGACGGGCCGCTCCAGCCGCGCGATCGCCGAGAAGTACTCCACCACGGCGGGCAAGCGCCTCGATCGCATGTCCGTGATGAAGGAGACCCGCTTCCGCTTCACCCGCGGCGATACCGGACTCGATCTGGTCGTCAGGGCCGCCCGCGACGGCGTCGCCTACCGCTACGAACTGCCCGGCGCGGGAGTCGTCCTTGGCGAGGCCTCGGCGTTCGCCGTTCCGAGCGGGTCCACCGCCTGGCTGGCCAAGCATCGCCGCGACTACGAGAACCCGTTCATCGAGTACACCGACGTCCCCTTGGCCGAGTACCAGATGCCCGCGCTGTTCGGGGTCGGCAAGAACCACCTCCTGCTGGCCGAGTCGGCGTTGAACGGCTCCTATACCGGCCCCCGCCTGGTACGCGACCAGAACACCTACAAGATCGCCCTCTGGGACGCGCGGGTTCCCTACGACGACGGCTTGACCACACCCTGGCGGGTCATGGTCACGGGCGACCTCGCGACCGTCACCGAGTCCACCCTCGTCGATGACCTCGCGCCGGACTCCGAGGTCGCCGACACTTCGTGGATCAAGCCGGGCAAGGTGCTGTGGAGCTGGCTGGCCGGTGGCCGGCCCGTGCAGCAGAGCCTGGAGCGTCAGAAGGAGTTCGTCGACTACGCCTCGCAGCACCGCTGGCCGTACGTGCTGGTCGACGCCGGCTGGTACGACGATCCGGTCACCGGCGAGCGGGCCTGGACGGATCGGACGGCCGAATTCACCTGGATACCCCAGCTCGTCGAGTACGGCAGGGCCCGCGGGGTCGGGATCATGGTGTGGCTGCGATTCTCCGACTTCGACACCCACGACGAGCGCGTCCAGCGCTTCGGATTGCTGCGCCAATGGGGTGTCAAAGGCGTCAAGCTGGACTTCATCGACTCAGAGGCTCAGGAGCGACTGCAGTGGTACGACGAGACGCTGCGGGACTTGGCCGGCAACCACCTCATGGTCAACTTCCACGGCTCGAGCGTGCCCAAGGGGATCAACCGGACGTGGCCCCATGTCATGACCATGGAAGGGGTGCACGGTGCGGAGAAGTCGTCGAACCTGACCACCAGCCACCTGGCGGCCTTGCCGTACACGAGGAACGAGATCGGCTCGATGGACTACACGCCGATGGCCTTCCAGCGGCCGAGCCGGCCTACCTCCGACGCTCACGAGCTGGCGCTGTCGGTGGTGTTCGAGTCGGGGCTGCAGAACCTGGCCGGGTCGCTGGACGCCTATCGGGCGCGGCCCGAGGCCGAGCGCTTCCTCGACCAGGTGCCCAGTGTGTGGGACGAGACGCGGCTGCTGTCCGGCAGGCCCGCAGACCACACGGTGATGGCCAGACGCAGCGGCGACCGCTGGTTCATCGGCGCCGGAGTCTCCGGGGCGGCCCGGACCCTCAAGGTGCCGATGGGCTTCCTGCGGGGGCGGTGGCTGGTCGAGGTGACCGGGGACGGCGCCGGCGGTCTCGTTCGTGAGGCGCACGTGGTGCCCGGCGGCACGCTATCGGTGGAGGTCGGAGCCGAGGGCGGTTTCGCCGCCATCGCCTGCCGCTGGCGGCCCGGCCTGACGACCTGCGCACGCTGAGCAGGGCCCCGGTACGCGCCGTACCGGGGCGCTGGTCAGCCCTTGAGGCCCGTGGTCGAGATGCCCTCGGTGATGCGACGCTGGAAGATCAGGAAGAAGCCCAGGATCGGGATCAGCGACAGCACCGCCATCGCGAGCATCGGGCCCCAGGTGGAGCCGCCGCTGGAATCGAGGAACGCCCGGAGCGCGAGGGGCACCGTGTAGGTGGACACATCGCTCAAATAGACGAGCTGGCTGAAGAAGTCGTCCCACGTCCAGATGAAGGTGAAGATGGCGGTCGTGATCAGTGCGGGCCGCGACAGCGGCAGGATGATCCGCCAGTACACCTGGACGGGCCCGCACCCGTCGATGCGGGCCGCGTCGTCCAGCTCGCGCGGCAGCGACCGGATGAACTGCACCATCAGGAAGATGAAGAACCCGTCCACGGCCAGGAACTTCGGAACGATCAGCGGCAGGAACGTGTCCACCCAGCCGAGGTACTTGAACAGCGTGTACTGCGGCACGATCAGCACGTGGATCGGCAGCATGATCGACATCATCATGATCGCGAACCAGAGCCTCCTGAACCGGAAACTCAGCCGGGCGAAGGCGTAGGCCGCCATCGAGCACGACATCACGTTCCCGGCCACGGCCGCCGCCGCGATGAGGAACGAGTTCGCGAAGAACCCGCTGAAGGGCACACCCAGCGCGGTCCACCCCGTGGCGTAGTTGTCCGCGACCACTGTCTCCGGCACCAGCCCGGGATCGGTGAAGATCTCGTCGTTGGGTTTGAACGAGGAGCTGATCAGCCAGAACAGCGGGTAGAGCATGGCAAGTGCGCCTGCCACGACCAGCAGATGGACGGCCCAGCGACGGCTAGTCGGCATAGTGAACCCAGTACCTCGCGGAACGGAAGGCCAGCGCGGTGAAGGCCGCGGTCACCAGGAGGAGCACCCAGGCCAGCGCCGAGGCGTAGCCCATCCGGAAGTTCCCGAAGCCCTCCTGGTAGATGAACAAGGTGTAGAACAGCGTGGAGTCCGCCGGTCCCCCGGTGCCGCCGCTGATGATGAAGGCGGGGGTGAACGCCTTGAAGGCGTTCACCGTCTGCAGCACCAGGTTGAAGAAGATGATCGGGCTGAGCATGGGCAGCGTGATACGGAAGAACGCGCGCATCCGCCCGGCGCCGTCCACCGCGGCGGCGTCGTAGAGCTCGGCGGGGATCTGCTTCAACCCGGCCAGGAAGATCAGCATGGGTGAGCCGAACTGCCAGACGTGCAGCACGATCAGCGTGTAGATCGCGTACTGGGGGGTGGAGATCCAGCTCGGTCCCACGATCCCGAAATATCGCAGGCCATCGTTGATCAGGCCGTCCGCCCCGAAGATCTGCCGCCAGAGGATCGCCACCGCGACGCTGCCGCCCAGCAGCGACGGCAGGTAGTAGGCGGCGCGGTACAGCCCCACGCCCCGCATGGGCCGGTTCAGCAGCACGGCGACCAGGAGCGCGAACGCGCCGGACAGCGGCACGGAGAGGACGACGTAGATCAGCGTGACCCGCACGGCGTTGCCGAAGTGCGGGTCGTTGGTGAGCATTCTGGCGTAGTTGTCCAGCCCCACGAAGGACGGGGCGGTGAGCAGGTCGAAGTCGGTGAACGAGAGCGCCAGCGAGGCAAGGATCGGCCCGCCGGTCAGCAGGAGCAGACCGGCGAACCACGGCAGCAGGAACAGGTAGGCCGAACGCCTCTCTACTTGAGCACTCGTCGGGCTTCTTCGAAGAATCGGGACACCCCCTGATCGATCGTGAGCCTGCCGAAGCCGATCTCCTGGTTGATGTTGGTGAGCACCTTGTTGTGCAGCTCACCGGCGCCGAGCGGCTGCGGTGGAGGGAGCGGGCCGACCTCGTCCTTGATGGAGTCGATGTAGCCGTAGACCAATTGCTCGGACGGCGACGCCTTGGGCCGCAGCGCGGCGCGGATCGCGGCCGCGGGCGGGATACCGCGCTCGGATCCGAGCTGGGCGGCCACGTCCGCGTCCGCGACGAGCGCGTTGACCAGGGCCACCGCGTCGTCCTTGGCCGCAGTCCCGGAGCTGACGGTCAAGAGCATGGACGGCTTGTAGTACTGGCCAGGCTTGTCGCCCGTCGGGAAGGTGTGGAGGCCGATCTCGTCCTTGGTGAGCGACGCGTAGGCGGTGAGCTGGTTCGACCAGGCGAAGTCCATGACCGCCTTGCGGGTGGCGACCAGGCTGTTCTGCACGTCGCCCGTCGCGGTGGCCTGGACGTCCGGCGGCGTGGCCGCGCCTGCCTTGCGCAGGCCGTCCCAGAACGTGAACCACTCCTTCAGGTCGTCCTCGTCGTAGGCCAGCCCGCCGTCGGCGGTGAAGAACATCTTGCCCCGCTCCAGCAGCCAGTTCTCCAGCGCGCCGCCGTCCTGGGCGCCGTCCTCGGTGCCGAAGACGCCCTTGCCCGCGAGCTTCCCGGCCAGTTCGCCGTACTCGGGCCAGGTGAAGGTGTCGGGGATCTCCACCCCGCGCTCGGCCGCCAGGGTCTTGTTGACGATGAGGGCCATGGAGTTGATGCCGAAGTTCACGGCGTACTGCTTGCCGTCGATCTTCCCCGCGTTCACCACGTCGGGGTCGAAGCCGGACAGGTCCAGTCCCTTGCCGACGTACGGGCTCAGGTCCAGCAGGCTGCCGCGCCTGGCGTACTCGCCGAGGTAGGAGTAGTCCATCTGGATCACGTCGGGGGCGTTGCCGCCCGCGGTCTGGGTGGCCAGCTTCTCCCAGTAGCCGTCCCAGCCGGAGAACTGGGTCTTGATCTGTACGCCGGGCTTCTTCTTCTTGTAGGCGTCGATGGCCTTCTGCGTTGCGGTATGGCGTGCCGTACTGCCCCACCAGGCGAACTGGAGGCCGGCGCCCGAGCTTCCGCCCCCGGCGCAACCGGCCAGGGCAAGAGTGGCCGCGGCCGCGCCGGCCTGGAGGAATCCTCGTCTGCTGAGATCACTCATGCGGGAGTGTCCGTCCATTGAACCGTAAAATATTTAACTTGGGACGTTAATTCGGCCGCAACATCGCGTCAACGACTTCCGGCAAACGGTTGCGGCATCGAGACGCTCGGATCTCTAGGGGGTCTTGACCGTGATCCATGCCCGAAATACCGTCTTTGGTGCCTAACACATCCGACCTATCCACGGTGAGGGGCACTCTATGGAGCGGCGAGATCTACTGAAGGCCGGGGGTGTTCTGGCGGGGGGCGCACTGGTGGCCGGCTTACCGGGACGGGCATCGGCGCAGGCCGTGAACTACCAAGTGATGACTGCCGCGACCGGCGTGGCGGCGAGGACCGACAGGCGACCGGTCGCGGGTGGCGTACGTGATCGGCGAACCGGGGCGACGTTCATCTCGTGGGGCGGGATGAACGAGGACAGCTACGTGCAGGCGTTCCGGGACGGAACGTGGTCGGCACCGCTGAAGATCATCGATGGGCGCGGCGACTCCCACAACTACCCGACCATGCTGCAGGCGGACGACGGGCATCTCGTGGTGGTCGTCGGGATGCACAACGGCGAGACCGTGGTCGCCAGGTCGCCGCGGCCGCACGCGATCGACGGCGCGTGGAACGTCCAAGTGGTCGCGGAAGGGGCGGCGGCCAGCTATCCGATGCCGTTCAAGGCGGCCAACGGGCACCTCTTCGTGTTCTTCCGCGAGACCACCAGGACCCTGGTGCCGAGCACGCCGACGGACACCCGGCCGATGCTGTACATCAGGTCCACCGACCACGGGGTCACGTGGCAGAGCTCCAAGCAGCTCACCGGCCTGCCGTACGCTCTCGGCTCGACCGACAGGCCGGACAACCTCAACGAGATCTACGTCGGGCAGCTGAGGTATCAGCGACGGCCCGAGCGCGTGCACCTGGTGTGGACGCTGGCCGGGGGCGGTCCGACGCAGCACAGGCACGACTACTACCACAAGGACATCCACTACGCCTGGTTCGACCCGAACGCGCTGACCTTCCACGCCGCCGACGGGACCGACCTGGGGCCGCAACTCGCCAACGACGAGATGGAGGGCCCCTGCAAGGTGGCGGTCACGCCGCTCGAGCGCCCGGGCGACGTCGTCTCGCCCGACTATATTCAGCTGGTCGGCTGGCTGGAGAACGGACGGCCGTTCGTGGTCTGGTTCACCAGGGACGCGTCCCTGGGATTCCACGATTTCTCCTCGGTGTGGACCCCACGTGGCTGGCAGACCAGCCAGGTGGCCACCGGGCTGCGGACCCGGGAGATGGAGCCGATCGGGCCGCACACATGGCGGGTCTACACCACGGTCGACGGCCAGCCCGGTATCGCGACCCATCGGCTCGAGCATGGCCGGCGGTGGGAGGCCGAGACCGTGATCCCCATCCCCAAACCAGTCCAGCGAATCGAGCTCATCACCGGCTTCCGTGACCCGGCCAGGATTCTGGCCACGGGAGCGTCCAGTGCGCGGGAGGTCACCGTGGCCGATGGCGACGTCTACGTGGCGGGCGTTGCCTGAGCGGGCTGTCCGGGCCTCCCCCTGCACACTGACCGAGGGTGGGTCTCCGTCACACTTGCGCACTGCAAATCTTGCACACTGCTATGAACGCCCCCTGGCTCCGCCGCGTACCCCTTACTGACCGTCGCCACTCTCATCGAGGCCGCACCCAAGGATCCAGAAGGGATGACGGCATATGCGATTCCGCCAGGGCCGTCGCGTTCACATCGTCTGCGGCATTGCCGCGCTCCTCTCACTCGCCGCCTGTGCCCCTTACTCGGCACCGCCCAGCACCGAGGTGGCCGACGTCAGCACCGTGCCGGCCACCGTCGACATCGAGCCCAGCGACTCCGCTTCGGCGCAGCCCGAGCCGGAGCAGGAACCCGAGTCGGGCACCTGGCAGACCAAGTGGGGGCCGCTGTCGGAGACCGACCGCAAGCTCATCAACGGAGTCCGGCTCGCCAGCCTGTGGGAGATGCCCATAGCCCAGGACGCGATGCAGCGGGCCAGCAACGCCAAGGTCCGCGAGATCAGCGAGGAGATCGCGCAACAGCACCACACGCTCGACAAGCAGGTCCGCGACCTGGCCGCAAAATTGAAGGTCAAGCTGCCGGTGAAACCCACCGACGAGCAGGAGTTCTGGATGAGCGACATCTCCAGCAAGTCCGGGTCCGCCTACGACGCCACGTACGTCAAATGGCTGCGTCTGGCCCACGGCAAGGTCTTCGTCCTGATCGGCACCGTCCGCGGCAGCACGCAGAACACCTTGGTCCGGCGCTTCTCCGAGCAGGCCAACGCCGCGGTGCTCAACCACCAGCGTCTCCTGGAAAGCACGGGACTGACCACACCCGAGAGCTTCCCCAGCCCGTCCGCCTGACGGCCAGAGGGCCCGAACCGCGCGGTGCCCCTCCTCCATGACACGTTCCGCCGCGCGGCCGCATCACCGTAACTGAACGTCGAGCACGAAGTCAGCGGCGCCACCCGGCGCGCGATCGACCGGACACGGGACCCCATCGGTGACCAAGCGATGACGGGTCCCGGGAGTCTCCAGCCATGGAGAGATATCTACCGTTATGCCGGAAATCTCACCTTTATGTGGGTAGGGCAATCGGTGCGAACGTCTCGGCATGGAGGGGTGAGGCGAGTGCTGACCATGGCGTTCGTGGCTCTCTTGGCGATCCCGATTGCGGCCATGGTGCTGCTCCTGGGCATGGCGGAGATCGAAGCCGCCCTCTTCGGCGAACCTGAGGATCACGCCCCGGACGGCAGCGAGGAGGAGGATCCGGCCAGAGCGCCACCACGGACAAACGGCGAGCACTGAGGCGGGGAGGCCCTGCGGGGCGCGCCGAGTCGGTGGTCGAGCCCGGCGATCTCCAGCAGCCGATCAACCTGGCGTGAGCAGTTGACGAGCGTGAGCGTCTCGCCCTGGCGCCGAAGGCACCGGTTGGCTCTGATCAGCTCGCGCAGCCCGGAACAGTCCATGAACGGCACCTGTCCAAGGTCTACCTCGACCCGGCGACCATCGCAGCGGCGGGAAATGTTCTCCAGCACGCTCCCGAGCAGCCCGGCGGTCTCCAGATCGATCTCGCCGCGCGCCCGCACCACGGCACGCCCGTCCGCGATCTCCACGTTGACGTCCAGCCGATCCATAGCCATCTCCACGACGGATCGAAGGTCAAAACCGGAGTGCGTCCATCACCCAAACACCAGCACACGCCGGGGCACCTCGTCATCCACTCCAGGGTAAACCCTGTACCAAATATTCGCCTCGACGTCCCGGGCTCGCGCGGACCACGGTCCCCTCAGGTAATCGAGGTGACCCAGAGGGACACGACCGCCGCAGGCGCGAGGCCGCCGAGACCCGCAACAACGCCGAGCCGCTCGTCTGCTCCACCGAAGGGCTGCTGCGGGACAGCCCGGACAGGGTGCCGGCAGAGGTCGGATCCGAGGTGGAGGCCGCGCGCCGTCGGCGAGTCCCGAGCAGTCCCTCCGGCGGGGTGAGGAAGTGGGTTTGGCATCGCCGGTCGGATGGCAGTTCACTCCGTTGTCATGCGGTCATGTCATGATCCCTTGGATCTTGAACCCTGTGACAGGAGAAGGATGACTTTATTAGCGCGTCGCGCGCTCCATGCCGCTCTCGCGGCCGGTCTGGCCGCCACCGTGGCGCTCTGGCCGACCGGCGCACCGGCGCGGGCTGCCGCGGCCACGACCGTCTCGGTGGACTTCACCCGGACGATTCGCACGCTGTCCCCCGCCGACTACGGCATCGGCATCACGGGGTACGGCGAGGGCTCGTACATCACCAACGACCCTCGGCACCGCGAGCACCTGCGCAACCTGAAGGCGGGCCGGATCCGCATAGAGCTGCACTACCAGGAGCCGGGAAACCATGCCGGCCCGATCATCTGCGGCGGCTACAAGTGCGACACGACCGTCTCGGGCGACGCCTGGATCGCGGCCATCCGCGACCTGGGCGCCGAACCGGTCGTCATCCTCCAGGTGGACGCCCGCCAGACCGCCGAGGTGAACCGCGACGACGCGGTGGCCCTCTACGAGCACTTCGCCGCCACAGGTGAGCCGGTACGGCGGTTCATCCTCGGCAACGAGCTCAACTGCACCTGCACGCCGGAGAAGCCGGAAATGTCGGCATCGGAGTACAGCAGGCGGTTCAACCTGATCACCGACGCTCTCCGCGCGAAGGACGCGGCGGTGAAGGCCGGCGGCCCCGCCACGGCCTGGAACGACCTTCCCTACATCAAGACGTTCCTGGAGGGCTCGCGCGATCGGGTCGACTTCCTCGACTACCACGACTACGGCAACGGCGATGAGGAGGTCACCGACGAGTACCTGCTCGGCGACGTCGTCCGCGGCTACGAGACCGACCTGAAGGAGGTCGGCGCCCTCGCCGAGTCCGTGCTGGGCCGGAAGATCGACATTCAGATCGGGGAGTTCAACTCCGACCACCGGGACACCGACGGCCACCGTACGCTGACCCATTTCAACACCATCTGGAGCGCGGCGGCGCTCGGCCAGATGCTGCACGCGGGAGCCGCCGCCTACCAGTACGGCGACAAGAACGGCCAGCTCGGCCTGACCAGCGAAAAGGGCGAAGGCGGCGTGCCGCGCAGCGAACCGCTGCCCATCTATCACGGGATCGGCATGTTCACCGGCGAAGGCCTGTTCAGGCCGTTCGGCAGCACCATGGTGGAGGCGACGGCCGACGACGACCGGCTGCACGTGTTCGCCTCAGACGCGGTCAAGAACGTCGTTCTCGTCAACGTGGGTGCCGAGCCGCTCGACACCACCCTCGCCTTCACCGGCCTGACCGCGGGCACGGCCGCGATCTGGCAGAGCACCGCCACGGAGTGGGCCCCGCACCGCGCCGGCACCGCCGCCGTCGCGAACGGCACCGCCACCGTCACCCTCCCGCCCGGCTCGGCCACCACCCTGGTGATCGACCAGCAGGGCCTGTCCGCGACCTACTTCGACAACGCCGATCTGACCGCTCCCAAGCTCACCCGGGTCGACCCCGGCGTGAACTTCGACTGGGGCGCGAACGCACCGGACCCGGCGGTGTCCCCCGACACCTTCAGCGTGCGCTGGACGGGGAAGGTGATCGCCGATCGGGCGGAAACGTACACCTTCATCACCACGAGCGACGACGGCGTCCGGCTCTGGGTGGACGGCTCGCTGGTCGTCGACAACTGGACGGACCACTCCAAGCGCGACGACAGCGGCGAGGTCGCGCTCACCGCGGGGGCGCACGACATCAGGATGGAGTTCTACGACAACGGGTACGACGCCATCGCCCAGCTCCACTGGTCCAGCCCCACCCTCCCCCGCCAGATCATCCCAGCCGAGAAGCTGATCACCGGGTGAGCGAGGAGACCGAGCGGACGAGCAGCCGACGCCCTGCCTCGCGGGGCGGTCGCAGCGCGGCGAAGGCGTTCGTGACGGTGAGATAAGCCGGGCGAAGGAGCACCAACGATCAGGACCCTGGCCCCGTTCAGGGAAGAACGGGGCCAGGACACAAGATCTTCAGGAGCTCCGTACGGGAAGGCTGGTCAGCCCGTGCATGAGCAGGCCCGGACGCCGGGTGAGCCGCCCCTCGGGGACGGCGAGCTGGAGGCCGGGGAAGCGCTGGAGCAAGTGGCCGAAGGCGACCACGCCTTCGGTCCTGGCCAGGGGGGCGCCCAGGCAGTAGTGGATTCCGTGGCCGAACGCGACGTGCTGTCCCGGAGCCCGGGTGACGTCGAAGCGATCGGGGTCGGCGAACTGCGCCGCGTCCCGGTTGGCGGACAGGAAGGACACGAGCACGAGCTGGCCCTCCGGGATCTCCACACCACCGATGGTGACGGGCTCGGTGGTGAACCTGAGGGTGGACGTGCTGACCGGCCCATCGAAGCGCAGGAACTCCTCGATCGCGGCCGGCAGCGACCCCGGATCTTCGCGAAGCTTGGCGAACTGCTCCGGATGGCGCAGGAGCGCGAGCATGCCGTTGCAGATCAGGTGCACGGTCGTCTCGTGGCCGGCGACCGTGAGCAGGAACGCGGTGTCGACGAGCTCTCTCCGGCTCAGCGCACCCGCCTCGTCCTGGGCCTGCACCATGGCGCTGAGCAGGTCGCCGGCCGGCTCGGCCCGCCTGGCCTCGCAGAGCTCGGCGAGGTAGGCGGTGAAATCGGTGGCGGCCTGTACGACCTCCTGGGGGTCCAGCACGGCGCCCTCGATGGTGGTGTTGGACCATTTGATGAGTTGCGGCCAGTCGTTCTCCGGGATGCCGAGCAGCTCGCCGATCACCATGGCGGGCAGGGGCGTGGCGTAGTCGCGCAGCAGGTCGAACTCCGCTCCCACCTTGTCGAGGAGACCGGAGCTGATGTGCTCGATGCGGGGACGCAGTGCCTGGACGCGGCCGGAGGTGAACACCTTTCCCACGAGCCGGCGTAGCCGTGCGTGGTCGGGTGGGTCGACGAAGAGCATGTTGTGCGGCACCACGGCTTCGTAGCCGCTGCTGTCGCCGCCCTCCAGCTCGTTCGCCTTGATCAGATGCGGATTGTTCGTGAAGTCCTTGCTGAGGCGCGGATCGGTGCATGCCGCCTTGACGTCCTCGTAGCGGCTCACCACCCAGACCCGTACGCCTTGCGGGGTGGCGGTGCGGAAGACGGGCCGTTCTGCGCGGAGTCGTGCGAAGACTGGATGCGGGTCACGCAAATAGTCCTGATCGAACAATGTCTCGATCATCGTCGCCCTTTCGCATACGGAATGGCAGGGCTTCACCTTATCGAGCGGCAACGGAGACAGAAACACACGTTCGGGAACCAGCGCTCGCCATTTCGCTCCGTATGGCCGAATTCAGGCAGTCCGAAAATGCGGCAAGGAATCGCGGCCTATTGCGCCTTCTCGGCGCGAAAGGAGGGCGGCAATTGATAGGACACTTCAGCCGGCTCACGAGAAGGAGCTCAGGTCGACTCCGGGGATGCCTACCGGTGAGAGCCGGTGCCGAGCACCTCGTGCAGCTCGGCCGAGCAGCGGGCCAGGTCCGCCCGGTGCGCGCCCCGCCCGAGCGTGCGCGGCCGGGGAATGCCGACGTCCACGACGGTGAGGATCCGCCCCGGGCGCGGGGTGAGCACCACGACCCGGTCGGCAAGCAGCACCGCCTCCTCGATCGAGTGGGTGACGAGCACGACCGTGGCCGCATGCTCCATGTGGATGTGCTGGAGCTCGACCGACAGCTCCTCGCGGGTCAGCGCGTCGAGGGCGGAGAACGGCTCGTCCATCAGCATCACGCGCGGCCGCTGGATCAGCGCCCGGCACAGGGCCACCCGCTGCTGCATCCCGCCCGACAGCTCGTGCGGCAGGCGCCGGTGGAATCCCTCCAGGCCGACCAGCTCCAGCAGCTCGGAAGCGCGGGCGCGGTGCTCGGCGCGGGGCCAGCCGAACACCTCGACCGGCAGCAGCACGTTGTCGAGCACGGTGCGCCAGGGCAGCAGGGCCGGTCGCTGGAACATGATCGCGACGTCGCGCCGCGGCTTGGTCACCGGGTCTCCCCCGACGCTGACCTCCCCCGACGAGCACCTCAGCAGCCCCGCAATCAGCCGCAGCAGAGTGGACTTCCCGCAGCCCGAACGCCCCACGACCGCCACGAACTCCCGCTCGGCCACGTCGAGATCGACGTCGCGCAGCGCCTCCACCGCTCCCCGGCGCCCGCCGAACACCTGGGACACCCCACGCAGCCGGATCACCTGGCGACCTCCCTGGCCTCGATCGTAAGAGAGAACCACGGGATCCGTCAGGATGGCTATTGACCGTTATCATCCGGCAGTCATGATCGGTGTCATGAGGAGACTGCCTCGCACCATCACGGTCATGGCCCTCGCCCTGACGATCGCCCTCCCCGCCGGCTGCGGTTCGGGTGCCCAGGAGCCGCCGGAGGCCCGGGCGGAGGCCGACCAGGTCACGTACCTGACCGCGTTCGGCACCTTCGGCCGTGAGGCGTACGTCTACGTCGCCCAGGAGAAGGGCTACTTCCGCGAGGCCGGGATCTCGGTCGCCGTGCAGCCCGGCCAGGGCAGCGGCAAGAACCTGGCCGCGCTCGCCGGCAACCGGGCCCACTTCGCGCCCATCGACTTCACGTACACGCTGATCAGCGCGGCCGGCGGCAAGACTGCCGGCGTCACCACGGTGGCGGCGATCCACCAGCAGACGCTGGCCGCGATCATGACGCTCGCCGGCAGCGGCATCAGCAAGCCCGGAGATCTCGAGGGCAAGACCTTCGGGGACGCGCCGGGCTCGGTGATCACCGCCATGTTCCCGACGTACGCCAAGCTCACCGGAGTGGACCCGGCGAAGGTCAAGATGGTCAGCCTGGAGCCCGCCCAGCTGGGCGCCAACCTTGCCTCGGGCCAGGTCGACGCCATCGGCCAGTACGTGGTGGGCCGGCCCACCGTGCAGAACGCCGCCAAGGGCAAGGAGGTCACCGTCCTGCCGTTCGGCGACGTCATCACCGACCTGTACGGCTTGGGCCTGTCGACCACGTCCACGCTCGCGACCCAGAAGCCGGACCTGGTCAAGCGGTTCACCGGCGCGCTGCTCAAGGGGCTGGCGTACGCGGCGGACCATCCGCGCGAGGCGGCGGAGCTGCTGGTGAAGCACCATCCCACCCAGAACGTGGACGCGGCCGCCGCGGAGTTGACGCTGATGGCGCCGTACGTCCGCGCGTCCGGGAGCGGCACGCCGATCGGAGCCATGGACCGGGAGCGGGTCGCGCGGGCCATCTCCGTGCTACGGGAGGCCGGGGCGTTCACCAACGACGTGACGCCGGAGTCGGTGGTGTCGTTCGACCTGACGCCGAAGAGCTGAGCGGCCATGGACGTGTCCGGCCTGGCGCCGAAGGGCTGAGCGGCCGTGGACGCAGGGACGCGGGGCCGGGGCTCGGCGGCCGTGGCGGGGTGGTCCACGCTGGGCCTGGCCGTCGCGCTGGGCGGGTGGGCGCTGGTGGTGTCGGCGTTCGCGATCCCGGAGATCATCCTGCCCTCGCCGGCGGACGTGGTCGCGGCCTTCCTGCGGATCCCCGGCTACCTGCTGGAGCAGGCGTCCATCACGCTGGGTGAGACCGTGGTGGGCTTCGCCCTCTCAGTGTGCTGCGGGCTGGTGATCGGCATGGCGATCGCGGCCTGGCGGGTCGTGGAGCTCATGTTCTATCCGCTGCTGGTGGCCTTCAACGCGGTCCCCAAGGTGGCCCTGGCGCCGCTGCTGGTCGTGTGGATGGGTTTCGGGCAGCAGCCCAAGGTCGTCATGGCGTTGCTGGTGTGCTTCTTCCCCGTCGTGCTGTCGGTGGCGAGCGGGCTGACCTCCACGCCACCGGAGCTCGTGGAGCTGGCGAGATCACTGGACACGCCCCGGTGGCAGACGTTCGTCAAGATCCGGTTTCCCGGCGCCCTGCCACAGATCTTCGTGGGGTTGAAGGTCGCCATGCCGCTGGCGTCGATCGGCGCGGTGATCGGGGAGTTCAGCGCGGGGGATGCCGGGCTCGGGTTCGTGATCGTACAGGCCGGGGGCAGCGCGGACACGGCGCTGGCGTTCGCGGCCATCGGGCTGCTCGGAGTCATGAGCATCGGGCTGTTCTACGCGCTGGTGCTGGCCGAGCGCCTGCTGCTGCCGTGGGTCAGGGAGACGGCCGCGATCCGATGAGCCATCAGGTCACGGCCAGGTGCCGGCCGCGGCCTCGAACGCCTTCCGATCGCTCGCCACGGGCACCACGCACACCAGGTGCCCGCCCGGAGCGCGCAGGACGCGCCGCCGCCCGGAAGAGCGCCGCCTGGGCGGCCTCGTCCGCGGGTGTGTCGATCAGGAGGGCGTAGACGCGGCTGCGATGCACGGCAGCCACCCTAGCCGCTCTGCAAAATGTCGCCGAGTGCGAACTTTGGGTGGCGCTGCGTGCATATACCCATTCGGTACGGGTAGCGCCGTTGCATTCACTCCTCGGAGGAGGAAACCGTGGAAATCAACCTAGGCCAAGGCATCCAGGACGCCTGGCGGATGATAGCGACGTTCGTTCCCAGGCTGGTCGCGTTCCTGGTGATTCTCATCATCGGATGGATCGTGGCCAAGTTGCTGCAGAAGCTCGTCGACAAGATCCTCGAACGGGTCGGGTTCGACCGCGCAGTGGAGCGCAGCGGCGTGCGCCGCTGGCTGGATCGGAGCAAGTACGACGCCAGCGGCCTGCTGGCCAGGCTCGTCTTCTACGCGATCATCCTGATCACCCTGCAGATAGCCTTCAGCGTCTTCGGGCCGAACCCGATCTCGGCGCTGCTGACCGGCGTGGTGGCGTGGCTTCCCATGGCCGCGGTCGCCGTCGTGATCATCGTGGTGGCCGGCGCCATTGCCAAGGGCGTCAGCGACATCCTTCGCGGCGCGCTGGGCGGGCTGTCGTACGGCCGCTGGGTGGCGACCGCCGCGGCGGTCTTCATCTGGGCATTGGGCATCATCGCCGCGCTCAACCAGATCGGCGTGGCGACCACCGTCACGACTCCGGTGCTGATCACTGTGCTGGCCACCGCCGGCGCGATCGCCGCCATCGGGATCGGCGGCGGGCTCATAAGGCCGATGCAGCAGCGCTGGGACCGCTGGCTGGGCCGCATCGAGGAGGAGGCACCGCAGGCCAGGGCGCATGCGGAGGCGTACCAGCGGGGGCGCGAGGACGCCGCGGCGATGACCGACCAGACGACGCCCGTCCGCACCACGCCCCAGGGCGGCCCGCCGCCCAGGTCGGAGATGCCTCCCCGGTCGGAGATGCCACCCAGGTCGGAGATGCCGCCGGAGTGAGCCACCCGCTCCCGCTCGGACCCTGGCACGAACAGGTCCGCCACGCGGGACATCTCCGTCCGGCAAGGTCCGTTCGGCCGGCGCGGTCGGCAGGGCCGACGCGGCCTCTCGGCCGGTAGGCCCGGCCGGCGCGCCGAGCCCGCGTGCCGATCGTCAGCGGGTCAGGCGGCGACTCGCCGACGGCCCGGGGCGAGGCAGCAAGTCAGGCCGTCGCCCGGGCAGCCCTGTGCGCGGGCCGGCCAGCACACCGCCGTCAGGCGGGTAGGCCGTCGCTCAGGTAGCCCAGTTCGCGGGCCAGCCAGCACACCGCCGTCAGCCGCAGCGCGGCCGCGTCCGGCTCGCCGTTGAAGATCCAACCGCGGTAGCGCAACTCGTCGAGAAAACCCAGCAGGTAGTCGCCCAGGGTCTCGCGATCCAGCGGGATCGCGTCGCGCAGCACCGCCGCGTGCTGGTCTACGGCGGCCACCAGCCCGGGGTCGCCGTCCATCCTGGCGAGCTGGTCGTCGCCCAGCGCGCTCATCAACCACCTCAGGGGCGAAGCCGCCCATCCATCCTCGAAGACCACCAGCCAACCTTAAAGCATTTTCCAAGGTCAGGTGGCGTACGGCAGCCCCACGTAGTTCTCCGCCAGCGTCGTGGCGGCCGCCTCCGACGAGGTGACGTAGTCGAGGTAGGACAGCTGGAGCTTCCGCCCGTACGCGTCGTCGTCCTCGAACGTGTGCAGCAGCATCGTCATCCACCACGAGAAGTGCTGCGCCCGCCACACCCGCTTCAGGCACGCCTCGGAGTACCCGTCCAGCAGCTCCGTCGACCCTCCCTCGAAGTACGCGGCCAGCGCCTCGGTCAGGACGCGGACGTCGGCCACGGCCAGGTTGAGCCCCTTGGCGCCGGTGGGCGGCACGATGTGGGCGGCGTCCCCGGCCAGGTAGAGCCGCCCGTACTGCATGGGCTCGACCACGAAGGACCGCATCGGCGTGACGCCCTTCTCCGTGATCTCGCCGGTGGTCAGCGTGAAGCCGGGCACGCTCTCCAGCCGGGCCCGCAGCTCGTCCCAGATCCGGTCGTCGGGCCACTCCTCCACCCGCGTGTCGGCCGGGACCTGCAGGTAGAAGCGGCTGACAGTGGGTGAGCGCATGCTGTGCAGCGCGAAGCCGCGATCGGTCCTGGTGTAGATCAGCTCCTCCGACGACGGCTCGACATCGGCCAGGATGCCGAGCCAGGCGAAGGGATATTCGCGCTCGAAAACGGTCAGGACGCCCTCGGGGATGGCCGGCCTGGACACGCCGTGGAAGCCGTCGCAGCCCGCGATGACGTCGCAGTCGAGCCGCTCCCCGCCGAACGTGACGTACGGCTCGGACTCCAGCGAGTGCACGGCCACGTCCTCGACGTCGAACCGCACGTCGCCGCCGGCCGCGAGCCTGGCCGCGATCAGGTCCTTGACCACCTCCTGCTGCCCGTACACGGTGATGGACCGGCCGGGGACGAGCTTCTCGAACGGGATGCGGTGGCCGGCGCCGCCGTACCTGAGCTCGATGCCGTGGTGCGGCAGGCCCTCGCGCCGCATCCGCTCCCCGACGCCCGCCTCGACCAGCGTTTCGACCGTGCCCTGTTCCAGCACGCCGGCCCGCACCCGCCGCTCGACGTAGTCGCGGCTGCGCTTCTCCAGCACCACGGAGGAGATGCCGCGCAAGTGGAGCAGATGTGACAGCAGCAGGCCCGCTGGGCCCGCGCCGATGATCCCGACCTGAGTTCGCATGACGGAAGCATGCTGCCTCGAACAGGGTTTAGCCGAGGAAGCTCTTCCGCTGAGTGGAAAACAGGTGCAGGATTGCGGGCATGGCAGGCGGGTCCCGCGAATCCGGCCGCACCGTGACGTCCAAGGTGCTGGCCATCCTCGGCGCGTTCGACGCCGCCCACCCGCAGCTCACGCTGACCGACCTGGCCCGGCGCAGCGGGGTGCCGCTGAGCACGGCGCACCGGCTGGTCGCCGAGCTGGAGGAGTGGCAGGCGCTGAGCCGCGACCCCGACGGGCGGCTGCGGGTGGGGCTGCGGCTGTGGGAGCTGGGCCAGCTCGCCCCCGGCAGGCTGCTGGGCGTGGCGCGTCCGTGGCTGCAGGAGCTGTTCGTGACCACGGGCGAGAACGTCCACCTGGCGGTCCGCGACGGGCTCGAGGTGCTGTACGTGGACAAGGTGTACGGCCGCCGCGCCGTGCCCATCGTCTCCAGGACCGGCGGCCGGCTGCCGATGCACCCGACGGGCGTGGGCAAGGCGCTGCTGGCGTACGAGCCGGACTGGTTCGTCAAGTCCTACCTGGCTCGCAAGCTCGAACGCCCCACCCCGCACACGATCATCGAGCCCGGCCGGCTGGCCAGGGAGCTGGCGGCGGTCCGCACCCAGGGATACGCCCTGACCTACGAGGAGATGACGCTGGGCTCGTGCTCGGCGGCCGCGCCGATCCTGGTGGACGGGCGGGCCATGGCTGCCCTGGGCATCGTGGTGTCCTCGCGCCGGGCCCGCGAGCTGCCCCGGCTGGTGGAGCCGCTGCTGGCCGTGGCGGACCAGATCGCGCGGGCGTGCGCTAGTCCCCCATCTTCTGGATCCGGTCCTTGAACAGCGTGGTGGCGATGGCCGCCCGGCGCGGCTGCCCCTTGAGGAACGCCTGGGCGAAGCTCTTGGCCTGGTCGTAGGAGACCTTGCCGGGCATGGGCGGCTCGTCCGGGTTCACGTCCACGTCCACCAGCGCCGGGCCGTCGTGCGCGAGGGCCTGCCCGATCGCCTGGGCCACGTCGTCCGACTTGCTGACCTTGGCCCCGAACCCGCCACACGACCGGGCCCACGCCGAGAAGTCGGCCTCGGGCTCGGCGTAGCGCACGCCGTGCTCGGGGTAGCCGAGCACCATCTGCTCCCAGAGGATCTGACCGAGCGAGTTGTTGTTGTTGATGATCACCTTGATCGGCAGCCGGTGCTGGACCGCCGTCAGGAACTCGGCCATGAGCATCGAGAAGCCGCCGTCGCCGACGTACGCGATGACCTGCCGCTCCGGGAAGGCGTGCTGCATCGCGATCGCGTACGGCAGCCCGTTCGCCATCGTGGCCAGCGTCCCCGACAGGTAGAACTCGCGCCCGCCGCGGATCGTCCAGTGCCGGGCCGCCCAGGTGGCGATGGTGCCGCTGTCGCAGGTCAGGATGGCGTCATCGGCCGCGAGCTCGTCGAGGATGGAGACCGGATACTGCGGCGCGATCGGGTCGCGGTCCGGGTTTTCCAGGGCGTCCATGTCGGCCCGCCACTCGGCCATCATGTTCTGATATTTCGCCAGATGAGCGCTCCCGTCCCGGCGGCTCAGCAGCGGCAGCAGCGCCGCCAGCCCCTCCTTCGCGTCGCACACCACCGGCACGTCGGTCGCGATCCGCGCCCCCGCCCTGGTCGGATCCGCCTCGAACTGCACCACCCGCGCCTTGCCCGGCGCCGGCAGGAACTTCGAGTACGGGAAGTTCGTGCCCACCATGAACAGCACGTCGGCGTCGTCCATGAGCTCCTCGCTCGGCCGGGTGCCGAGCAGCCCGATCCCGCCGGTCGTGTACGGGGAGTCGTCCGGGATGACCGCCTTGCCGGGCAGCGTCTTGACCACGGGCGCCCCGAGCGCCTCGGCCACCGCCAGCACCTCCTGCCTGGCGTTCAGCGCACCCTGCCCGACCAGCATGGCCGGTCGCTCGGCGTGGTTGAGCACCTCAGCCGCCCACTCGATGTCCTCCTGCCGCGGGATCCCGGACGGCTGAAGGTAGACGGGCGACGTCTGCGGCGCCCGGGCCGGCGCCACCTGTTTGTACGGATCCGCCGCGGCCTCGGCCACCTGGATGTCGTTGGGCAGCGTGAGATGGGAGACCCCACGCCGCGCGTACGCCGTCCTGACGGCCAGGTCCACCAGCGACGGCAGCTGCGCAGGGTTGGTGATCATCATGTTGTACTCGGCCACGTCGGCGAAGAGCTTGTCGAGGTGGACCTCCTGCTGGTAGCCGGTGCCGAGCACGGACGTCTCCTGCATCCCCGTGATCGCCAGCACGGGCACGTGGTCGAGCTTGGCGTCGTAGAGCCCGTTAAGCAGGTGGATCCCGCCGGGCCCCGAGGTGGCCAGGCAGACCCCGATCCGCCCCGTGGCCTTGGCGTAGCCGGTGGCCATGAACGCCGCGGCCTCCTCATGGTGCACGAGGACGAAGCGCACCCGGTCGCGGTGGCGCCGCAGCCCCTCCATGATGCCGTTGATGCCGTCGCCCGGCAGGCCGAAGACAGTGTCGACGCCCCACTCCGCGAGCCGTTCGATCAGGGATTCCGATGCGATTCGAGCCATAGGAGCGGCACTACCCCGGTCCGCCGCGCCCATGTCAACAATCCGGATTCGGGGGTAGGGGACCGGTATGCGCATTCTGGTTACGGGAGCCACGGGGACGCTGGGCGGCGCCTTGGTACCCGCATTGGTCAAGGCGGGTCACCAGGTGCGGGCGCTGAGCCGTACCAAGAGGGAGAGCCGCGGCAACGTCGAGTGGGTGTGGGGCGACCTGTGCTCCGGCAACGGCCTCCCGGAGGCCGTGCGCGGCGTCGACGCGGTCGCGCACCTGGCCACGAGCGGCCGCAGGGGACGCGGCGCCGTGGACATCCCGGGCACCCGCCTGCTGATCGTCGCCGCCCGCGAGGCCGGGGTCGGGCACCTGCTGCTCACCTCGGTGGTCGGCGCGGACCGCGCGCCCATCGGCTACCTCAGGTACAAGCTGGAAGCCGAGCGCCTGGTCGGCGAGAGCGGACTGGGCTGGACGGTCCTCCGCGCCACCCCGTTCCACCAGTGGCTCGACCGGCGGCTGCACGATTTCGCCGGGCTCCCGGCGCTGCCCGTCGACCCGACCGTCATCTGGCAGCCGGTCCACACGGGCGAGGTCGCCGCGCGGGCGGCCGCCCTGCTCGCCGCCGGGCCGCTGGGCACGGACGTCGAGTTCGGCGGCCCGGAGGTGATCGGCACGGACGAGCTGGCCAAGGCGTGGCTGCGCGCCAGAAACCAGCGCCGCCCCTGTCTGCGCGTCCGCTACCCCGGCCGCCTGTACGCGGCCCAGCGCGCCGGAGACCTGACCACGGACGCGACGCCCAAGGGCAAGATCACCTGGCAGGAATATCTGACCCCGCCCGCGCCGATCGTCTCCGACGACTTCGCCTCCGAGCACACCGCCTCGCCCACCAGCCCGGCCACCCAACCGGAGCAGGACCCCGACCTGCACGTCTACGGCGGCGACGAGGGCTACGAACGCCCGACCCGCGGCTAGCCCATCGATCCCGGGGCAGGCCCGGCGCCGCGCCACGGGTCGTAGTCGACCTCCAGCGGCTCCTGCGGCGGTCGCTCCCCCTCGGGCACGTGCTGCAGATTGACCCGGATCCGATACCAGACGCTGCTGCGCCCGCGCATGCCGTCCACCAGCACGTCGGCGGGCTCCAGCTTGGCCGCGACCTCGGGATGCCGGGCCTTCCACCGCTCGAACCCCGCCATGGCCTCGTCCTTGTGCTCGGCCTTGGCGATCTCGATGACCGGCATCGTCTGCTGCCGTCGCCCGCTCCCCTTGGGCGGCTTCGGCGCCGGCCCGAGCTCCTCGGCCAGCTCCAGCAGCCCGTCCAGCGACCCGGCGTGCAGGTCCATGTCCTCCCACGGGTCGCCGATCTCGGCCAGCCGCCCGGGCACGGTCTCGATCGTGAAGAGCTCAGGGCGGCACCCAGGCACCTCGTCCCAGGTCAGCGGCGTGGAAACCCGGGCATCGGGCACGGCCCGCACCGAATAGGCGGACGCCACGGTCCGGTCGTAGGCGTTCTGGTTGAAGTCCACGAACACGCCGTGCCGCTCCTCCTTCCACCACTTGCTGGTGGCCAGGTCGGGCGCCCGCCGCTCGACCTCCCGCGCCACCGTCTCGGCAGCCTTGCGCACCTTGGCGAAGGGCCAGCGCCGCTCGATCCGCGCATAGACGTGGAACCCGCGCGACCCGGACGTCTTGGGCCACGCCACCAGCCCGTAGTCGGCCAGCACCTCCCGCGCCACCTGCGCCGTCTTCAGCACGTCCGCCCACTCGACGCCCGGCACCGGGTCGAGGTCGATGCGCAGCTCGTCCGGCCGGGACAGGTCGTCGGAGCGGACCGGATGCGGGTTGAGATCGACGCACCCGAGGTTGACCACCCACAGCAGCTGGGCAAGGTCGGTGCACACCACCTCCTCGGCGCTGAGCCCCGACCGGTATTTCAGCTCGGCCACCTCGATCCAATCGGGCCGCTTGGCCGGGGCGCGCTTCTGGAAGAACGCCTCCTGCTCGATCCCGTGCACGAACCGCTTGAGCACCATCGGCCGCCCGTGTACGCCCCGCAGCGCCCCCTCGCCCACGGCCTCGTAGAAGCGGATCAGGTCGAGCTTGGTGTGCCCGCCCTGTGGGAAGACCACCTTGTCGGGGCTGGTGATGTGGACCTCGCGCCCGGCGACCTCAATGTCAGGCATAGAGGTCACGATACGCGGCGCCCCTGACATTCCCCGGCGGTCAGCCGCGCCCGGCGGCACGTGGCAGGCGCAGCAGGCGGGAAACCATCAGCGTGCTGCCGGGCATCAGGTGTTCCTCCGTACGGCGGCGAGGACCTCATCCAGGTCGATGGGACTGCCGGGGAACATCGCCCGCCTGGGCGCGGCAGGATCGTTGATCTCCATAGTGAGTCCCAGCACGCCCAGCGCCCGCATGACCAGGCCGAGCTCCAGCGTGGCCCGGCCGGCCTCAAGCCGGACGATCCACTGACGGCTCACTCCGACCTCGTCGGCCACCGCCTGCTGGGTCCGGCCAAGCGCGCGGCGCCGCTGGCGTACGAGCGCGCCGAGCTCAATCGGAGTTTTCGCGTACATGGAAACCTAAATTTGTCATCGTTCGGCGACATCAGAATACTTGTCGCCGTACGATGACACCAGCGCCTTCCTGATGCGGCTGCGCTATTTTCCAGTACGTCAACTCATCACATGGGACATGGGCGTGGACTCCTCGATCGTTCGTCCAAACAGTCCCTAGATCGCGCCGAAGTCACCGTGGCGGCCCGCTCCCTCGGCGAACCTGGCGGCACCGCCGACGGCGTCGGGCAGCGACACCAGCCCGTGCCGCAGCTCGTTGCGCATCGCCTCCTCCTCGTCGAGTCCGTCCTGTTCCAGCGCGGACAATCGGTCGCCGCGCAGGCAGGTCTGCGGGAAGCGGGCGATCTCCCTGGCCAGCTCCTCGGCGTGCCGCCGCGCCGTCCCGGTGGGGACGAGCCGGTTGGCCAGCCCCATCCCGTACGCCTCCGGCCCGCCCACCGGCCGCCCGGTGAGGATCATGTCCATGGCCCTGGACTCCCCGATGAGCCGGGGCAGCCGTACCGTGCCGCCGTCGATCAGTGGCACGCCCCACCGGCGGCAGAACACCCCGAACACCGCGTCCTCCTCGGCCACCCGCAGGTCGCACCAGAGGGCGAGCTCCAGCCCGCCCGCGACGGCGTGCCCGGCGACGGCGGCGATGACCGGCTTGGCCAGGCGCATCCTGGTCGGGCCCATCGGCCCGTCGCCCTCCTCGCCGACGTGGTTGTCGAGCGCCTTGAGGTCGGCACCGGCGCAGAACGTGCCGCCCTCGCCCCACAGCACCGCCACGTCGGCGTCGGAGTCCTCGAAGTCACGGAACGCGTCCGCCAGCGCGTCGGCGGTCTTGCGATCGACGGCGTTGCGCATCTCCGGCCTGCTGATCACCACGGTGGTGACGAGGCCCTGGCGCTCCACGCGTACGGTCATGCGACCCTCCTCGGGGGAACGTGCCGGAACTCGGAATTCTCCTCGGGGAACGTGCCGAGCGTACGCTTCACGCCGGGGTTCGGGCCAGCGACAGACCGGAGCGATCGCCGGCTGGGTGGCGATGCCGCGCGGCGGGCCGCGATCCGCACGTCCTCCCGCCGTGTCCTGCTTCGCCCTGATCGATCCCCTTCTCACTTGTGCGAGATGTGACCGTTTCTGCACGACTAACAATCACAGCGTGGAGGAGGTGAGAAAGGCCGACCAACCGCATACATTCAGCAATCGAGTGGCTACACTATGCAGTGTGTCCCCCCGGATATGCCCTGACCTACACCGACGGCCACCTGCCCGAGGTAATCAGTGGCGCCTCCGAGCGATGGCGCGATCCCCTACCTGACCGATCACAGCCGCGGAGTGGCCGCCATAGTTTCCGCCGACGACGCCTGGTACTGGGCGCCCGGCTGGCAGGCAGCCGAAGCCGAGGCCGACGCGGATTTTCGAGACGGCCGGAGCCGACGCTTCGACAGCATGGATGACCTCTTCGCCGGGAGCGACGCCATTCGCGGGGGGACGTCCGCTTGAAGTACGAGCGGTCCGACTCGTTTCTGCAGGATCTCTCACGGCTGCCTTCAGAGCATTACGCGCCATTCAAAGAAGCGGTCTGCAAGCACTTCTTGCCCGCCCTCGCCCAGGGAGCCCACGCCGGCCACGTGCCCTGGCCGGTACGCCTGCGCATCCACAAACTCGCCAGCACCGACGTCTACTCCATGGCATGGCACTTCGCCCCGCCGGACGGGCGCCAGGCTCTTCGGGACGGCGGACCCCGGCGGTCCGGCGAGCGCGGCGTGATCGAGCACGTCGAAACCGTCGTCCTGGACTCCCAGGGGCTCTCCGCCCGGATCGCGCAGGACCGCAAGAATCTCGCGATGTTCACTGCTCGCCCCACCCCGCGTCTGCGTGGATCGGCACTGGCCTCAGCGACGGCGCCAAAGGTGTCGCGCGCCGTGACCACCGTCAAGCGCTGACCTTCAACTGGTGGACGCGCTGCTTGGACAGGCCCATGACACGTGCGGTGTCCGGCTCCGACCAGTGGCTCGTGAGAACTTTTGCAGCCTTGACGGCCAGCTCTGCGGCGCGCTTGGCGTGAGCCTCGGCCAGTTCCTTTTCGCGGCGATATTCGGTTACCACATCGGCCACGTCCACGGGCAGGTCGAAGATGACCTCCACGCCAGGGGTGTTCTCCGGCCAAGCCCAGACGTGGATCTCCGCCAGGTCACGCTCCAGTTGCGACAAGGATCCGGCCACGCCGACACCCTCGATCTCCCCGGTGGGACAACGCGACACCCACCGCCCGTTCTCGTAAGTGATGACATAGGTGATCGCCTTACTCATCGGCCCATCCTTTCTGTGACCGCCTCCAGGCGCTTAAGGGCTTCACGAAAGAGCTCCGGATCGCGATCCGGGTCGGCAGGGATCATAACGGGAACCGAGATGATGCCATCCTTTATCACGCGCAGCGCACACATGTCGCCCTTGAGGTGGTACAGCCAGTCAGCCGTGGCACCTGCGGCGGCTACTATCGCCGCGACCTCGGCGAGCTGGCGCAGGTGCGGAGGAAGGCCGTCGGTCATGTCGATGAGAATACTCCATTAGGAGGGCCCTTCCTAGTGAAGTAGACGGCCCTGCTGCAAAGCTCCTGCCTCGCCGTCGCCAATAGTCGCGCATGTGACTTTCGGCGATAAGTGGGTCTGGTGCATTTGCCGGGGAGCGGTCACGGAGTGCGACTTCCAGGCGCGAGTGAGGCCGGGGCTGCATGGAGGGTGGTAGCGATCGCGTAACGCGTTGCGCGTGAGAACGGCCGTTCTGCCA
>NZ_VCJS01000487.1 GCF_005893125.1 Nonomuraea basaltis | reverse complement strand
CTGATCGAAGCCAGCGCGACCGTGACACAACCATGACACGGCGCGGACGGAGCGGGGACGCCGGCGGCTGATAGTGGATCGCGTCGTTGATCGGCGGGCGGGTCGCGGAGCGTGTGGTAAATCCCGGCGGCGTGCCGCGAGTGTTGTCGACCGGGGATGACCTTGCCATGCGAAGAGCCAGGAACCGGTCCAGACCTGGAACCGTCCACCGTGGGGCGGGGAGCCGTGCCCGAGGCGAGATGGGTTGGCCGGAATTGGTGTGACCGTCCGCCTGAGCAGCAGTTCACGTGAAGATGATCACGAATAGGGAGAAGGCCTTGGTTAATAACGGAGTGTGGGACCGGCGTTCGCTGCCGCGGGGCGCCGCCGTGCTGGCCGGTGCGGCCGCGACGGCGCCGCTGTTGGGCGGGGCGGCGCTGGCCGGCAGCGGTGACGCGGACGCGCTGTTCAAGGCTGGGAAGTTCGAGCAGGCCGGCCGCGCGTATGAGGAGATTCTGAAAAGGGATCCCAAGAACCTGCTCGCGGCCCGCCAGCGCGGCTATGTCGGGCTGCTGTCCAACCGGTTCCCCGACGCCGTCCAAGGAGCGCTTCTTCGGCGCCGCCTCCGCGACGGTTACCAGGCCGCGACGCTCGACAGCAAAGGGATCAGCGATCGCAAGGCCGTCGTCGCCACTGCGAAGCGGGTCGGGTAGCGGCGTCTACTCACCGCACGAGGCATTTGAGGAGATATATGCGTGTACTGAAGACGATTCTGGTCGGCTTGGTGGTGCTGGTCACCGCCGCGTCGGCCGCGGTCGCCGCGTCGGCGGCCGGCGGCGGCCGGCACGAATGCGCCACCGCGACCAGCCGGTGTATCGGCACCCTGACCGTCCCACTGAACTGGCAGGATCCGCACTCGGAGAAGATCACCATCAGGTTCGGGTACATCCCGCGGGCCGACCGATCGCGCCCAGCCCGCACCTCGATCCTGGCGATGCCCGGCGGTCCGGCCCCGCTCGGCCCCAACGCCGAGCGCGTCGACGCCTTCCGGAAGGTCTTCCAGCCTCTGCTGGACCACTCGGACATGATGATCGTGGAGTTCCGCGGGTTGGGCGAATCCGCGCCGCTGCGGTGCAAGGCGCTGCAGCAGGGGAAGCCGGAGTCGGTCGGCCAGTGCGCGCGTGAGATCGGCGACAGGGCCCAGTTCTTCAGCAGCGACCAGTACGTCGCCGATGTGGAGGCGGTGCGCGCGGCTTTGGGCCTGTCCAAGGTCACCGTCGTGGGATCGTCCTGGGGCGCGCTGAGCGGACAGGCCTACACGACCCGCTACCCGAACCGAGTGCGCGCCCTGTACATCGAGAGCATGATCGGCCCAATCGACAAGGCCGGCCGGTGGCAGCTCGGCGAGTCGGAAGGCAAGGAGATCCAGGAAGCCATCGACCACTACGCCCGCGCCTGCCAGCGATCGTCGGCTTGCCGCCGAACCGCCGGCGGCGACCCACAGGCACGCTGGGACGCGGTGGTGCGGAAGACGCGCGCCGACGGCGACGCGACGCTGACCCCACAGCGACTGCTCGGGGCGCTGCGGTCCGCCTCTGATCCAGCCCTCGCCACCGACGCGACCGCGGCCACCGCCGCATACCTGGACGGCGACCCGGCCCCGCTGCGCCGCGTGCTCGACCGGGCCGCCCCGCTGGCCGGCAACAAAGGTGCAGGATCCAAAGCGCCGTCCAAGGAGTCACCGGATAGGGCCGGTACGACGGCGTACCTGTGTTCCGACCCGGTCTGGCCCTACGATCGCACCGCCGATGAGGCGACCCGGCGGCGCCAGTTGGAGGCCTGGCACGCCGAGCGCAACCGGTACGCGCCGTTCACCCGCGCCGAGGCGGGCAGCGGTGGGGACTTCTGCGCAGGCTGGCCGACCCCGCGAGAGAACAACGCGATCGGGCCACACCGGCCGGCGGTGCCGATGCTGGCCGTCGCCGGCGAGTTCGACCCGAAGGCGATCATGGGTGCACGCACCGCGGCGCGGCTATTCCCCCGCGGCCAGGCGGTCACCATCCCGGCCGGGTACCACAACCCCGCGGTCGAGGGCCGTGGACCGGGTGGCGAGTGCGCGCGACAGATCATGCACCGGTTCATCCAGAACCCGGGGCCGGTGTCCGACACGTCGTGCACGATGGCCAACTACCAGGCACACGGCCGCTTCCCTGCGAAGGCGGCGGCGGTACCGGCCGCCCGCGGCGGCGGGCTCGACACTGCACAGCGCACACTCGTGGCGGCTGCGTTCGCCACCGCCGCCGACACGGTAGCCATGCACAACCCGCACCGCGCCTCGCGGCCGGACACCGAGCCCGGGCTGCGCGGCGGGAAGGTCACCAACGGTAAAGACGGCACGATCACCTTGGACAAGGTCCGCTACGTCGCCGACCTCGCCGCCACCGGCACTGCCAAGGTCGCCGGCGACAAAGCCACCGCCGACCTCACCGTCACCAGCCCCAACGGCGCGACCCACAAGGTCACGCTGCGGTGGACGGCCTTCACCGCCACCGACACCACCCCCGTCACCGGCACCCTCAACGGCCGACCGTTCCGGGTAAACGTCCCCGGATACTGACCCGCCCCACCCCTGTGGGGCGCTCGCGGCCCCGAGCGCCCCACAGGGTCCCGATGGCGGCACAGCTAGCC
>NZ_VCJS01000486.1 GCF_005893125.1 Nonomuraea basaltis | reverse complement strand
CCGGCGCCACGCCTCCGTGCTCCCGCCGCCAAGCCTTCACCCAGTTATGCAGGGTGGTGTCGTGGATGTCCAACTCCCGGGCGACATGCGACACCGGACGATCCCCATCCAGCACCATGCGGACGGCTTCATCCTTGAACGCCTGCGAGTACGGGCCTTACGTCGTGCCAACTACTGCTTCCTTCCGGTCACCCCCAACCCTAGTTGGGGAGCTGTCCGGAAGATCTAGGGCACCTCACTGTCACTTTGAATGTCGTTCGGTCAGATCACTTAGACGTTGATCTAAATGACAGCGCCCAGGTCGGTCATGGGCTTCACTGTCAACTTCGATGACGCCAGACACTCGTTGTCTGGCGACCTTGAAGACGACAGTCCGTCACAGCAACTGGAAGCGGACATGGAAGCGCGCAATCGAAGTTGTGACATTGGGGGCGCTAGTACGGCAGCCGCATTTCGCTAGCTGAGCAGGGCATATGCAGTGGCCAGGCGGGCGCGCTGGTGGAACCAGCGGGCGCGGGCCACAGGAGAGAACCGAGTGGCCTGGGGCTCGTTTGGTGTCCAGGCTGATGCGAGGGGTGGCGGGCCTGCTGTGTGGCGTCGGTGGCACGCGAGCGGCGCGGTTGTTCGAATGCCCTCAAATGCCGCTCGCTCACCCGGTTCCCGCCCCACCGCGCTCCGCGGCGCGCTGCTGTTGACGCGCTGCGAAGTTCAAGGCGCCTCAACTCTGCCGAGCCGAGCGCGGTGTTCGGCCAGTTCGGCGGAGAAGCCGCGGACCAGCGCGGCCAGTCCGGCTTCGAAGGCCAGTTCACGTTGTTCGGGCCCTGATTGGAGCAACGGTTCCAGGCCGGGGGGTGGATCGTTGCGGTCCGCGGTGGCGGCGTGGTGGTCTGTCGGTGGCCCCGGGGCCAGGACCGAGCCGACGACGAAGTACTCGACGGCCCACACCAGCGGCAGCAGCCGGTCCTCCGGCCATCCGGCGCCGCGCAGCCGGGCGAAGGCAGCGGCGTATGCGCCCAGCGCCGCCGGTGACTGAATGGTTCGGACGGCGAGGAGGGGGAGGGCCCGGGGGTGGGCGGCGAAGGCATCGCGATAGGAATGGGCCCAGGCTTCGAGCATGGCCGTCCAGGAATGGATGTCGAAGTCCAGTCGCATCTCGGCCACGATCAGGTCGCGTATGCCTTCGACAAGGTCGTCGCGCCCGGTGATGTAGTTGTAGAGAGAGGGCCCTTTGACTCCGAGTGCGGTGGCGACTCGGTTGACCGAGAGGGCCTCGGCTCCGTGCTCGTCCACTAGGTCGAGGCCGGCGCGGATGATGGTTTCGCGGTCCAGCAGCCGATGCGGCGGCCTGCCCATCCGGCGTCCTCCTCTTTGACTTGTCCTGCGGTCCAGCGACCTGCTCGTCCATGCCGCGTCGACTGCGACTCGCGAGCCCTGCCGCGACGTTCCCCACCCTTCCTGCCCCTTGGCGGGTAGGCGCTGTCAGTGTAGTGTCCCCACTCTTAAAACTACGAACTCTAGTTTTATGGAGGCGGGCGCATGGAATACGCGGAGTACCGGGCCAACGACGCGGTCGGGCTGGCCGCCCTGGTCGCGACAGGGCAGGTGACGGCGGCCGAACTGCTGGAGAGCGCCATCGCGCGGGCCGAGGCCGTGAACCCGGCTCTGAACGCGATCGTCACCTCGATGCACGAGTCGGCGCGCCAGCAAGCCATGCGGACGCTGTCGGGGCCGTTCACCGGAGTGCCCTTCCTCATCAAGGACCTGCTGCAGGACTACGCCGGGCTGCCGACAGGCAGCGGAAACCGGGCGCTTCGCTCCCTGCCCGCCACCGAGCACGCCGAAGTGGTGCGCCGCTGGCTGGACGCCGGACTCGTGATCTTCGGCAAGACCAACACCCCGGAGTTCGGTGCCAAGGGCATCACCGAGCCCGAGGCCGGCGGTCCCACACTCAATCCCTGGGACCGGTCCCGTACCCCGGGCGGTTCCTCCGGAGGCTCGGCGGCCGCGGTCGCCGCCGGCATCGTCCCGGCCGCGGGCGCCAACGACGGCGGCGGCTCCATCCGCATTCCGGCGGCCTGCTGCGGGTTGCTCGGCCTCAAGCCGGGCCGAGGCATCGTCCCCGCCGGCCCGCGAGCTGCCGAACACCTGCACGGCGCGGCGGTCAACGGCGTGGTCTCACGCAGCGTGCGGGACACGGCGGCGCTGCTCGACGTGCTCACCGCCACCCCCGATCCCGGTGGGCCGTACCCTGCCGCGGCCAGGCCCGGAGCTGGTTATGCGGAGCTGGCCCGGCGGGCACCGCGGCCCCTGCGGATCGGCTTCGCCATCGACTCCCCCCTTGGCACTCCCGTATCGCCGCACGCCGTAGCCGCCGTCGAAGAGACCGCCAAACTCCTCGAAGAGCTCGGTCACACGCTCGAACCCACCCGCACCGGAATCGACGAACGCCAACTCGCCTTCGACTTCCTGGCCATGTGGTCCGCCTCGCTCGCCGCCACCGTCGACGAGGTCCGAGCCGCGACCGGGGTCAGACGTTCCGGCTTCGAACTCGACACCCACCTGATCGCCGCCGCCGGCCGCATCCAGCGCGCGAACGACTACATCACCACGCACAGCCGGTGGAACACCTACAACCGCCAACTGGCCACCTTCCACCAGGGCTACGACCTGCTGCTCACCCCCACCCTGGCC
>NZ_VCJS01000485.1 GCF_005893125.1 Nonomuraea basaltis | reverse complement strand
CGTCCAGCCCCCGACGCGAGACCAGCAACAAATGCCGCACCCCATGCACAGCCACCAAATGCCGCGCCACCAAAGCACCCAGCCCACCAGTACCGCCAGTGACCAGCGTGGTCCCGTCGACCGGCCACATGACGTCGGCGTCCTTGCCGCCCACCTGGCCGGCTGCCCCAAGCGATGAAGAGGCTCCACCGTCCGGGTCGGGGGATGCGGCCTGCGTCATCCGGGACCCCCACAGCCGGCCGCCGCGCAACGCCACCTCCGGCTCACCACAAGCCAGCGCGGCGCGCACACCGCCCGCAAGGCGGTCCTCACCGCCGACGGTGATGACCGGCATGGCACTCGCCGATGCCCCCTCTCCACCGAGGGCGATCTGCGCGCCTTCCAGCGAACCATCGTCCGGGTCAAGGTCGATCAGGGTGATCCGGCCAGGTTCCTCCGCCTGAGCGGCCCGTACCAGGCCCCACACCGCGGCCTGCGCCGGATCCGGGATCTCGCCGTCGGCCACGGCCACCGCGCCCCGGGTCACCACCGCGACCGGCCGCGGGTCCGCCTCGGCCAGCCAAGTCTGCAACTCGCCCAGCACTTCCGCGACGGCCTGCCGCACCCGTACCGGAACCGGGACGTCACCGTCCACCGGCCCTCCGCTACCAGCTCCCGCACCTCGGGCAGCAGGTCCCGCTCCCACAGAAGAAGCGACATCCAGCACCGCGACATCCGGCACTCCGGCAGCGGTCCCCGCGGTCTCGGCGCCACGCTCGTCCACCGCGGCCAGCGACCGCCAAGTCACCTCATACAACCACCGGGCCGGGGCCGCGCCGTTCAACTGCCCAGGAGCCAGCGATCGCGAGGTCAGCTCTTCCACCGAAGCCACTGGCCGACCGGCCGGGTCGGTGAGGTCCAGCCGGGTAACCTGGTCGCCGTCCAGGCGGCGCAGCCGTACTCGCAGCGCGGTGGCACCGATGGCGTGCAGGGTGACGCCGTTCCAGTTGAACGGGATCAGCGGGCCACCTTCCCCGGAGTCCTGCCCGGCCAGTATGCCCACATGCATCGCCGCATCGAGCAGCGCGGGGTGCACGCCGTAGCCCGCCGGATCGGCGACATCGGTCGGCAGCGACACCTCGGCGTAGAGGTCGTCGCCGTGTTTCCAGGCTCGGGTCAGGCCGTGGAAGGCGGGGCCGTAGCCGTAGCCGTGGTCGACCAGGCGGTCGTACAGGCCGGTGGTGTCCAGTGGCTGGGCGTCCGGCGGGGGCCAGGCGTGGTGCAGGTCTGCCGGGGTGTCTTGGGTGGGGGTGAGGGTGCCGGTGGCGTGCCGGGTCCAGTGGCCGTGGTCGTCTTTGGAGTGGATGGCGATCTGGTGCCGGCCGTCTTCGTCAGGCGGGCTCAGGATGATCTGGAGAGTGATGCCGTCGGTGCTGTCGGGGATGGGCAGCGGTGCGTGCAGGGTGAGTTCTTCGATGGCCGGGCAACCCACCTGGTCACCGGCACGCAGAGCGAGTTCGACGAAGGCGGTACCGGGCAGGATCGGAGTGGCGTTGATCGCGTGATCGGCCAGCCAGGACTGAGCGGCGACCGACAACCGGCCGGTCAAGATTGCGCCACCGTCGGGCTGCTCCACCACCGCACCCAAGATCGGATGATCGGCGGCACCCAGACCAAGCGCGACCGGGTCACCGGCCGAAGCCGACTGCAACCAGTAACGGCGATGCTGGAAGGGGTAGGTGGGCAGATCCAGGTCGCCGGTGCGAGCACCGGTCGGCCAGGCGGTCCAGTCCACGGCGGTGCCACAGGTCCAGGCCAGGCCGAGCCCGGCGACCAGTTGGGCGGTCTCGTCCCGATCACGCCGCAGCAACGCCACCACCGAGGCAGGCTGGCCGCTGTCGGCACTGCGGGCATCGGCGTGTTCGTGGTCGGCGTCGTCATGGTGGGCGAGGGTTTGTTCGATCATGGGGGTCAGCTGGGCGTCCGGACCAGCCTCGACGAAACAGCCGACCTGATGCCGGGACAAGGTGGTGATGGTGTCGGCGAACCGGACCGGCTGCCGTACGTGATCCACCCAGTAGCCGGGCTGGGTGATCTCCTCACCGGCCAGGTCACCCGAGACGTTGGACACCAGCGGCAACTCCGGACGCCGCAGCGTCAAACCCGCCACGACCTCCCCGAACTCAGCCAGCATCGGCTCCATCAACGGCGAGTGGAACGCGTGCGACACCCGCAACTGGCGGGTCCGATAACCGTGCTGCCGCGCCCACTCGACGACCTGGGCGACCTGGTCGGATGCGCCGGAGACCACCACCGAACCGGGCGCGTTCACCGCCGCCACCGCCACCTGGTCGTAGCCGGCCAGCACCGGCGCGAGGACATCTTCGCCGCAGCCAATCGCCGCCATCACGCCCCCAGAGGGCAGCGCCTGCATCAACCGGCCACGAGCGGCCACCAACCGGCACGCATCCGCCAGCTCCAGCACCCCGGCCACATGCGCCGCAGTGATCTCCCCGATCGAGTGACCGGCCACATAATCAGGCCGGACCCCCAGCGACTCCAGCAGCCGGTACAACGCCGTCTCCACCGCGAACAACCCGGCCTGCGCGAACACCGTCTGATCCAGCACCCCACCAGCAGCAGAACCAGACCCAGGCCCAGCAGCCCCAGAACGAGCAGAACCACCGGCCTCGCTGGCCTCGCTGGCCTCGCTGGCCTCGCTG
>NZ_VCJS01000484.1 GCF_005893125.1 Nonomuraea basaltis | reverse complement strand
ACATCGTCCCGAGCCGCGCCCCCTCCTCCACCCGATACGAAAGCTTCACGGCCCCCCTCTCACCAGGTGCACGACGGGCCGCCCGTCAGGCCCGGGCTCGATCTTGACATGGGCGTCGAAGTGCCGTCCCACCAAGCCCTCGGTCAGCACCTCGGCGGGCTCGCCGGAGGCGACGGCGCGGCCGTCGGCGAGCAGCAGCAGCGCGTCGGCGTACAGGCCCGCCACCGTCAGGTCGTGCAGGGTGGTGACGACGGTGAGGCCGTCGGCCCGGCGCAGCCGGTCCACCAGCTCCAGCACCTGCTGCTGGTGCCCGAGGTCCAGCGCGGTCGTCGGCTCGTCGAGCAGCAGCACGGGGGCCTGCTGGGCGAGCGCCCTGGCCAGCACCACCCGCTGCCGTTCCCCGCCGGACAGCTCCCCGACGTGGCGCATGGCGAAGGCGCCCAGGTCCAGCCGGTCGAGCACGGACGCGGTGACCTCGCGGTCGTGACCGCTTTCCCGCCCCAAGTACGGGATGTACGGCGTCCGCCCCAGCAGCGCGTAGTCGAAGACCGTCATGTCGGGCGGCAGCGCGGGCGTCTGCGGCGCGTACGCCAGCAGCCTGGCCCGCTCCCGCGGCTTGAGCCCGGCGACCCGCCGCGAGTCCAGCGTGACGTCACCCCGGTGCGCGACCAGCCCCATGACGGCCTTGAGCAGGGTGGACTTGCCGGCCCCGTTGGGCCCGATGATCGCCAGCCACTCGCCCCTGCGCACCCGCATGCCGACGTCGCGGACGACCTCGCGGTCGCCGAGCCGCACGGACAGGCCCCGGGTCTCGATCATGTGACCGTCCGCCTGGTCATGCGGAGGATCCCGACGAAGAACGGCGCCCCCACGAACATCGTCACCAGGCCGATCGGCAGCTCGGCCGGCGCGAGGACGGTGCGGGCGATGAGGTCGGCCAGCACGAGGAAGGCCGCGCCGCCGATCAGTGACAGCGGCAGCACGATCCGGTACGAGCCGCCCGCCAGCCGCCGCACGACGTGCGGGACCACGATGCCCACGAACCCGATCAGCCCGCTCACGGCCACGGCCGCCGCGGTGGCCAGCGACGCCGCCAGCAGCACGGTGAACCGCACCCTGGCCGCCCGCACACCCAGGCTGCCTGCCTCCTCGTCGCCCACGGACAGCACGTCGAGCATCCGCCCGTGCAGCAGGAGCAGCACGGTGGAGACGGCGGCGTACGGGAGCACCATCCAGAGCTGGTCCCACCCGCCGCCGACGTCGCCGAGGATCCACGAGTAGATGCGCTGCAGCTCCTCGACCTTGAACTGCTGGACGAACGTCTGGATCGCGGTCAGGAACGACGTGACCGCCACCCCGGCCAGCACCAGCGTGGCGGTGCCGCCCGCGCGCCCGGCCGTGTTCCCGAGCGTGTAGGCCAGGAACACGCCGCCCACGGCCCCGATGAAGGCGGCGACGGGGATGCTCCCCGCCACGGAGGGGAGCATCACGATGGCCAGCGTCGCGGCGAGCCCCGCGCCGGCGGCGGCGCCCAGCAGGTACGGGTCCGCGAGCGGGTTGCGGAACACCCCCTGGTACCCGGCCCCGGCCATGGCCAGCAGCCCGCCGACCACGGCGGCGACGAGCACCCGGGGCAGCCGCAGCTCGTACAGCAGCCCCTGCTCGACGGGCGCCAGCCCCGAGTCGACGTGGACGAGCGGCAGCCAGTCCACCGCCTGGAGCACCACCTGCCACGGCGAGATGTCGGCGGCCCCGTCGAGGAGCCCTGCGATCATGGAGACGGCCAGCACGCCCAGGGCGCTCGCCACCCAGAGGGGTCTGGCCCTGGACGGGCCGGCCTGCGTCGCCATGGTCAGCTCGCGCCGGCCTTGGACACGGCCGTGCCGATGGTCCCGGCGAGCTGCACGATGCGCGGCCCCCATCGGGAGGCGATGTCGTCGTCGAGCTGGATCACCCGGTCGCTCTTGATGGCCGACAGGTTCTTCCAGCCGGGCCGCTCTGCGAGGGTCTCCTTGCTCTGCTGGCAGCACTTGACGTCCGCCAGGAAGACCAGGTCCGGGTCGGCCTGGGCCACGAACTCGGCCGACAGCTTGGGATAGCCGCCCGCCGCGTCCGGCGCCTTGTCCGCGATGTTGGTCAGGCCGAACATCGCGTAGATCTGGCCGATGAACGTCTGCGACGTCGCCGCGTACGGCGTCTGGTCGAGCTCGTGGTAGTACGTGAGCTTCTTGTCCTTGGGCGCCTCGGCGGCCAGCTTCTCCATGGCCGTCTTCATGCCGGAGACGACCTCCTCGGCCTTGGCCCGGTTGCCCGTGGCCGCGCCCAGCTCGGCGATCTCCTCGTACGCCTCGTCGATCTTGGTGGCGGCGGGTTCGAGCAGGACGGGCACGTTCAGCTTGCCCAGCTCGGCGACGACCTTGTCGAGGTCGTCGGAGACGATGACCAGGTCGGGCTTGTTGGCGACGATGGCCTCGACGTTGGGCTTGAAGCCGGACAGGTCGGTCTTGGGGGCCTCGGCAGGGAAGTTCGACTGGTCGTCGACCGCGACGACCTGGGGGCCCGCGCCGATGGCGAAGAGCGTCTCGGTGTGGGTGGCCGAGAGCGAGACGATCCGCTCCGGCTTCTTGGTGAGCGTGACCTTGCCATTGCCCGCGTCAATGGTGACGGGGAAGTCCGCGCTCGCGGAGGAGGCGGTGGGGGCGGGG
>NZ_VCJS01000483.1 GCF_005893125.1 Nonomuraea basaltis | reverse complement strand
AGAGGTGTATAAGAGACCGGGCGAGGCACGCGGCTCGACGACGACCGCCTCCATCCCCGCCAGCGCCGCGTGAACGGCCGTCGCCAGCCCCGCCGGGCCGCCGCCCGCGACGAGCACGTCGATCACGCCGTCACCGCCCCGAGGCGAGGGCGAGAGCCGCGTTCTCACATCGGATCCGCACCACCATCAGCGCGGCGTTGAGCACCGTGAACGCCAGCGCGGTCACCCAGGCCGTGTGCACCAGCGGCAGCGCGAGCCCCTCCACCGCCACCGCCACGTAATTGGGATGCCGCAGCCACCGGAACCGGTAGGGGCCGCGCGTCACCAGCGGCAGGCCGGGCACCACGATCACCTGTGTGTTCCAGCGCGGCCCGAGCGAGGTGATGCACCACCACCGCAACCCCTGGGCCGCCACGACGAGGGCGAGCATCGGCCAGCCGAGCGCGGGAAGAAAGGGCCGCTCCGCCAGCGCGACCTCCAGCGGCGCGCAGACGAGCAACCCGGTGTGCAGGGCCACCATCCACGGATAGTGCCCCTGACCGGCCACGACACCGCCGCGCGCCATGCTCCACGCGGCGTTGCGCCGGGCGACGACCAGCTCGGCCACACGTTCCAGGCCGACCAGCACGACGAGCACCAGATACCAGGTCATAAGGCAGTCACCAGCAGTCGGGTCATGGGCGCGGTCACCAGCGGATCAGGACGAGTTCCGAGCAGAAGCCCGGCCCCATGGCGATGATCAGTCCCCAGGTTCCCGGCTCGGGCGGCCGGGTGGCGAGGGTGTCGCCGAGCACGTGCAGGACCGAGGACGAGGACAGGTTGCCGTTGGCCGCCAATGAGCGCCACGTCACGTCGAGCGCGTCCGCGGGCAGGTCGAGCACGTCCGACACGGCTTCGAGCACCTTCGGCCCGCCGGGATGGCACACCCACGCCGTCACCTCCCCGGCCGTCACGCCGTGCTCGGCCAGAAAGCCGTGCACGTCGTCGGCCAGGTACCGGCGCACGACCGCCGGGACGCTCGCGTCCAGCATCACCCGGAACCCGGTGTCGCCCACCTGCCACCCCATGACGTGCTCGGAGCCCGGATACAGGTGGCTGCGCGTGGCCACCACGGTGGGACCGGCCGCCCCGCGTCCGCCGCCGCAGGCCACCACTGCGGCCGCGCCGTCGCCGAACAACGCGCTGGCGACCAGGTTCGCGGGCGAGGAGTCGCCCCGCTGCACGGTGAGCGAGCATAACTCCACCGACAGCAGCACGGCCACGTGGTCCGGCCAGCCGCGCAGGTAGTCGTGGATCCTGGCGATGCCCGCCGCTCCGGCCACGCAGCCCAGGCCGAAGACGGGCACCCGCTTGACGTCGGGCCGCAGGCCGAGCGCCGGCGCCAGCCGGGCGTCGACAGAGGGCGCGGCGATGCCGGTCACCGACGTGAACATGATCATGTCCACGTCGGTCGGCTCCAGTTCGGCCGCGTCCAGGGCGGCCTTCACACTCTCGAGCCCCAGGTCCACGGCGGCCGAGACGAAGACGTCGTTGGCGGCGCCGAAGCCGTTGAGCTTCTCGTACTGCTCGATGGGCAGGGCCAGGTTGCGGTAGTCCACCCGGGCGCTGCGGTGCAGGCGGTCGAGGAGGCGCCGGTCGGCGTTCTCCGGCAGGCACACGCGGGCGGCCATGTCGGTGAGCTCGGACTGTGGGTACCGGTGGGGAGGGAAAGCACAACGGACTGCTGCGATACGGGTCATGCAGTTCTCCCTCGGCAGCCGACAACTCTCACTCCCCGCACGTTTCCCGTCTAAATGGTCATTTAAGCCACGCATGGGGCGTGGGAATTCTTTGCGGCGATCGCCCGGTCTACGATCACCTTGTGACTGACCCCGACCCCGCGGCCGCCGCCGTCGTACGCGATGGGCCGGGGCGGCTCGCCGCCGGGCTGGCGCGTGCGTGCCATCCCGGCCCGACCGCGGCCGTGACCGCTCTGGTCACCGCGCTGGCCGTGGCCACGGGGCGCGACGCGGTCGGGTGCGTGCTGGCGGGCGCGGCCGTGCTGACGGGGCAGCTCTCGATCGGCTGGTGCAACGACGCGATCGACGCCGAGCGGGACGCGGCGGCCGGGCGCGCGGGCAAGCCCGTCGCGGGCGGCACGGTGAGCGCGCGTGCCGTCTGGATCGCCGCTCTTGTGGCGCTGGCCTGCTGCGTGCCGCTGTCGCTGGCCTCCGGCTGGCGGGCGGGCGCGCTGCACCTCGCGGGAGTGCTGGCGGCCTGGGGGTACGACTTCGGGCTGAAGGCGACACTCCTGTCGTGGGCGCCCTACGCCGTGGGGTTCGGCGTGCTGCCGGCCTTCGTGACACTGGGCCTGCCCGGTGAGCCGTGGCCCGCGTGGTGGGCGGTCCTGGCCGCCGCGCTGCTCGGTGTGGGCGCGCACCTGGCCAACGTGCTGCCGGACATCGCGGGCGACCTGGACACCGGCGTACGCGGCTGGCCGCAGCGCATGGGCGCCGCCCGCGTACGGCTCCTGGTCCCCGTGCCGCTGCTGGCCGCTACCTGCCTGCTCGTCTTCGGCCCCGGAGGCGCCGCCCCCGGCGTGGCGGGCTGGCTGGCCGTGGCCGCCGCCTCGGCCCTCGCGGCCACGGGGCTGCTGCTGGCCGCCAGGTCCTCACGGGTGCCGTTCGTCACCGCCGTCGCCGTGGCGGCCGTGGACGTGATCCTCCTGGTCGCCGGCGGCGCCTCGCTCACCGCGTGACCCGCATGGCCCCAGGCCCCAGGCCCCAGGCC
>NZ_VCJS01000482.1 GCF_005893125.1 Nonomuraea basaltis | reverse complement strand
CGACCAACCGGCAGGGGCACGGTCTTTCATCAGGACTCCACGTCCAGGAACCCCGAGTGCTCACCTGCCGGCAGCCACTATCCACCACGGAGTCTGCCGGATGGCTTGCTCCCAGAACTCATTAGGAACCCCATGAGTACGAACCGGTCCTCAAACGGGAGCCCCCGGACCCGACCATCCAAGACCCACGACAACGACGTACGATCTTGGTCGGGGTCTGCATCGCGCTCATGGCGGTCATCGCTTCGGTGTGAGCGGCGTAGGGGCAGCGATGATCACGCCGGTCACCCTCGCCGTCATCACCTCGACCTTCCCGGACGAGGAGCCTCCAAGGCGATCGGCGTGTGGACCGGCGTCGCCGGCGGTGGAGGCATCTTGGGGATGTACCTGTCGGCCGTCCTGGTCGACCTGGCGAGCTGGCGGTGGCTCTTCGTCCTGCCGGTCGTGCTCGTCGTCGTCGCCATCGTCATGGCGCTGCGATCCACCCGGGAGTTCGGCACCGCGCTCGGTGTCGCGCTGCTCGGAGCGGTCCTGACCGCCGGCCACCGCGGCGCCATCGACTCCCGGCTCGACGGAGTGCCGGACGACGCCGCCGACACCGCCCGCGAGGGCGTCGCCAACGCCCTCGCGGCCGCCGACGGGGTCGGACCCCAGGCGCAGGCGCTGACCCGAGCCGCCCAAGAGTCCTTCGTCTCCATCCAAGCCAAGGCCATCCGTTTCAGCACCCTCGACCGTATCTGCCACGTCTTGGGATGCCGGGCCCGGCGGCTTGATCACCGTCGACCCGCCAGGTGAAGCACGTTCCTGACGCCCCGCGCGCCGGCCTCGAGTTCAGATCTCCTCGTCGTGCCTTGAGGTGGCGGACCGCGGCGTCCAGGTAGACCGTCGTCCACAGGGTGACGCAGTCCAGGACGAGGCCGAGGGCGCGAGCTGGTTCTCCACCGGCTCAGTCCGAAGAGGCGGCCAGTTGCGTGTCGGCTTCCTTCGGCACCGGTACGGCTGCCACTGCCGTGCGGCGCTCGCCCCGCGGACGCAGCCCGAACCAGATGAAGACCACGCTGACGAGCGTCACTGCCACGTTCACGCTCAGCGCGAGGTGGATGCCGGTCAGTTCCACGCTCTGCGTCGCCGCGACCGAGCTCAGGATCGGGATACCGGCGGTGATGGCCACCTGCTGGGTCATCGAGGTCAGGCCCGTGGCCAGGCCCTGCTCCTCGTCCGGCAGACCCGAGGTCCCGGTCACCGTGTACGCCACGATGGCGGTGACGTGCCCGAAGAACCCGATGAACAGCGCGGGGACCAGGACGGCGAGCGCCATTCGGTCGGCGCCGAGGAAGACCAGCGGGAGGGTCGCCAGGCCCTGTACGGACAGGCCCGCGACCAGCACGTTGCGGTAGCCGAAGCGCCCGATGAAGCGCCCGGCGATCACCCCGGCGGCCACGGACGCCAGGCCCGGGACGCCGAAGATCAGGCCGGTGGCCAGCGGGGAGAAGCCCAGGACCTTCTGCAGGTAGAGCGTCATCAGGAAGATCATGGCGGGCTCCATGGTGAAGATCACGAGCCCTGCGTAGTTGCCCCACTTCACCGTGGGCCGTTTGAGGATGCGGAGTGGGGCGAGCGGCGCGGGTGAGCGCAGCTCGATCATCCAGAACGCGGCCAGCAGCAGCACGCCGACGATGGCCAAGGGGAGGCTCTTCTCGATGACCGCGTAGATGACGGCCAGCAGCCCGCCGGTCACGGTCACCGCTCCAGGCAGGTCCAGCTTCACCCGGCCGGACACGCTGGTCTCGCTGATCAGGAAGGGCGTGAGCAGCAGAATGGCCAGGGCGACCGGGACGTTGATGAAGAACGCGGCCCGCCAGCTCAGCAGGCTGACGAGCGTGCCGCCGACCAGCGCGCCGACGGTGAAGCCGCCGGACAGCAGCGCGCCGTTGAGGCCGAGGACGCGCTCGCGCGTCGCGCCTTCCGTGAACGTGGTGGTGAGCAGGGACAACGCCGCGGGGATCGTCATCGCGGTAGCGAAGCCCTGCAGCGCGCGGGCGGCCAGGAGCGTCTCGGGGTTGGCTGCGAATCCGCCGAGCAAGGAGGCCCCGGCCAGCAGGACCATGCCGGACAGGAACAGCCTGCGGCGGCCGAACAGGTCCGCCATCCGGCCGAACAGAAGGGTGAAGCCGGCCGCGGGCAGCGCGTACGCGGAGACGATCCAGGGCAGCCCGGTCAAGCCCAGCCCGACGCCCGCGCCGACCTGCGGCAGCGCGACGTTCAGGATCGAGAAGTCGACGGACAACATGAACCCCGCACCGAGCAGGACGAACAGGATCAACCGCTGCCTACTGCTGATCTGTGGAGGCGAAGTTGTGTCGGTAGTCATGCGTATGGTCTCCTTCTTCAAGAACCCGGTATCGTCAACGATCAGCACGCCGTCCGGCCGGCCGAGCCGCTCGGCGGTGCGCCCGGCTCCCCCCGCCCACCCGTAGCAGCGACGACTCCGATTCGGTGGCCCGCGGCCCCGCTTCGGCATCCGTTTCATGACAGGCTCGGCGCACCCCGCGGCGCCCCCTGACGAGCCGTCAGCCCATTGCGTACTGAACAGGCCGGCCAGGGGGACGGGTCTGGTGCATTTGCTGGGGAGCGGTCACGGTCGGTGATCTCGGCTCAGTTCAGCAGTGCCATCTTTCTGAGGAGGTCGTAGTTGGCGCGGCCGAACATGAGCCGTTTCAAGAATTTGATCTTGCATACTTTGCCCTCGACAACGCCTGAGCTGTAAGGGAGCGTGAGTCCGTTCAGGACGGCGGCGTGGTCGCGTTCGAGGCCGTTGGCGAAGGAATGCAGGTGGGGCAGGTCGTCAGCCCGGACGGCGTCGATCCAAGCGTCGAGGCG
>NZ_VCJS01000481.1 GCF_005893125.1 Nonomuraea basaltis | reverse complement strand
GCGTTGCGGTCGGGGTTGGGGTCGGCGTGGGAGTGGGAGTGGGAGTCGGGGTGTGGGTGCCCGGAGTGGGCTTCCCATGGTGCGAGTGGCTGGGTTTCCCGGGGTGCGAGTGGCTGGGTTTCCCGGGGTGCGAGTGGCTGGGTTTCCCGGCGTGCGAGGAGCCGGGTCTTCCGGGGTGCGGGTCGGCCGGCGTGGTCTCGGCCGGAGATTCCTGCGGCGGCGGGGCAGGACCAGAGGTGCTGGTCGTCCGCGGCGGCCGCGTGGCGCCGGCGGTCCCGGGCGGCGGGGCTTCGTACGGCGTGGATCGTACGGTGGGAGGGCCGGTCGCCCCGATGGGATGCCTGTCGGCAATGGGTCTCACGGTCAACGAAACGTCTTGAGACTCGCCCTGCCAGGGCAGCGGTATGCCGGGCGGCTCGCCGGTCACGGGGAACGTCGCCGTCGCGACCCCCGACAGTCCGCCGTAGTCCCTGCCGATCTGGTGGAAGATCACCGCTATCGCCACCACGGCCGCGACCGCCGCCAGCGTGCCTGCCAGCGCTTGAGCCCACCTTCGAACGTTCTTCTCCGCGGGAACGGGAAACCCGGCGGCGCTCAGCGCGCTCGTACGCCTGGCGACGTAACGGCGGTAGGGCAGCAGCTCGGGATCGATCAAGCAGCTCATCACCCTGATTCGCAGCGAGCCGGGCAGCGCCACGCGCGGCAGCAGCTCGAAGACCTTGGCGGCCGAGACCTGGCAGGTGCGGTGCGGTGCGCAGATCTCGCACTGCGGGAGGTGCCTGACCAGGTGCTCGCGCATCGGCGCCGTCAGCTCCCCGGAGAACCCGGAGAGGATGGCGGCCCGCCGCGGGCAGTCGTACGGGCCCTTCCTGGCCAGGATCTCGGCGGCGATCGCGTCGCGCAGGCGGTCGCGGGCCGTCTCCATTGCCGGCTCCACCTGGCGTACCGGGATGGCGAGCACCTGGGCCAGCTCGGGGTCGGGCAGCTCGTGCCCGATCGAGAGCTCCAGGATCTCCCGGTCGGCGACGGGCAGGCTGTGGACGGCGTTCCACGCCATGATCCGCAGATCGGCGTCGGCGGGGTCGTCCGGCGGAGGCGCCTCCGCCAGCGCCTCGGCGGCGCCCGGCGGCGCGGCCAAGCGGCGGCGCAGGCATTCGGCGCGGGCCAGCGCGTACAGCCAGGTGCGGAGCCTGTCGGGATCGGCCAGCGCGCCGGCGTGCGCCTCGGCGGCGATCAGCGTGTCGCGGAGCGCCACCTGGGCGCCGTCGGCGCTCAGGAGAAGGGACCAGCAGTAGCGGTAGACGGCCTCCGCGTACGCGTCGTAGAGCGCGGCAGGGGCGCCGGGATCGCGGGCGCGGAGTGCTTCCACCAGGACGCGGTCATTCATGTGACCGAAGGTAATGGATTGGTAACTAGTAGTTCTACCGATTCAGCGCGGATGGCATCGCTTGCCGGATCGTCCCTGTGAGTTTCGTACGATTAAGCCCTCTGATCACGCGCTACCGCCCGATTTTTCGGCTTTTAGCGTGACGTATTACTGTTTGTACTCCGACACGATCTGGGTGCTCCGGTCTTCGGCGAACGGCTCACTCGTGGGCTTGACCGTGTGCACGGGTACGGCCCCCGCGAGCGCCAGATCCTCGTAAGGACGGCCCGTAGAACCCCAGGTCCGAGCCGAGATCTCGGTCTTGGCGACCCGGGAACCCCTCGGGAGCCCGGACACGGTGAGGATGAACCTGGGCGGGCTGCCCGCCTTCACGTCGTCCACGAAAGTGCTGCCGCCGCCGAGCAGCTTGCCCGCCTTGTCGCGCAGCAGCGCGTTCACGACGAGACTACTGGCCGATATTTTATACGGATTCCCCACATATCCCGTAATAAGGTAAGAGCCGTCTTTCTGGCGCAATGTCTGGGCACGGGAGACGGGAAACCGCTGGAAGGCGGAGGCGATTCGCGCCGCGGGCCGCCATTGCGCGGGGCGATACTGGATCGTCACCTTGGCCGGCTTCTCGGATGCGCTGGCCTGTCCGGTGAAGGCCAGCGACCCGCCGGGCGGCACGGCGTCGAGCGGCTGGTCCAGCCTGACCACCTCGGTGCCCTTGGCGTCGTGCCCGACGATCGTGGCCACCACGTGCTCGCCGAAGTGCCAAGGGTTGGCGTTGCTGAGCACGCCGGCCCAGTTGACGGCGTACCCGTCCGAGGACTTGACGATGTTCGAGACCTGTTCCTTGAGAGCGAGGGGCTTGAGCTCTTGTACTGACTTGTCCTCGCTGCCGCACCCGGAGAGGCAGATCGCCCCGAGTGCGAGGAGGCTTACGGTTCGGCTACGCGAGATCACTTTGCCGTGATAACCCGAGCATGGGCACGACTGGCAGATGACACGCGCCAGCCGTACCAAGTCTTTAACGGGGGCGCACCACGCGGGTCTCGTCCCAGACCGGCTCCGGGGACTCGTAGACCGTGCCGTCGGAGCCGAAGATCAGGAAGCGGTCGAAGTCGGCGGCGAACCAGCGGTCGTGGGTGACCGCCAGGACCGTGCCGTCGAACGCGTCCAGCCCCGCCTGGAGCGCCTCGGCGCTGGCCAGGTCGAGGTTGTCGGTCGGCTCGTCGAGCAGCAGCAGCGTGGCGCCCGACAGCTCCAGCAGCAGGATCTGCAGCCGCGCCTGCTGGCCACCGGACAGGGTCTCGAACCGCTGCTCGGCGACCCGCCCCGCGAGCTCGTAGCGGGCCAGCGCCTTCATGGCCTCGTTCTTCAGCCTGGCGTGCTCGGCCATGACGATGTCGACCGGCGTGCGGCCGATCAGGTCGGGTCTGGCGTGGGTCTGGGCGAAGTGGCCCGGCACCACGCGGGCGCCAAGCCTGGCGACGCCCTGGTGGTTGATCGGCGCCTCGCGGGGGGCAAGCCCCCCGC
>NZ_VCJS01000480.1 GCF_005893125.1 Nonomuraea basaltis | reverse complement strand
CGGAGGTGGTCGAGTTCACCGCCACGGCGCCGCCCGCGTCGGCCTTGAGCAGGCTGGTCACCTGGTCACGCTGGAGCGCGATGAGCGGCGAGACGACGATCGTGGGTCCGTCGAGCAGCAGCGTGGGAATCTGGTAGACGGCCGACTTGCCGCCACCGGTCGGCATGACGAGCAGCACGTCACGGTGAGTTCGACATCGAATGCTGGGCCTTGCCCAGGGCGATCCCACCTACGCCGCATCCCGCTCTGACGTCGCCTTCACCGAGAACGTGCCTTCTACCGGCGACTGTCCCGTCCTCAGGATGAGCTCGACAACGTGACTGCCGCCGTCAACACCCCGAGGAGATGACCATGCCCACTGCGAACGACGACTTTGCCCGAGAACTGTTGTGCCAGACCGCCGCCGCGATGATCGCCAACATGTTGGAGCCGACGATCCTGTCCCTCACCGATCTGGCCCACGCCTGGCGCCACTCCCTCATCCACGACAAGCACCTCGGTCCGCCGCCGGCCATCCCGGCGGCCGACATGGTGCGCTGGGACGCCTTTCAAGACGCGACGAGCAACGAGCCGATCCCCGAGCGTCTGCGTAAACACGAGCTGGCCAAGGTCGAGGCCCTGTTGCACCTGGGACAAGCCATCGTGGCCGCCAGCGCCCCGAACCCCTGTCCCCCGAACGCCCTACCCGACCACATCGTCCAGTTCGCCATCCGTCTCCAGGACACCGCCGCTGAGTACTACGACGCCCGGTAAGGAAACGCATGGCATGGCTGCGGCGGGGGAACGCTACACCCGCCTCCCGATCGCCGCCGTCCACGACCTGCCGCGCCAGACCCGCCGACGCGCCGAGCACGGTGGCGCTCCCCGCATCGCCTGCATCATCGGGATAACGATGCGCGGTCGCGGACGACCTAGGGCTCCAGGTTGTCACCTCTGTCCGGCATGATCACCTGGCATGAAGCAAGCACTCCTCGCAACGGCGGCCCTGGCCGCGCTGACCGTGCCCGCGCTGCCCGTACACGCGGCACCCAAGGACCCGGTCAAGGCCCTGAACGCGACGATCGTGCCCGGGCACGGCGTGCGGTTCACCGGCAGTGTCACGTGGACGGACGGCACTGACGAGCGGGGCGCCCGCGACATCAAGGGCGTCTTCCAGTTCGGCAAGAAGGACGTCGCCGCCTTCGACATCACCATGAAGGACGGCGACGAACAGCAACGCGTCATCGGCATCGGCAAGACCGGCTACTACTCCGGCGGCCTGATCGGCCGCCTGCTGCCCGAGGGCAAGACCTGGTACAAGGAAAAGAACCGCGGCATGCCCGACTCGTGGTCGCAGTTCATCAACCCGGCCGAGGTGAAGACCCTGGCCCGGTTGCTCAAGAACGGCACGACCAAGGGCGACACCGTCTCCGGCTCGATCACCGTCAAGGAGCTCAAGGCGGTCTCGGCCTGGGTGTCCGCCGCCAGGCTCGGCAACGAGCACGACGGCGTGAAGATCTCCTACACGCTCACCCTGTCCTCGGCGGGCCTGGTCAGCCGGGTGAGGTCCACCTACGCACTGGCCGATGACGGGACGACCTACACCAGCACCGTGGACAGCCGTTACACGGGGTGGGGCGGCAAGGTGTCGGTCAAGGCGCCGGCGCCCGCCACCGTGACCACCAAGATTCGCTGACCTTCATGTCCCATCGCCTGCGCTTCGGCCAGTACCGCAGCGCGGGCAGCGGCACGGACAGGATGCCAGACACCACTACCGCCCTGGACGTGATCGACTTCGTCGCTCTCCACATCGACAAGCCGAGCTTCACCGGCGGCCACACCTGGGGCTTTGCCCACCCTCACTACTCTTTCGACACAAGGGAGCGCGACCCGTTCATCGACGGTCCGCTCACACCGGGCCAGGAGCAGTTCCAGGACGACATCGAACAGATCTTCAGACGCACCGGGATCGCATTCACCCTCGGCAGTGACATGCGCGTCCATCGTCTTGGGCCACCGAAGCACGCACCGCGATCTCCGACTTCGGGCCGAACACCAGCGATCCCGAGCTCGACGCCCTGCTCGGCGACGCCGTCGCCAGGTTCCTCTCGCGCGTTCCTGCAGGTCTGCCGTACCGGCATAGCTGGTGGGTGAGGCAAATGCAGACGTGGGGCGACCTTGGCGGAGGCGGCGAGACCGTGCTGACGCCGATCGATGCGGCCGAGGAGCAGGCCACCACCGGCACGACTCCCCCAGTACCGGTCCCTGCCCCTGCCGGTCGTGACCTGGCGGGGAGCGACCTCTACATCGGGAAAGTCCGGCGGGGCTTCATCGCTGTTCGGGGTGCTCGGCAAATTCGTCGGGGTACAAGATCCGGGCGCGTATTTCCCAATGCCCTCGCCCGCTCAGTTGGTCGTTGATTACGACGTAGCTCTCCAAAGGGTCGGTGGGGCACCTCCACCAGTTGGATATCTGCGCCTTGAGCTCCTCCCACCCGGGTGGGTCGTCGTTGACGTCTCCCATCAGATAGAAGACGTCCGGACTCCAGTATTTGATCTTGATGAAGGTGTGGCGAGGCTCGCCCCTGTTCAGGGAGGGCCACTCGTCAGCGATGCAGATGTCATTCGGCTCGTGAGCTCGAAGGAGCCGCTGGTCCTGCCAGACGTAGTCGTCATCGGATGCGGGGTTTGCGTGGGCCGATAAGCCGACGCGCACGACGTACTCTCGGGGCACCACCACGGAGGCGTATAACCCGGCACGGAATTCCCTCGTCCGGAGGCTGGCGATGGGTGGTGGCGTGCCCACCCGGCACCTGGACGCCTTCGAGTACCTGCAGCGCGAGAACGCGCACTTCACCACCCACGCCGGCGAAGCCTTCGGCCTGCCGTCAATCTGGCAGGCGATCCAGTGGTGTGGCGCCGACCGGCTCGGCCACGGCGTCCGGATCATCGACGACATCGCCTTCTCCTCCGACGGCGAGGCCGAGCCCGGCAGGTTGGCGGCGTACGTCCGCGACC
>NZ_VCJS01000479.1 GCF_005893125.1 Nonomuraea basaltis | reverse complement strand
GGACGGAACCCCGATCCGCGAGATCTTCGGAGAAGACCCCGTGGAGTTCGTCGAGGCGTTCATGCAGAGCTACTCCATGGGGAGCTACATCCGCCGGGAGCGAGAACGCTTCACCAGCGCCATCGAGCGCGCCGCCGGCGAGAACACCACGACAAAGGACAGGACAGACTGATGACGACACAGCAAGCTGCGGCGATCCAGGTGCAGGGCCTGGAGAAGTCGTACAAGGAACTGCAGGTGCTGCGCGGCGTGGACTTCGACGTGGCGCGCGGCAGCATCTTCGCCCTGCTCGGCTCCAACGGGGCGGGCAAGACCACGGTCGTGAAAATCCTGTCCACGCTGCTCAAGGCCGACGCGGGCACGGCCGGCGTCAACGGCTTCGACGTCGCCACGCAGGCCGCGAACGTGCGCGAGTCGATCAGCCTCACCGGGCAGTTCGCCGCCGTGGACGAGATCCTCAGCGGGCGGGAGAACCTCATACTGGTCGCCCGGCTGCGGCACCTCAAGAATCCGGGCACGATCGCGGATGAGCTGCTCGCCCGCTTCTCGCTCACCGACGCGGGCGGACGGAAGGTCGCGACGTACTCCGGTGGTATGCGCCGCCGCCTGGACATCGCGATGAGCCTCATCGGGAATCCGCCGGTCATCTTCCTCGACGAGCCGACCACCGGGCTCGACCCCCAGGCCCGCATCGAGGTGTGGCAGGCCGTCAAGGAACTCGCCGGCCGCGGCACAACGGTGCTGCTCACCACGCAGTACCTGGACGAGGCCGAACAACTCGCCGACCGGATCGCGATCCTCCACGAGGGCCGGATCATCGTCAACGGCACCCTGGACGAGCTCAAGCAACTGCTCCCGCCCGCCAAGGTCGAATACATCGAAAAGCAGCCGACCCTCGAGGACGTCTTCCTCACCCTCGTCGGCACGAAGGCATAAGGAATAACGATGACCAAGCATTTCTTCGGCGACACCGCCACCCTGTTAGGACGATCCCTGCGCCACATCACGCGCAGCCCGGACACCATCATCACGACCGCGATCATGCCGATCGCCATGATGCTGATGTTCGTCTACGTGTTCGGCGGCGCGATCAGAACAGGGTCGGATTCGTATGTGAATTACATGCTGCCCGGCATCCTGCTCATCACGGTCGCCTCGGGCATCGCCTACACCGCGTACCGGCTGTTCATGGACATGAAGGGCGGCATCTTCGAGCGCTTCCAGTCCATGCCGATCGCCCGCTCGTCCGTGCTGTGGGCGCACGTGCTGACCTCGCTGGTCGCCAATCTGATCTCGCTCGTGGTCGTGACGCTCGTGGCCCTGCTCATGGGCTTCCGCTCCTCGGCAGGAGTGCTGGCGTGGCTGTCGGTGGCAGGCATCCTGATCCTGTTCACCCTGGCGTTGACCTGGATCGCCGTCATCCCCGGTCTGTCGGCCAAGACCATGGAAGGTGCGAGCGCGTTCTCCTACCCGCTCATCTTCCTGCCCTTCCTCAGCTCGGCTTTCGTGCCCACCGACACCATGCCCGGCCCGCTGCGCGTTTTCGCCGAGAACCAGCCGGTGACCTCCATCGTCAACGCCATCCGCGCCCTGTTCACCGAGCAGCCGGTCGGCACCGACATCTGGATCGCCCTGGCCTGGTGCGTCGGCATCCTCATCGTCGCCTACGTCTTCGCCATGACCACCTACCGCCGCAAGATCTCCTGACCTCTGCTGGACGAGCCTGTCCTGGCCCAGATCAGCGCGCCGGACAGGTAGATCGCGGCGCGCCGGCCGCGCCGCCCTTCACCGCAGCTCTCAGGAGAGCACGTACTCCAGCGAAATGAGGAAAGTCATGAACGAATCCCTTCACACCGTCGAGACGATGCCGACCGCGCGTCAGCCCGGCTGTCCCTTCGACCCACCCAAAGAGCTTGTCCAGGCCCGCGAGCACAGCCCGATCAGCCGCTTCCCCTTCCCCGACGGACACCAGGGCTGGCTGGTCACCGGCTACGACCTGATCCGATCGATCCTGGCCGACCCACGGTTCAGCTCGCGCAAGGAGCTCATGCGCCACCACCCGCTGGTCGACTACGGTGACATCGAGGTTCCCCCGGCGCCGCCCGGCGAGTTCCTCCTCATGGACGAGCCCCAGCACAGCCGCTACCGCAAACCGCTGGTGGGCAAGTTCACCGTCCGGCGGATGCGGCTGCTCACCGAGCGCGTCGAGCAGGTCACCGCCGAGCACCTGGACGCCATGGAGAAGGCCGGCCCGCCGACCGACCTGGTGACCGCGTTCGCCAAACCCATCCCCGCCATCATCATCTGCGAACTGCTCGGCGTGCCGTACGAGGACCGGGGCTCCTTCCAGGACAACATCGACAAGTTCCTCGGCGGCGAGGTCGGCGACGAGGAACTGATCGCCGCCTACACCGCGACCCAGACCTACCTCGCCGAACTGGTGGCCGCCAAGCGCGCCAACCCCACCGACGACGTACTCAGCGACCTGCTCGACAGCGACCTGACCGACGAGGAACTGCAGGGGATGGCCCTGATCCTGCTGTCGGCCGGGTTCGACACCACCGCCAACATGCTGGCGCTGGGCACCTTCGCGCTGCTGCAGAACCCGGACCAGCTCGCCGCGCTGCGCGCCGACCCGGCGCTCACCGACAAGGCCGTGGAAGAGCTGCTGCGCTACCTGAGCGTCGCCAAGCAGTTCGCGAGGGTCGCGCTGGAGGACATCGAACTGGGCGGCCACACCATCACGGCCGGCACGACGGTCATCCTGTCCCTCAACACCGCCAACCGCGATCCCGAGCGCTTTCCCAACCCTCACGTGCTCGACGTACGCAGGCAGGACGGCGGGCACCTGGCCTTCAGCCACGGCATCCACCAGTGCCTGGGCCAGCAGCTCGCCCGCGTCGAAATGCGCGCCGCGCTCCCCGCACTGCTCAACCGCTTCCCCACACTGCGCCTGGCCGTGCCGGCCGAAGAGGTCCCCCTGCGCCCGGAGACCGC
>NZ_VCJS01000047.1 GCF_005893125.1 Nonomuraea basaltis | reverse complement strand
CCAATACACGCGGGGGGCGAAGCCCCCCGCGTGTATTGGTGCGAGCAGGCCTGGTTGCCCGACGGCGTGGCGGACGACGTGCTCATCGTGGTCGAGGGCGACAGGATCGCCAGGATCGGCCAGGGCCCGCCGCCCGGCGCGGCCGATCGGCTGGCCGGGCTCACCATCCCCGGCCTGGCCAACGCCCACTCCCACGCCTTCCATCGCGCCCTCAGAGGCGCCGCCCAGCAGGGCAAGGGCGACTTCTGGACCTGGCGCACCCGGATGTACGAAGTGGCCGCCCGGCTCGATCCCGACAGTTACCTGCGGCTGGCGAGGGCCGTCTACGCCGAGATGGCGCTGGCCGGGGTGACCTGCGTGGGCGAGTTCCACTACCTGCACCACGCCCCGGACGGCAGCCCGTACGACGACCCGAACACCATGGGCCACGTCCTCGTCCAGGCCGCCCGCGACGCCGGGCTGCGCATCGCGCTGCTCGACGCCTGCTACCTGTCCGGCGGGCTCGGCGAGCCGCTGTCCGGCCCGCAGCTGCGCTTCGGCGACGGGACCGCCGAGCGCTGGGCGGCCAGGGCCGGCGACCTCGCCGCCGCCTACGAGGGCCAGGCCGACGTGGAGATCGGCGCGGCCATCCACTCGGTACGCGCGGTGCCGCCCGAGCACATGCGGGTCGTCGCCGAGTTCTCCCATCAGCACGCGGCCCCCCTGCACGTCCACGTCTCCGAGCAGCGGGCCGAGAACGCGGCCTGCGTCGAGATGTACGCCGCCACGCCGGTCGAGGTCCTGCACGAACACGGGGCGCTGGGGCCGCGCTCCACCGCCGTGCACGCCACCCACCTGACCGAGGTGGACGTCGAGCTGCTCGCGCACTCGGGCACGCACATCTGCATGTGCCCCACCACCGAACGCGACCTCGCCGACGGCATCGGCCCGGCCAGGACCCTCGCCGACCGGGGCGCGCCGATCACGCTCGGCTCCGACAGCCACGCCGTGATCGACCTGTTCGAGGAGGCACGGGCGGTCGAGCTGGACGAGCGGCTGGCCAGCGAGAAACGCGGCCACTGGCGCGCCGCGGACCTGCTCGCCGCCGCCACCTGCACCGGCCACGACTCGCTCGGCTTCGCGGACGCGGGCGTGCTGGTGCCCGGCGCGCGGGCCGACCTGGTGTCCGTACGGCTCGACTCCGTGCGGACGGCGGGCGCGAATGGGCTGGAGGCCGTGGTGTTCGCGGCCACGGCGGCGGACGTGCACTCCGTGGTGTCCGGCGGGCGCCGCGTGGTCGCGGACGGGCGGCACCGGCTCGGCGACGTCGGATCCCTGCTGGCCGAGGCGATCGGAGCCCTGCGATGACCACGACCCTGATCGACGGGATCGGGCTGCTCTACACCGGCGACCCCGAGCGCGAGGAGATCCCCGGCGCCGCGCTGGTCCTGGAGGACGGTCTGGTCGCCTGGGCCGGGCCCGCCGCACAGGCCCCCGACGCCGACGAGCGGGTGGACGTGGAGGGCCGGGCCGTCATCCCGGGATACGTCGACAGCCACGCCCATCTGATCTTCGCCGGTGACCGGACCGCCGAGTTCCAGGCCCGCATGTCCGGCCGGCCCTACACCGGGGGCGGCATCAGGACCACGGTCGCCGCCACCCGGCAGGCCGGCGACGCCGAGCTGGCCACCCGCGCGCTCGGCCTGGTGAACGAGATGCTCGCGCAGGGCACGACCACCGTGGAGATCAAGAGCGGGTACGGGCTGTCCGTCGAGGACGAGCGGCGCTCGCTGGAGATCGCCACCGGGCTGACCGACGAGACCACCTTCCTGGGCGCGCACGTGGTGCCCGCGGACATGGACGCCGACTCGTACGTGCGGCTCGTGGCCGGGGAGATGCTGGAGGCGTGTGCGCCGTACGCGAAGTGGGTGGACGTGTTCTGCGAGCGCGGGGCGTTCGACGGGGACCAGACGCGGGAGATCCTCGGCGCCGGGCTGAAGGCGGGACTGGGGGCCCGGGTGCACGCCAACCAGCTCGGCGAGGGGCCGGGCGTGCGGATCGCCTGCGAGCTGGGCGCGGCCTCGGCCGACCACTGCACCCATCTCACACCGGCCGACGTGGAGGCGCTGGCGTCCTCGGACACGGTGGCGACGCTGCTGCCTGGGGCGGAGTTCTCGACGCGGTCGCCGTACCCGGACGCCAGGCGGCTGATCGACGCCGGGGTCACCGTGGCGCTGGCCACCGACTGCAACCCGGGGTCGTCGTACACGTCATCGATGGCGTTCTGCGTGGCGCTGGCCGTGCGCGAGATGGGGATGACGCCGCTGGAGGCGATCAGGGCGGCGACGTACGGCGGGGCACGCGCGCTGCGGCGTACGGACGTAGGGTGGCTGCGGCGCGGAGCCCGCGCGGACCTGGTCGTGCTCGACGCCCCGTCCTACGTCCATCTGGCCTACCGGCCCGGCGTACCCCTCGTTCACCAGGTGTTTCAGACCGGACTCCTCCTTGAGGAGGACATCCAGAACCATCCCTCGGTCGTAGTGCTTTAGGGAATCTTTGCATCTGGCCGGACGTTGGCCGGATATAGAACGCAGCTGCGGAACGAGGTGCCTGGGGATGGCAAGGCCTACGGGGAGTCGCACGCAGGAACAGCACGTCGCGGATCGCGATCTGCTGGGGACATATCTGGCCGAGATCGGCCGGGTCCCACTGCTTACGGCGGCAGAAGAGGTGGAGCTCGCCAAGCGGATCGAGGCGGGTCTCTTCGCAGAGCAGTTGCTCGACAGCGGGGGCTCGGAGCCGCGGATCGGGGACGTGGCGGACGAGGAGCTGGAGCGCCTGGCCATCTCGGGTCAGCGGGCCAAGGACGAGTTCATCCAGGCCAACCTGCGCCTGGTGGTGGCGGTGGCCAGGAAATATTCGGGCCGGGGGATGCCGCTCATCGACTTGGTCCAGGAGGGGAACCTGGGCCTTGTTCGTGCGGTGGAGAAGTTCGACTACCAGCGGGGATACAAGTTCTCCACATATGCGACGTGGTGGATCAGGCAGTCGGTCGGTCGGGCCATCCACGAGCAGGCGCGGCCCGTGCGGCTGCCGACGCACGCCGGGGAGCAGATGACCCGGCTGATGCGGGTACGCCGGGACATGCTGGCCGAGTTCGACGCCGAGCCGACCGACGGCGATCTCGCCGAGATCCTCGAGCTGCCGATCGAGCGGGTCCGGGAGCTGCGGCGGTGGGCCTCCGACCCCGTCTCGCTCCAGCTGGGGGTCGGTGACGAGGACGAGACCGAGCTCGGCGACATGATCGCCGACGAGACGTGGGCCGACCCGGAGCAGCAGGCCATCGACATCCTGGAGCGCGAGCGGCTGGACCAGTGGCTGACCGGGCTCGAGGGCTCCACCAGCGAGATGCTGCGGTGGCGGTACGGGCTGGTGGACGGGCGCGAGCACACGCTGACGGAGGTCGGCGAACGGTACGGAATCGGCCGCGACCGCGCCCGCCGCATCGAGCGGGATGCCCTGGCCCGCCTGCGCAAGATGGCCACGGCAGCCGCCTGACCCTCCCCGCCTTCGCGCGCGCGGCGACGGCGGGGATGCCCTTTCACAGCGTGGGCCGGTCGGGCCGGGTCAGTCGTGGCGGAGGAGGCGGCGGAGGAACTCGTCGACGGCTGCCTCGGCGGCGGTGCGGTCGCCGCCCCTGGCCACCAGCAGGACGCTCTCGTTGATGGCGGCGAGCAGCATGTGCGCGTGCAGATCCAGGAACTCGGCCGGCACCGCCCCCGTGGCCCTCAAGGCCGATTTCAGCATGCCGAACGAATAGCGCTCCTCCATGGCCCGCCACCGCTCCCACCCCAGCACCGCGGGCGCGTCGATGAGGACGATCCGTTTGATGACCGGGTCTCCGGCGAGCTTGATCCAGGCCAGCACCCCGGCCTTCAGTGACGCCTCGGGGTCGCGGATGCCGCGCACCGCCTCCACGATCTTGGCCCCCACGGCCGACTCCGTCGCCTCCAGGACGGCCTCGAACAGGGCCTCCTTGCCCGCGTAGTGGTGGTAGAGCGCCCCCCTGCTCAGCCCCGTCTCCTGCAGGACCGTCTCGATCGAGGTGTCCTCGTAGCCCCGTTCGGCGAACAGCCGCGTGGCGATCGCCAGGACCCTGTCGCGGGTCGCCGCGCCGCGTTCTGCCTTGAGGTTCATGGATCCACCATAGACAAACCGACCGTCAGTCGGTAATTTCGTAGACCGACAGTCGGTTTGTAATCCGGGAGGTTCCATGAACGGCATCGACTACGTGGACGTGGGGCAGGGGCCGGTGGCGCTGTTCGTGCACGGCGTCGGCACCAGCTCGCACCTGTGGCGCAACGTCATCGCCGAGCTCCGTGACGAGCGCCGCTGCGTCGCCATCGACCTGCCGTTGCACGGCGGCAGCGCGTCGCGCGACGACCTGTCGATCCCCGCGCTGGCCGAGGCCGTGGAGGAGCTGTGCGACGGGCTCGGCCTCACCGAGGTGGATCTCGTCGCCAACGACACCGGCGGCGCGGTGGCGCAGGTCTTCGCCGTACGGCACCGCGAGCGGCTCCGTACGCTCACCCTCACCAACTGCGACGTGCACACCAACACCCCGCCCGAGGCGTTCAAGCCCACTGCCGACCTGGCGGCCAGGGGCGAGCTGGCCCCGCTCACCGCCGCCGTGCTCGACCAGCCGGAGTTGCTGGCCGGCACCGCCTACGGCGACGGCTACGACAAGATCGACGACCCGGCCGGGCTGGTGGACGCGTACCTGCGGCCGATCTTCGCCAAGCCGGACGGCGGGAGGGCCTTCGAACGCCTGCTGACCTCCATCGACGCCAAGGACATGATCGCCATCGAGCCGCAGCTCACCGTGCTGACCGTGCCGACACTGGTGGTGTGGGGCACGGGAGACGTGTTCTTCGACGTGAGCTGGGCCCGCTGGCTGCGTGACACGATCCCCGGCGTCAGGGAGATCGTCGAGATCGAGGGCGGGAGGCTGTTCTTCCCCGACGAGCGGGCGAGCGAGCTGGTGCCGCACCTGCGGCGCTTCTGGGCGCAGCCGTAGGCTGCGTTCCATGCATGTCGAAGAGCTGCGTCGCTATCCGGTCAAGTCGATGCTGGGTGAGGAGGTCGCGGAGAGCGAGGTGACCGAGCGCGGGCTGGCCGGGGACCGCGTGCGGGCGGTGCTCGACGTCGCGACCGGGAAGATCGCCAGCGCGAAGAACCCGCGGCTCTGGCGCGACCTGCTGACGATCGAGGGTGGGCGCGTCCCGGGGGACGAGGAGCTGTCCAGGCTGCTCGGGCGCGAGGTGCGGCTGATCGACGTGCCGCCGGAGGGCGCCGAATTCGAGCGCTCCGTTCCCGAGCGGGTGCTGGCCGAGGGGATCGAGGCGGAGGTGCCGCACACCGTCGGCACACTCGGGGCCGCGTCGCCCGGCGGTACGTTCTTCGACTTCGCGCCCGTCCACCTGATCTCCACCTCCGCGATCGAGCGGATCGGTGCCCTCAGCCCGCGCGGGCACGTCGAGGCCCTCCGCTACCGGCCCAACCTGGTCGTCGGGACGGACGCGGAGGGCTTCCCCGAGAACGCCTGGGTGGGCCGGGAGCTGCACGTCGGCGACGACGTGGTGCTGGAGGTCATCGTGCCGAGCCCGCGCTGCGCCGTGCCGACGCTGGCGCACGGGCCGCTGGGCCGTGACGTCGAGGCGCTGCGCACGGTGGCCAGGCACAACCGGGTGCCGGTGTTCGACATGGGGCCGCAGGCGTGCGCGGGGGTGTACGCCCGCGTGGTGCGGCCCGGCCGGGTCAGGAAGGGCGATCGGGTACGCCTCGGCGCCCCCGGCTGATCCGCGCGTGGCCTCGGCCGGGGAGTGATCCGCGTCCGGTGGTTCAGGCGAGCGGCGTCAGGTACTTGTCCAGGTCGTCGAGGATCTTGCCGGCGGCCGTGACGCCGATGCCGAGCATCCAGATCTCGTCGTCCACGTTGTGGGCGTTGCCCGACTTGACCGCCTCGAGGTTCTTCCACAGCGGCCCGCCGGTCACCTCGGCCTGCGACTTCGCGGCGGCTTCCCCGTACGCGCTGTAGAACACGGCGTCGGCGTCGGCCTTGGCGATGTTCTCCTGGCTCAGCTTGCCGAAGCGCTTGTCCTCCTGGTCGGCGAGCTGCTGGACCTCGGGCCTGGGGATGCCCGCGTCGCCCACCACGATGCCGCTGAACGACTCGGGGCCGTACATGCGGATCTCGGTCGGCATGAACCGCATGATGCTCACCTCCAGCTTCGAGAACTTGGCGCCGACCTCCTTGGCCCGCGTCTCGTAGGCGGACAGCAGCTGCGTGGCCTGGTCCTTCTTGCCCAGCGCCTCGGCGTCGAGCAGGAAGTTCTCCTTCCAGGTGACGCCGACCTTCTCGGTGAACACGGTCGGCGCGATCTTGCTGAGCTTGTCGTAGAAGGCGGCCTGCCGGAACTTGGAGCCGAGGATGAGGTCCGGCTTGAGGGCGATGATGGCCTCGATGTTCGGGGCCTGCAGGGTGCCGACCGCCTTGGTGGCCGACAGGGCGGAGCCGAGGTATTTCGGCCAGGCCTGGTTCTCCTGGGCCTGCGCCGCGCCGGCGGGCGCGAGGCCGAGCGAGACCATCGTGTCGAGCTTGTCGGTGTCGAGCACCACGACCCGCTGCGGGGTCATCGGCACCTTCGTCTCTCCCATGGCGTGCTTGACGGTCCTGGTGGGGCCCGCCTCCTGGGAGGAAGTGGAGGTGCCGCAGGCGGCGAGGGCGAGTACGGGGAGCATGGCGGCGACGGCCAGGTGGAGACGCATGGGGATTCCTTGATCGCTTAGTTAGGCAACCCTAAGTATCGCATGGCCTGAAATTGCAGTGCCGAAACGGAATCTGTGAGGTGTCCGAAACGTTGCTGAAACACCCGCGCGGCGAGATTCACGAATGTGAAACACACCTGGTCGAGCCATGAAACTCCGGGAGAACACGCTTTGGGCCACACGTCACATGTAAGGAGGGTCGCGTCGTGAAGATCGATGGCGGCACGACTGCCTGGATGCTCGTGGCCACCGCAATGGTGCTACTGATGACTCCGGGCCTCGCACTTTTCTATGGGGGCATGACCAGGGCCAAGAGTGTCCTGAACATGATGATGATGTCGTTCGGCGCCATCATCGTGGTGACCATCGCCTGGGTGCTCTTCGGGCACTCCCTGGCATTCACCGACAACCCCAGCTCGGCCATCAACAACGTCCTCGGCGGCTTCGACGCGCTCGGCCTGCAGAGTCTGGTGGACACCGCCACCAAGGACGACGGCACCGGCATGCCGAACCTGGTCTTCTCCGCGTTCCAGCTCACGTTCGCCATCATCACCGTCGCTCTGATCAGCGGCGCGATCGCGGACCGGGCGAAGTTCGGCGCGTGGATGGTCTTCGGCCTCGTCTGGGCGACGCTCGTCTACTTCCCGGTGGCGCACTGGGTCTGGGGCACCGGCTGGCTCAACACCATGGGCATCGAGGACTTCGCCGGCGGCACGGTGGTCCACATCAACGCCGGTGCCGCGGCGCTGGCCCTCGCCATCGTGCTCGGCAAGCGCCAGGGATGGCGCAAGGAGCCGATGCGGCCGCACAACCTCACGCTCGTACTGCTCGGCGCCGGCCTCCTGTGGTTCGGCTGGTTCGGCTTCAACGCCGGCTCCGAGCTGGCCGTGGACGGCACCACGGGCCTGGCGTTCATGAACACCCAGATCGCCACCGCGGTCGCCGCGGGTGCCTGGCTCGTCGTGGAGAAGCTGCGCGACGGTCACGCCACCAGCCTCGGTGTCGCCTCCGGTGCGGTCGCGGGTCTGGTCGCCATCACCCCGGCCTGTGGTTTCGTGGACCCCTGGGCCGCGATGGTCATCGGCCTGCTGGCCGGCGTGGGCTGTGCCTACGCCGTGAGCCTGAAGTACAAACTGGGCTACGACGACTCGCTCGACGTGGTCGGCGTGCACCTGGTGGGTGGCGTCATCGGCGCCGTCTCGCTCGGCTTCCTGGCCGCGTACCCCTTCCTGGACCAGCAGAGCGAGGGCCTGTTCTACGGCGGCGGCTTCGGCCAGCTCGGTCTGCAGGTGCTCGGCCCGGTCGCCGTGGGCGGCTACTCCTTCATCATCACGTGGATCGTGGCTAAGATCATCGACAAGACGATGGGCTTCCGCGTCCCGGTCGAGGACGAGGTCACCGGCATCGACATCACCTCCCACGCCGAGACCGGTTACGACCTCGGCTCCGTCCACGCCTCCGGCGTGACGTCCCCCAACGGTCCCGCCACCCCCGCCCAGAAGAAGGTGGACGCATGAGGCTCATCACGGCGATCATCAAGCCCTTCAAGCTGGATGACGTGAAGGCCGCCCTGGAGCAGTTCGGCATCAAGGGAATGACGGTCAGCGAGGCGAGCGGCTACGGTCGCCAGCGCGGCCACACCGAGGTCTACCGCGGCGCCGAGTACCAGGTCGACCTGGTGCCGAAGGTCCGGCTCGAGGTCCTCGCCGAAGAGGATGACACCGAGGACGTGATCGACGTCATCGTCAAGGCCGCGCACACCGGCAAGATCGGTGACGGCAAGGTCTGGTCCGTGCCCGTGGACACCGTCATCCGCGTACGTACGGGAGAGAGGGGCCCGGAGGCCCTGTGACCTGTGATGGATCCGCAGCGAAGCGAGGACGTCCATCACAGGACCGTCCTCGCGGAGCGAGGCCAGAAGCAGCGCTGCAGCCCCGCCCGGACGAAGGGGTCCGGGCGGAGCACGGCAGGGTTTCCACGATGGATCCGCGGCGATGCCCGGACAACGGCGTCCGGGCGGAGCCCGGCAAGGGGGCGCAGCAGTGAGGGGAGAGGCCCGTTCGTACGCCGCGGCTCGCAAGGAGCGTGCCGCGGACACCGACCGCTGGCTGAAGGATCTCTTCCGTACGGCGAGCGACGGCGAGCACGTCTCGCTGGTCGCCGTCGGGAGCCTGGGAAGGGGCGAGCTGGCCCCCGGCAGTGACCTCGACCTGGTCCTGCTGCACAACGGCCGGGCCGATGTGGCCAGGGTCGCCGACCGGATCTGGTATCCGATCTGGGACTCGGCGGTCAACCTCGACCACTCCGTACGCACGGTGGAAGAGGCGGTGGCCGTCGCCAGGCAGGATCTGAAGGCCGTGCTCGGACTGATCCAGGCCAGGCACGTGGCCGGCGATCCCGAGTTGACCAAGAAGGTCAGGGAGTCGGTGCTCGCCGAGTGGCGGGCGGACTCCAGGCGCAGGCTCGGCGAGCTGCGGGACTCGGCAGACAAACGGGCCCAGGTCAGCGGCGAGCTGGCGTTCCTCCTCGAACCGGATCTCAAGGACGGTCGCGGCGGGCTCCGCGACGTCCAGGCCATGCAGGCCGTGGCTGCGGCCTGGGTCGCCTCCGCGCCGGGTCCCCGGGCGCGGGAGGCGTACGAGTTCATTCTCGACGTGCGGCACGCGCTGCACATCGTCACCGCCCGCGGCACCGACCGGCTGGTCCTGCAGGAGCAGGACGCCGTGGCCGGGCTGCTCGGCCTGCTCGACGCCGAGGCGCTCATGCGCCGGCTCGCCGAGGCGGGCCGCACCGTCTCCCATGCTTTCGACGCCACCTGGCGCACCGTTGACAGGCTTCTGTCAGGCCCTGCTCCCAGAGGCCGCCGCCCGCTGGCGGACGGCGTGGTCGAGCACGGCGGCGAAGTGGTGCTGGCCAGGGGGATCAACCCCCGCAAGGACCCCGTCCTGGTGCTGCGCGCGGCCGCCGCCGCGGCCGACTCCGGGCTGCCGCTCGCGCCCGCCACGGTGACCGTTCTCGCAGCTCAGTCGCCTCCCATGCCGGTGCCGTGGCCCGAGGAAGCCCGCGACGCGCTGGTGTCGATCCTCGGCGCGGGCCGCGCCGCCGTGCCCGTGTGGGAAGAGCTCGACCAGGCGGGCATTCTTGTCAAACTGCTTCCTGACTGGGAGCGCGTACGCCACCGCCCTCAGCGCAATCCGATCCACCGCTTCACGGTCGACCGGCACCTGATCGAGGCCGCCGCGAACGCCGCCAGCCACACCCGCGATGTCTCCCGTCCCGACCTCCTGCTGATCGCGGCGCTCCTGCACGACGTCGGCAAGGGCTGGCCCGGCGACCACTCGGCGACCGGCGAGGTCGTGGTCCGCGACATCGCCACCCGCATCGGCCTGCCCGCGCAGGACGTGGACACCCTCGCCACCGTCGTACGCCATCACCTGCTGCTCCCCGAAACGGCCACCCGCCGGGACCTCGACGACCCCGTCACCATCGAGAAGGTCGCCGGCACCGTCGGCTCGCGGGAGGTCCTCGACCTGCTGGCCGCGCTGGCGATCGCCGACGGTCACGCGACCGGGCCGGCCGCCTGGAACAGCTGGAAGGCCGGGCTCGTCGCCGACCTCGTGCGCCGGGTCAGGTCCGTGCTGGCCGGCTCGCCGCCGCCCAAGCCGCCCACCCTGTCGGCGGAGCAGGCGGCACTCGCCAGGCACGGCGGCGGCGCCGTTCGCGTCAACGGGGGAGCGGTCACGGTCGTCGCCCCGGACCGGGTGGGGCTGCTCTGGAGCGCCGCCGGCGTGCTGTCCGCGCACCGGCTCGTGGTCCGCTCCGCCTCGTCCGCCTCCGCGGGGTCCACGGCGGTGATCGAGTTCTCCGTCATCCCCGAGTACGGCTCGCCGCCCGACCCCGCCACGCTGGAGTCCGATCTCCGTCTCGTCCTTGCTGGCCGTCTTGACATCGAGCAGCGGCTGGCCCGCCGCGCCCGGGCCATGAGACCGCCCCGGGTGCCCGTGGCCCCACCTCGGGTGACGCTGGTCGACGACGCCTCCGCGACCGCCACTGTGGTGGAAGTCAGAGCCCATGACAGGCCAGGACTACTGTGGCGTATTGGACGGGCGTTCGGGGAGTGCGGTCTTGACGTGAGGGCTGCTCGCGTAGAGACTCTCGGCGCGGAGGCGGTAGACGTCTTCTATGTGGTAGATCGCGCTGGTCGCCCCCTCAGCGACGACGCGCAGAGGGCACAAGTCCGCGATCAGGTACTTGCAGCACTGCGATAACCAACGGCACACGACCACCTGTCACGTTTGTAACAATTGTGTCCGAAAATGCCGGTTAGGTCAGATGCTGCGGATACCTTGTGGACGGCTTATGGACGGTTTGGCGTGGCCCGTTGCCAACGGGACGATTGAGGGGTAACGGAAGCAGTGACTACGGGGAACTCCGGCAGCGGCCTGGCCGCGAAGCGGGACCGCGGGAAGCGGTCGCTGCCACGCTTGGGCTTGCGCAACTGGCGCGTGCGGTGGCGTCTCACCGCCCTCATCCTGATTCCCACCATCGCCGCCGTCTTCCTGGGAGGAGCGCGCGTGGTGGGCTCGGTCCAGAGCATCGCCGACTACGACCGCACCGCCGCCGCCGCCGAGCAGTCAGGGCGCATCCGGGACCTGGTCCAGGCGATCGGTCTGGAGCGTGACACCGGCGGCTGGATCGGCGCCAGCCGTGCGATGCGCAAGACCCTCGCCACGCCGCTCGCCCAGCGCAAGGCGGCCGTCGACAAGCTGGTCACCACCGTCCGCGCCGACCTCGACACCATCGACGAGTCCTACGGCCCGCGCGTGGTCAAAGCCGCCGGGCAGGCCAGGTCGGACCTCGGCCGGATGGTGAAGATCAGGAGCGAGGGCCAGACCAACACCATCCAGTACGACTTCCTCACCGACAGCCTCCTCAACCTGCACGACGAGCTGAGCCTGATGTCCGACGACTCGCAGATCGTCGGCCAGTTCCGCGCCCTGAGCGCGATAGCCTCGGCCAAGGAGGAGATCTCCCGGCAGCGCGTCCAGCTGCTCCAGGCCTCCTACGCCAGCCAGAACGTGGACGCCAAGACCGTCGAGCAGTTCATCGCCTCCAACGCCCGCCAGCTGGCCGACCTCTCCACCGTCGGCAAGGAGGCGGGCGTCGAGATCGGCCTGGATCTGTCCAAGGCGCTCACTTCCCAGAACGAGTACGTCAGCGTCCAGCTCACCAAGTCCCGCGCGGTCACGCTGGCCAGCGGCAGGGCACCCGGTGTCCGGATCACCGACAACCTGATCTCCGCCAGGGCCAGCCGTCAGCAGTGGTTCGAGGACAACAGCGTCGTCATCGACGTCCTGCACGACATCGAGAAGGACCTGGCCGTCAAGGTGAACCTGCGCAGCCAGGAGCTGCGCGAGGCCGAGATCCGCAACGCGATCATCGCGGGCGGGCTGATCGTCGCCCTGCTGGTGCTCGTCCTGCTCTTCACCGTGGCCATCGCCCGCTCCATGGTCGGCCCGCTGCGTCGGCTGCGTACCGAGGCCCTGGAGATCGCCGGGTTCCGCCTGCCCGACGTGGTGCGCCAGCTGCGGATCAACGGCGACGCGGCGGTGACCGAGATACGCCCGATCGAGATCGAGGGCAACGACGAGATCGGCGAGGTGGCCCGGGCCTTCGACCAGGTGCACCGGCAGGCCGTGCGCCTGGCGGGCGAGGAGGCCGAGCTGCGCGGCAACATCAGCTCGATGTTCGTCAACCTCTCGCGCCGCACCCAGACGCTGGTCGAGCGGCAGATCTCACTGATCGACGGCCTGGAGAAGGGCGAGCAGGACGGCGGCCGGCTGTCCGACCTGTTCAAGCTCGACCACCTGGCCACCCGCATGCGCCGCAACTCCGAGAACCTCCTGGTCCTGGCCGGCCACGAGGCCACCCGCCGGCGCACCCAGCCGGCCAAGCTGGTCGACGTCGTACGCGCCGCGCTGTCGGAGGTCGAGGGCTACGAGCGCGTCCAGGTCCGCGTCCACCGGTCCACCTCGGTGCTCGGCAGCTGCGCGAACGACCTGGTCCACCTCGTCGCCGAGCTGGTCGAGAACGCCATCCAGTTCTCCCCGAACACCTCCAACGTCGTGGTCACCAGCAGCCTCATCGAGGGCGGCGGCGCGCTGCTGTCGGTGAGCGACACCGGCATCAGCATGACCGAGGACGAGCTGGCCGAGGCCAACCGCCGCCTGGCCGAGCCCCCCGTCGTCGACGTGTCGGTGTCGCGGCGCATGGGCCTGTTCGTGGTCGGCCGCCTGGCGCTGCGCCACGGCATCAGGGTGCAGCTCAGGAAGGGCGAGGTCAACGGCCTGATCGCCATGGTGCTGCTGCCGCCCGCGCTGATCTCCGACGGTACGCAGCAGCCGCCGCCGCCGCGCCCGGCGTTCGGTGGCGGCACCGTGCCCACTCCGGTGTTCGGCCCCGGCCCTGGGAGCGTGCCCGGCCAGCCGGGACCGCCCGTGCAGAACGGGAGGTTCAGGTCGTTCGGCAGCTTCGAGTCGATCGACGGAGCCCCGCCGCGCGGCCCAGCCCGCCAGGGGCCGGGCTCGTACGACAACACTTCGGGCACGCCCGGACCGGCGTTCGACGGGTTCAACTCGGACCAGGGCCGGCCCGCGGTGTCCGGCTTCACCGCCGACACCGACGGCGGCTCCTACCGCAGGCAGCAGCCCTCGTTCGACCCCGGGACCTACCCGTCGTACCCGAGCACGGGGTCGTACCCGTCCGGCAATGGCGCGTTCCAGACGCCGCCCGCTTCGAACTCCACTCCGTACTCCACGAACGACGTGCGCCGGCCGGACCCGACGCCGTCGGTCGAGGTGTCGCCGATGGAGCCGGAGCAGGAGGAATACCTGCCGATCTTCGCGTCGGTGGAGTCCGCCTGGTTCCGCAGGCCGCCCGGCGAGCGGGCGCCGGCACAACCGAAGACGCAGGGCGACGGTGAGGTCACGTCTGCACAAGCCGTACCCTCTGGGGAGGAATCGTGGCGAACGGCCGCCGACGCCGGATGGCAGGCGGCGGCCGCAGCCAGCGAGCCGAGCCTCGGCGGCGTCACTGCCGCCGGGCTTCCGAAGCGCACCCCCAAGGCCAACCTGGTGCCCGGCACTGCTAGCCAGCCGGCGCAATCACAACAGCCGCAGCGGCCGGCTCCGGCGCCTCCGGTCTCAGCCGACCGGCTACGCACCCGGATGGCCAGCTACCAGCAGGGTGTGCGACGGGCCCGTCAGGAAGTTCGTGGACAGGAGGAACAGAGTGAGTAAGCGTCCCGTCGGGGAGGATGCGTGACAACCCTTAGCCATGAAGCGCACAAGTTCGACTGGCTGATCACCGACTTCGTCCGCAACACGCCCGGAGTCGCCCATGCCGTCGTGGTCTCCGCGGACGGCCTGTGCCTGGCGAGCTCGGAGGGTTTCCCGCCGGACCGGGCCGACCAGCTCGCGGCGGTCTCCGCCGGTCTGCTGAGCCTGACCGTAGGCGCGTCCAGGGTGTTCGAGGGCGGTGCCGTGACGCAGACCGTCGTCGAGATGCAGCGCGGCCTGCTCCTGGTCATGGCGATCAGCGACGGGTCCGTGCTGACGGTACTCGCGGGGTCTGATTGTGACATGGGGTTGGTGGCGTATCAGATGACGCTGCTGGTAGACAGAGCGGGACAGGCGCTCACGCCGGCCCTGCGCGCCGAACTCCAGGCGGCCAGGGCCCGGTGATGTGATGGAGCTGATGGGAGAGGGCCGTGTACGGCACTGACGGAATTGGGGAAGAAGAGCCCCTGTTCCGTCCTTACGCGGTGACCGGCGGCCGTTCCGAGCCGAGCTATCACCTCGCGATGGAGACCCTGGTCTCGTCCATGTCGATCCCGGACGAAGAGATGATCATGCTCACCCCCGAGCAAGAGGTCATCATGCAACTTTGCAGAACGTTCCGGTCGGTCGCCGAGATCTCGGCCCTGCTCCGCGTCCCGCTGGGCGTGGCAAGGGTGCTCGTGGCGGACATGTCCGACGAAGGGCTTGTCCGCCTGCACCAGCCACGCCTCAGCCAGGGACAGCCAGACCTCAACATGCTCGAAAGGGTGCTCAGTGGACTACGCAGGCTCTAGCCCCGGGCTCACGTCGACGAAGATCGTCGTCGCCGGGGGCTTCGGCGTGGGGAAGACGACGTTTGTGGGGGCGGTGTCGGAGATCCTCCCGCTCACCACGGAAGCCGTGATGACCGACGCGTCCGCGGGCATCGACGATCTCGGGATGACCCCGAACAAGCAGACCACGACCGTGGCCATGGACTTCGGCCGGCTCTCGCTCGACCGTGACCTGATCCTCTACCTGTTCGGCACGCCCGGGCAGCACCGGTTCTGGTTCATGTGGGACGACCTGGTGCGGGGCGCGATCGGCGCGGTCGTGCTGCTCGACACCCGGCGCCTGGCCGACAGCTTCCCCGCCATCGACTACTTCGAAGAGGCCAAGCTGCCCTTCGTGATCGGCGTCAACGGCTGGGAGGGCCAGTTCCCGCACTCCGACCAGGAGGTCAGGGAAGCGCTCGCACTGTCGCCGCACGTGCCGATCGTCCGTACGGACGCCCGCTACCGTGAGTCGGTCAAGGCGACGCTGATCGCGCTCGTCGAGCACGTCGTACGCCTGCGCGCGACGCCCGTCCACTAGGCCCACGGCACGCTCGTCAGCGTGTTGAGCACCGGGACGAGCCGCTCCTCCTCGTAGGCGAAGTGGGCCTCCAGCTCGTCGGCGGGCACCTCGCCGGTGCGCAGCCTGGACAGCTCGTCCCTGAAGTAGTCGTGGATCTTGATGAGCTCGTCCCCGAACGCGCGCAGCCGCTCGCTCTCCGGATAGAGGGCGATGACCGGGATAACCCTGTGCGTCCGCTCCTGGTAAGCGGGGAAGGCCGGGTTGAGGGCGGCCTGGCGGGCGTACATGCGATCGCGCTCCTCGCCCTCCAGCGGCGCCGCCCTGGCCGTGAACCGCTTCTCGCCCAGCTCGACGGTGACCTCGGGGTTTGCCAGGACGTTGTGGCACCTGTCGCTGCTGGCATACCTGCTGTTCGACGGCGCGATGACGGTGAACGAGCCGGCGGCGCGGCTGGAGGTGGCGTCGGCGACGGTCAGCCTGATGGTGGGGGAGCTCAGCCGGAATGGAGTGGGCCTCGTCAAGCTGAGGCCCGGCTGTTCACCAGGGCCTCGATGCCATCGAGCACGCGCTGCAGGCCGAACTCGAAGGCGTGCTCCGGGCTGTAGGCCGCGTTGAGCGCCTCGCCCGCCGCCTGCCCCACCCTGGCCGCCGTCGGGAAGCGGTCGGTGTCGGCGATGCGGCTGAGCAAGGGCCCGTGCGCGGCCCACCACTGCTCGTCGTTCATCCCCGTCCGGCTCTCGGCCTGCGCGGCCTCCACCGCGCCCCGCGCCGTGCCGTGCACGAAGCCGGTGATCAACGTGATCACCGAGTCCATCTCCAGGTCCGTCAGGCCGATGCCGTCCACGGCACGCAGCTCGTAGTCGTACTTGGCGGTGACGTTCGGCCCGAGCACCGGCCGGCTGGCCGCCACCTGCAGCAGCCACGGATGGCGCAGGTAGAGGGCCCAGTTCTCCCTGGCGATCTGCTCCAGCCGGGCCCGCCAGCCGCCCGGCACGTCCTCCGGCCTGGCGGTCTCGCCGTAGACCGTGTCGAGCATGACATCGAACAGTTCCGGTTTGCCCGGCACGTATGTGTAGAGCGACATCGTCCCCACACCCAGCCGCTCGGCCACCCGGCGCATGGACAGCGCCTCCAGCCCGTCGGCGTCGGCCACCTCGATGGCCGCGCGGACGATGCGGTCGACGCTCAGCTCCGGCTTGCCCTTGCGGCTGGTCCGCTCGCTGGTACGCCAGAGCAGCGCCAGGCTGCGGGCGGGATCGCCCTTCCCCGAATACTCAACGGTCACATTCGTACGGTACATCGTACGGTTGCCGTCGTGAACCGTAAGGTGTACGGTACGGCGTACGCAATCGATAGGGAGGGCGGTATGCCAGCGGTACTCGCGCATGGCCTGCGCAAGACGTACGGCGAGAAGGCGGCGCTCGACGGCATCGACCTGGACGTCGGCCGGGGAACGGTCTGCGGTCTCCTCGGCCCCAACGGCGCCGGGAAGACCACGGCCGTCCGCATCCTCACCACGCTCCTGCGGTCCTCGGGCGGCCGCGCGGAGGTGGCCGGGTTCGACGTGGCGACCCAGCCCCGCCAGGTGCGCCGCAGCATCGGCCTGGTCGGCCAGCAGACGGCGGTGGACGAGCTGCTGACCGGGCGGCAGAACCTGGAGCTGTTCGGCCGCCTCTACCACCTGGGCGCGGCGGCGGCCCGGGCCAGGGCGGACGAGCTGCTCGAACGGTTCGGGCTGGAGCACACCGGCCCGGCCAAGGAGTATTCGGGCGGCATGCGGCGCAGGCTCGACCTGGCGGCGAGCATGATCCTGGCGCCGTCCGTACTCTTCCTCGACGAGCCGACCACGGGGCTCGACCCGCGCAGCCGTACGGAGATCTGGCGTGCGGTGCGCGACCTGGTGTCCGGCGGGACAACGGTGCTGCTGACCACGCAGTACCTGGAGGAGGCCGACCAGCTCGCGGACCGGATCTCGGTGATCGACGCGGGCCGGGTGGTGGCCGAGGGCACGCCCGACCAGCTCAAGTCCAAGCTCGGCGGCGACCGGCTCGACATGGTGATCCATGACCCGGGGCGGCTGGCCGAAGCCGCCGCGATCGTCGGCGGGGTGGCGGCGGGGCCGGCCGAGGTCGATCACGACACCAGGCATGTGTCCGCTCCGGTGAGCGAGCGGGTGCAGGCCCTCACGAAGGTCCTCGCGGCCCTGTCAGCGGCCGGGATCGAGGTCGAGGACGTCGCGCTGCGCAGGCCGACGCTGGACGAAGTGTTCCTGAACCTCACCCACACCGAAGGGGCCGCGAAATGACCGACATCTCCCTCAAGGAAACGCGGCTGCGGTGGGCGCTGGCCGACGGCTGGACGGTGGCCCGCCGCGACCTGATCCACTGGGCCAACCAGCCGATGACGGTGGTGTTCGGAGTGGTCTTCCCCGTGATGATCACCCTGGCCTTCGGCTACCTGTTCGGCGGCGCGGTCAAGGTGCCGGAGGGGGCGGACTACTTCGCGTTCCTCATGCCTGGCATGTACGGCATGACGATGCTCTTCGGCCTGAGCGCCACCATGATCGCCGTCACCACCGACGCCTCCAAGGGTGTCACCGACCGCTTCCGCTCGATGCCCATGGCGCCCTCAGCGGTGCTGATCGGCCGCGCCATCGCCGACCTGCTCAACTCGGTGCTGGTCCTGGCCGGGCTGCTGGCGTGCGGGCTGGCGGTCGGCTGGCGCCCGGCCACGCTGTCCGGCGCGCTGGGTGCGGTGGGCCTGCTGCTGCTCCTCCGCTTCTCGCTGCTGTGGGCCGGCATGTACCTGGGGCTGCTCACCAAGGACCCGGGCGGGGTGGTGGCGATCCAGACGCTGGAGTTCCCGATCGGGTTCCTGTCGAACGCCTTCGTCGCCCCGCACACCATGCCGGGCTGGCTGGGCGCGATCTCGGAGTGGAACCCGCTGTCGTCCACGGTGGCGGCGGCCAGGGAGCTGTTCGGCAACCCCGGCTGGGGCGGGGACTCGTGGGTGGCGCAGCACGCGGTCCTGATGGCCGTGCTCTGGCCCCTGGCGATCACTGTTGTGTTCTTCGTCCTGTCGGTCCGCCTCTACCAGCGTCTCGACCGCTAAGGCTCGGCCAGCCGCTGCCGCACCACCTTCTCGAAGGCGTCGGCCGACTGCCTTTGTGCTCCGCAAGCGGGGGCAGCGGGGTGTTGCCGAAGATGAGACCCGCCGCCCACGATGGCGCGCTCGAGCCTCAGCGGGGAATCCAGTCCTTCCACACGATCTTGTTCTCCGCCACCCAGCGCTTGGCGGCCTCCTCGGCGGTCATCTTCTCGTTGATCATGTCGCTGGCGACCGCGTTCTGGTCGTCGTTGGTCCAGGTGAAGTTGCGGACCAGCTCGTACGCCTTGCCGCCGGTCTCCGCGAACCGCCTGCTGACGATCTTGTCCAGCAGATACGGCGGATAGTCGCAGGCGACCTTCGCCGCGTTCGCGTCACAGCCCACGGCATACGGAGGCAGCGCGATCTTCACGAGTTTGACCTTGGTGAACAGCCATTGCGGTTCGTAGAAATACATGAGCAACGGCGTCCGATTCTTCGTCGCGTACTGGGCGGCCTTGATCAACGCCGCCTCGCTGCCCGAGTAGACGACCTTGTAATTGAGGCCGAGGTTCTTGACGAGAGCCTCGTCATTGGTGACGAACGTCGGATCGCCGTCCAAGATCTGTCCGGCATCTCCGGTTTTTTCGGTCCGGAAGAGGTTCGCGAACTTGTTGAGGTTTCGGTAGTCCGTAATTTCGGGATATTTCTTGGCCATCCACTCGGGGACGTACCAACCGATCACTCCCTTGTTCCCCGTGAGGCCGGCCGTCAGGGCCACCTTCTTCTCCTCGATGAACTCCTTCTTGAGATCCGGATGGCCCCAGTTCTCGATGATCACATCGACCTTGCCGGTTTCGAAGTCCCGCCAGGATTGATCCTCTTTCACGGCCCGCTTGTTCACCTTGTACCCGAGCTCGTGCTCCAGCAGGTACGCCAGCACGGCGGCCTGGGCCTCGTACCCGACCCAGGCGTGGATGTCGAGGTTGACGGTCCCCTTGGACCCGGCGGTGGTTTCTGGCTCCTCGCCGGAGCAGCCGGCCAGCAGCAGGGCCGCGATCAGCGGCCCGACGAGCGTCTTCATGCGCATGGGAGTTCTCCGCGGTCGCGGCCCCGGCGGGGCCGCGACCAAGAGGGGGTCACTTGGGGATCCAGGCCTGCCACTTGGCGGTGTTGGCCTCGACCCACTTCTTGGCTGCCTCTTCGCCGGTCATGCCGTTGTTGGTCATGTCGTCGGCGACGGCGTTCTGGTCCTCGTTGGTCCAGCTGAAGTTCTTGACCAGGTCGTAGGCCTTGCCGCCGGTCTCGGCGAACTTCTTGCTCACGATCTTGTCGAGGTCCATCTCGGGGTAGTCGCAGGCGACCTTCTTCGGGTCGGCGTCGCAGCCCTCGGTGTGAGCGGGCAGGTTGACCCGGACCAGCTCCGTCTTGCTGAACAGCCAGTGCGGGTCCCAGAAGTAGAACAGCAGCGGCTTCTTCTGGGTCTGCGCCTGCTGGGCGCCCTTGATCAGGGCCGCCTCGCTGCCACCGACGACGACCTTGTAGTTCAGCTTGAGGTTCTTGATCAGGGCATCCTCGTTGCTGACGTAGGACGGGTCGCCGAACAGCAGCTGGCCCTTGTCGCCAGACTCCGAGGTCTTGAACATGCTCGCGTACTTGTTCAGGTTCTTGTAGTCGGTGATGTCGGGGTGCTCGTCGGCCATCCACTTGGGGATGTACCAGCCGATGACGCCCTTGTTGCCGGTGGAGCCGGCCTCGACCGCGGTCTTCTTCTCCTCGATGAACTTCTTCTTCAGGTCCGGGTGGCCCCAGTTCTCGATGATGACGTCGACGTCGCCCGTCTCGAAGCCCTCCCAGGCCAGCTGCTCCTTGATCTCGGGCAGCTCGACGGTGTAGCCCAGCTCGTTCTTCAGCAGGTACGCGACGACGTTCGCGCTGGCCTCGTACCCCACCCACGGGTTGATCGCGATCTTCACGGTGCCGGCGGCGCTGCTTGAGCCGGCCTGCGGGGCGGCGGAAGAGCTGGGAGAGGTCTCGACTGTGGCCCCGCCGCAGCCCACGGCGGTGAGTCCAAGTGCGAGGAGGCCTGCGAGCAGGCGAATCTTCATGTGAACATCCTCTTTCGGGGGGAAGGGCGCTTGTCCGCGCCCTGCGTGATGCGATCGAGCATGACTCCGAGCAGCACCATCGCGATGCCGGCGACGAAGCCCAGCCCGAAGTCGGTCCGCTGGGAGAAGCCGAGGATCACGTCGTAGCCGAGTGCCCCCGCTCCGACCAGGCCGCCGATGACGACCATGGCCAGCGTCATGACGATGCCCTGGTTGGCGGCGAGCAGGATGGCCTGCCTGGCCATGGGCAGCTGCACCTTCCACAGGAGCTGGCCCGGCGTCGAGCCGGCCGCGGTGGCGGCCTCCACGACCTCGACGGGGACGCCCCTGATGCCGTCCTCGACCAGGCGTACCACCGGTGGCACCGCGTAGATGATGGAGGCGAAGATCGCGGTGAACCTGGTGCTCTCGAACAGGGCCAGCGCCGGCAGCAGGTAGACGAAGGCGGGCATGGTCTGCGCGGCGTCGAGCAGGGGCCGCTGCACGGCCGAGTAGCGCGGCGAGCGGGCCGCGGCCACGCCGAGCAGCAGGCCGATGAGCAGGGTGACCAGCACCGCCACGGCGACCGTGGTCATCGTCTGCATGGCGTGCTCCCACGTGCCCAGCAGCGCGATCGCCAGCAGGCAGCCGAGCGCGATCAGCGCCGGGCGCATGCCGCTCACCCGCCAGGCCACGGCCAGCACCGCGAGCGCGATCAGCCACCACGGTGCCGAGGTGAGCAGCGACTCCAGCGGGTTGAGCAGGGCATGGGAGGTGACGTCCTTGATGAACGTCGTGACGGGGTACCAGCTCGTCTCGGCCCAGCGGACGACGTCGTTCACCTCGGCGACGAGGTTGATCGTCCAGCTCTCCGGCCACACGCGCGGCAGCACGGGGATGAGCGCGAGGCCGGTCACGGCCAGCGCGCCCGCCGCGACGAGGTCGGCCCGGCCAAGCCTGGCCTGCCGGCCGCGCGTCATCCGGTCGAGCATCACGGCCATGATCACGATGGCCACGCCCGCCGGGAGCATGATGCCGACCTGCGCCCGCGACAGGCCGCGGATGATCTCACTGCCCAGGCCGGGCGCCGAGATCAGGTTCGCGATGACGACCATGGACAGGGCCATCATGATCGTCTGGTTCACCGCCAGCGCCATCGTGGACCTGGCCAGCGGCAGGTAGACCTTGAACAGCGTCTGCCGGCGCGTGGCGCCCAGCGACGACGACGCCTCGACCGCCGTGGGGGAGACCCCCGAGATGGCCAGCGCGGTGATGCGGATCGCCGGCGGGATCGAGTAGATCATCGTCGCGATGGCCCCGGCCGGCGCGCCGATGTGGAAGAACAGCGCCAGCGGCGCCAGGTACGCGAACGTCGGCATGATCTGCATGACGTCCAGCACCGGCGTGATCGCCCGGCGCACGCGGGCCGAGAGCCCGGCCCAGACGCCCACCGGGATCCCGATCGCCAGCGACAGCAGCACCGCGACCGACACCAGGGCCAGCGTTTCGACGCTCGACTCCCACAGGCGCATGAACCCGAACGCGCTCAGCCCGGCGACCGCCAGCAGCGCGATGCGCCAGCCGCCGGTCAGCCAGGCCAGCGCGCCCATGACGCCGGTGATGCCGGGCCAGCCAAGGGCGTGCAGGACGATCAGGAACAGGTCGTAGAGAGCGCCGACGAAGAGCCTGATGTAGTTGAGGAAGTACAGGAAGAGCGGGTTGTCGTTCCGGTGGTCGTCGATCCACTCGCGCAGCTCGGTGACGGCCAGGAACTGCGGTGCCTCCTTGTCGTGCGGCAGCGTCCCCGTGCCGCGGAAGACCAGGTACGCCGCCACGAACAGGACCGCCGCCCCCGCCGGCGCCGCCCACTTGGGCAACCCGAGCCGGGACGGTACGCCGGCCAACGCCGTACTACTCATGCGCCGGCCCGCATGGGGACGTCCTGGCCGGACAGGAAGGACAGCAGGTCGACGCGGTCCACGACGCCCACCAGCGCGTCGCCGTCCACGACCCTGATCGGGCGGGAGGACTCCGAGGCGGCCGCGATGGCGTCCTTGATGAGCGTGCCGGCCGCCAGCTCGGGCCCGTCCAGCGGCTCGCCGGGCTCCGGGTCGCGGCTGATCCAGCGCAGGGTGAGCACGTGGCTCCTGGGCACGTCGCGGACGAAGTCGGCCACGTAGTCGTCGGCCGGCGCGGCCACCAGCTCCTCCGCGGTGCCGAGCTGCACGATCGCGCCGTCCCGCATGATCGCGATCCGCTCGCCGAGCTTGAGCGCCTCGGACAGGTCGTGCGTGATGAACACCATCGTCTTGCCGACCTCACGGTGCAGCCGGATCACCTCGGCCTGCATGTCCCGCCTGATCAGCGGGTCGAGCGCGCTGAACGGCTCGTCGAACAGCATCACCTGCGGCTCGACCGCCAGCGCGCGGGCCAGGCCGACGCGCTGCTGCATGCCGCCGGAGAGCTGGTCGGGGTAGGAGTCGGCGTGCCCGTCGAGGCCGACAAGGGAGAGGATCTCCGCCGCCCGCGCGTGCCTGACGGCCTTCGGGGTGCCCTGGACCTCCAGGCCGTACGCGACGTTGTCGATCACCTTGCGGTGCGGCAGCAGGCCGAAGTGCTGGAAGACCATGCTGACCTGGTGGCGGCGGATCTCGCGGAGCCGGGCGGGGGAGGCGCGGCAGATGTCCTCGCCGCCGATCCTGATCTCGCCCGCGGTGGGCTCGATGAGCCGGGTGAGGCAGCGTACGAGGGTGGACTTGCCGCTGCCCGACAGGCCCATGACCACGAAGACCTCGCCGGGGTGCACCTCGAAGCTCACGTCTCTGACGGCGGCGGTGCAGCCGGTCCTCTCTCTCAGCGTGGCGGGCTCGAGATGCCGGTTCTCGCTGTCCAGCACTTTATGTGCCCTGGACCCGAAGATCTTCCAAAGGCCCTCAACGGTGATTGCCGCGCTGTTGGGAGAATCCCCCACACCCGCCTCCTCGTTTGACGTCGCTCAACATATGTGGTGAATAACGTCAATCTCAACGCCGTGACCTTCCGGAGATCGTGGTGCCTCCCATGTGTTATCTCGTTTGAAACGATAAAATCGCCCATGCGGCGACAATAGGTGTGATATGGGCTAATTTCTCACCTTATGGATGGCTAGATGGAGCCCCAGGTTTCTTCCCATGCGCCACACGACTCGAATTTTGTCGCGTATGTTCGGTTGGCCACCGGCAATGGGATGTGTTCCAATTACCCGCACACTTGCTGATTTCCCCAGGGGGCACAGCACCCCTCATATACGCCGATTCGGGCGAGGTGTGTTCGGTGAGTACAGAGCTGGGCGAGAGGCAGGCCAGTGAGGGCAACTGGCGCCTGCGGAATTGGCGTGTCCGAGCGCGCCTCGTCGCCCTCATCCTGATCCCGACGGCGGCCACCGTGCTGCTTGGCGGCATTCAGGTGCTCGCCTCGACGGCCGCCGCCGGCGACTTCGCCCGGACGAACCAGTTCGCCCAGCTCTCCGAGGAACTGGGCGTGCTCACCCACGCGGTGTCCGGCGAGCGCGCCAGGACCTCCTGGTACATCGCGCGCAACCGGCCCCCGGGCGGGCTGGCCGAGGTGCAGAAGCAGATGGGCGAGGCGGATCTGGCCGCCAAAGAGGTACGCGGCGTCGCCGGGGTGTTGCTGGCCGAGTCCACCGGCCGTACCGCCGACCAGCTCGAGCAGTTGCTCAGCCGCCTGGACGACCTGACCGCCCTGCGCAAACAGGCGCTCGAGGCCAACCTCCTGCCCGGCCCCGCCGTCGAGCTCTACACGACAGTGATCAACGATCTGCTGTCCGTCCACAACGAGCTGATCAAGGGCAGCGCCGACGACGAGCTGTTCCGCCAGACCCGCATGCTCAACGCGCTCGCCCGCGCCAAGGAGAGCGTCTCCTACCAGCAGGCGCTGGTCACGGTCGTCCTCGCCGAGGGGGCGTTCGACCAGGAGCAGCTCAAGCGCTTCCTCGGCGAGCAGTCCAGGGAGGCCACCGAGCGCAAGGGCTTCGCCGCCGAGGCCACCGCCGAGGAGCGCCGCTTCTTCGACGAGACCGTCAACGGCGACTCCGCCGAGCGCATGCTGTTCCTGCGCGAGCTGGTGCTGATCAGGGCCACGAACGGGCTGCCGCTGCGCGGCCTCGACCTGAGCGAGCGCGACGACGCCAGGGAGTGGTTCGAGGCGTCCAGGGTCATCGTCGACTCCATGCGCACGGTTGAGGAGCGTCAGGCCGGCGGCATCGTGGCACGTAGCGAGGCGCTCAGCGCGGACGAGCGGCAGCGGGCGTTCGTGACCGCGGGCGCCGTGCTCGCGCTGCTGGTGGCCGTGCTGCTGGTCACCACCGGGGTGGCCAGGTCGCTCGTACGGCCGCTGCGCCGCCTGCGCGGCGAGGCCCTGGAGATCGCCGGCAAGCGGCTGCCCGCCTTCGTCCAGCACCTGCGCGAGTCCCGTGACGGCGCGATCGACGCCGAGGTCCCGCCCATCGGGATCTTCTCCAAGGACGAGGTCGGCGAGGTCGCCCGCGCCTTCGACGAGGTGCACCGCGAGGCCGTGCGGCTGGCCGGCGACGAGGCGCGGCTGCGCTCCAACGTCAACGCCATGTTCGTCAACCTGTCCAGGCGCAGCCAGACCTTGGTCGAGCGGCAGCTCACGCTGATCGAGAAGCTGGAGCGGGGCGAGCGCGACGACGCCCGGCTCGGCGACCTGTTCAAGCTCGACCACCTGGCCACCCGCATGCGCCGCAACAGCGAGAACCTCCTCGTCCTGGCCGGCCAGGAGGCCGCGCGCAAGTGGAGCGAGCCGGTCGAGCTGATGGACATCGTGCGCGCGGCGCTCGGCGAGGTCGAGAGCTACGACCGGATCAGCATCCAGGTCCAGTCGGACGTCGCCATCGCCGGGCAGGCCGTCACCGACGTGGTGCACCTGCTCGCCGAGCTGATCGAGAACGCCGTCTCGTTCTCCTCGCGGGATACCAAGGTCATCATCTCCAGCAGCCGCATCGACGGCGGCTCCCTGATGCTGTCGGTCACCGACCACGGGATGGGCATGAGCCAGGAGGAGCTGACCGGGGCCAACTGGCGGCTGGCCAACCCGCCGGTCGTGGACGTGTCGGTGTCGCGGCGCATGGGCCTGTTCGTGGTCGGCAGGCTGGCGCTGCGTCACAACATCAGGGTCCAGCTGCGCCGCCAGGACATCGGCGGGCTGACCGCCATGGTGCTGATCCCGCCCATGCTGCTCACCGCCCTGCCCGGCACGATGCCCGCCCTGCAGCCGCAATCCCAGCCGCCTGCCCCGCGGCACCGCGCGCTGCCGCAGCCGCAGCCGCACGTCCAGGTGCCCAGGCAGGCGTCCTCGCCGATGCCGTCCTTCGGGCACCCGTCGTTCGACGTCGCGCCGCAGGCGCCCGAGCCCTCGTCGTGGTTCAGCTCGCCGAACACGCACTCCGCGTCCGTGGAGCAGCCGGTCACGTCGCAGGAGTCGTACCCGTCGTTCGTCACGCCCATCCCCTCATACCCCACCCCGAGCCCGGCCTCGGCCAAGGACGAGTTCCTGCCGATCTTCGCCTCCGTAGAGGAAGAGAGCAGCTGGTTCAGCAAGCCGGCGTCGACCGCCGATCACCGCGACCCCGCCTGGACCTCGCCGGCCGACCAGGGCTGGCGGGCCGCCGAGACGGCCGCGGAGCCCGCGCAGAGCGAGACCACGAACTCCGGCTTGCCGAAGCGGACTCCAAGAGCGAATCTGGTACCGGGCACCGCAAACCCGAAACCACCGCCCGCTCCCGCTCCGGCTCCTCCGCTGTCCCCTGATCGCTTGCGTAGCAGGCTGGCCAGCTACCAGCAGGGCGTGCGCAAGGGTCGCTCAGAGCTCGAGGAGGGCTGATGAACTGGCTGGTCAGCAGCTTCGTCGAAGAGGTCCGCCGGGCGGGCCGAGCTGTCCGCGAGGCCGGACAGGTGATGGGAGCAGACGTTGGCATCGTGGGATAACGGGGAGCCGGAGCCCGAGCGCAGCTCGCTGGTCCGGATGTACGCCGTCACGGGCGGCAGGACCGCTCCGCGCACGCAGCTCGCCATGGAGGCACTGGTATCGTCGGCCACCTCGGCGCAGCTCGGCCCGACCTACGCCCGCGAATTCCGAGCGATCAGCGAGCTGTGCCGCCAGGTGAGATCTGTGGCGGAGATCTCCGCGCTGCTGAGCGTCCCGCTCGGTGTGGCGCGGGTGCTGATCGCCGACATGGAGGCGGACGGGCTGGTCAAGGTGTACCAGCCGCAGTTGGAGGCAGGTCTTCCCGACAGGAGCCTGCTCGAAAGGGTTTTGAGTGGACTTCGCAGGCTCTAGCCGGCTCACCTCCACGAAGATCGTCGTGGCGGGCGGGTTCGGCGTAGGGAAGACCACGTTCGTGGGCTCGGTCTCCGAGATCATGCCGCTGACCACGGAAGCGGTGATGACCGAGGCCTCGCAGGGCATCGACGACCTCGAGCACACGCCCGGCAAGACGACCACCACGGTGGCCATGGACTTCGGGCGGCTCTCCCTCGACAGCGATCTGATCCTCTACCTGTTCGGCACGCCCGGGCAGCACCGGTTCTGGTTCATGTGGGACGACCTCGTACGCGGGGCCATCGGGGCCGTGGTGCTGGTGGACTCGCTGCGGCTGGCCGACAGCTTCCCCGCCGTCGACTACTTCGAGGAGTCGGGGATTCCGTTCGTGGTCGGGCTGAACGGCTGGAACGGCGAGTTCCCGCACGTCGAGAGCGAGGTGCGGGAGGCGCTCACGCTCTCGGCGCACGTGCCGATCCTCCGGACGGACGCGCGGCACCGGCAGGCGGTCAAGACCACGCTCATCACGCTCGTGGAGCACGCCCTCACGGTGCGCTCCGCCTGAGCCGTTCCCTTTGGGCCGTCCTATTGGGCGGTCCACCAGTACGCCGCCACCAGCTCCGCCACCAGCGTCTCCGTCAGCAGGGCGACGTCCGGGTCGTCGTCGTGCGCGTAGCGGACGGCCGCGGCGGCGTCCTTGACCTCCGCGCCCACGGCGATCACGGTGGACCCGCGCTCGCGTACCCAGTCCATGGCCTGCTCGTCGTAGCGCGAACCCGGGAAGAGCAGGGCGCGGTAGTCGAGGGTCTTGGTGAGGTACACGTCCACGTGGGCCCAGTCGCCGCTCTCGCAGGCGTCGGCGGGGCGGCGCGGGCCCTCGCGGAGCATCAGCGCCGACTGCTCGGCCGACGACAGGCGCTCGGCGGGGGCCACCGTGTAGACGCCGTGCGGGCCGTCCAGCAGCTCCATGGTCAGGGGGAGCCACTCGTCCCTGCGGTCCAGGAGGTCGGCCGTGGCCTCGGCGCTCCGTCTGATCAGGGCCGGGACGTCGCGGCCCGTGCCGGTCAGCCTGGCCTCCAGGGTCAGGAGGAGCGCCAGGGTGTGCTGGAACGTGCGGCACGCCACGCCGCCGCGCTCGTCGCCCGCGTGCATCGGGATCACCGCGTCGGCCGCCTCCGCGAGGGGCGATCCCGGGGCGTTCGTGAGGGCGGCCACGAAGGCCGGGCCATCGGCGTAGCGTTCCATGGCGTCCAGGGTCTCCCTGCTGGCGCCGGTCGCGGAGATCGGGATGACCAGGGTGTCCTTCGAGGGCGGGTACGTGGCCGCGGCGGAGGCGTAGTCGGCGTACGCGTCGATGCCGGCGGCGCGCAGGCGCAGGGCGGCCACGCCGGCGGCGTACCGGGAGCTGCCCATGCCCAGGAACAGGACCCTGGCGATGTCCTTCGGGAGCTGCTCGAAGGGGTCCGCCTCGGTCAGGGCGCCGGCCAGTCGCCCCAGGGCGGCCGGCTTGGACTCCAGGTCGGAGAGGTAGAGCTCGGAATTCACGCGGGGTTCTCCTCGGTGTACCAGGTGCGCAGGACGCCCATGGGGGCGTAGCGCCAGCGGGGGAGGTGGCGGGCGGAGTAGATCAGCTCACGGCACTCCTGCTCCACCTCGAACGGGCGGATCAGGGTCTCGTCCAGGAGGTCAGGGCGGTTCTCCGCCGCCAGGCGGGCCTTGTAGGCGGTCAGCATGGTGGTGCGGGCCTCGGCCGCCCAGGCCGCTGCGCGGTCGGGTGGGGTGGCTCTTCTCCTGATCGCCACCTGGGCCACGTGCTCCAGGCTCGTGGTGAGCTGGGCCACGTCTCTGGCCGGCGGCTGGTGCGGGTCCGCGTCCGTGACCGTGGGGTTGCCGTCGAAGTCGATGATCGCGTAGCCGTCTCGCCATTTGAGGATCTGGCCGACGTGGAGGTCGCCGTGGATCCTGATCTGCGGGGTGGTGATGGGGGTGTCCAGCGGGGCCAGTTCGCGGCTGAGGTGCTCGGCTCTGGTGGCCAGCCAGCGGCCGTCTACGCCGTCCGTGAGCGCGAGTGCTTCGGCCAGCGCCGCCTCCGCCCTGACCGCCGCCCGGTTCCTCGCCAGACCGGCCGCGTCGCGCGTTGCGCCGGCATCGTCCGACCCAACCGCGAAAGGCGGGTTGTCGTGCGGTGGGGGGAGGGTGGCCAGGGCCAGGTGGAGGTCGGCGGTGAGGCGGCCGAGATCCGCGGCGAAGGCGGTCCGGCCGGCTTCGGCCTCGTCGACGCACCATTCCCAGCCGTCCCGCGCCTCCGGGAGGTAACCGGTCACCAGGGCCAGAAGGTGATCACGGCCGTCCACCACGCATGTCAAGGCCGCGTAAGGAGGAGCCGTGTCGTTGAAGCCGGCCTCAACGAGGTGGGCGAAGATCTCCGGAGTGGGATGGGGCAGGGGTACGGGAGGGGCCAGCCACTTGACGACGATCTTCTCGGCCACCACCACCGAGTAGTTCGTCTGGTCCACGTGGGGGCCGAAATCTCGCTCGGCCGGGACCCCAGTGTGGAGATCACCAGGGTCGTACGAGAGGCTGGGCAACGGCTGGAAGTGGCGTACGGTGAACGGCGCCGGCGCCTCCCCCTCCAACACCGTCAGGAGAGCGGCGGTGAGACCACGATCTCGTGCGGTAAGGGGTTTCTCACCGAGAGAGATCAACCGGTGAGCAATTGAATCCCAATTCAATGCGTAGACCAAACTTCCTGGTAGCAATGTCTGTAAAAGTCTTGCTCATGTTGATTTCTGCTGCAACACTCCTGGTTTGGTCTGCTGTGTCCGGTAAGGTCGCGCGACCCCTCGTACATCGCACATTCAGAAGGAGTAGCGGCCGTGTCCCGTATCCGGTTCACCCGTCGTCTTCCGGCCGCCGTTGCGGTGGCCGGCCTCGCGCTTGCCACCGCGGCGTGCGGCGGTGGGTCGTCGACCAGCTCAGAAGGCACGACCGCGGCGGCGGCCGACCAGCTCAAGCCCAACGCGGACCTGTCGCAGCAGACGCTCCAGGTTACGGTCTGGGACGGCTATACGCCCAAGGAGCTTCCCGGGAAGGTCAAGGAGAAGCTCAAGGTCAAGGACATGAAGATCGGGCTGCACGCCACCAACGAGGAGGCGATGCAGAAGCTGACCGCCTCCGGCGACAGCGGTATCGACGTGGCGTTCGTGTCCGGCCAGTACGCCCAGGCGCTCAATGAGCAGGGCCTGCTCGAGCCGATCCACGCCGAGCTGATCCCCAACCTGGCCAACCTCTACCCGGAGGCCACCCAGCTCTCCTACGACAAGGGCAACAAGTACTCGGTGCCCTACACCTGGGGCACCACCGGGATCTGCTACCGCTCCGACCTGGCGAAGACCCCGGTGACGAGTTGGAACGATCTTCTCAAGCCGCCGGCCTGGGCCGAGAAGAAGGTCACCATGATGACCACTGAGCGCTGGCTGGCCCTGCCCGCGCTCAAGGCGCTCGGCTACTCGGTCAACACCGACAAGGACGAGGAGATCGCCAAGGCCAAGGAGCTGCTGCTCGCGGCCAAGCCGCACCTGCTCGCCTACGACGACACCACGTTCGGCGAGAAGCTGGTGTCCGGCGAGGCCGCCATGGTCGAGGCGTGGGACGGCTGGTGCCCGACCACGGACGAGAAGCAGAACATCAAGTTCGTGGTGCCGAAGGAGGGCAGCGACCTCTGGGTGGACACCATGGTGATCATGAAGACCTCCAAGAACAAGGAGGCGGCGCACGCCCTGATCAACTACATCCTCGACCCCGAGATCCACAGCTGGGCCGCCGCGAACATCAACTACAAGGTGCCCAACAAGGCGGCCATGGAGAAGGTCGAGGTGCCCAAGGGCTCGCTGCTCGGCATCAAGCCCGCCGAGCTGCTCGACGGTGAGGCGATCATCGACCTGGGCCAGGCGTCGACCAAGTTCACCCGCCTGCAGACCGAAGTCACGGCGCAGTCGTAGTTGCGGTGAATTCTGAGACAAAGGCCCGGCCGGCGCCCCTTTCCCGGGGTCGCCGGCTGGGCGCGTTCGTTTTCCTGTCTCCCGGGCTGACGTATCTGGTCGTGCTGCTGCTCGTGCCGCTGGCGCTGGTGCTGAGCTACACCGTGTTCCAGCGCGGGCGCTTCGGCGGCGTGGTGTACGAGTTCACCACGGAGAACTTCACCCGCCTGGCCGACCCGCTCTACCTGGGCGTGGTCGGCAGCTCGCTGAAGATCGCGGGCCTGACGACGCTGATCGCGCTGCTCGCCGGCTATCCGACGGCCTACCTGATCGCGCAGCTGCCGCGAAGGTGGAAGACCATCGCGCTGGTCGCGATCGTGCTGCCGTTCTGGACGAACTTCATCATCCGCGTGTACGCCTGGATCATCCTGCTCAGCGGCCCCGGCCTGGTCAACAGCGGGCTGAAGGCGCTCGGGCTCGGACCGTTCGAGCTGCTGTACAACCAGGGCACGATCGTCACCGGGCTGCTCTACTCGTACCTGCCGCTGATGGTGCTGCCGCTGTACGCCGCGATCGAGCGGCTCGACCCGCAGCTGCGGGAGGCGTCGGCGAACCTGGGGGCCTCGGGGCTCACCACGTTCAGGAAGGTCACGCTCCCGCTGACGATCCCGGGCGTGCTGACCGGGTGCCTGTTCGTGTTCGTGCCCAGCTTCGGCAACTTCGTCATCCCCGAGATGCTCGGCGGCAACAAATCGACCATGGTGGGCAACCTGATCCGCAGCCAGTTCCTGTCGGCACGCGACTGGCCGTTCGGCTCGACGCTGGCGCTGGCCCTCATCGCGGTGCTGATCGTGCTGCTGATCGCGCAGGCCTGGGCGGCCCGCCGTGCGTAGGTCCAAGCTCCTGTATGTCCCGTTCTGGGCCACGTACGTCTTCCTCTACCTGCCGATCATCGTGCTCGTCGTCATGTCGTTCAACGCCGGCCGGTCGGCCTACACGTATGAGGGCTTCAGCCTCAAGTGGTACGGCGAGCTGGCCGCCGACGAGCGGATCAGGGACGGCGTGGTCAACACGCTGATCGTGGCCGTCGGCTCGACCGCTCTCGCCACCGTGCTGGGCACGCTGCTGGCCGTCGGGCTGGCCAGGCACACCAGGTCCAAGACGCTCGACGCGATCTCCCTGATGCCCGCCGTGCTGCCCGACCTGGTGCTGGCGATCGGGCTGCTGGTCTTCTACGGCATGATCCAGCTGACGCTCGGCCTGTACTCGGTGACGCTCGCGCACGCCCTGTTCTCGATGGCGTTCGTCGCGGCGGTGGTGCGCACCAGGCTCACCAATGCCGACACCTCGCTGGAGGAGGCCTCGCGCGACCTGGGCGCCGGGCCGGTGGTCACGTTCTTGAAGATCACGCTGCCGCAGCTCACGCCGGGCATCGTGGCGGGCGCGCTGCTGGCGTTCACGCTGTCGCTGGACGAGTTCGTGATCGCCTTCTTCACGATCGGGAACGCCGAGCCGACGCTGCCGATCGTCATCTACTCAATGGTTCGTTTCGGGGTGACCCCGAAGATCAACGCGCTGGCCGCGATCCTGCTCCTCGTGAGCTTCACGGCGGTGATCGCCGGGCAGCGGCTGACCAAGCTCGGGGAGAGGGAGCCGAACCGGACACCTGCAGTCAGAGTGCAAGGTGAGGCGGACTCGACCAGTCAGAGAGGGCAACGTGCTCAAGATTGACGGCGTCTCCCGCAGGTTCGGGAGCGTCACCGCGCTCGACGACGTCTCGCTCCGGATCGAGCAGGGCGAGTTCTTCGCCCTGCTGGGGCCGTCCGGCTGCGGCAAGACGACGCTGCTGCGCATCATCGCCGGGTTCGAGACGCCCGACGCGGGCAAGGTGACGCTCGACGGCGACGACCTGCTGTCCAAGGCGCCGAACCGGCGGCCCATCAGCCTCATGTTCCAGTCGTACGCGCTGTTCCCGCACATGACCGTGGCCAAGAACGTGGCGTACGGGCTGGAGCGGGAGCGGCTGCCCCGCCAGGAGATCAAGCAGCGGGTCGGCGAGGTGCTGGAGACCGTCGGCCTGTCGGCGCACGCCGGGCGCAGGCCCGGCCAGCTGTCCGGCGGGCAGCGGCAGCGGGTCGCGCTGGCCCGGTCCATCGTCAAGCGGCCCCGCCTGCTGCTGCTCGACGAGCCGCTGTCGGCACTGGACAAGAAGGTGCGCGCCGACATGCAGCTGGAGCTCAAGCGGCTGCAGCACGAGGTCGGCATCACCTTCGTGGTCGTCACCCACGACCAGGAGGAGGCCATGTCGCTGGCCGACCGCATCGCGGTCTTCGACAGCGGTCAGGTCCGGCAGGTGGACGAGCCGGTCGCGCTCTACGAGCGGCCCAAGACGCCGTTCGTGGCGGACTTCGTCGGCGCCAACAACCTCTTCCAGGGCGCCGCCAGCGGGCTCGACGCGCTCAAGAGCGAGGAGTTCGGCATGCTGCCCGGCACGCCGCTGACGGAGCTGGAGGCGGGCGCCAAGGCGCTTCTGGCGGTACGGCCCGAGAATGTCGAGCTCGTGGACGAGAGCGCCGCCAGGGGCCTGCGAGGCGGTGTCCTGGACGTCAGCTTCTACGGCGGCGTGTCGCACATCTCCGTGGACGTGCCGGGGCATCCCAAGCCGGTGCTGGTGGCCGTGCAGGGGGCCAGCGCGGTCCAGACGGGCGCCAAGGTCAGGGTGCGCTGGGACGCCCAGGACGCGGTCATCATGGCGGTCGATCAATGAGCCAGATCGTTGCCCGTGGCCGCGCGGGCGTAGGACAGGATCAGCTCGGCGGCCTCCGCCGGGCCGATCACCGGGTGCCGGGCCGTGATGCGGTAGCCGTACGCGTCCTCCAGGGCCACCAGGTTGCGCGCGATCGTCAGCGAGTCCGAGCTCAGCCGGAACACGCCCAGCGCGGCCCCCGTGTCCAGGATCGCCTGGTACATCGACACCTGGCGGTCGTAGAGCGAGGTGAGCAGCACGCCGTAGACCCGGTTGCGGCCCGCGGCCCCGCCCAGCTCGTTGAGCAGGCGCACGTCGGGGTCGAGCGGCCCGGTCGGCAGCCCGGACCGGATCGTGACGACCAGCTTCTGGACCGGGTCGGTGAAGTCGGCCAGCCGGCGCATCCGCAGCTCGTAGAAGCGCTCCATGCCCGCGTGCTGCGCCTCGACCAGCAGCTCGCCGAGGTCGGGATAGTGGTAGAGCACCGCGCCGGAGGTCAGACCGGCCTCCTCGGCCACGTGCGAGAGTTGTACGCCGTCGACGCCGTGGCGGATGATGGCTTTGCGCGCCGCCTCGATCAAGTCGATGCGCCGGTCGCTCCGGCTTTTACGCTGAGCCACCCTCACCACCCTCACTCGTTTGGCCACTGTTCAGTTAGCCGTGACCATAGTGCCCGTAACTTGACCATCACGCCAGCCACCTTTTTGAATTGCCCTTCAACTTGATGAGTTCCCCCGGAGTGTCGATGTCTCTCACGATCCTGTTCATGCCGGAAAGCGCCTACGGCCCGACCAACAACTCCATCGGCATCGGCGACATCCTGCGCCGGCGCGGCCACCGCGTCGTCTTCGCCGCCGAGGCGTCGTGGAAGGGCAAGCTCGAAGCACTCGGCTTCGAGGAGGACCTCGTCGATCTCGCCCCGCCTCCCGAGGGCGGCGAGGAGCAGGACCCGGGCCAGTTCTGGAAGGACTTCATCCGCGAGACCGCGCCCGAATACCGCAAGAGCACGCTGGAGCAGCTCGATACCGTCACCAAGCCCATCTGGGCCGAGCTGATCGACGGCGTGAAGTACTGTGAGCCGCAGCTCAAGGCCATCCTCGAGCGGGTGAACCCGGACGTGATCGTCGAGGACAACGTGATCACGTTCCCGGCGCTGCTCACGGCGGGCAAGAAGTTCGTCCGCATCGTCTCCTGCAACCCGCTGGAGGTGCGCGGCGAGGACATCGCGCCGGTCTTCTCCGGCCTGCCCGCCGACGACCGCTCCGAGTGGGACGCCTTCCGCGCCGAGTACGCCCGCACCCACCGCGAGCTCTGGACCGCCTTCAACGAGTGGTGCGTCGAGCAGGGCACCGAGCCGCTGCCCGACCTCGACTTCATCCACGAGGGCGACATGAACCTCTACGTCTACCCGGAGATCCTCGACTACACCGACGCCCGCCCGCTCGGCCCGGCCTGGCACCGGCTCGACTCCTCGGTACGCGAGACCGACGAGGACTTCACCCTGCCCTTCCAGCGCAACAACGGCTCGCTGGTCTACTTCTCGCTCGGCTCGCTCGGCTCCTCCGACGTTGAGCTGATGCAGCGGGTGATCGACGTGCTGGCCACCACGCCGCACCAGTACATCGTCTCCAAGGGCCCGCTGCACGAGGAGATCAAGCTGGCCGACAACATGTGGGGCGCGGAGTTCGTGCCGCAGACGAAGATCATCCCGCAGTGCGACCTGGTCATCACGCATGGCGGCAACAACACGACCACCGAGGCGCTGCACTTCGGCAAGCCGATGATCCTTTTGCCACTCTTCTGGGATCAGTACGACAATGCCCAGCGGGTCGATGAATTGGGCTATGGTGTCAGGCTTTCAACCTATTCGTTCACAGACGAGGAACTGACCGGGGCGGTCGCACGGCTGCTCGCCGACACCGAGCTGCGGGCGAGGCTCGCCGCCGCGGGCGAGCAGATCCGGGGTCGCGACGGCCTGCGCAAGGCCGCCGACCTCATCGAGCAGCTCGGCCAGTGAGGACATGACTTTCCATGCGTGAACTGATCAACCCCGCCACCGGACTCCCGTGTGCCGAAATTTCGGACACGCCGGTGGAGGGCGTGGCGTCGGCCGTACGGGCGGCTCGCGCGGCGTTCGAGGAGTGGTCGCAGACCACCCCGGCCGACCGCGCGCGGTTGCTGCTGCGGCTGGCCGACCTCGTGGAGGCCGACGCCGAAGAGCTGACCAGGCTCGAGGTGGAGGAGACGGGCAAGCCGGCGGCGGTGTTCAGGGACGGTGAGCTGCCGTTCGCCGTGGACAACCTGCGCTTCTTCGCCGGCGCCGCCCGCTCGCTGGAGGGCTCGGGCGCCGGGGTGTTCAGCCCTGGCTACACCTCGGTCATGCTGCGCCGCCCCGTCGGGGTGGTGGGGTCGATCGCGCCGTGGAACTTCCCGTTCGTCATGGCCGTCTGGAAGGTCGGCCCGGCGGTGGCCGCGGGCAACGCAGTGGTGATCAAGCCGGCCCCGCAGACGCCGCGCACGACGCTGCGGCTGGCCGAGCTGTTCGCCAAGGCGGGCGCCCCTCCGGCGCTGGTGCAGGCCGTCACCGGTGCTGCCGAGGTCGGCCAGGCGCTGGTCACCGACCCCGGCGTGGACATGGTGAGCGTCACGGGCTCCACGGAGACCGGCCGGGCCGTGATGACCGGCGCCGCCGCCACGCTCAAGCGGGTGCACCTCGAGCTCGGCGGCAAGGCGCCGGCGCTGGTGTTCGAGGACGCCGACCTGGCGGAGATGGCCCGCGGCGTGGCCATGGGGGCGACGTACAACACCGGGCAGGACTGCACCGCCGCCACCCGCGTGTACGTCGCCCGGGAAAAGTACGGCGATGCGGTGGAGGCGCTTCGGGCAATTCTTGCCGAAATCTCCTTCGGCGACCCGTGGGACCCGGCGACGGACATCGGCCCGCTCATCTCGGCCGCGCACCGGGATCGGGTGCACGGGTTCGTCTCCCGCTCCGGCGGGCGCGTGCTGCACGGCGGCGCCCCCGTCGACGGGCCCGGCTTCTTCTATCCGCCCACACTTGTGACCGATGTCGCACAGGGCAGCGAGATCGTGCAGGGCGAGCTTTTCGGGCCGGTCCTGGTGGTGCTGCCGTTCGACGGCGAGGACGAGGCGGTCCGGCTGGCCAACGACACCAGATATGGTCTGGCCTCCTCGGTGTGGTCGCGCGACGTCGCCAGGGCGATGCGCGTCTCGCACCGCCTGGACGTGGGGGTGACCTGGGTGAACGACCATCTGCCCATCGCCAGCGAGGCGCCGCACGGCGGGGTGAAGGGCAGCGGGTTCGGCAAGGACATGAGCCAGGAAGCGGTGCAGGAGTACTCGGTGACGCGGCATCTGATGGTGAAGCACGCGGCGCCGGTCGAGCGGGATTCGTTCCGGCCCGCCTGAAAACGTGTACGGCGATATACGCCCTGAAGTGCTGCTATGGGCGTGTTTGATGGGATATGTTCGGTTGGCCGATCTGGTACGGGTTGTGTTCCAATTACCCAGCCGGACGAAATCCCATGCGCCACACGCGTGTCTGACTTTTTTCGAGCACGTACCGGCGAGAGGTTGCAGAGTCAGTGAGGACGGATAACCCCAGGCACACGCGGTCAGGGGAGTACACAGGCGGAAGGTTCCGGCTGGGGAACTGGCGTGTGCGCTCGAGGCTGGTCGCGCTGATCCTCATCCCCACGGTCGTGGGCGTGCTGCTCGCCGGCGTCCAGCTGGCCAACGCCATCGGCACCAGCACCGAGTACCAGCGGCTCACCCAGGTCGCCGAGCTGGTCCAGCGCATCGGCGCGCTCAACCACGAGCTCGGCAAGGAACGCACGCTCACCGCGTGGTACGTCAGCGACCGCAACCGGACCGGGCGCTTCGTCCAGCTCAAGACCCAGCGCCAGGCCACCGACAAGATCAAGGCTCAGGTGCTCGCCGCCGCGTCGGCCATCGACGAGACGCACTCGACCCGCGTCCGCGAGGGCGTCGGCAACATGCGCCGCTGGCTCGACGGCCTCGACAGCCTGCGTAACTCCATGGTGGCGAACGTGCCGGCGCGCGCGGCCATCGGCACCTACACCACCATGATCGGCATCTTCGCGTCGGTCCAGGCCGGTCTGGCCGACGGCGTCGGCGATGACCGCCTCCAGCGGGACGTGGCCGCGCTCGCTTCGCTGTCGAGCATGAAGGAGGAGGTCTCGCGCCAGCAGATCATCCTCATCGTCGCGCTCGTCGAGCGCGAGCTGGACAACGAAGCCCTCGCCGACTTCCTGGGCTCCTGGAACAAGCAGCAGGCCGCGCAGGCCGCCTTCGAGCAGGAGGTGCCCGACGCCGAGCACCTCAAGGCGTTCCAGCAGGGCGTCAGGGGGCCGCAGATCGACCGCGCCGACGCCATGCGGCAGCGCGCGCTGGCCCAGGTCCGCGAGTACAACCGCATCAGGGATCTGGACATCACCACCACCAGGGACCTGTCCCGCTGGTACGACACCACCACGGTGACCGCCAACGCCATGCGCAAGGTCGAGGACGGCCTGGCCACCGAGGTCGTGGCCACCACCCGCGAGCTGAGCGACAGCGAGCAGCGCAGCGCGATCATCTCCGGCGCGATGATCCTCGTCCTGCTGCTCCTCGTCCTGATCATCACCACCCGCGTGGCGAGCTCGCTGGTCCGCCCGCTGCGCAGGCTGCGGGCCGAGGCGCTGCAGATCGCCACCACCCGGCTGCCCGACACCGTCCGCGTGCTGCGCGAGTCCGGCGACGGCGCCCACGTGCCCGAGCCGCCCTCGGTCGGCGTCAACACCCGCGACGAGATCGGTGAAGTGGCGCGGGCGTTCGACGAGGTCCACCGCGAGGCGATCAGGCTGGCCGGCGACGAGGCCAAGCTGCGCGCCAACGTCAACGCCATGTTCGTCAACCTCTCCCGCCGCAGCCAGACGCTGGTCGAGCGGCAGCTGCAGCTCATCGAGGGCCTGGAGCAGGGCGAGGAGGACGAGCAGCGGCTCGCGAACCTGTTCCGGCTCGACCACCTGGCCACCCGCATGCGCCGCAACAGCGAGAACCTCCTGGTCCTCGCCGGCCAGGAAGCCGCGCGCAAGTGGAGCGACCCGGTGCCGCTGGTCGACATCGCCCGCGCCTCGCTGTCCGAGGTCGAGAGCTACGAGCGCGTCCAGATCCAGATCCCGTCCGGCACGCTGATCGTCGGCCCCGCCGTCACCGACGCCGTCCACCTGCTCGCCGAGCTGATCGAGAACGCCATCTCGTTCTCCCCCCGGGAGAGCAAGGTCCACGTCACCAGCACGCCCGCCGAGGGCGGCGTGCTCGTCACGATCAACGACCTCGGCATCGGCATGAGCCAGGATGAGCTGGCCGACGCCAACTGGCGGCTGGCCAACCCGCCGGTCGTGGACGTGTCGGTGTCGCGGCGCATGGGCCTGTTCGTGGTCGGCCGCCTCGCCCTGCGGCACGGCATCAGGGTCCAGCTCAGCATGCGGGAGACCGGCGGCCTGAGCGCGCTGGTCATGCTGCCCGACATGCTCCTCAGCAACGGCCTGGGGGTCCCGCAACAGGGCGGGCAGTACGAGGCGTTCACGTCGTTCGACCCGAGCATGTTCGGGCAGCCGTCGCAGAACGGGTCCGGCGCGCACTATTCGACGCCCTCCGTCGACGCGCCCGACCAGGTGGTGGACACGCAGTGGCCGGGCTCGCTGCCCGTGCCGGGCACCGGCAACTGGCCGTCCTTCGGCGACCAGCCCGCGGCTTTCGGGGAGCAGCCCCCGGCGTCCGGCGACCAGCCTCCGGCGTTCGGCGAGCAGCCTCCGGCGTTCGGGCAGCAGCCCGCGGCGTTCGGCGAGCCCACTGGGATGCCGGGCGGGGCGCAGGGCAGCGGGGTGGACGAGCCGCGCTGGCCGTCGTTCGCCGAGGAGCCGCCGCCCGCCGCGCGGCCGCAGGAGGAGCAGCGCCGGTTCGGCGATGACTCCCGCTGGCCGTCGTTCGCGGAGGAGCCGCCCGCGCCGTCGCAGCCTCAGTCCTTCGCGGAGAACCGGTGGCCGTCGTTCGCCGAGCAGCCGCCGCCCCTGCAGGAGGAGGAGCCGCGCTGGCCCTCGTTCTCCACGGAGCCGCCGAAGGAACAGGAGGAGCCGGCCCGGTGGTCGTCCTTCTCCGACCCGTCGCCGCGCAGGTCGCTGTTCGAGACCGACGACCGGCCGCGGCGGCCGTTCGACGAGCAGTACCGCGCGGCGTTCGGCGAGGACCCCCAGCCCGCCGGCCAGTTCGAGCAGAACGGGCACGGTGACTACGGGCCGTACGGCCCCGGCGACTACTCCTCGCAGGACATGACCGGGCCGCTCCCCGTGGTGCGCACCTCGCCCATGGAGGAGCAGGGCGAGGAGTTCCTGCCGATCTTCTCGTCGGTCGGCTCCGACTGGTTCCGTCGGCCGGAGCCCGAGCAGTTGAGGCCGCAGCCCGGGCCGGAGCCCTCGTTCGAGAGCGAGCCGGAGATCACCGTGGTGCACCCGGCCATCCCCGCCGACCCGCCGCCGCCCGCGGCCTCGATGGAGATCCCGGGTAAGGCACCGCTGCCGCAGCGCCGGCCCGGGCAGTCGGGCGCCGGCGCGACCTGGTCCTCGCCCGCGGACTCCGGCTTCCAAGCCGCTCAGGCCGCCGTACAGCCCGCGCAGGGCGGCACGACGGCCTCCGGGCTGCCGCGCCGCGTTCCCAAGGCCAACCTGGTGCCCGGTACGGCCAGCCTCGCCGAGCCCCAGCCCATGTCACCTGCGCCGCAGGTCTCGCCCGAGCGGTTGCGCAGCCGGCTCTCCAGCTTCCAGCAGGGTGTCCGGCAGGGCCGAGCGTTCACCCGCGGAGATGAGAATGAGGAGGACAAATGAGAGAGTTGAGCCAGGGAGCGCGCGGTATAAGCTGGCTGATCACGGACTTCGTGAACAACGTGCCAGGCGTCGCGCACACCGTGGTGGTGTCGTCCGACGGCCTGCCGCTGGCCTTCTCGGAGGGATTTCCCAAAGACCGGGCCGACCAGCTCGCTGCGGTCGCCTCCGGTGTGGTCAGCTTGACCCAGGGCGCCGCGCGGGTCTTCGAAGGCGGTATGGTGTCCCAGACCGTCATCGAGATGCAGCGCGGGCTATTGATGATCATGTCCATCAGCGATGGATCCTGCCTGGCGGTCCTTGCCGCGCCCGACTGTGACATGGGTCTGGTGGCTTACCAGATGACCCTGCTGGTCGAGCGCGCGGGACAGGTGCTGACTCCGGCCGTACGCGCTGAGCTGCAAGCGACCCGTCCCCGCTAGCCGGGTGGTCGTGACAGGAGATCATGGTGACAGGTCAGGGTTGGGCTGGTGATAGCACTCCGCCGCATCCGGCGGCCCCCCGTCCGCAGAAGCAGAGCTCCCTGGTCCGGCCCTATGCCGTGACTGGGGGGCGCACTGCCCCGCGGATGAAGTTCGCCATGGAGGCATTGGTGTCCTCCGTGACGTCGGAATACCAAGACATTTCCCTACTCAGTCCGGAGTATCAGGCGATCATCCAGCTGACTCGGAACGTCCGGTCGGTTGCTGAGATCTCCGCCCTTTTACGCCAGCCCCTTGGTGTGGTCCGGGTGCTGATAGCCGACATGGCGTCGGAGGGCCTGATCCGCGTGCACCAGCCTGCGCTGGACGCGGGAAAGCCGGACCTCAACTTGCTCGAAAGGGTGCTCAGTGGACTTCGCAGGCTCTAGCCCCGGCCTAACCTCGACGAAGATCGTCGTGGCCGGGGGCTTCGGCGTTGGGAAGACGACGTTCGTGGGTGCGGTCTCGGAGATCCTCCCGCTCACCACGGAAGCCGTCATGACGGACGCGTCCGCGCACGTGGACGACGTCTCTCTCACGCCGAACAAGACGACCGTGGCCATGGACTTCGGCCGGGTCTCGCTCGATCGTGACCTGATCCTCTACCTGTTCGGCACGCCCGGGCAGCACCGGTTCTGGTTCATGTGGGACGACCTGGTACGCGGGGCCATCGGCGCGGTCGTGCTGGTGGACACGCGCCGTCTGGCCGACAGCTTCCCGGCCATCGACTACTTCGAAGAGGCGAAACTGCCGTTCGTGATCGGCATCAACGGCTGGGACGGCCAGTTCGCGCACGCGGAGGATGAACTCCGCGAGGCCCTGTCGATCGGCGGCCACACCCCGATCGTGCGTCTGGACGCCCGCCAGCGCGACTCGGTGAAGTCAACCTTGATCACCTTGGTGGAACACGCCCTGACCCGCCACATGCACACGCCGGTCTAGCCGTTAGCTGGGTGCCGCCCGGAGTAGGTCTGGGCGGCACCCACGCTCTTCTGCCCGGGCCGGCGCGACCCCGTGGTGCCGCTCAAGCTGGACGTGTGAGCGGAAGGCGCCGGATCTCCTCCAGCGGGTACGGCGTTTGCCTGCTCTCGCGTGCCTCGATGCGGGCGACGTCGATGTCTCCATCGGGGCACTCCAGATCATCCGGTAGTCGACGTGTGTTCCCACGGAATATCTTGACCTTGTCAGAGCGGTCAGTGATGATCAACTGCGATGCCCCGCCGAAAGGTGAATACGTGCGCAGAATCGTCGGCAAAGCTGCAGCTTTAGCCACCGTCCTGACAACCGCCCTGGCCACCCACCTGGTGGTCCCGCCCTCAGCCTCCGCCGCCGCCCAGCTCGTCGGGAACGGCACCTTCGCCACCTCCACCGCCCCATGGGCGGCGATCGGCCAGTCCGCGGTCACAGCCGAATCAGGGAGGATGCGGGTGGACGTGAAGTCCGTCGTCGCCAACCCCTGGGACGCTATGGTGGCCGCGCCCACCACGGCCGCTCTCAACCCGGGCAAGAGCTACACGCTCTCGTTCGACGCCTCCTCATCGGTCGCCTTCAAGGCCCGTACGACAGTGCAGTACGTGGCCACCCCCGGCTCCAACCAGTCGCTGGCCGCGGATGTGCAGCTCACCTCGGCCAGTAAGCGCTACAGCATCCCGTTCACGGCCACGGCCGCGGCCGGCACGGCCGCTGAGGTGACGTTCCAGCTCGGCGGGTCCGGTGGGACTCCGGTGGTGCGCTTCGACAACGTGTCGCTGATGGAGACGCAGACGACCCGGCCGACCGCCCTGTACGTGTCCAGCCAGTCGAACCCCGCCAAGTGGGTCGCCGCCCACCAGGGCACGAGCGAGGCACAGGCCATCGGCGCGAACATCGCCAACAAGCCGATCTTCGAGTGGTTCGGCGGCTGGTTCGGGGACATCACGCTGGCGGTGGACACCTATGTGGGCGCCGCGCAAGCCCAGGATCGGCTGCCGATGCTGGTGGCGTACAACATTCCCAACCGCGACGCGTGCGCCGGCCACTCGGGCGGCGGCGCCGGCGACGCGACCGGATACCACAACTGGATCACCGAGTTCGCCAGGGCGATCGGAAACCGGCACGCCGTCGTCGTGCTCGAACCCGACGCGGTCGCCGCCGCCGGCTGCGTGGCCAACATCGGAAAGAACCCCGAGGACCAGTACCGGATGCTGCTGGACGCGACCGAGGTGCTGCGTGCCCAGGCCCCCAACGCCTGGGTCTATCTTGACGCCGGCAACGCCACCTGGATCAAGGCGGCCGACATGGCGCCATCGCTGGTCAAGTCGGGCATCGCCAACACCCGTGGCTTCTCCCTGAACGTGTCCAACTACATCACCACCGCCGACACCGAGGCGTACGCCATCGCGCTCAACGGCCACCTGTCCGGCACGGTGGGCGCCAAAATGTACGTGATCGACACCAGCCGCAACGGCAATGGCCTGTACACGGACCCGACGCCGGGGGACAACTGGTGCAACCCGCCGGGACGCAAGCTCGGCGCTTCCCCGGCTACGCAGACGAGCGGCGCTGAGTACCTTTTCTGGGTCAAGGTGCCGGGCGACTCCGACGGCCCGTGCGGCCTCGGCGAGCGCGACCAGATCCAGGCAGGGACGTTCAGCCCCATGCTGGCCATGGCTCTGATCAACGGCACTCCCTGACAGGGGCGTGATCCCTTTCACCGAGAACGGGTGGGCTGGCGGTGACCAGCCCACCTTGGTGGCATCGTGCGCCGGGCCCTTCGGCGACCCGCAGTTCACCGGCCTCTTCAGACCCTCGGTTCGCCGGACTGCGGCAACAGGTGTTTCACCGGCTTCCTGCCTCTGCGAGTGCCTCGTCCAGCCGTTCGTAGCCCTCGGAGACACCGCGTGCCATCGGGGAGGCGATCACCAGATCACGTGCCTGCCTTGAGGCGAACAGATGTGTCGTGGTGAGCGTGGTCGTGCCGTCCTCCTCGGTGAAGTCATGGCTGACCAGCGCTTCGCCCGGATACCAGTGGTCGTCGAAAGACTCGGTGTAGGACAGCCGGGAAGGTGTGACGGTCTCGCGGTAGACGCCGCCGGAGGCCATGGTGGCGCCGCCCGGACCACGCCAGACGAACCGCCAGGCGCCGCCCACTCGCAGGTCGATCCGCGCGTCGACGATGTCCCAGCCTTTCGCGCCGTACCATCGTGCGACCAGCTCAGGCTTGGTCCACGCGGCGAAGACCAGGTGGCGGGGGGCGTTGAACGACCGCGTCATGACGATCGCGCGGTCCGATGGAGTCGCAATGGTCAAAGCCGTGGTCACGGCCGCCACCGCGGATCCCGCCCGATGAAGGCGAGCAGCCTGTCCTGAGCGGAGGCGTCCTCCTCGACCTTCACCTCCGGGCCGAACACCTCGATCCCCGGCCCGAACGCGCCCGGCGTCCGGTACCTCTCCATGAGGTCGGCGGGGATCGCTCTCATGGCCGACCAGGCTCGCTCGACATCCGCGGGGTCCATCGTGTCGTCCTGGGACGTCGCACGGGCGAGGTCCCAGCCGTGCATCGGGAGATCGTCACTGACGACCTGATCGATGTGCTGGTCCGCCGTCATCCGGCCGGTGGGCGTGTCGCCCTCCCGGGCGGCGAGCGAAGGGTCGTCCAAGATCGCCTCCACGTCCGCGCGGGCGGCGCGGAAGGCGGCCACCGGGTCGTCGTCGACCGACGGCGCGGGGCCGAGGGAGCGGCCGATGGGCCGTAGCATCGCCTCGTGCATGTCGATGATGTGCCGTACCACGTCCCTGGCCGTCCACTTCTCGCACGGGGACGGATTCGACCACTGGCCGGGGCGGACGGACACGACCTTGCGCTCGAACGCGTCGGCCCGGCGCCGGTAGCGGTCTGCGATCTCATTCATCACGGGCATCCTTTTCGTTGAGCTCGGCCAGGAGGGCATCGAGCTGCTGATAGCGGTTCTCCCAAAAGTCCCGGTAGCCCTCCAGCCAGTCGGTGGCCTCCTTGAGCGCGTCGGCCTCCAGGCGGCAGGGACGTCGTTGCCTGTCCCGGCCGCGAGAGATCAGCCCGGCGCGCTCCAGGACCTTGAGGTGTTTGGAGATGGCCGGCTGGCTCATGTCGAACGGCGCCGCCAGCTCCGTCACCGTGGCCTCACCCGACCTGAGCCGGGCCAGGATGGCCCGGCGCGTCGGATCGGCGAGCGCCGCGAAAGTGGCATCAAGGGTTTCCGCCATGCACCCCTCCATTCATAACCAGGTATTAATATAACTACTTGGTTGTCAAGGGATGCTGTTTGAAGCAGCACCGCGGCGGTGGCGGCGATCCGCGCTCTAAGGGAGGTGCGCGATCTTCCGTACGGTGAGCTGGACCCTGTTCGCGTGGTTGCCCGCGTTGGTGAAAGCCGTCGAACTATCCCGTACGACCTCGCCGCGCCAGCCGCAATCGCAGGCCGCCGCGTACCACACACCCTGGCCGAACTCCTCCACCCGGCCGACGTGCCGGCGGCCGCGTGCCTGCCTGGTCAGCACGTGAACGCTTATCACCAGCACCGCCATCGCGCCCCAGGCGTCGATCGCCACCACGGCGCCCACCAGTTCGGTCTGGCCGGGGTCTTCCAGTTGAAGTGCACGATTATTCCTGGTGAACCCCACCATTCCGGCCACGACGGAAATTGCCAGCAGGACGACCAGGGCCATGGCGGTCACGACCGTCCGGCGTGACCTGCGGATCATGGCCAGGGTAGTGAGAACGGCCATGAGGCCGGTGCCGATCGCGGCGCCCATGGCGAGACGAGGCCACAAGTGCGGCTGGCCGGCGGTCTCGTCCCAGAGGGCCAGGGGGATCGCGCCGATGGCCACGGCAACCACCGGGAATGTGGACCACGGATGCCGCTCCAGGAAATCATCAACCCGCCCCATGCTGGGGAAACGGCCCGTAGCAGGCAAGTGTTCCCTTCGCAGACCTGCTCTTCACGACAGCGGGAAGCGAATCCCTCTGAACCGGCATGCGCGGCACCCTGATGAGGTGGTCAGCGGCTGGGAGGGTGGGGCTCGGTTCGCAGGCGATCCGCGTGCCGCTGCTGGTTGCGCAGAGCCATGGTCAGGAACCTCTCGATCAGGTCCAGCTCGGCGGCGCTGAACCCGCCGAGCGCGGCCTGGGCGTCGACCACGATGGGGCCCCAGATCTGCGCGCTGAGCCGCTCCGCGCGCTCGGTCAGATGGACGAGAACGCGACGCCGATCCACGGAGTCCCGGACGCGCCGGGCGAGCCCGGCCCGCTCCAGCCGGTCGATGACGGTGGTCATGGCGCCGCCCGTGAGCCCGGCGGCGGCGGCCAGGTCGCTCGCCGTCATCGCGCCGCGGGCGCTGAGCCGGCTCAAGCAGCGCAGATCCGTGCGGTTGATGCCCAGGTGGCGGGCGGCCAGCTCGTCGATGAGGTCCGTGGCGTCCTGGAGATCCTGGACGGCCCGGGTGACGGTGTCGATCCTAGATTGCTTTGACAATCTAATCCTTAGGAAATTAAAGTTTCTTCCATCGAGCGCAGTCTACTCTTGTGGAGGCGGACATGTCAGACCGGCGGATCACCCTGCGCCCTGCGACGGCGGAGGACGTTCCGGCCCTGGTGTCCCTCATGGACGCCGTCCTCGGCTGGCTCGTCGAGCGAGGCCGGACGGAGCAATGGGGCACGGTGCCCTTCTCCCGGATCCCGGGCTTTCCCGAGCGGGTCGCGGACTGGACGTCGCAGGGTGTCATCACGCTGGCGGAGCGCGACCACGCCTGCGTGGGCCTGCTCGCCGCGGCGCCGATGGTCCCGCCGCGCATCCCCGCGGGTCTGGTGACCGAGGGGGCGATGTTCGTGCACACCGTGATGTCGGACCGGGGCCCTGGAGGGCGTGGCGTCGGCTCGGCGCTCATGGAGGAGGCGGAACGCCGCGCCCGGGCGTACGGGGCTCCCGCGCTCGCGCTGGACCACTGGGCGGGGAGCGCCGAGCTGGCCCGCGTCTACGACGGCTTCGGATACGTCCTGGCGGGGGAGTGCGAGGACGAGCAGGAGGACGGCAGGAAGGTCCGCAACGCCGTCCGCGTCCGCCGTCTCGATCCCCAGAGCGGCGGGAGCGTTCCACGGAGCTCTTGACCTTGCCGGAGCGGTCAGTAATGCTTCCTGACGTCGGGGGTTCTGGACGACTTCATCGATCCGGCGGCGATTCTTTGAACGCGCTGCGGCTGATCGATGCCGTACCCGGCGGTCGAGGCAGGGTCTGGCGAGGTGGCACGTGGCTGGGAATCGGCTCGGGGGCGGCAACGACGGAGGCGCGGTCCTGGTAGGGCGCACAGTCCGGCGGCAGGTGGGGGCGTGGACGACGTCGGTCCATGAGCTGTTGCGGCATCTGGAAAACAAGGGGTTCGAAGGGGTTCCCCGCGTTCTGGGCATCGATTCGGACGGGCGCGAGATTCTCTCCTTTCTGGACGGCGATGCCGTCGGGGATCGCTCCGTGTGGCCCGAGTGGGCCCACGCCGAGGACACGCTCATCCAGGTCGCGAAGTGGTTGCGCGCCTACCACGAGGCCGTGGCCGATTTCGTGCCGTCCGCGGACGCTCACTGGCGCACCGGCGAACGATGGTCACCGGGGTTGATCATCGGGCACAACGACACCGGCCCATTCAATGCCTCCTGGCACTCCGGACGACTGGTCGGTTTCTTCGACTGGGATTTCGCCGGGCCGACCACGGTGGACTCGGATGTGGCCTTCGTAGCCATGTGCTGGGTGCCGCTCCACGCACGTCACGTGGCCGCATCGGAGGGATTCACCGATTTCGCTTCGCGGCCCGCGCGGTTACGCCGGTTTCTGGACACGTACGGATGGACGGGGGATCCAGGAACGATCATCGATGATGTCCAGGCGGGAATGAGGGTGCGGGCCGCTCAGATACGGCGGCTCGGAGTCACCGGCGATGGTCTCTACGTGAGGCTGTTGCAGCGGGGAGTCGCGGACGACCTCGATCAGGCCGTCCGGGAGCTGGACGACTTTTTCCGGTAGCGACTGCTCAATGATGATCCTGGGCCTGCCAGGTCTCATCGGTCGCGGGCCGGCTCCAGTGGGGGCCGGGCGGTGTCGGCGCTGGGCCTGACGCCGACATGAGCGCCCACGTCGTCCGCCTCCGCCGCGGCCAGCACCACCTGAAGCAGTCCGGGAAAGCGTGTCTGCAGGTCATCCCGGCGCAGGATCACGAAGCAGCGGGTGCCCTCCTGGCGAGTACGGGTGAGTCCGGCGTCACGTAACACCCGCAGGTGGTGGCTGAGCGTTGACTTGGCCACCGGCGCCCGCAGTTCGCCCCAGCCGCGCTCGCGCCCGTCCGCCAGCACCCGTACCAGCCCGAGCCGGATCGGGTCGCTCAGGGCGGCCATCACCTCGGTCAGCGTGATCTCGCCCAGTTCGGGGTGATGTGCCTTCTTCATCCACCCATGGTAGCTTGTTCGACGTTTCACGAACATCGAACGAAGGAGAAGCCGTGGCCGACCAGTCCGCCGGCCGCCTGCGGGGCAGGGCCGTAGTCGTGACCGGAGCCGGGTCCGGGATCGGGCGGGCCGCCGCGCTCGCCTTCGCCCGCGCCGGAGCACACGTGCTCGGAGTCGGGCGCCGGGCCTCTGCCCTGGAGGACACCGCCGCTCAGCATCCGGGCATCGCCGTCCTGGCCGCCGACATCTGCGGCGGTGAGCAGGCGGCGCGGGCGATCGTCGACGCGGTGATCGAGCGGTGGGGGCGCCTGGACGTGCTGGTCAACAATGCCGGGGCCACCGCCGTGATGCCGCTGGCCGACACCGACGCCCAGCGCATCAGCGACCTGTTCGCGCTCAACGTCACCGCGCCCAGCCTGCTCGCCCACGCGGCGCTGCCGCACCTGCGTGCCGGACACGGCGCGATCGTCAACATCTCCAGCACGTACGGCCACCGGCCGCTGCCGGGCGCGGCCCACTACGCCGCCTCCAAGGCCGCCCTGGAGCAGTTGACCCGTAGCTGGGCGTTGGAGCTGGCCGCGGACGGCATCCGCGTCAACGCCCTGGCGCCCGGGCCCACCGAGAGCGAGGCGCTGGCCGCCGCCGGTCTGCCCGGGAGCGTGGTCGAGCAGATCAAGCAGGATGAGGTCGCGCGGATCCCGCTCGGCCGGCGCGGGGATCCCGAGGAGGTGGCGACCTGGATCGTGCACCTGGCCGACCCCGCCGCCACCTGGATCACGGGCCAGGTGCTGACCGTGGACGGCGGCCTGGAGCTCACCTGAGGTAGCGCACGCGCTGGATCAGGAGGGGAAGCGGCCTACACGCGTCGGAGCAGGAGGGAGACGAAGCCGAGCATGCCCCTGTAGCCGTTGAGCCACATCTCGCGGTGCTCCCTCATGGCGGCGAGGGCCTGGTCGCCGTCGGGACCGGGATTGTCTGCGGCCCAGCGGGCCAGCGTGCCGGTCCACGAGAACTCGTACTCGTCCCATTCAGCCAGGTCGCTCACATGGCCGTGGACGGTCAGCCAGCCGCCGGACTCGGCGGTCGCCACGGTCCCTGTCAGGTCGGGGTACGTACCGATGGCCTCGACGAGGTCCGGGGCGGGAGCCCGTTCCCAGAAGCCTTCCCCCACCAGCGCCAGCCCGCCCGGGCGGACGTATCCGGCGATCGCCTCCATCGTGTCCTTCAAACCGCCGAAGGCGTGGGTGGAGCCCAGGCAGAGCACCAGATCGTACGGCTCGGTGGCGGAGAACTCGGCGGCGGGCGTCAGGTGCAGCCGGAGCCGGTCGGACAGGCCGCGCGCGGCGGCGGCCCGTTCCGCGGACGCCAGGGCGTGCGGGGAGAGGTCCACGCCGTCGGCCACCGCGGACGGGACGAGCTCGAGCGCCCGGAGCGACCATTCGCCCTCGCCGCAGCCGAGATCGAGGATGCGGGCCCCGTCCGGCAGCGCCGCCCGGCGCAGCAACCGGTCGAGGTTGGCCTCCGAGATGGGGGCGGCGATCGGGTGGTCGCGGTGTGCGATGGCGCTGAGCAGTTGCCGATCCATGCTGCCCATCCTTTCTCAGAAGTATCTCCCGGTCAGGTCCCCCTGGGGCCAGGAGGAGACGCTGACCTTGTTGATGTCGTCGTCGATCGTGTCGTAGTCCAGCGACCCGCTCTCCTCCCGCCGGTTGAACAGCACGGCGTAGCTGAACCCGTTCTGCAGCCGGGCCAGGTACGTGAACGTGCCCGGCATGGAGCCGTTGTGCCAGGTGTTGAGGTGGCCGGTGACCTGGCGAACCCACCATCCGCCGCCGTACCAGGAGCCGTACTCGTTGATGCCGATCTCCGGCTTGGCGACGAGCTTGGCGATCGAAGCCGAGCTCAGCACGGTGCCCGGCTTGTCGAAGGCGAGGGTCCAGCGGACCAGGTCCACGGCGGAAGCGAGCCAGCCGCCGTTGGCGTCCTGGTTGGGCATGTTGAAGCCGCCATAGGGGAACGGGACGACGGTGCCGGAGGTGTCCACCACCGACTTGTTCGTGTACTGCGACTCGTAGGCGATCTCGCCGGGCGCCGCCTGGCTCCTGAGGCTCTTGCCGAGCCGCATCCGGGTGATGCCGAGCGGCTGGAGCAGCTTGGTCTTGATGTATGACTCGTAGGACGTGCCGGAGACCTTCGCGATGATCCGGCCGAGCAGCATGTAGCCGTAATTGCTGTAGACCATCTTCGTGCCCGGGTCGAAGTCGAGCTGACGGGCGGTGGCGTACCGGATGATGTCGGCGTGGCCGATCGGCAGCGGCACGTCGAGGGTGGCCGCGATGGTGTGGTCCAGCCAGAGCTGATCCTTGGAGACGTCCTTGTCCCAGCCGCCCAGGTGCTGCATGAGCCGGAGCACGGTGACCTGCGCCATGCGGGGGTCGGCCGGGGTTAGTCCCAGCAGCTGGGTGACCTTGGCCGACAGGCTCAGCTTGCCGTCCTGCACCAGGCGCATGATCGCGGCCGAGGTGATGTTCTTGCTCACGCTGGCGATCCGGAACAGCGACGTCGGCGACACCGTGGGCAGCGCCCTGGAAAAGTCGTTGTAGCGGTAGCCGCGAGCGAGCACGATCCTGCCGCTCTTCATGATGGCGAGCTGGGCGGCGGTGATCTTGCGGTCCTGCACGAAGGTCTTCATCACCTTGTCGAACCCGGCCAGCTGGACCGGCGCGCTGCCCGAGGTCTCCACCACCGGTAAGGGCGCGGCCGCCAGCGCCGGGCGTCCGGCCAAAGCCGCGGCCGGCACCCCGATCGCGCCCGCCTTGAGAAGGTTCCTGCGAGAAAGCGTCGTCACGTCAAGCTCCTGAATCACATGCGTACTGTTAAGCCGCATACTTTACGCATGTCACGATCACGCTTGACGCGAGAGTGGCGAACAGGGTTGACGGTAAGGCTCGTGGCGCAGTCCGCAGGTCGGTGACAGGCCCCAGGCTCAACGGCCGCCCGGGAACCGGTCAGACCGCCGCGTGGCCGCGGACGAGGCGGCCCACCTCGGCGCGGAGGTGGACGAAGTCGGGGTGCTCGCGGGTGGTGATCTGGTCGCGGGGCGCGGGCAGATCCACCTTGAGGTCGCCTACCACGTGTGCGGGGGCCTTGGAGAGGACCACCACGCGGTCGCCCACGTAGACGCTCTCGTCGATGTCGTGCGTGATGAGCACGATCGTCATCTGGTGGTGGCCGCGCACCTTCAGGAGCAGGTCCTCCAGGTCCTCCCTGGTCTGGGCGTCCACCGAGCCGAACGGTTCGTCCATGAGCATCAGCGTCGGCCGGTACGCCAGCGCCCGCGCGATCGCCACCCGCTGCTGCATGCCGCCCGAGAGCTGGAACGGGTATTTGCGCTCCGCGCCCGCCAGCCCGACCGACTCCAGAGCCTCCTGGGCGGCCTCGCGGCGCTGGCGCTTGTCCATGTTCTTGCGGCGCAGCGGCAGCGCCACGTTGTCCGCCACCGACATCCACGGGAACAGCGAGCGGCTGTAGTCCTGGAAGACCACGGCGAGGTTGTCCGGCGTCTGGCGCACCACGTTGCCCTCGACACTGACCTGGCCGCCCGTCGGGGTGATCAGGCCGGCGATCGACCGCAGCAGCGTGGACTTTCCGCAGCCTGACGGCCCGACGATGCACAGCAGCTCGCCCGCGGCGACGCTCAGGTTGAGGCCATTGATGGCGTGGTGCGCGTTCGGGCTACCGCCGCCGTAAATGTGGGAGAGGTTGTCTATCTCGAGCAATGGAATTCCTCAGGGGGGCGAGACCGCTGACAGCACGGGAGTCAGCACAAGACTCTATCGGAGCGAGAAAAGCTGGACATGTCTGTCAGGTAAACCTCTTCGGGTAGACCTCATAAGGCGTGATCCTACTCTTTCGCCGCGGGCTCCCACAGCTAGCCGACCAGTTGCTGGGCGGCGTGATGCCAGGCGAGCACGCGGCGCTCCACGACCAGGAAGAGCTCGTTCAGCAGATAGCCGAGTATCCCGAGCAGCACGATCCCGGCCCACATGGCGGGCAGGTCGAACGTCGCGTACGCGTCCGTGATCTGGAATCCGATGCCGTTCGTGGTGCCGGGCAGCAGCTCGGAGAACACCATGACGATCAAGGAAAGCGACAGGGCCAGCCGCAGCCCTGCGAACATCTTGGGCAGCGCCGACGGCAGGATCACCCGGCGCAGCCGCTCGGCCCGCGACAGGCGGAACGCCTGGCACGTCTGCAGGTGAAGCGGCTCGACAGAGCGGGCGCCGTCGGCGGTGTTGAGCAGCACCGGCCACACGATGCTGAACATGATGAACGCCAGCTGCATCCGCAGCCCGAACCCGAACACCACCAGGAACACCGTGACCAGCGCGGGCGGCGGGATCGCCCGCAGGAACTGCAGCACCCCGTCGAGATAGTCGTACGCCCGGGCGGACAGCCCCAGCGCCAGCCCGAGCACGACCCCGGCCAGGGCGCCCCCGGCGAACCCGGCGGCCATCCGGCCGAGGCTGGGCAGGATGTTCTCGATGGCCAGGTCGGTCAGGAAGAGCGTGCCAGGCGGCCCCGAGAACCACATGGCGTGCATCCGCGCCACGATGGTGCTCGGCGGTGGGAAGAACGCGCTCCCGGCCGCCCGCGTGGCCGTCTCCCAGGCGAAGACGAGGACGATCAGCACCAGCCAGCGGAACGCCGCCGTGCGCACGCCCTTCCTCCGCGCGGTTCCGGCTCTCTCCGCGACCCGGGCTCTGCCGGCGACTGCGGTGGCCTTCATCCCGGCTCTCCCAACCGCGCGTGGTGCCAGCGGAACGCCCGCCGCTCGGCCGCCACCAGCAGCGCGTTGACCGCCACCCCGAACAGGCCCACCCAGCAGACCCCGGCCAGGATGTCGGCCATCCGCGCCGGCACGGCGATACCGGCGAAGAAGATGAACACGCCGATGCCCTCGCCCCGCCCGGCCACGATCTCGGTGCTGACGGTCAGGATCAGCGCCACCCCGGCGGCCAGCCGGAAGCCGGTCGTGATGAAGGGCGCCGACGACGGCAGCGAGACCCGCAGCAGCACGGACAGGGGGCCGAAGCCGTACGACCTGAGCGATTCCTTGGCCAGGGGGTCGACGCCGCGCAGGCCGTACATCGTGTTGTAGAGGATCGGCCACAGCGAGGCGTAGACCACCAGCGTGACGCGCAGTTGCAGGCCCGTGCCGATCACGAGCGCCACCAGCGGGATCAGCGCCACCGAGGGGATCGGCCGCAGGAACTCCACCACCGAGCGGGTCGCGGCGTCGATGATCGGTACGCTGCCGAGCAGCAGGCCGAGCGGCACCGCGATCACGGCCGCGAGGCCGAGCCCGATGGCCCAGGCGAGCAGGCTCGTCAGGGCGTGCGCGCGGAAGGCCGGGTCGAGCACGAGCGTCATCGCCCGCCCGGCGATCTCCGTCGCGGGCGGGAGGAACTCGGGATCGGCCAGGCCCGTCCGGCTGAGCAGCTCGAGCAGCGCGGCGAAGGCGACGGCCCCGGCCGCCCGGCGCGACCACCGCGTGGCGGTCGTGGCCGGGCGGGCGGGGGTCAGGGTCCGCGCGCTCACCCGGAGGTGGTCGGCGACATGAGCGACTTGACCTCGATCGCCTTGGAGAGCCATTTGGCCTCCAGCATCCAGTCGGCCACGCGCTGCAGGCGGACCGGGTTGTCGTTGCTGGAGAAGTACGGGAACGTGACGGTGGCCGCCGTCGACGCGTCGATCTGCGTGAAGTTCGGCAGCACCTTGGCGACCGCCTCGCGGTTGGTCTCCATCAGCTTGGCCGCGTTGTGGATGGCCCGCTGGAACGCCGCCGCGACCTTCGGGTTCTTGTCGTACCAGTCCTGCGTGCTGACGTACCCGGAGATCGGGAACTCGGCCGCGGGGCCGGAGGCAGGGTCGAGGATCTTACGGGCGCCCATCGACGCCGTGGCCGCCGTGACCATGGGCTCGCCCAGGTAGGCGGCGTCGATCTGGCCGCCCTTCCACGAGGGCATGATGTTCTGGAACGTCACCTGGACGTACTTGATGGAGGCCGGGTCGACGTTGTTGGCCTTGAGCACCTGCGTGAGCGCCAGCTCCTGGAAGTTGTGCAGGACGTTCACGTTGACCGTCTTGCCTTCGAGGTCCTTGGGCGTCTTGATGGGCGAGTTGGGCAGCGCCATGATGCTCAGCGAGTCGGGGGCGGCGCGCGAGCCCTCGGCCAGGATCCGCAGCTTGAGCGAGCCCTTGTCATGGGCCTGGAACATCGACACGTAGTTGCCGAACATGGCGTCGATCTCGCCGTTCAGCATCATGGGGATGGCCTCCGGGGCGGCTTGGACGACCTGCGGAGTGACCTCCAGACCCTCCTTCTCGAAAAGCTTCTGGTCGATGGCGACGTAGATGGCGGCACTGTCGATGGCCGGCAGCGTGGCGACCTTGAGCTTCGTCTTCTCCAGGCCACCGGCGGCGGAGGCGGACGGTGGCGCGCTTGCGGTCGTGGAGCCGCCCGTGCTGCACGCGACGGCGCCGAGTGTCAAAGCGAACCCGATGATGGCGGCCCTGGCGGGACGGCCAAGCCTCATGTCAGGGACTCCCTTCAGATGGAGCCAGGGGGTGAACCGGGCGGCTTCTGCTCCCGGGGACTGTGTGCCTGACGCACAGCAGGGATCGACCGTAACACCAAATTCGCGGTTGTTATCGCAAAAACAACACTTGTGGTTGCAATGTCTGTTTGGCGCTATATCGTGAAAATTTGACGGGCCGTAAGTATCTCAGTGTTTGTCCTGTTTGGGAAGGAGGTGACTTGCGAGACTTCCGTTACTGATGGGGATTGCTTTCGATCGCTTTCCACGGGTTGGAGATGGCTCGTGGGAGGGCCTTCTGTTGCCTATATCCCCTGATGGGCGGGGGTCTACCGATTCTGTTGTATTTTTCGGACAATCAGGGATAAACACCTCATTGGGGCACTAGTAGTGGTTGGCCCTGGCTAACCCGTGTGCTCAAATGGCGCTTATCTCGACGTACATATTGCCCCACGTGCATTTACCTGCATGGTCACCGAGTATTCCCCTCCAGGGCGAGAGGTTGCGAAGGCAAGTGAGAACGCAGAGCGCTGAAGCTTCCGCTGACCGCGAGCCGCACGGCCATCAGAAGCAACGGCTGTCCACACCATCCTCTGGCAGGTTCGGGCTGGGCAACTGGCACGTACGGTCGCGCCTCGTCGCGTTGATCGTCGTGCCCACGGCCGTGGCCGTGGGTCTTGGCGGCCTGAACGTGATCACCTCGCTCAGCGACGCCAACACCTACCAGACCCTCCGAGAGGTCGCCGAGGTCAGCGAGCAGCTCGGGGCCGTCACGCACGGGTTGTCCTTCGAACGCGACGAATCCGCCCTCTACATCGTCCAGGGCCGGCCGGAGACCCGCGAGGCCCAGCTCCGCACCACCTACAGCGGGGTCAACGGCCTCATCGACGAGGCCAAGCAGCGGGCACAGGCGATCATGGACACTCATCCCGATGCCGTACGACCGGTGCTGCGGCGTCTGGAGGAGATCCCGACGCTGCGTGACACGGCCGTCAACGGGAAGATCCAGCCGCTCCCGATGATCCAGAAGTATTCGCAGATCATCGCGGCCCTCCTGCAGTTCCACGACCAGGTCGGCCAGGTCGCGGTCGACGACGAGGTCTCCCACAGCGCCAGCGCCGTGGGCGCGATCGCCAGGGCCAAGGCACAGGCGTCCAAGCAGCGCGGCATCCTGGCCAGCGCGCTGGACAAGAAGGGCTTCGACAGCGGGGAGCTCGACGCGCTCACCGACGCCAAGTCGCGCGAGGAGAGCGAGACGACGCTGTTCGCCACGCTGGCCAACCTCGACCAGCTGGAGCTCTACCGCAACACGGTGGTCGGCAGGGACGTGGACCAGACGGACCTGTTCCGGCTGCGCGCCATGGCGCAGTCGGCCGAGGGCAAGGAACTGAGCATCGGCGTGCCGTCCAACAAGGACGTGGCCACGTGGTTCGACGTCAGCACCGGGAAGATCGACGCGTTGCGCAGCGTGGAGAAGGACCTGGCCTCCTCGGTGATCCTGCGCGCTCGCGCCCTGGAGGAGGGCGCCAACCGTTCGGCGCTGATCTCCGGCGGGCTCATCCTGCTCCTGCTGCTCGCGGTGCTCGCGATCATCTCGCTCATCGCCCGCTCGCTCATCAGGCCGCTACGCAGGCTGCGCCGCGAGGCGCTCGACATCGCCGAGCAGCGGCTGCCCGAGACCGTGCGGCAGCTGCGCGAGAGCACCGACGGCACGGTCGGCCCCGTCGTCCCGATCGGCGTGAACACGCACGACGAGATCGGTGAAGTGGCGCGGGCGTTCGACGAGGTGCACCGCGAGGCCGTCCGCCTGGCCGGCGAGGAGTCCAGGCTGCGGAGCAACGTCAACGCCATGTTCGTGAACCTGTCGCGGCGCAGCCAGACGCTGGTGGAGCGGCAGATCACCTTGATCGACGGGCTGGAGCAGGGCGAGCAGGACGAGCAGCGGCTCGGCAACCTGTTCAAGCTGGACCACCTGGCCACCCGCATGCGGCGCAACAGCGAGAACCTGCTGGTGCTGGCCGGGCAGGACCCGCCGCGCCGGTGGAGCCAGCCGGTGAAGCTGGTGGACGTGGCGCGGGCCTCGCTGTCGGAGGTGGAGAACTACGAGCGGGTGGTGCTCCAGGTGCCAGACGGCGTCTCGGTGGCGGGCCAGGCCGTCAACGACGTCATCCACCTGCTGGCCGAGCTGGTCGAGAACGCGTTGTCGTTCTCCCCGCGAGAGACCCGGGTGACAGTGTCGGGCAGCAGGATCGACGGCGGCGGCGTGATGCTGTCGATCACCGACTCCGGCATCGGCATGACGCAGGAGGAGCTGATCCAGGCCAACGAGCGGCTGACCGACTCGCCGACCGTGGACGTGTCGGTCTCACGGCGGATGGGCCTGTTCGTGGTGGCCAGGCTGGCGCACCGGCACGGCATCCGGGTGCAGCTGCGGCCGCACGCCTCCGGCGGCCTGACCGCGATGGTACTCATCCCGGAGAACATGCTCGGCTCCCAGGCCCCGAACCTCGCCGGCACGCCGTCGTTCTCCGGCAACCAGCCTCCGTCGTTCAACCAGCCGCCCGCCTTCGCGGGTGAGCCGGCCTCCTCGTTCATGGGCGACCGGCCGCCCGCCTTCCCGGGCGAGCAGCCGCCTGCCCTGGCGGGCGCGGCGAGCGGCGGCGGCAGGGACGAGCCGTACTCGGGACCGCATCCCGCCCCGCCCGCCACGGACTGGCCGCAGCCCCCCACGTACCAGATGGGCCCCGGCCACCCGTCCTTCCCGTCGAACCCGGAGGCGGGCGGCGGCTGGCCGGCGCCGCCCCAGTGGCAGCCCGACCCCACCGCCTGGTCCGGCGAATCGCGCGCCGGCAGCGGGTACGACAGCGCCGATGTCTGGTCGCCGCCCCGCGGCCCGGCCTGGAACGGCGACCGCGGCCTGCCCAAGCGCCCCGTGCCCCAGCCGCCGCGCGGCGGCTGGAACGGCGACACCATGCCGCCGCAGCGGCCCGGGTTCGACTTCCCCGAGACCGAGTCCCCGGCGACGGGACACATGCCGGCTGCCCAGGCCGCGTCCGCCGGGGACGATTACCTGCCGATCTTCGCCGCCGTGGAGTCCGCCTGGTTCGGGCGCGACAAGAGCTGGAGCTCGACCAAGGCGGACGAGGGCTGGAGCGCTGCGGAGGCTGTGGTGGAACCGGTGCGTGACGGATCGACGGCTGCCGGGCTGCCCAAACGGGTGCCCAAGGCCAACCTGGTGCCGGGCTCGGCGGACACGTCGTCGTCGCCGAAGGGCGTGACGCCGATGCCGTCGGTGTCGCCGGACCGGATACGCAGCCGGCTCTCGAGCTTCCAGCAGGGCTTCCGGGCAGCGCGCGACGACATCAGCGAGGGCAGGGCGTTGCCCTCCGGTCCCTCGAGCCCTTGGAACAACGACAGGGAGGAGGGCGCATGAGCGAGCGGAGCGAGCGGCCGATCAAACACAGCCGACTGTCGTTCATGCGACCGACGAAGGAGGGCGCATGAACGATCTCAGCCACGCGGCACGCGGAGTCGACTGGCTGATCACCGATTTCGTCAGCACGGTCCCAGGTGTCGCGCACGCGGTGGTCGTCTCGTCCGACGGGCTGCCGCTGGCGGCGTCGTCGGGCTTTCCGGCCGACCGGGCTGATCAGCTGGCCGCGATCGCGTCGGGGCTGGTGAGCCTGACGCAGGGCGCGGCCAGAGTGTTCGAAGGCGGTGCGGTCAATCAGACGATCGTGGAGATGCAACGGGGGCTGATGCTGATCATGTCGATCAGCGACGGCTCCTGCATGGCGGTGCTGGCCGCCCCGGACTGCGACATGGGTCTGGTGGCGTACCAGATGACGCTGATGGTGGATCGCGCCGGTCAGGTGCTGACCCCGGCTGTGCGCGCGGAGCTGCGCGCCAGCCAGACCAGGTGATGTAGGTGACAGACCCGAGATGGAACAGCGGCGGTTGGGCGCCTCCGCCCGAGCCCCAGTCCCAGTCGCAGCTGAACCCAGACCCGGCTTCGCCCGTCCGTCCGTACGCGGTGACAGGTGGACGGACGGCGCCGCGGGTCAAGCTGGCGATGGAGGCTCTGGTGTCCTCGGCCACGGCCGAGCACCGGGAGTTCTCGCATATCACGCCGGAGTACCAGGCGATCAGCCAACTGTGCCGGCAGGTCCGGTCCGTGGCAGAGGTGTCGGCCCTGCTGGGGATCCCGCTCGGCGTGGTCCGCGTGCTGATCGCTGATATGGCGGCCGAAGGCCTGGTCCGCGTGCACCAGCCACAGCTGGACGCCGGCCGGCCGGACGTTAATCTGCTCGAAAGGGTGCTCAGTGGACTTCGCAGGCTCTAGCCCCGGCCTCACCTCGACGAAGATCGTGGTGGCTGGAGGTTTCGGGGTGGGCAAGACGACGTTCGTCGGTGCGGTGTCGGAGATCATGCCGTTGACCACGGAGGCCGTCATGACGGACGCCTCCGCGGGCATCGACGACCTCGGCATGACACCGTTGAAGTCGACCACGACCGTGGCCATGGACTTCGGCCGGGTCTCCCTCGATCGTGACCTGATCCTCTACCTGTTCGGCACGCCCGGGCAGCACCGGTTCTGGTTCATGTGGGACGACCTGGTACGAGGGGCGATCGGCGCGGTCGTGCTGGTGGACACGCGCCGTCTGGCCGACAGCTTTCCGGCGATCGACTATTTCGAGGAGGCACAACTGCCGTTCATCGTGGGCGTCAACGGCTGGGACGGTGAATATCCGCACAGCGACTCCGAGGTGCGCGACGCCCTGACGCTGGCCCCGCACATCCCGATGGTGCGGCTCGACGCCCGCAAGAAGGATTCGGTCAAGAGTGCCCTGATCGACCTCGTCGAACACGCGCTCACGGTACGGATGGCCGTGCCGGGCTGGGGCGGCTGAGCCCGGCGCGTTGACAGGGCCGACACCCTCATGATCAGAATGGCTGCGGGTTCCCCGAGCACCGCAGGAGCACCATGCCGAAGCGCAGCCGCCGATGAACGTGCTCGACCCGCTCACCGGGCAGGTCGACAGGCCACTCGCCCCCATCCCGCCGTCCCGGCTCGCCGCCGCCGCGGCCGGGCTGCGCGCGCGGTCCACCGCCTGGGCGGCCGCCGATCGCGGCGCGGTCCTGTCGCGGTTCGGCGCGGCGCTCGCGGCTGACGAAGACCTGCTCGCCGCGCTGGTGGCCGACACCGGCAGAATGGCGGAGTCCCTGCTGGAGCGGCAGATCACCGCGGCTCTCATCGACCGGTGGGTACGCCGGGCACCCGCGCTGCTGGCGCCGCCGGCCGAGGTCCCCGCCTCGCTGCCGGGCGTCGTCGTGGGCGGCGACGCGGTGCCGTACGAGCTCGTCGGGGTGATCAGCCCGTGGAACTTCCCGCTGCTGCTCGGCCTCATCGACGCAGTCCCCGCGCTGGCCGCCGGGTGCGCGGTGCTGGTCAAGCCGAGCGAGATCACGCCCAGGTTCATCGAGCCGCTGATGCGGCTGGTTCCCGCCGAGCTGCCGCTCACGGTCGTCGAGGGCGACGGGGAGACGGGCGCGGCGCTGGTGGACATGGTGGACGCCGTGGTGTTCACCGGCAGCGTGCCGACGGGGCGGCTGGTGGCGCAGGCGGCGGCCCGCGCGTTCGTGCCCGCGTACCTGGAGCTCGGCGGCAAGGACCCGGCGATCGTGCTGGCCGGCGCGGACCTCGCCCGCGCGTCGTCGGCGATCCTGTGGGGCGGCACCGCCAACGCCGGGCAGTCGTGCCAGTCCATCGAGCGCGTCTACGTGGCCCGCGAGGTCCACGACGAGTTCCTGGCGCTGCTCGCCGCCAAGGCCGCCCAGGTGGACCTGACCTGCGAGGGCGGGCCGATCGGGCCGATCATCGCGCCGGACCGGCCGGATGTGATCGCCGCGCACCTCGCCGACGCCGTGGCCAGGGGTGCGGTCGTGCACACGGGCGGCGCGATCGAGCGGCACGGCGGCGGCCATTGGTGCCGCCCGACCGTGCTGTCCGGGGTCGACCACACGATGCTGGTGATGACGGAGGAGACGTTCGGCCCGGTGCTGCCGGTCATGGCCGTGGACGGGCCCGACGAGGCGGTCGCGCTGGCCAACGACTCGGCGTACGGGCTGTCCGCCGCGGTCTTCGCCGCCACGGAGGAGCAGGCTCTGGCGTTGGCCGCCCGGCTGCGGGCCGGGGCGGTCAGCGTCGACGACGCCGCGCTGACCGCGCTCGTCCACGAGGGGGAGAAGCACTCCTTCGGCCTGTCCGGGCTCGGCGCCTCCCGCATGGGCGCCGCCTCCATCCTCCGGTTCCTGCGCCGCAGGGCCTACCTGATCAACCGATCCGGCGCCGCCGACCCCTGGTGGCACGCGACGAAGGAGTAGCCGCATGGGACTGCGCGCCGACATGCCGCTGCTGGCCCGGCACGAGGGCGAGTGGGAGGGCGAGTACCGCCACGTCGACCGCGAGGGGAACCTCCTCGACCGGCACCGCGTCCGGATGACCTGCCGGGTCGTCGACGACGCCGCCTACCACCAGATCAACCGCTACACCTGGGACGACGGGCGCACCGAGACACACGAGTTCCCCGGCACGTATCTCGGCGGCGGGCGGTGCGGCTTCGACACCGAGCGGCTCAAGGGCGAGTTCCGGGAGCTGGACGACACCACGATGTACCTCACGTGGGAGTACAAGGGGCGGCCCCTGCGGCTGTACGAGATGATCGTGCTGAGCGCGGACGGCGCCACGCGCAGCCGGGTCTGGCAGTGGCTCGAGGACGGAGTGTGCGTGCGGCGCACCCTCATCGACGAGAGGCGGGTCGGCTGACATGACCGCGTTCACCGCTCTGGCGCTGCAGGTCGAGACCAAGGCCGTCAACGCGGCCGCCGATCCGCGGGGCTCGATCCTGGCCGCCGTCGAGCGGATCGGCGCGCAGGTCGGCGCGGCGACCGCTTGGCTCGGGCCCGAGCTGCGACTGGTGGTGCTGCCCGAATACGTGCTGACCGGGTTCCCGATGCGGGAAAGCTTCGCCGAGTGGCGGGACCGGGCCGCGCTCGATCCCGGCGGCCCGGAGTATCGGGCGCTGGCCGAGATCGCCTCCCGGAACGAGGTGTTCCTGTGCGTGAACGCGTACGAGCGCGACGAGCACTTCCCGGACCTGTACTTCCAGGCGTCGGTGATCCTCTCCCCGCGCGGCGAGGTGGTGCTGCGCTACCGCAGACTGCACTCGATGTTCACGCCGAGCCCGTACGACGTGTGGGACCGCTACCTGGAGATCTACGGCATCGACGGCGTGCTGCCGGTGGCCCGCACCGAGATCGGCAACCTGGCGGTGCTGGCCTCGGAGGAGATCCTGATGCCCGAGCTGGCCCGCGCCCTGGCGTTGCGCGGCGCCGAGATCTTCTGCCATCCCACCTCCGAGGCGTCGTCACCGGCGCTGACGCCGAAGGCGATCGCCCGCCGGGCCAGGGCGGTGGAGAACCTGGCGTACGTGGTCTCGGCCAACAGCGGCGGCCTGTCGGGCATCGCCATCCCCGGCGACTCCACCAACGGCGGCTCGGAGCTGATCGACTACGAGGGGCGGGCGCTCGCGCAGGCGGGCGCGGGGGAATCGCTGGTGGCCGCGGCGGAGCTCGATGTGACGGCGCTGCGCCGCGCCCGGCGGCGGCCCGGCATGGGCAACCTGCTGTCCCGGGTCAAGACCGGGCTGTGGGCCGAGGAGTACGCCAGGCACGACGGCGAGCCGCCCGGCGGGCTGGCCGCGGGCGCGCGGGATCGGGCGTGGTTCCGCGCCCGCCAGGCGGAGTCGATCGAGCGGCTGTTCGGCACGGGCTAAGCAGCGTTCCTGGCGCCGCGATGCCACGACAGGACGAGCCGCTCGACACCCAGGAACGCGGCGTTGAGCGCGATGCCGAGCAGCCCGAGCAGCACGATCCCGGCCCACATGGCGGGGATGTCGAACTGGCTCTGCGCCTCCAGCATGCGGTGGCCGATGCCCTCGCTGCTGCCGACCAGCTCCGAGATGACCATCATGATCAGCGCCAGCGACACGCTCAGCCGCAGCCCGGCGAAGATCTTCGGGGACGCGGCGGGCAGGACGATCCGGGTGAGCCGCTGCCAGGGGCTCAGCCGGTAGACGGCGCCGGTCTCGATGTACTGGCGGTCGACGTGGCGGGCGCCCTCCATGGAGTTGATCAGCACCGGCCAGATGACGCCGTACACGATCGAGGCCAGCTCCATCGGCGTGCCGATCTTGAACAGCACCAGGAACACCGGCAGCAGCGTGGCCGGCGGCACCGACCTGCCGAAGTGCAGCAGCGGCTCCACCAGGGCCGACAGCCGGCCGGAGCGGCCGAGCGCCACGCCGGCCAGCACGCCGGCCGCGCACGCCATCGCCCAGCCCGCGAACAGCCTGGCCAGGCTCGGCAGCAGGTCGGCGACGGCCTCGTCGGTCAGGAACGCCCGCGACAGCGGCCCCGAGAACCACATCTCGTGCAGCCTGGCCACGATCCGCGACGGCGGCGGGAAGTACGCGGCCTGCGCAGACCGGGTGGCCAGCTCCCAGGCGACCGCGGCCACGGGGAGCAGCCAGTACCACGCCAGCCGCCGGATCATGAGGCGCCGCCCGTACGCGCGTGGTGCCAGCGGAACACGCGCCGCTCCCCGGCCGTGAACAGCAGGTTGGCGGCCAGCCCGATCAGCCCCGCCCACACGGTCGCCGCCAGCATGCGATCGACCCGGTTCGCGCTGCCCGCCAGCGACAGGAACGCGCCGATCCCGCCCCCGCCGGGCGCCAGCAGCTCCACGCTCACCGCCACGATCAGGGTGACCGACACGGCGATCCGCACGCCGGTCGCGATGAACGGCGCCGCGCTCGGCAGGCTCACCCGCAGCACCACCGCCAGCTGGCCGAAGCCGAAGCTCCGCAGCGTCTCCTTGGCCAGCGGATCGACGTCGCTCAGGCCGTACATGGTGTTGATCAGCAGCGGCCACGAGCAGGTGTAGACGATCAGCGCGGTCTTGGCGTCGTGGCTGGCCGGGAACAGGAACACGGCCAGCGGGATCAGCGACACCGACGGGATCGGCCGCAGGAACTCCACCAGCGGCCGCGCGGAGCGCTCCATGAACGGCACCGTCCCGAACAGCAGCCCCGCGGGCACGGCCACCGCGATCGCGATGGCCAGCCCGCTCAGGCAGGCCGCCAGGGTGGCCAGCACGTCGGCCCTGAACGGCGCCTCCATCGGCAGCCGCGCCGCTGTGGCCAGCACGTCCGAGAGGTACGGCAGCACGCCCGGGATCAGCCCGGCCCGCCCCGCCAGCTCGGCGACGACGAGAAACCCCGCGACCCCGGCGGCCCCCAGGAGCGCCCGCTCGCTCATCCGCTCAGCGGCGCGAACAGCTGCGTCACGTCCACCTTCGCCTTGAGGTAGCCATAGCCGTGCAGCAGGTCGGCCAGCTTCTGGACGCTCGCCTTGTCGGGCTCCGCCGAGAACTTGCCGAGCGTCATGGCCGCGGCCGCGTCCGCAGGGATCTGCGTGTACGCCGGCACGACCTCGTCGATCGCCTTGCGGTCGGAGCCGGCGATCTCCTGGGCCTTGGCCAGCGCGCGGTGCAGGGCGGCGGCCGTCTTCGGGTTCTTGGCCAGCCAGTCCTCGCTGACACCCCACCCGTCGATCGGCACGCCTGCCGTCACGCCGTCCGTGGTGTCGATGACCTGCGTCGCGCCGCTCTTCTTGGCCGCGGTCAGGAACGGCTCGACCAGCCACGCCGCGTCCACCTTGCCGGAGGACAGCGCGCTGAGCTGGTCGGCGAACTGCACCGGGACGTACTTGACGTCCTCCGGCCTGATCCCGGCCTCCTGCAGGTGGGCGTTGGTCAGCGTCTGCCCGAGCGCCTTCAGCACGTTGACCGCGATCGTCTTGCCCTTGAGGCCGGCGGCCGTCTTGATCGGCGATCCCTTCGCCACGACCACGCCGGCCACGCCCGGTGCGGCCTCCTGGGTGTGCTGGAAGAGCTTGAGCTTGGCGGCGCCGGAGTCGTTGATCGCCATCAGCGACACGTAGCTCGTCAGGAAGGCGTCCATGCTGCCGTTGAGGATCTTCGGCATGACCGCCTGCGGGGCCTGGATGATCTCCGTCTTGACGGTCAGGCCCTCGGCCTTGAAGAAGCCGCGCTTCTCCGCGATGAACAGCGGCGCGGACGACGGCACCGGCACCACACCGACCAGGAGCTCCGTCTTCTCCAGGCCGCCCGAGGAGGCTGTGCCGCCGGTGCCGGTGCCGGCCCCTCCTCCGCACGCGCTCAGCGTCAGCGCGATCGTCATACCTGCGACTACGATCCTGGCCAGCTTCATGACCGTGCCTTTCTGGTCGTGGTCAAAGAGCACCTCTATATGATCACGCATTTCGGGTCGCCTGCCGATGTTTCCTGGGCTGTCGGACCAGGACGGTCGTCGCACCGCCGCAGCCGGTCAGGGTGAGGACGGCGGCGACGCGACCGGCAGGGTCAGCGGCGCACGCTCCACGAGGGCCGCTCGTTCAGCTCCCGCACGTCCGCGTCGGTGAGCCGGTGCTGGGCGTCGGCCATGGCGGCGAGCTCCTGCTCGGTGAGCACCTCCGAGATGTCGGAGAAGCCGTCCGGCGCGCGCTCGGCCACCAGGTCCACCCATGTGTCCGTGGGCAGCGACCGGTGCCCGTGCAGCAGCGCCGCCGTCGGGGGCAGCCGTTCGTTCTCGTACGCCTTCAGGGCCGCGGCCGGATCGCCGGCGCCCGCCAGGCACCTGGCCAGCACCCGCGCGTCGAGGACGGCCTGCGACCCGCCGTTGGAGCCGATCGGGTAGAGCGGATGCGCGGCGTCGCCGAGCAGCGTCACCCTGCCCTCGCCCCAGTACGGCAGCGGGTCGCGGTCCACCATGGGGTATTCGAGGATCCGGTCGGAGGCCGCGATGAGCGCGGGAATGTCGAAGTGGCGATGGTTCCAGCCGGCGTAGTGCCCGGCCACGTCCTCCAGCCGCCCCGGCCGCGACCAGTCGGCCTCCTCGTCGATCACGCCGCCCTCGGCCACCTTCACCTCGGCGACCCAGTTGACCAGCCGCGGGTCGGTGGCGGAGATGTGGTAGGCGACGAACTTGCCCGCGGAGTTGGACCCGGACACGAGCACGGTGGCGCCGTCCATGATCCGGTCGGCCACGGCCACGCCGCGCCACATCCTGATCCCGTCCCACATCAGCGGGTCACCCTGCGGGTGCAGGCGGGCGCGCACGGCGGAGAGCACGCCGTCCGCGCCGACCAGGACGTCCGTCCGCTCGCGCAGCGTCGCACCCGACGATTGGTCATACAGAGTGACAGTGACCCCGTCGCCGTCCTGCTCGAAGTCCTCGAACCGCAGCCCCGTGCGGACCGGCCCGATACGCTCCTCCACCGCGGCCAACATGATCATCTGCAGCCGGCCGCGGTGGATGGAGTACTGCGGCCACCGGTAGCCCGCCCGTCGCCCGCGGGGCAGCGCCAGGATCTCGTTGCCGGCGCGATCGGTGAAGGTCACGAAGGTGGTCTCCACGCCGCTCGCCGCGAGCTCGCCGTCCAGCCCCAGCTCGGTGAGCTCGCGTACGGCGTGCGGCTGCAGGTTGATGCCCACCCCGAGCGGCCGCAGCGCCTCGGCGGCCTCCACGATCTCGCAGTCGAGGCCCGCGGCGTGCAGGCTCAGCGCGGTGGTGAGCCCTCCGATGCCCCCACCGATGATCATCGTCCGCATCGGGCTTCCTCCAACCTCGATCAGGGGTGAGGCCAAAAGAAGAGCGCCGTGGCGATCACGATGAGGCTCCCCCGGCCATCATCACGTTGACGTCGTACTTCTCCTTGAGGTAGCCGAACTCGAGCATCAGGTCCGCGACGCGCTGCAGCCGCGTGGCGGTCACCGAGGTGGAGAAGCCGCCGAGCTGCATGAGATCGGCGGTGGCCTTGTCGATCTTCGTGTACTTGCCCAGAGCCGTGTTGACCTCGGCGCTGTTCGAGATGGCCAGCTCGGTGGCCTGACGCAGGGCGCGCTGGAAGGCGGCTACCGTCTTCGGGTTGTCCGTCGCGAACTTGCCCGTGGTGAGGTAGCCGGCGATCGGGAAGTCGGCGGTCGGCCCGGTGAACATGTCGGTCAGCTTGACGGCGCCGTTGGCGCCGGCAGCCACCTGATGGAACGGTTCAGGCAGGAACCCCACGTCGATCTGGCCGCTTTCGAGCGCGCCGGCCATCTCGGGGAACGGGCGTTCGGCGAACTTGACATCGGTAGGGGCGAGGCCGTTGGCCTTCAGCAGCGCGCTGACGGACAGCTCGGCGACGTTCTGCAGGGTGTTGACGCCGATCGTTTTGCCCTTGAGGTCGGAGATCTTGGTGATCGGCGAGCCCTTCTTCGTCATCAGCATGAAGTTGCCGGGCTTGGCCGTGTACGCATCGCCGACGACCTTCAGGGTGGCCTTGCCGCTGGCGTTGGCGAGGATCGCGGAGACGTAGTTGCTGTGCAGGACGCTGAGCTTGCCGGAGACGAGATCGGGCAGTGCCGCGGCGCCGCCCTGGATGATCTCGATCTTGACATTGAGGCCCTCGGCCTTGAAGAAGCCCTTGTCGATGCCGATCTGGATGGGGGCGACCTCGGGGAGGGGCAGCATGCCGACGACGAGGTCGGGCTCCTCCACCCCGCCGGCGGAAGCGGAGGTGCTCGGCTCGCCGCCCCCGCATCCGCCGGCGAGCATCGCGGTGGCAGTGAGTAAAAGGGCGGAAATGCGCAGACGGCGCCGAAGACCGGACATGAACGCTCCAGGGAAGACGCATGTGAACAACGCAGATGAGGCGCGATCTTGGGGGGATAGAGCCTAGCGTAAGCCTGGATTCGAGCCGTGGCACCGTCAGGAACATTGCAACCGAATATCACTACATAGAGTAAATATTCGCATTTATATGGTTTTCCTGAATTTCGGCGCCTTGGGGAGCGTTCCAGCAATGCGGGCGACGCGCATGCCCCGTACGCCGCCCCTTTGTCTCAGGCGATCCGCTGCCAGCTCAAGGCCCTGCGCTCGACCAGCAGGAAGCCCTGGTTGAGCAGATAGCCCAGGACGCCGAGCAGGGTGATCGCGCCCCAGACGCCCGCGATGTCGAACGAGCGCTGTGCGGCCCGCAACTGGAACCCGATGCCCTCGGTGCTGTAGAACTCCGCGATCACCATGAGAATCAGCGCGAGTGAGAGGCTGAGCCGCAGTCCCGCGAAGATCTTCGGCATCGCCGACGGCAGGATGATTCTGAACAATCTCTGCACCCCGCTGAACTGGAAGACGCGCCCGGTCTCCAGGTGCTGCGGGTCGACGTTGCGCGCGCCGTCGGCCGCGTTGAACAGCACCGGCCAGACGATGCCGAAAGTGATCGTCACGATCTGCATCCGCGCGCCCGTCGAGAACAGCGCCAGGAACATCGGCAGCAGCGCGGGCGGAGGCAGGGCGCGCCCGAACTGGATGATCGGGTCGACGAAGCGGTAGAAGACGGGCGAGCGGCCGAGCATGATCCCGATCGTCACCCCCATCACGCCGGCCAGGATCCAGCCCGCCAGCAGGCGGGCCAGGCTGTGCGGGAAGTTGTCCAAGGCGGTCTCGCTGAGCCACAGCCGGCCGGGGGAGCCGCTGAACCACAGCTCGCCCATGTGGGTCACGATCTCCAGCGGAGGGGGGAAGAAAGGGTGCTCCATGGCCCGCGTGGCCAGCTCCCACGCGATCAGCACGACGGGCACGATCCAGAGCCGCAGCACGCCCGCGAAGAACTTCCTGATCACTGCGTCGCTCCCATCATGGCCGTGTGCCAGCGGAAGATCCGGCGCTCGCCCCAGACGAGCGCGCCGTTGGCGATGATGCCGAGGATGCCCGCCCAGACGGTGGCGGCCACGGTCAGCGTCAGGCCGTCGGGGCTGCTGCCCGCCACGATGATGAAGGTCCCGATGCCGTCCGAGCCGCCGCCGAGCAGCTCCGTGCTGATCGCCAGGATGAGCGCGATCGTCGCGGCCACGCGGACCCCGGTCGCGATGAACGGCGCCGTGCTCGGCAGCGAGACCCGCCACAACACGGACAGTGGGCCGAATCCGAAGGCCCGCAGCGTCTCCTTGGCCACCGGGTCCACGTCCTTGAGTCCGTAGATGGTGTTGATCAGGATCGGCCACGTGGACGCGTACATGATCATTGCGATCTTCATGTCGAGCCGCTCGGTGAAGATGAACGCGGCCAGCGGGATGAGCGCCACCGAGGGGATGGGGCGCAGGAACTCGATGATCGGCCGCAGCGCCCTTTCGACCGGAGGCAGGCTGCCGAGAAGGAGGCCGGCCGGGACGGCCACGGCCACGGTGAGCACCAGGCCGAGCGCCCAGCCGCCGAAGGTGGCCGCGACGTCGCCGAGGAACTCCGGGTCCGCGGCGAGCTGCACGGCGTTGACCAGGATGGTCGAGGCGAGCGGGAACTGCGTGGTGGAGATGAGCCCGAGCCTGCCTGCCGCCTCGGCGACACAGATCAGGCTCACGACGCCGATGATCCCGCAGACCACCGCGTTGTCGAGGAGCCGCCGGGCGATCACCCGCATGAGATCGCCCCGGTGCCGTCGGGGGGACACGTCATTGAGCTCTCCGTGACTTTGTCCGTTCAGCCGGTTCAGCAGGCCAGGCGAGTGCGGACGGAGGGAAGACGGGCAAAGGTGGGGCCAGGGTATCCGAGTCGATCACCCTGCTCATCTTGTCGTGAGAATTGCCCAAAGGTACCGAAAGGAAACTTTGCGAGGTGTGGGGCTTTTTGTCAGGCTTGATGCGAGTTATTGTGACGGCATTAGTCGATTTAATGTAGGTGCTCAAATAAGCACTCGCCCGATGGGGATGTTCGGCACCCACGGCCGAACGTGGCTGACCGCGTTCCGCAT
>NZ_VCJS01000478.1 GCF_005893125.1 Nonomuraea basaltis | reverse complement strand
ACGCGGTGCGGATCAGCACGACGACGTCATAACGCGCCGGCCGGATGCCTCGGGCGGCCAGCAGCTCGTCGCCCTCACCTGGTGTACGCAGGACGGCGCGGAACACGTTCGCCTCCCGCGCCTCGATACCCGTGGCCAGCGCCTTGAGATGAGCGGGCAGCTGCGTGGGAGGAGAGGCGAAGTAGCCGCCACGCCAGGTGCCGACCTCGCCGGCCAGCATGAGGAAACCGTCGCCGGTCGGAGGCAGTAACCGGGCCTTGACCGCCAGATGGTCATTGATCAGCTTCATGGTGCCGACGCTAGCCAGAGGCGCTCGAGGATCGCTTCCGTCATCTGACTGATGTTCACCGGTCGACTACCGTGCTGATGCTGATCGTCTCCCGTCCCTGAGCCCCGGAAACGGTGATGGACAGCTCCCACACGCCGTCCATGACGAACATCCTCTCCTCGGCGACGAAGCGGCCGGGATCGGCTTCGACGGTGCCGACCGGCGGCAGGGCGTGGCCCATGCTCGGCATGACCGCCGCCACGGTGACCGTGTCGGCCTCGCCGGAGGTCACCCGCACCTCTACTGGATCGGCAGGCAGCACGCTGACGGTGTAGCGGGCGCCCGCCGCCTCCACGCTCTCAGGGTTGCCGTCGAACCAGCTCGTCGCGGGCGAACAGCACGCCGGCCACAAGCAGGCAGACAGCCGCATACTTCATCGATCCACCTCCATGGTGAAGGGCCGGGTCACGAGTCGGCCTCCGGTGGCGTACTGGGCCCAGGCCAGGTAGCGGCCCAGCTCCGGGAGGGTGAGGGTGAAGCGCAGCGCGGAACCTTCCGTCGGCATCCCATGCGCGTGTGCCAGGTGAACCCCGTCCGCGCTCCTGACGATCAGATGGCCGGGCATGCCCAGCCATAGCTGTAGTGGCACCCTCCGGGCTGACCTCGATGGTCACTGGACTTGCAGCGGTCGGCGTGGGCGGGGTGAGGCGGGGCATGGCAGGCTCCTGGGCCGGGGCGTACGGCTGGGCGGTGCCGGAGATCTCGAAGGCGCCGGAGAGGAGTTGCCCGCCCGACTCCTGCCGCTCGATCTCGGCGTAGGCGAGGTAGCGGCCCGGTTGCGGAACGCGCAGCCGTACGGCCAGGACACCCGGCGCGGTCCGCAACGGGTGCACGTGCCGGAAGACCGCGCCATCCTCGCTGGTGACCACGAGGTGCGCCGGGGCCTCGTGGTGGACGGCGAGATCGTCCACCGGCCGACCGGTCGCGCCGTCCGCGAGCCGCAAGGTCAAGGCGAAGTCGGCGCCCGTGGCGGGCCGGGCGGGCAGCGTCGAGAAGCGGCCCTGCACATAGGGCCGGCCGACCTCGGCGACGGGCGCCGCCCCTCCTGCTGGGCAGCGGGCAGGTACGGCCGCAGCAGCATCACGACGACCGCGACCGCCGCGGCTGCGCTCACGGCGCCCACGACGGGCCTGGACAGGCGGCCGGTGAGTACGGCGCCCACCGCCAGCACACCGACCAGCAGAACGCGCCGTCGGTCACTATCGCCCAGGGGCACCGCCGGGCACCAGCACCCGGAACGGGATCATCGAGACCTCGTCACCAGCGCGAACGCGCAGCTCGTACGGGCCGGCGTGGCCGGCCTGCAAGGCCGCGGGACTCTGCCCGACGCGCACCGCACCAGTTGACCTGCTGCCGTCGGTCAGCGAACGCAGCTCCAACTCCAGGCGCACGTTCGCGGGATGGACGGCCTGCGCGCGCACCCGCACTGCCGCCGGCACCTGCGAGACCCCGGCGATGACGAGTGGCCGGGCTGCTGCTGGTGGGCGCAGAGTACGGCACGATGCGTTCTAGCCGGTTCTTCGTCGTCTCGGCTCGGATCCGCAGCATGCGATGGCCCGGGTCGAGATCGTCGGTGCGCAGGGAGCACAGCTCCTCGCGGCGCAACGCACCCGCTGCGGGTGACGCCGGGCATGAGCGCGGCCAGATTCGCCGCGCGCGGCTGATGCAGGTCGACCTCGATGCGGTGATGGCGCGGCACCGAGACCGGCACCGGGACCGGCACTGTGGTGGCGTGCAGCCGCGTCGCCTGGCCGGCACCGCGCTGCAGGAGATCGTGCGCTTCGTCGGGGTGCAGGCCGTTGGCCGCGTGCTGGCCGAGACCGCGCTTGACGGCCCGGAACTCCTGTAGCTCCGGCGAGCCTCCACTCAGTTGAGCAGTGGGTACGGCGGCGGGGTGCCAGGACCTCGGTGGCTTCGGCGCTGGGTTTGACGTAGCGCATGGCGGTGCGGGGGTTCTTGTGGCGGGTCTTGCCCATGATGAGCTGCAGCGGCACTTCGGTCTCAGTCTCGGCCGATTCGAGATCTCGGACTACTCCGACGCCGCCGAGGTCGTCCTGGCGGGCTCGACCTCGACCTCTTCGACCTCGACCTGCTCCAGCACGACCAGCACCACCTCCTGCAGCGCCTGATCCGGCTGATCGGCAGACTGCCGAGCGCTGCGAGGGAGGGGTCGCCTACCGCAGAAATGCCGAGATGGTGGCCACGAACTGGTCGGCGTCATCGAGCCACGGAAAGTGCCCGGCTCCGGCTTGAACGATGAGTTCGGCGCGTGGAAACAGCTCGGCGAGCTCGGTCATCGCAGGAGGAGGGGAGTTCAGGTCCACCGCGCCCGCGAGCAGCAGCACCGGTGATGTGCAGCGGGTGAGCGCGGCCCGCGTGGCTTCGGGATCGAAAGCACCTTCGGAGCCGAAGACGCCCGCTGCCTCACTGTTCCGCTGCCCGTCCTCGGCGGCCTTGTGCGCCTGAGCCGTCTTGTCCCAACGGCGGTACCAGAATGGCGCGATGGCCTGGAAGGCATCGCCGGTGCCCTGGCCGGCCAGGACCTTCTCCAGAGCCGCGAACGCCAGCGGAAACCAGGGCTCGTCCTTGCGCAGTAGGGCCGTCGCCCGCCGGGCCTCTCCACTGATCGTGATGCCGACGGCGATGACGCTCGGAGTGATCAGCGCCAGCTTTCCGACGCGTTCCGGATGGCGA
>NZ_VCJS01000477.1 GCF_005893125.1 Nonomuraea basaltis | reverse complement strand
CGCGAAGGCCAAGCGCGAGCTGGGCTGGCGCCCGGCGCACCCGTCCTGGCGTCAGGGCCTCCAGGTGTCATGACTCCACGCCGATCTCGACGCCGCCCTCAATCGGGTCCCGATAACGCAATGCCGGTTAGTTAGGGTCCGGCTGCTGGTGGTGGGGGTTTTGGTTGAAGTCGGGATATGAGAACGGAGATCCAGTAGAACGGGTGATCTCTCACAACCGACCGTTCGAAGACTGGATCTCCGTTGGCTCGTCAGTCTGCCGGGACACGTTCGGGAGCGGAGGACCTTGGTGCGAGGGGTCGTCTGAGGGGGTCTGATCGTCCTGGCTGGGGCTGGCTGAGGTTCGGGGCAAGGCCATCCGGATCTGTTCTCACCTGTGGTCCCAAGCGGCTTCGATGACGAAGACGGCCCGCAGGAGATCGGACAGGTGGTCCACGTACTTGCTGATGGACCAGCCACAGTTGATCATCAGGTTGTCCATGAGGTCATGGGACATGAGCGCCCAAAGCATGTCGGTGGCATCGGCGACGGTCCATGACTGCGCCAGCAAGCTCTCGCGGTGCAGCGCCTCGACCAGGTGGCGGCAGATCCGGCGCTGGTCGTGGGCGATCACCTCCCGGTGCGCGGCGAAGTCGGGGTCGCTACGACGTTGCCGTTGGATCGCTGCGGCAATCGGGCGGACCCGTTGACGGAGCCGGCCGAGGTGGGCCGCGAACTCGTCCAGCGCGGTGATAGCGTCCGGCGCGCTCAGCACCGGACGAATGGAATCGGCTAGCCCTTCGACCTCGGCCACGTGGTCATACAGGCCCTCAGCAGATCGGCCCTGACCGGGAAGTGGAGGTAGACCGTTCGCCTGGTCACCCCGGCCCGTTTGGCGGTGGCCTCCATCGTCAGCGCCTCCGGGCCGAGCTCCTCCAGCAGCGCGCGCCGCGGTGAGCAGGGCGGCGCGGGTGCGTCGGCTACGCGCGTTGGCAGGGACGGCGATCGACTCGGTCACCGGCGACCTTCATTTGTCGCGTACATCACTTGTGTAGTTCAGTGCCGAGCTTCACCGAAAGGACGTCTGTCATGGCCATGAACACAACAACCGACACCACACCGCTGTCTCGTGGACGGACAGTCAACATCATCCTCTGGGTCACCCAAGGGCTACTGGCCGCACATTTCGCCTACGGCGGCCTGACCAAACTTGCCGCGCAGGCCGAGGTCGTCACGACCTTCGAGACGATCGGTCTCGGCCAGTGGTTCCGGGTCCTCACCGGTGTGGTCGAATTGGCCGGAGCCATCGGCCTGCTGGTCCCAGGGCTGTCCGGGCTGGCCGCGATCGGGCTGATCGGTGTCCTGACCGGCGCGACGCTCACCCACCTGTTCCTGCTGCCCGGGACGGAGGTGGTCGCGGTCTTCACCGCGCTGGAGGCCGTCGTGTTCGCCTTGGTGGCATGGGGACGGTGGCCGCGGACCAAGGCCCTCATCGCCAGTGTCATCCGTCGGTAGCCGCGTCATCTTCGGTGACTCTCAGCGATGACTCGCGGCGATCAGCTCGCCAGCTTGCGACAATCGGTGGCGTGGGCCAACGCGCGGCGGTGCGGACGTGTGAAGAACGGTGACGTTGTGTCAGCGATGAGCTCGACAGCCGGCGTGAACAATTTGACGTTCTGTAGCGTCACATATGCGTTGGGCTATCACCGTGGTATCCCGTGGTGGGAGGACGCGCATGAGCGGCAGTTGGCACGACAGGCAGCATCAGGATTTCCTCGACCGGTGGGAGGGAGACGATTGGTTCCGGCGGCACCGCGGTGGGGGCCCGACGCTGAAGCTGAGGGACCTCTTGATCGTGGTGGCGCTGATAGGCGGCCTGCTGGTGGTTGCGTCCCTCGGGTATTCCCCGGCGGAGGTGTGGGACTGGGCGTGCACCGCAGCTGAGCGACTCATTAGCGCCTGGCTGAACGGGTAGCGCACGTCAACCGGCGTGACGCTGGGAGCCCCAGGCTTCGTTGCCACTATCTGTAATCGGTTGACTACTGATATTTATGAGGCAAGCGGCTGGCTGCTGGAGGGGGAGCCGGCTCGTGAAGGGCGTGGGCGTCTGGAAGCCTAGCTCACACGGTGTTCCCGGACGCCCATGCCGTTCCTCTCGGTCAACGCGCAAGGCCCCCACGTGGGGCGGGGGCCTTGTCGGCGAGCAGCTGGGGACGCCGGGTGTCATCGCGGGTTCATGAGCGCCGCTGCGCAGCTGGTCTAACGTCGTCGGCACTGTCAGATGTCGAATTCGCCCTGGTTGGCACCCTTGAGGAAGGCTTTCCACTCTCCGGGGGTGAAGATCAGTGCGGAGCCCTGAGGGTTCTTGCTGTCACGGACGGCGATGATGCCGGGGAGGTTGGTAGCCACCTCCACGCACTGTCCGTTGTCGCCACTGGCGCTGGACTTGCGCCAGTCCGCTCCGTCGAGGTTCAGCTGGTCCATTTCCTTACCGCATCGTCTATGACTTGTCGCGTTACCTTTTTCGGCTGCGCTTCCGCTCTGATGGTGTCATATCTCCGCTTAAGGCGCGCGACTGCTTCATGGTCGCCGGTGACGTGGCCAGACAGCACCGAGTCCGCTGAAACAACCTCAGAACCGTCGCCCAGTCGCGCCAATGCGAACGCGCTCATCATGCCAGCCACGGAACCGGCGGCGATAGGCACAAGCTGGACAGTGATCTGTGGATGCTGGGCCAGCTCCAGCAGATAGCGGAGTTGCCCGGCCAAGACGTTCGGCCCGCCGATGGGGCGATGCAGGACGCCCTCGTCGATGAGCGCGAGGAAGGTCGGCGGGCTGGGGCTGGCGAAGATCGCGATGCGCCGGATCCGGGCTTGGACGCGCTCTTCGACGCGGGCGGCGGGGGCGGTTGTGGAGAAGATTGCGCGGTGGATCCAGCTGAGGCTGTTCGAAGCACGCCGGGACTTCACCAGGTTCGACGAGAGCGCCGAAGTCGATCTCGCCAATCCGTGGCTGAGCTGGGCGCTCTATCTCGCCTATCGGCGGGGCGAG
>NZ_VCJS01000476.1 GCF_005893125.1 Nonomuraea basaltis | reverse complement strand
GCTGCACTCGCCCTCGAACCGGGCCGGATTGTCACGCGTGCGAGGCTGGTGGACTGGATTTGGGGGCAACGGCCGCCCGCGGACGAAGTGAATGCCTTGCAGGCGTTGGTGTCCAGGCTGCGCAGGGTGTTGCCGGACGGTGTGATCGAGGCGGACTCCGGCGGCTACCGGCTGGCCGCGGCTCCTGATGCCGTGGACGTGTGCCGGTTCGAGCACCTGGTCGGTCAGGCCCGTGCGGCCGAGCCTGCGGCGCGGGCGGATCTGCTGCGCTCGGCCTTGGCATTGTGGCGCGGTACGGCCATGGCGGACATCGCACTGCAGGACAGCGATGCGTTCGACGCCGCGGTCGCGCGTCTGGACGAACTCTACGTTGCCGCGCTCGGGGATCGGGTGGATGCGGATATTCGCCTCGGCCGTGGCTCGGAGCTGGTCTCCGAGCTGACCGAGCTGGTTGCCACGTATCCGCTGCGGGAGGGGTTCGTGGCGGCCTTGATGCGAGCGCTCGCCGAGGCGGGGCGTGGGAATGAGGCGTTGACCCTGTACCAGCGGACGCGCGAGCGGCTCGCTGAGGAGTTGGGCACCGATCCCTCGGCCGAGCTTTCCGCGCTGCACACCGCGTTGCTGCGAGGCGAGCTGGGCGAGCGGGCGGAGAACCGCAGGACGAACCTGCGCGCCGAGCTGACGAGTTTCGTCGGCAAGGACGATGACATCTCCGCGGTCGCCGCTCTGGCCATCAAGCACCGGCTGGTCACCTTGACGGGGCCGGGTGGCTCCGGCAAGACAAGGCTGGCCACGGAGACCGCGCGGACGATGCTCGCCGAGCTGCCGGATGGGGCGTGGCTGGTCGAATTGGCCTCGGTGCAGGCAGGCGGTGAGCTGGCGCAGGCCGCCCTTACCGCGATCGGCCTGCGTGACCAGCCATTGCTCGGTGATGCGCGGGGTGGGGAACCGATGGATCGGCTCATCGCCGCGGTCCGAGAGCGCGCGATCTTGCTGGTCCTGGACAACTGCGAGCACGTGATCGAGGCGGCCGCGGCTTTCGCGAATCGGCTTCTGGGGGAGTGCCGGAGGCTGCGGATTCTGGCCACGAGCAGGGAACCGCTCGGTATCACCGGGGAGATGCTGTGGCAGGTCGAGCCACTCGAGCCGCCCGCGAAGGGAGCGGACCCCGCCGAGGTCGGGTCCTCGCCCGCGGTGCGGCTGCTGCGGGACCGCGCGGGTCTGGTGCGCAAGGACATCGGCTCCGACGCGCACACCTTGTCGGCCATGGCGCGGATCTGCCGGGCGCTCGACGGGATGCCGCTGGCGATCGAACTGGCCGCGGCACGGCTGCGCACCATGTCCATCGATCAGCTGGCACATCGGCTCGATGACCGATTCCGTCTGTTGACCAGCGGCAGCCGTACGGCGCTTCCCCGGCACAAGACGCTGCGCGCCGTCGTGGACTGGAGCTGGGATCTGTTGACCGAGGCCGAACGTGGCGTGCTGCGGCGGCTCTCGGTGTTCTCCGGAGGGGCGAGCCTGGAAGCGGCCGAACGGGTGTGCGGGGACGACGCGTACGCCGGGGAGCAGGTGCTCGACGTGCTGACCGCGTTGATCGAGAAGTCGCTGCTGCTCGCCGACGGCGAGGGCACGCCGCGCTACCGGATGCTCAACACCATCAGGGAATACGCGGCGCACCGGCTCGCCGAAACCGGGGAGACCGAGCCGGCGCGCCGGGCGCACCTTGCCTACTTCACCGAGCTGGCCGAGACGGCCGATCCGCACCTGCGCCGGGCCGAGCAGCTGGAATGGCTGGCCACGCTCGAGGCCGAGCACGACAACATCAGTGCGGCCCTGCGATGGGCGATCGCCGAGGGATGGGCCCAGGAGGCGATGTGGCTGGTCGGGGCCGCGGGCTGGTACTGGTATCTCAGTGGGCACAGGGCCGAGGGCACAGAGTTGAGCATCGCGGCGGCCTCGCTGCACGGTGAGGTGCCCGATGAGGTGCGGGCGATGGCGTACACCATCGTGACAGTGTTCCTGACCTCCGGGCCCGGCCGCGATCAGTATCAAGCGCAGGAATGGATCCACGCGGCGCACCGGTTCACCCAGCGCAGCGGGTATCGCCACGCAATTCTCGGGTTCGTCGCGCTGTGGGAGCGGATGCTGCAGGAGCCGACGGATTTCCTGCCCGCGTTCGAGCCGCTCATCGCCGACCACGATCCATGGGTGCGCGCGCAGGCCAGGCTCACTCGTGGCCGGCTGCGGCTCACGCACATCGCCGACGAGACTGACGTGGACAGCGACATCGAGATCGCCCTCACCGAGTTCCGCACGCTGGGTGACCGGATGGGGATCTCCTTGGCGCTGACCTTCCTGGCCGATCGGCTCGCCACGCGCGGCGAGTTCGCACGCGCGTGTGAGCACTACGAAGAGGCGACTGTGGCGCTGACCGAGGTAGGCGCGACCGAGGACGTGGTCAGCCTGCGGGCACGGCAGGCCCAGCTGTACTGGCTGCTCGGCGATGAGCGGTCCAGCACGTCCGCCATGATCGAAGCGCAGCGGTACGCAGGCGAAATCGCCTGGCCGGACACGCTTGCCGAGCTGGAGCTCTCGAAGGCGCAGCTGGCGCGCTGGCGCGGCGAGCCGGACAAGGCACACCAGCACCTGGCCATGGTGCGGGCGATGCTGGACAACGAGGAACTGAGCGACTTGACCCGCGCCAAGACCATGGACCTGTACGGCTACCTCACCGAGGACCTCGAGAAGGCCCGCGCGCATCGGAGCGAGGCGATCCGCGCGGCTGTGGAGACGACGTATCCGCCGCTGATCGCCGAGATGTTGGTCGGGATCGCGGATCTCGCACTGCGCCAGGGACAGTACGAGCAGGCCGCGCGATTGCTCGCGGCAAGCGACGGCGTGCGCGGTACGCCGGATCATTCACAGCCGGATGCTTCCAGGATCGCCGCGGACGCGCGCAGTCGCCTCGGTGAAACCGTGTTCACCGAGGCGACCCGTGCTGGTGAGCGGCGGGATTGGCGTGAGCTGGCCGAGATCACGCTCGCTT
>NZ_VCJS01000475.1 GCF_005893125.1 Nonomuraea basaltis | reverse complement strand
CCAGCGGCGGGGCGATGAGGCCGCCGTGGGTCGGTGCAGGTCAGGGTTTCCCTTTAAAGGTGCTGCACCCTTGTCATTTCGTTGGATGGACGTGGTGTTCGGGCCGTCGGCGCGGTAGGAGCCCGCAGGAGGTCTCGCCAGTCGGCGGGCCAGTTGGCCAGCGCGAGGATGCCCATGATGAGGAGGTGGGTCGGCGCGGCCCAGCTCTCCGCCGCTGGGTCGTGGTTGACGATGTGGGTGGTGACCGCGCCGGTGAGCACGAACATCAGCGTCGTGGCACCTAAGAAGCGTGCTCGCCGGTTGGGGATCACGAGCAGGACGGCGGCGACACCTTCCAGGGCGCCGACCACGAAGCGCATCCAGGACGGGTAACCCCAATCGATGAACTTCACGGAGTACGCGGTGCTGAATATCGTGTCGCCCGGCCAGTACTTGGTCACGGCGCCCAGCGCGAACTGAAGGGCCAGGAACCAATACAGACCGGTCTTTAGGTGTTTCGACATATATCGTCTCTTCCGGAGGTTGGGCAGGGTCGGACCTCCGCCGGCGATTGCATCGCCAACGGAGTCTTGTTTTGGGTTCAGCCCCGCAGGGCGGCGATGGCTTTCTCGATACGCCGCTGGCGCGTCTCGGGTTTCTTCGCGCTCTCTACGGCGCGCACGTGCTCACGTTTGCGGCTGTCGGTGAGACGGTCGAAGGCGGTGCGGGCGGCCGGGTGGTCGTCCAGGGCTCGGGCGAAGTCTGGGGGCTCGACGACGACGCGCGGCTGGGTGTCGAGCTCCACCTCGACCTCGACCTCGACCTCGACCTCGACCTCGTCGCCGATCGCGACACCCGCGGTCTGCCGGTTGGCGTTGCTGAGGCCGAGCAGGTGGCGGCCGCGCATGAGGGCGACCCGGCTCTTCCAGGAATGCCCGTTGACCGTGATCGTCACTGGCGGCCGCGCGCCCCCGCCGAGCGCTGCTACCACCTCGGGCGGAACTTCCAGGCCCCGCATAGGCTCGGGTGGCTCGACGTGGGCCCAAAACTTCATGATCTTTCTCCTGTTGTTCTGCCGGCTCACCGCGGATCCGGCCCGCCCGGCTCCGATCGCCGCTCCCACTTCCCACGCCGGGCCATCGCCGTGTCCGGGACGGCTGCGGCACGCGCCGCGCCGTCCCGGACGGCTGTGGGGCAAGAGATCGCGGCTACTCGGCGTAGGGCTGGTCGGTTCCCCGGGCGCTGTAGCCGAGACTCCAGATGTAGCCATCCGGGTCGGCGAAGGTGCCGCCGTACCCGCCCCACGGCAGAGCACCGGCGGGCTTAAGGATCGTGGCGCCGGCCTTGTGGGCCTCCGCCATGATCTCCTCGACCCGCGCCTCACTGCGGACGACGTAGGTCAGAACCAGCCCGCTGAAGCCGCTGCCTTCCGGGTCCGCGCCCACCTGGTCGGCCAGACCCTCGCGACCGTAGAAGCCGACCGGCGAGGCTCCGTCCGATTCGAAGAACACCGAGATGCCGTAGTCGTTCTTGATCTTCCAGCCGAGCCCCTCGGTGTAGAACTGCTTGGCCCGGTCCATGTCCCGGACGCCGAGGAGGATCGAGCTGACGTGCGCTTTCATGCCTTACTCCTTGCACTTTAGATGTATACGTGCCGGACATCCGGGCCAGGGCCCGGCTGTCACATCGGCGCGTGTTCGCCGGTCAATCGGTATGACAGGACCGGATGGAGGAATGTGACCGATGGTTGAGCAGGACTGGCTGAGCGAACGGTTCGCCGAGCACCAGAGCCGCTTGCACGCGGTGGCCTACCGGATGCTCGGCTCACCCAGCGAGGCCGAGGACGCGGTGCAGGAGGCCTGGCTGCGGGTCAGCCGCGCCGACACCGGCCAGGTGGAGAACCCGGCCGGGTGGCTGACCACCGTCGTCGCCAGGGTCTGCCTGAACATGATCGAGGCGCGCCGGGCCCGGCGTGAGGACTCGGCCGGGGCGCTGCCGCCCGAGCCGACCGCACCGCAACCCAGCACCCACCTGGCCGGCCAGGCCACCCCCGAGGACGAGACGCTGCTGGCCGATTCGGTCGGTGTCGCGCTGATGGTAGTGCTGGACACGCTGGCTCCCGCCGAACGGCTCGCGTTCGTCCTGCACGACGTCTTCGCCGTGTCGTTCGCCGAGATCGGCTCCATTATCGACCGCTCCCCGGCGGCGGCCCGGCAACTCGCCAGCCGGGCCCGGCGCCGGGTGCAAGGAACGGCCGATGCGTCCGATGCCGCGCGTTCGGCGAAGCGGGAAATCATCGAGGCATTCCTCGCCGCAGCCCGAGGCGGAAACTTCACCGCCCTGGTCGAGCTGCTCGATCCGGACGCCGTGGCCATAGAGATCCGCGGCGCCGAAGCGGTGGCGGCCTTCTTCGCCGGACGGGCTCAGGCCGCCAGGCTAGCCCTGGTCGACGGCGTCCCGGCGGCCGTCTGGTCACACCGCGGCCAGCCGAAAGCCGTCATCACCTTCACCATCCACGACGAGAAGATCACCCGAATCGCCATCGACACCGACCCGGACCGGCTCCACGACCTCAACATCGTCTACCTCTCCGCCCGGCGACAAGGAGCGGCGTTGACCGGTACGGACCTCAAACTCTCCTCCTGCGCTCTCGCCGTCCACGACCTCGACGAGGCGCTCGCCTTCTACCGCGACGTACTCGGCTTCGAGGTACGCGATGACCTCGGATCCGAGGGAACGCGGCGGGTGAGCGTCCGCCCGCCGGCGCAGCCGGACGTGCAGATCTTCCTTCAAGCGCCCTGCACAGACCCGGGAGTCCCACCGGCCGACCGGCAGGCAATCGAGGACCTGATGACCAACGGCCTCCTGGGCCGTCTTGGCTTCGTGACCGACAACTGCGACGCCACCTTCGAGCACATCGAGGCCGCGGGCGCCGAAGTGATGCAAGAACCGATCAACCAGCCCGACGGCGTCCGCGACTGCGCCTTCCTCGATCCCTCCGGCAACATGCTGCGATTCACTCAGCCGCGGCAGGCAGGTCTCGCACTCGGAAACACGCCATAAGTCCAGATCTTGAAC
>NZ_VCJS01000474.1 GCF_005893125.1 Nonomuraea basaltis | reverse complement strand
GGGAACGTCGCGTGTCAGCTTAGCGATCCCATGTCAGACGTAGCGTCTGGCGGGGGTTGTGCCCACCGTGGAGGGGTGGCGTGGGCGTGCAGGTGGAAGCCCGCGCCCAGTGCTGCTCCTCGCGGCCGGTGCCGGGTGGTGGGTGTGCTGATCGTCGTCACGCCCTGGTGCCGGTGGGCTGCGCGGGGCAGCCGTCTCCGGTCCGTTGGTGCGTGTCCCTCCGGACGCTGGCCCGCCGGACCTGAGGGGCCGGTGGGGGAGGGTGCCCTGCGTCGCCTGGGCGCGGGGCGTGGGCTACGGCGCCGGGTCGGGCCGGTCTTGGACCGATCCGTCCGGCGAGTCCTTGAGGTAGGCGGGGTGATGACCGCCCGGGCTTCCAGTTTGTCCACCACTGAGCCGATCGCCATGGCGCCGGTGGCCCGGTCCACGGCGGTTCTGGCCTGGTGGGTCAGGCCGCGGGCGGCGATGCGGCGCCAGGCGCCGTGGTCGCGGTCGCCCTGCCAGCCGCAGGCCGGGTTGGGGCAGATCGCCCACTTCCACCCGGCGATGGCGGGCTTGTCGGGTGCCTTGCCGTGCCGCAGCGGCGTCAGGCAGTGCGGGCAGTGCTTGGAGGTGTTGCGGGCGGGGACGGTCACCACCGCGATCCCGGTTTCGGCGGCCAGGTGCCGGATGTGGTCGGTGATCTGGCCGCGCACCTGCTGTGACAGGCGGGTGTTGAGGGTGCGGCCCATCCCGCGGGCTTCCAGCGATCGCAGGTCTTCCAGGTAGATGACCGTGGCGCGGGCGGCGATGGCCTGATCGACGGCCCACCGGGCGGCCGCCCGGGCCAGGGCGTCGTTGAGGTTCGAGCGGCGTGCGGACAGGTGGCGGATCTCCTCGGCCAGCAGCGCGTGCCTGCCCGCCACGGCCGGGTGGGGTGCGCGCCCGTTGATCAGGCGCTGGTAGCAGTCGGTCTTGGCGTGCAGATGCTCCGACAGCCGGCGCAGGCGGTGCTGCTTGGCCAGCACGCCGGCGGCGCGGAACTGGGCGCCGGCCCCCAGCGCGGTCAGGCGCCCGTCCGCGTGGCGCCGTACCGCCCCGGCCGACAGCAGCGTGTTCAACCCCCAGTCCACCCCGAGCGCCATGGTGTGTCCGGTGCGCCGGGCCTGGGGGACGGCATGGGTGAAGGCCACCTCGGCACGCACCGCGCCGCCGATGAGGCGCAAGGTGGGCAGATGCAGCACCGCGTCAGCCGGAACCGTGGAGGGCAGCGTGATGGGGCAGGCCACCCACTCCCAATCCGCATACGAGCGCGGATCCGGCCGGGTGGGCAACTGCAATCTGAGCAACGCCCGCCCAGGGTCGCTTTCGCTGCGCTCGAGGGTGGCCTGCTGGCGGTCGCAGGCGGCCAGCAGCAGCATCCGCGCCGCCCGCGGCGCGCCCTCCAGCTCGCACACATCGGCCGGCAACCGCCCGCTCGATCGCAGGAACGCGGCGATCTGCCGAGTGCGAGCCTTGATGATCCCGGCGGGCAGGTCTGCCCCGCCGGGGACCGCGGCGCGCACGGCATCCCACTCCTGCGCCGTGCGTTTGCACGGGTCGGCGGGCCAGGTGGCCACGACACCGGCAGTGAGTCCGGCCCGCCAGTGCGCCGAGCGCAACAGCCTTCCGGCCTGCTCCTGAGCCATGCGCACGATCCGGTCGTTGACCGTCACACCCTCGGGCGCGGTGACCGTCCAGCCCAGCCTGCGCAGCGCCATCCACGCGTTCGACGGCAGCCTCCGCCCGCCCGCATCCACCCCAGAAGCCAGCAGAGCGACATCGGCCATGCTCCAGTGCTCGGCCAGCAGCCCCGCCGTGATACCGCCGACCAGCTCGGCGCACCAGCCGACCCGCTCGGCCAGCACCGTCGCAGACACCACCTCGCCCGTCGTCTCCTCCACCCCACCACGCAGTAGCGCGCGGGCACAGGCCATCCGGGCACTGTGGCCCGCGGCCAGCGGCGGCCTCCGGCTCACCGGCAACCCTCGCCCTCAAGACACCGGCCGCACCCATAGGGCACACAGCAGCGAGCATCCGCAGAGCCCATCCCCGCCAGCCGGCCACCACCGAGGGCAAAGGAGTGCTCCTCCGCCGCTCGCTGCGCCAGATTCGCCGCCGCCACCATCAAGCCTGTGCTGACCACCCGCGCGGCCCTGGAGCGCGCAGCCGGTGCACCCGCCCGACGCGGTGCTGGATCGACAGTGAAATGGACAGTGAAATCGACAGTGAACCGGTACGCCCGCACGACCTGCACCCCCAGTCACTCCGGACTTTCACCCTAAGTGACCGTTAGACTACCAGTCTCTGGCTCTGCCGGATAGAACATACGAGCGATGCACGAATGCTTGCAGGACTCGCGGCGCGCCCGCCCAGACGCCTCCGAGCACTCTTGCGAGTCCAAGAAGTCCGCTGCTATCAAGCCGCCACGGATACGTGAGAATCCCTAATCAAACTGGTTAGCCTTCCGTGACGGCGCTGTCGACGATCGTGCCCGCCAGGCCGGGGTACGCCCGGCAGAACGCCTCGGCGTACAACCCGTGGCTGCCGCCCAGATCGAGCAGGCTCTTGCTGCCCTCCGGCAGCGGCACCAGCGATAGCGGCCATGAGAATCCTCCCCGTTCACGGGGAGGAGCATGTCAAATTCTGTATCCAGGCATCGCCCCCACCATGGCGCTGACCACCAACCTGGTGCTCGGCGCCGCGCCGCCGGAGAAGGCGGGCGCCGCCTCGGCGGTCAGCACCACGGCCAGCGACCTCGGCGTCTCCTTCGGCATCGCGCTGCTGGGCAGCGTCGGCGCCGCGATCTACCGGGCCCAGATGCCCGCGGGCGTCCCCGCCGGAGCCGCTGACACGCTGACCGGAGCGCTCGCCGCCGCCGAACAGCTGCCGGCGACCGCGGCGCAGGCGCTCCTGGAACCGGCTCGCGCCGCCTTCACCAGCGGCCTCAACGTCGCCGCGGCCGTGGCCGCGATCCTCGCCGCCGGCGCGGCCGTCCTCGCCCTCACCCTCCTGCGCCGCGTACTCCCCACCGGCGCCC
>NZ_VCJS01000473.1 GCF_005893125.1 Nonomuraea basaltis | reverse complement strand
AACGGCACGGTACTTCTGCCTGCCCGTGAGCCTTCGGGCTTGCTTGAGCCGAGATGCCTGGAAAGCGGGCTTGTCCGGTTCTGAGGGGGCGGGGGCGCAGAAATGCACTCCCGCTACCCGACCCCGACCCGGTCGCGACTCACTCGTGCGGAACGTGGAAACCCCGACGGGGTCCGGCGGCCTCTGGCCGCCGGTGGGCTGACCGTGAGGAAAGCCGATCTCCCCGGCGGGAACAGGATGGCCAAGAAGCGAACGCCGGTGGCCGAAAGGCGACGGGAAACCGGGACGACGATGACGGCACCTCCGCCGTTGGTCTCGGATAACCGGCCGGATACGGGTTGTTGCCCGAACCCGTAAGGGTGCTGACGTGGCCAGGTGGGCCTGTGAAGAGATCAAAGACGTGGAACCGGAACCGAAGGACAAGTTGGACGCCCATGGCGAACGGACCGGAGGACGAGATCCACGACTGGCTGTCGATCGATTGGCGGCGGGTCGAGGACGAAGTACGGCGGCTGCGGCAAAGAATCTTCACGGCGACGCAGGCGGGAGACCTGGCGAAAGTCAGGAATCTGCAGAAACTGATGCTCCGATCCCGCTCCAACGCCTTGCTGGCGGTGCGGCGGGTGACCGAGCTGAACGCTGGCCGTCAGACGGCGGGCATCGACGGCAAGACTGTCCTGCTCGCACCCGCGAAGGCCGAACTGGCCGACTGGGTGCAGCAGCACGCCGAGCCGTGGAAGCCCAAACCCGTCAAGCGGGTATTCATCCCCAAGGCAGGCGGTCGTCAACGCCCGCTCGGCATCCCGGTGATCACGGACAGAGCTCTGCAGGCTCTGACCGTCAATGCGCTGGAGCCAGAGTGGGAAGCGCGGTTCGAGCCGAAATCCTATGGATTTCGTCCGGGCCGCGGCTGCCACGACGCGATCGAGGCGATCTTCACGGTGGTCGCGGGCCGCAACCCGCACCGTCGGTGGATCCTCGATGCCGACTTGGTCGCGGCATTCGACAAGATCGACCACAACCATCTGATGTCGATGCTCGGCACATTCCCCGCACGGGGGCGGGTCGGGCGATGGCTGAAGGCGGGAGTGCTCGATCGTGGTCGGTTCGCACCCACCGAAGAGGGCGTTCCTCAGGGCGGTGTGATCAGCCCGTTGATGATGAACGTGGCCCTGCACGGACTCGAAACTGCAGCCGGAGCCAGAACGTTTCCCGACGGCTACACACACGCGGGAGGCGCCATACCTGGAACACCCGTTGTGGTGAGATATGCTGATGATCTTGTCGCGCTCTGTGTCAGTCCTGAGCAGGCGCAGCAGGTCAAAGCGGATCTCACGCGGTGGCTGGCCCCCCGAGGCCTGGCCTTCAACGAGGATAAGACTCAGATCGTCGCCCTCGAAGACGGCTTCGACTTTCTCGGGTTCAACATCCGCCGTTACCGGAACGGGAAGCTGCTGATCAAGCCGAGTAAGGCCGCCGTGCTGCGCATCCGCAGCAGGCTCGCCGCCGAGGTGAAGGCCCTGCACGGGGCCAACGCCCAGGCGGTGGTCAACAAGCTCAACCCGATCATCCGGGGATGGGCTGCCTACTACCGCACCGTGGTCTCCAAGGAGATCTTCTCCTCACTCGATCACTACGTGTGGAGGCTCACCTATCGGTGGGCGCTGCGGGCGCACCCGAACAAGTCCAAGCGCTGGGCGAAGGCCCGGTACTTCGACGCGTTCCACCCGTCCAGACGGGACCACTGGGTGTTCGGTGACCGCGACAGCGGCCGTTACCTGGTCAAGTTCTCCTGGACACCCATCGTCCGGCACCGGCTGGTCAAAGGCGGAGCGTCCCTGGACGACCCCGCCCTGACCGGTTACTGGGCCGCTCGGAAACGACGCGGCAAACCGCCGCTGGGGCCGTTCTTCGGCAAGCTCCTACGAGCTCAGAACGGACGCTGCCTCGGCTGCGGCGACCTGCTGTTCCACGAAACGCAGGAGCCTCAAAGCCCCGCCGAATGGGAACAGTGGCTCCTCGCGCTGCGCAAGGCGATCCGCCGATCAGCGATCACCGCCCCGAACGGCGCACCGGACGAGACAGCACGCTGCCTGATGCACGCCCACTGCGCGAGACGCCGTCAGGTAACACGCGTCACGACCCCAGCACCTGCAACGGCCTGAACGCCCCAGGGGCTTGCTTGAGCCGGATGCTCTGTGAGGGGCACGTCCGGTTCTGAGGGGGCCGGGGCGCGGTAACGCGCTCCGGCTACCCGACAACACCGCCGCCGACCACATCGAGGCCACCCGGCTCGCCTTGGCCCAACTCCCCAAGCACCTGCGGCGCAACGTGCTCATCCGCACCGACTCCGGCGGCGGCACCCGCGAGTTCCTGAACTGGCTCACCCGCCCAGGACGATGGCTGAAGTACTCCATCGGGTTCACCATCACCGACGACATCGCCGCCGCGATTCTCAAACTCCCCGCCACCGCCTGGACACCGGCCTACGACGCCGACCGCCAGATACGACCCGGCGCATGGGTCGCCGAGCTCACCGGCCTGCTCGACCTGACCGGCTGGCCCAAAGGCATGCGGGTCATCGTCCGCAAAGAACGTCCGCACCCCGGCGCCCAACTGCGCTTCACCGACATCGACGGACACCGCTTCACCTGCTTTGTCACCGGCACACGAAGCGGCCAGCTCGCCGACCTCGAATTACGCCACCGCCGTCGCGCCCGCGCAGAAGACCGCATCCGCGCCGCCAAGGACACCGGCCTGCGCAACCTGCCCCTGCACGACTTCACCCAAAACCAGATCTGGCTGGAGATCGTCGCCCTGGCCTGCGAACTCCTGGCCTGGATGCAGATGCTCGCCCTGCACGACACCGACGCCCGCCGCTACGAGCCCAAACGACTCCGGCTACGCCTGCTCGCCGTCGCCGGCAGCCTGGTGCGCGGAGGCCGCCGCCTGCGCCTCCGCATCCCCCAGCGATGGCCCTGGGCCAGGCAAATCATCACCGCCCTGACCCGGCTGCACGCCCTGCAGGCACCGACCTGACCATCACCAGCCCATCCCTACGAGCAGAAAGGCACTGCTCGTAGGGATGGGCTGGTGATGGTC
>NZ_VCJS01000472.1 GCF_005893125.1 Nonomuraea basaltis | reverse complement strand
ATCCCCAGCGGTTCACCCGCACACCCACGCTACCCAAGCTGCCGGCCGCCGCCTGGATCAACAAACCTACCGACGAGACAGACAAGCAGCAGGTCACCGACCAGGAGGACCTCGCCTAGCTAACGTCACAGCGCCCGTGTCTCAGTTGACTTGACACCTTCCGGTCGGCCAGTTCCACCGCGAATGTCATCGGGCCCCAACCGTTCCCCTGGCAGTACGTGGGCTTACGACGGACGCGCCAGCGGAGTACGGCGCCATCGACGGTGATGTGCCGCGAGCCCTTCTTCGGGATCGCCATGAAGCCACCTCCTGCTCTATTCCGTCACTGTTCCGTGGTATGGCCGAGAGCAGCGAGAAACGATGAGAGCCAGCCGCAACCATAGCCCCAGCTCAGCCTCCTGATCGACAGGTTTCCTCAAGTGGACGGGCAGGGCATCGGAGATCACCCAGATCTACGAGGGACTCTCCCACAGGATGACGCGGTACTCGTCGCTCTGGTTGCGGGACATACGAGGGACGATCTTGTGTGTCTCGGACTGCCCATAGGCCGTTTCCCCAGCTCAGCCCGCTTAGGAGCCCGGAGTAGCGCGCGCACTCCTACAGCGTGTGCTCATCGTGACGCTGCGCACGTCCGGAGAAGGACACGATAGATAACAGGTTTGCCATGATCTGATTCCTTTATGGCGATTGGGTCATTCTTGAGGAGTGACAGGACCTTCTTCTCAGCAGGCGCCTGGGCCGGGCCGGCGTCTATGGTCGCGCTTATTGGTCTGGTCAGCGGCGGTTGCATCGCTGGCGTTGCTGGCGGTGGGACTCGTCGCCTTCTTCGCCGCCTCGGAGCAGGGCCCCAGCCTGCTGCTGGATGTGCTAGATAAGCGGGCCAGCGTGATCAGCATGTTTGTCGGTATCGCTGGCCTGTTGGTGGCCGGGGTAGCGCTATGGGCACAGTTTCGCTCACCCCTTCCTCCTGCCCGGCCGAACGTGGGCGCCGCGACGAGCAAGGTGTCTTCCTCAGAACCGGATTCGACCGCGGTTGGCATGATGTCGGGCGGCATGGTAGTAGGGCACGCCTCTACGGGTTCGGCGCGGGTGAGCGGTCCTGCAAGTGCGTCAGCCCAAGGGGATCGCGCAGCCGCGATCGGCGGCGACAGTTCTGGCGCAGTGAGTACCGGCGATGACACCGTCACGGTTGGCGGGGTGTTCACCGCCCCAGTGACCGTAGCCCGCAACCTCACCCTGCATACCTCTGGCGCAGCCCCGCAGGCCCTGGCGGGTCTGCCGGCTGCTCCTGTTGGCTTCGTTGGCCGCAGCGACACCCTTGAAGAGGTGTTGGCATTCCTGACGCCCACCCGCGGGGACGAACCAGGATTAGTGGTGTCGGCGGCGTTGGCTGGCATGGCCGGGATCGGCAAGACCGCCCTGGCATTGGTCGCCGCCCACCAGGGGATACGGAAGGGCTGGTTCGGTGGAGGAGTCTTCTTCGTCGACCTACGCGGCTACACCCCTGACTCCACCGAACGGGTACAAGCCGCCGCCGCGGCTAGCCAATTGCTACGCGCGATGGGCATCCGCGACGCCGAGCTACCGCCCACCGATCAGGAACAATTGAGCCTGTATCGGTCGGTGCTGGCCGAGCGGGCCCGGCAGCAGCTGCCGGTACTGGTCGTGGCGGACAATGCCGCTGTCACCGGCCAGGTGGAACCGCTGCTGCCGGCCCAGCCGTGCCATCGGCTGCTGATCACCTCCCGGCACACCCTGACCCTGCCGACCTACCTGATCGACCTGGCCGTCCTACCCGAGGCTGAGGCTCTCGACTTGCTGCATACCGCCCTACAGGTGAGTGCGCCCGACCAACGGGCCCACGCAGAGCCTGAGCACGCAGCGGCAATCGTCCGGCTGTGTGGCGGTTTGCCGCTGGCGTTGCAGATCATCGGCGCTCTGCTGCGCGCCGAGCCTAGGCGCCGGTTAGCCGACATGGCAGCCGAACTCATCGACGCCCGCCAGCGGCTGGACGCCTTGGACAGCGGCGACCTCGACCAGCACGGCCGACCCGTGGGCGTAGGGGCGGCTTTCGACCTGTCCTACAACCACCTCCGATCGGACCAGCCAGCACAAGCCCATCTGTTTCGCCTGCTGCCCCTCAACCCCGGCCCAGACATCTCCATCCAAGCCGCCGCCGCCCTCACCGGTTCACCCGAACCACTCGTCCGCCGCCAGCTGGCCGCCCTGACCCGCGCCCATTTGCTCACTGCCCCAGACGCCTCGCGCTGGGGCATGCACGATCTGATTCGCCTCTACGCCGACCACCACGGACGTGCCCAAGCAATCAACGACGAGCGAGAGAAAGCACTGGACCGGCTGCTGGACTTCTATCTGCGCACCGCCGAAGCCGCCGATAACCACCTACACGCCCCGCCCGGACAGCTCGTCTCTAGCCACTCCACCGGACGAGATGCCGCATTGGCGTGGCTCGATGCCGAACGTGCCAACCTGGTCGCTGTTGTAGGCGTCTCTGCCGCCACCGGACGACACCATGTCGCCGCCCACCTGGCAGCTTCCCTCAACATGTATCTATCCCGCCGTCGCTTGCTCGACGATTGCTTAACCGTCAACACCATTGCTGTAGCCGCTAGCAAGCATCTCGGCGACCCTCATGACGAAGGTCGGACGCTGAACAGCCTGGGCATCGCCCTACGTGAGGTGCGCCGCTTCGACGAAGCCATCACCGCCCACCAAACCGCCATCACCATCTACCGCAACCTCAGCGACCACTACGGCGAAGGCCGGGCACTGAACAGCTTGGGCATTGCCCTACGCGAGGTGCGCCGCTTCGACGAAGCCATCACTGCCCTCCAAACCGCCATCACCATCTACCGCAACCTCTGCGACCACCATGGCGAAGCCGGGGCATTGACCAACCTCGGCAACACGCTGCAAGGGGTGCGCCGCTTCGACGAAGCCATCACCACCTACCAAACCGCCAACTGACAATCCCCTCGAACCGTTGAGACTCGGATAGATCATTTTCGGCTTTTAGGATCTTGCTCGGTTGTCGCCTCACGCGCCGCGCGCTCGCCGGGTCAGGCCTGGGCCTGACCGCTGTCGCTGAGCC
>NZ_VCJS01000471.1 GCF_005893125.1 Nonomuraea basaltis | reverse complement strand
GCTCGTGGAACCGGCACCATCGGCGTGACCGCCGACGCGGGTGCCTGCCCGAAACCGCAGATGAAGATCAATAAATCACTCAGCCATCACGCTCGGCGAAGCCACCAGAACGCGTGAACTATCGAGGCTAGTGACTGGTGTCCGCACGGTGGGGGACGGCCTCCATGGTCCCGGGCTCAGCGATCAAACCCTTTGTCAGTAGGCTCTAAGTAAAAGGGTCCTGCCGAAGTTGGTGAACACTCCGACTTCTCAACACGTTTTCCGAGAGATTTCGGGAGGCTCGGCGATTTATGCAGAGGCCTTCGGGCCAGTGTTGAGAATCGAACGATTCTCAACATGATCAACAACGGCGCCCGCGGAGTCGACGCGGTGTCGCGCGACAGCAGGTGAAGATGAGTTCCAGGCGCTCGTCGGGAAACGTCGCGGTGTTCATCGGCACCTCCGCATGATTGCCGGTGACGAGCAGGCCGAATTTGGTCGCGAGGGTCCGGTCGCGGCGGATGCGGTCCGTCGCTCGGTTCCGAGCCGTCGTCATCAGCCAGGCGCGCGGGTTGCTGGGGAACGCCGTCGCGTGGCCACCGGTCGGCGGCGATGTCGTCGGTGTTGCCATCAACATTCTGCCCGTGGCGGCTGTACAAACGCTACATCCGCGCTGCCGCAGAAATCTCAGGTCTCGGACGATCTCACAGGACCTCAACCGAAACTGTGGCGATTGCCGCAATCACATTGAGCTGAACCGGCCCCTCGGCTCCTAGCCAAATCAACGGCGGCAGAGAGGTTGAGCGCACGAGATCGAGCCATACGCCGTCAGGCCAAGACTCGTTCCTCGGCTCCAAAGCCGTCGCCACCACCTGATCCAAGGGCTCGGCACCGGGACCGGGAAGCTTTACGATCGAAAAGAAGTAGACATCACGAAAAGCAAGCGTGATGTCCGGTTTCTCGGGACCCCAACGGAGGCCAATCTCAAGAGCATCGGCGTCATCGACTTGCGCCAGTGAAAGCCTATCTATGACATATCCATGACAGCTCGGCACAACCTTGAGAAATTTATCAAAGGTGCTCAACGGATGACCATCTCCCCCGGTCGAATTCTCTGTTGTGATCGTTCCGTCTGGACCTTATCTGGGGCTGTAGTTCTTCTGTTTGGGCTAGGGTCAATCTTAGACCCGATCCTTTTGCACCTCACCGTTCCCTGATCCAAACCACACTGCCGTCTATATGAGCGTATCGCCGATACCCAACCTTGGTCTCCGGCCTGAATATAAATCACTGACTGAAGAACTCGTTCTCGGCATCATCGAGCGTTTTCCCGCGAAGGTTGACCCGCTTGCCGCATCACAAGCCGGGTTACTGTTATGGACGAGTACCGGTATCTCGTCTGCCAACACATAGTACGTGTGCACGTTTTCTACTGTCAGGACCTGCGGCAGGTGCCCACCGACGTTGCCGTCGGCGATACCGTCAAAGCTCTCAGAGGTCCAATTAAAATAAAAGGGGAACTATTGAGGCGGAGGCTGTGCTTCGCGAAGGAATACGTCCAGCGCCGAGGACTTTCTTTCGATCAGGTCGTCATGATGATTCGGGTCCCGAACGAGAGTAGGATACCCCCAAATAGCGAGCACTGGCGCACGACCCTTTACAACCTCAAACTCCCAAGTATTAGGTAGTCGGCGATCGGCCACACTAAATAGATCGATCAGCTTCCAGTTCGGCTTTCCTGTATCATCGACAATCAATATACCCAGTCCATAAGTCCAGAGCGCCATGGCGCTAACCCAATAGTCCCGACCGATAGTCACGTTGAACCTGGATTGGGATGTATTCCCTGACCTCTGCAGGACCTCCGCCGATAGATGACTACCACAGTCACCAATGCATGTAAGCTTCACTCAGCACTCCAGTCGTTTGAACTTGAAGTCGTCAGACGCCCCAGTCCGCGTATTGTACGCGTAGTGAACTTCGACACCATTTGCAGTTTGCTCCATCTTCACCCATACACCCTCGGCCGGAAACAAACCCGACGGGCCCCCTGAAGTTTCAGCCCGACCTCATTACCCTGCCCCGAGCCAACCGGTACTGAGGAAGGTGACTCTGCTATTCACGCGGACGCCCCACCTCAAGGAACTGCCGATAAACGAGGTCGAGCAGCGCCGCGTATGCGTGTTGCGAGCGGGCGACGGCCTGGTCGCCACCCGATGCTATGTCACCGAGCCGATCGATTCGCTGCATCAGTGCTTGAAGCATCGCGAGGACGTCGACCGGCGCCGGCTTGAAGATCCCGCGTTCCACATATCGAATCACCGTCGTCACGTACTCGTCGGCTTCCGCCAGATCGCTGTGCGCCAGAATCAGATCCTTACTTGACCCGCTCCGAGGGAACGCAGATTGCGCCACAGGGTGTAGGCGTCCATGAAACTGAGCATCACGTTTTTCCCTGCTCCGAGTGGGTCCCGTCGTACCAGAAGGAAACGACTCGTCCGTCCGGCCCGATGATCCCACCCATACCCCCGTTGGGATCCGAGTACTTCACGCCCCACTTGCCGTCGTCGAATGGCATCCTCTTCGCGTTATAGCCACTCTTGCCTCCCGGCTCAGCCAGTCGCTTCCCCAGCCACTCGAATCTTGCAAGTACTTCTCGGGCGTGACGTTCAATGGCTCACCGTGCTTTTCCCACTGGTATTGGAAGCTGCCCCCGGGATTGTCGAAAGTGCCCTCGTGCCAGACATCGTCAACCCCGTCCGGGCATGGCCCCGAATTGTGAACCAGTACCGGCGTCTCGCCCGCCAGGCTCAGTGACGAACAGCCTGAGAAGAAGCAGCGCTCTTGGGCTTGCGGTGGGACGATGAGTGTGCTCCGCAGGATGAGGGGGCGCTGGGCCGACCTGGACACCGGCAGCGGTCCGGACCGGGCCAAGCTGGCCGCTATAGAGACGGTCCAAGCCAACGAGCTGGACCCGGCAGGGCGTCCCTGGGCCGCTATTGCGGTAGGAAACTGACCGCAATTATCTCTAGCCTCGCGGCATGGAGATGACTAAGCAAGATCCCGAACCCCGGGGTGAGAACACCGTTAACGGATTCGTTGTCGTTGACGGAGCCGCGCCTTTCATCGACTTCCTCGTCGCTGTCTTTGACGCGAATGAGCGG
>NZ_VCJS01000470.1 GCF_005893125.1 Nonomuraea basaltis | reverse complement strand
AAGAGTGCTCCTCGCTCTGGAAGGTTGTTGATCTCGACAATCCGTAATCTTCCAGATCAGGGGCACTCTTCGTTGTCTATCGGGTCATTTCGTCTCGGATCTCCTCAAGGCCTATGAATAGCCAAGGCTTGATGAAAGGACCGAACCTATCCCGGCGTGCTTCCAGATAGCCGGGGTCTTCCTCGCTCATGGCCTACTCCGCCAGATTCGCCGGACTGGTGAGTCGGTCATGCGCCCCCTCTGGAGCCGCCCCGTACACCCGCCAGTACCGCTCGGTGTACAAGCGCACGATCCGCCCCACGGCCGTCTCCATCGCCGAGCACGGGCAAGAGGTGTAGCGCCACGGCCCCGGTGCGCTGGCATCGCTCAGCGACCAGCGGAAACGCCATCCATCCGGCCCCCACTCACACCACACCGTCAACCCCACCGACCACACCCCCACCAACGCGATCCCCTCGCATTCGGAGACCTGCGAGCCGATACCGCGACGCCCCAGATGACCCGCCAACTCCCGCGCCAGCCGTCCGGCCGGACTCCACACACGTGTAGCCGTCCTCACCGCTCCTTCCTCCCGACCCCACCCAGGACATCGACCTTCGCGGCGTCCTCCTCCGCCAGCCGGGGATCCATCTCCGGTCGCCACAGCGGCACCCGCACCAGCCCCGGATCCACCAGCTCAACATCCGCCACCGTGAAGAACTCCCGGATTGCCTCTTCACTGCGCAGGGTCACGGACGCCGATGCCGTGTCATACACAGCAGCGGCGGCGATCGTGTTCGGTGCCTCCAGCACATGCGTCAGCCCCAGATAGCTCCCCGGCTCCATGTGCTCCAGCAGCGTCCGCACGATCGACCAGGGATCCTCCTCATCCCCGATGAAGTGCATGGTCGTTACCAGCAGCACCCCAACGGGAAGGTCGAAGTCCAGCACCTTGTGCAGGATGAACTCGGGGTAACGCACATCCAGTTGCACCATCATCGTGCGCTCATCGGTGGCCAGCAGCGCCCGCCCATGCTGGGCAACGATGGGGTCGTAGTCCACATAGACCGTCCGCGCGTCCGCGTGGATCGCTTGGATCGCTTGGGCGATCTCATGCACGTTGCCCTGAGACGGCAGTCCCGTTCCGATGTCGAGGAACTGTCGGACGCCCCGCTCTGCCAGATAGCGCACCACTCGACGAAGAAAGGCCCGGTTGGCCAGAGCACACGCTTTCGCATGGGGGTTCAGCAGAGAGGCTCGATCGGCGGCCTCGCGATCAGCCGGGAAATGATCCTTCCCGCCGAGCCAGTAATCGTACATCCGTGCTGGATTGGGCACGTTCGGGTTTATCTCCTGAGCGACCGCCATGGACCCGGACACGAAATTGGAGACCGTGCCCACAGGCCGCCGATGCCCCAGAAGATCCGCATCGAGCAAACGCTCTTGTCGCCCAGGCATCGCCCTGCCCGACGAGTTCCCGTCTGCTGCCCTTGCTGGATCCATCGTGACCTCCACCGACGACTCACCCTTTGACCTGCGGCGTGTGTAGAGAGGATCCAATGGACGGCTTGGACAGCGCGCCGACACCAGTGGACATCTGAGGACATCTTTCGGCCAACTAGATTCCGCAGGCTGTCCAGAGACGGCATAGTGGGGCCATGGTCAACGAACGCCTCCGCCGTACTATGCTCCGTGCCGGGCTGGACGTAGAGCAGCTCGCGGACATGGCCCAGGTCAGCGTGAAAAGTGTTGGCCGGTGGCTCCAGGGAGCCTCTGTGCCATACCCGAAGACTCGCTACAGGGTCGCCGCGATCCTGGAGGAAGACGAGTCTTATCTCTGGCCTGACGCTGTCGATAAAACTGCCCTGGTGGGGGCGGAACTCGTGGCCAGTTACCCACGCCGGAGCGACGTCCCGCGTCATCAGTGGATGGAGACGCTCCGGACGGCCAGTCGGAACATCGACCTCCTTGCGTTCGCTGGCTTGTTCCTGACCGAGGAACACCCCGACTGGATTCCAACGCTCATTGCCAAAGCGGAGGCTGGCGTCAGGGTTCGACTACTTCTCGGTGACCCGCACGGTAAACAACTCGAAGCGCGGGATGCCGAGCATCAGATCGGTGGTGGCGTTGCTGGCCGCGTCGCGGCGGTACTGAGCTACTACACCCAACGCATGCCTCTCAGCGTCCAAATCCGTCTGCATGACACGCCGCTCTACAACAGCATCTACCGCTTTGATGACGAAATGTTGGTCAACGTCCACGTCTACGGCATCCTCGCGGCGTACACACCCACCCTGCACCTCCGCAGAGTCGATGGGGCATGGTTCAACACCTACTTGGAATCATACGAGCGGGTATGGGCGTCGGCTCGCCCGCTGACGCGAGGGGGCGCGGAATGACGAAGACGAGGCGAATCGACTACTGGCGTGACCCAAACGCGCCCAAGCCAACCAGCCGGAAGGCATCGGCAAGCGTCTTCGTCACCAACGATGATGGCCACCTCTTACTCCTCCGCCGCGCGGATAACAACCTCTGGACCATCCCAACCGGTGGCGTCAAGAAGGGAGAAACAGTCGCCGACGCTGGTGTTCGCGAGTGTCGGGAAGAAACAGGCATTGAGGTCGAGGTTACGGGCCTGGTAGGCGTCTTCTCGACGCCCGATCACGTGATCGTCTATATGCACGGTGACAAACTCGATGAGGTACGCCAACCGATCAATGTCTGCCTACGCGCCCGCGTCCTAGGCGGCGCTCTACAGCCCGACCCCAAGGAATCGCGCGAAGTACGTTGGGTGGATCCCTCTCAACTTGGCGACTACGAGATTCAGCCAGCGATCCGCCGCCGCATCGATTGCGGTTTGGAATGCGTGGAGCCATACATCGAGTAGTCCACCTCAAAGCGTTCGTGACCAGGCGGTCTCTGGCGGATCCCTGAAAATCAACCTCCGGCGGGGGACTCCGATCCGACTCTGGGCGGCGTCGGCTCGTTGCTCAGACCTCGCGCGTCAGACCAAGGCAAAAGACTCTTTGGGAACCCCCTCGGGCTGCGCACCACTCGGCGGGACGCCATCGCCCGCTGGACTCATCGTAGACCCAGCATCGGAGCGCGACGGAGGTTACCGAATCGTTTCGGAGCCAACTTCACGGGGACCCCTCCAAGATCACAAAAGGGGGGCGGGGAGGGAAGTATGGG
>NZ_VCJS01000469.1 GCF_005893125.1 Nonomuraea basaltis | reverse complement strand
CGCGGCCTTGGTCCCACCGAAGGCGCTGGATCGGGCCAACGCCGAGCTCGACAAGGCGGGCGTGCCGCTGGACCTGAAGCAGCTCAAGCCCGAGCAGCTTGAGGCGCTCGTGGAGCACCTCGACGAGGCGATCGTGGAGATGGACATGGAGCCCGACGGCCACCTGCGCGTCTTCTGCGAGTAGTCGTACTGCTAACGCCCCCACTTGGCTAGCTACTCTGTGCTGCTATATAGTGGTACTCGGTACTACAAAGTACCAGTCGGACCGGTCGATTTGCTTGACGGGTCTCTGCTCTCCGGGATTGTCGATTTCTTCGAGGAAGGAGTCACGGCAGGAAAGGGTGTCCTGGAACTCATCGGCAACGACGTCGCCGCCTTCTGCGACGATCTGATCAAGGACTCGCGCACCTACGCGGACGTCTATCAAGAATCCATCGGAAGGGCATCAGAATGACAGCCGACGATTTCGAGCACGGTGTAGAGGAAGGCTGGGGAGAACTCGCCGACGCGTTCCGCGCGAACTTCGAGGACCCCGGCGAGGTGGGCGCGGCGTGCTGCGTCTACGTGGGCGGCCGCCCCGTCGCCAATCTGTGGGGCGGCTTGGCCGATCGCGAGGCGAACCGGCCGTGGAGCGAAGACACGATCGTCCATGTCGCCTCCACCACCAAAGGCGCCACCGCGATCTGCGCCCACATGCTGGCACAGCGCGGCGAGCTGGATCTGGACGCCCCGGTGGCCAGGTACTGGCCGGAGTTCGCCGCCAACGGCAAGGACCAGATCAAAGTGCGCTGGCTGCTGTCCCACCATGCCGGTCTCCCGCTCGTCGACGGACCGCTGACGTTCGAGCAGGCGTGCGCATGGCACCCGGTCATCCGCGCGATCGAGGCGCAGAAGCCGCTGTGGCAGCCGGGCACCGAGCACGTCTACCACGCCGTCACCTACGGCTTTCTGGTCGGCGAGCTCGTGCGCCGGATCACCGGCAAGTCACTCGGCACCTTCTTCGCTGAGGAGGTGGCCGCCCCGCTCGGGCTCAGCGCCTGGATCGGACTGCCCGAGAAACACGAGAAACGGGTGTCCAAGCTCCACTTCGCCGCTCCGTTCAGCGTGGAGGAGCTGCTCGCCGGGATGATCGCGGCTACCGGGCTCGATGAGGACACCGTCACCGCCTGGGTCGAATCCATGTGGAGGCCAGGCTCGCTCCAGATTCGCGCCGCTGAGCTCGGCGGCGCGTTGGACAACACCTCCGGGGAGTACATGTTGTCGCGTGCCTGGCGCGCGTCGGAGTTCCCGGCCGCCAACATGATCGCGGACGCGCACTCGCTGGCGCGGATGTACGCCGCCACGGTCAGCGACGTCGACGGGATCCGGCTGCTCGATCCGCCAACGGTCGAGAGAATGACAGTCGTCCAGACCGACAAGACGCGGATGTACGGCCTGCCGCCGGGCCTGAACATCCCGGCCGACCGCTCCTTCAACATGTCCCTGGGATTCTGGCGACCCGGCCCAATGACGCCGATGGTCGGGCCGGGATCGTTCGGCCACCCGGGCTCCGGCGGATCGGTCGCCCTCGGCGACCCCGATGCCGGTGTCGGCTTCTGCTATGTCACCAATCTCTGGAACTTCCGGCCAGACGACCCGCGGGCCTTGAACCTGGGCAAGGCTGTCCGATCCTGCCTTGGTTGAGACAGGAGGCCTGATGCCGACCGATCCGTCCAGCTCACCCGCGCTGCGCGCGTCCGACGCTGAACGCGATCAGACCATCGCAGTGCTGCACGACGCCGTCGCCGACGGCCGGCTGGACCCGGCCGAGTTCGACGAGCGGGTCGACGCGGCGCTGGCCTCTCGCACCGTTGATGCGCTGAGCTCGCTCGTCACCGACCTGATCGGCGCGCCCACCGAGCTGCTCACCATCAAGGAGCGGCACGGCCACGTGCGCCGTGACGGCCCCTGGAGGCTGCCGCACCGGCTCGCGCTGCGCACCGCATGGAGCGCCGTGCTGTTGGACCTGACCCGCGCCGTGCGCAGCGGGCCCGAGCTGGTCATCGAGATGCGGGTGAGCGGCGGCACCGTTGAGTTGGTCCTCGCGCCCGGCATGGTGGTAGACGCCAACGACCTGTCAGTACGGCACGGCGCCCTGGACATCAGCAGCGACGCTGGCGATGACACACCCGAGACGCTGCGCATCCACCTGGCGGGCCGGATGCGGCACGGCAGCATCGTCACCCGATGGCAGGCCCCACCGGCGACCCGCTGATCCAGGGCGGCCGCGGGCCTACTCCTGGGCGCTCAGCGCGGCGCGCACGCCGGGTTCGACGCAAGCGCGGAAGGCGGCGTCGAGTTGCGCGGGCGTGGCGGTGGTCTCGCCGTCCACCCAGGAGCGCAGCAGCGCCATGAATGCCCCCACCACGCCGACCACCAGCAGGTCGAGCGAGGCCGAAGCGCGCCCGCCTGCATCCAGCAGCTCCTTCCTGACCACGGCGGACAGCAGTTGCTCGCCACGCGCGTACACCAGGCCGCCGCCGCGCCTCCCCAGCAGCGCCCGTATGAGCTGCCACCGCTCGTGCACGTGCTCAAGCACCGGCAGGCTGAAGGCGAACAGCTCGCTCGCCCTCCCGGCCGGCTCGGGGTGGAGGAAGCCGAGCTCGTCGAGGTTGCTGAACAGCGCGTCCTGCTTGTCGGTGAAGTGGGAGTAGAAGGTGGAGCGGCCCACGTCCGCGCAGTCGATGATGCCGGTGACGGTGACCGCGTCGTAGCCCTTCTCCAGGATCAGCGTCACGTTTACGAGACCCGCGAGGCCGAGGGGAGGAAGCACGAGCGACATGAAGATGTTCAGGATCTGCCGTACATGGGTGTAAACCTACTGACCGAGACGGCCGTCCTCGGCCAGATAGCTCCAGGGTTCGTCGGCCAATTATCGGGGTCTGGTGCATTTGCTGGGGAGCGGTCACGGTCGGTGATCTCGACTCAGTTCAGCAGTGCCATCTTTCTGAGGAGGTCGTAGTTGGCGCGGCCGAACATGAGCCGTTTCAAGAATTTGATCTTGCATACTTTGCCCTCGACAACGCCTGAGCTGTAAGGGAGCGTGAGTCCGTTCAGGACGGCGGCGTGGTCGCGTTCGAGGCCGTTGGCGAAGGAATGCAGGTAGGGCAGGTCGTCAGCCCGGACGGCGTCGATCCAAGCGTCGAGGCG
>NZ_VCJS01000046.1 GCF_005893125.1 Nonomuraea basaltis | reverse complement strand
GGTGGGGGTGGCAGGGGGGTGATGTCGAGGCCGGTGATGGTGCGGCTTTGGTCGGGCCTGCCGTCGTTGAGTCGTTCGTTGTAACGGGAGGTGGGCGATTTGACCTTGCGGGTGCTGACTCGCGGGCGGCGGGGCGGAAGCAGTCCGGCCAGGACACGGCGTCCGATGGTTGCGAGCAGGCCGGTGGTGGCGTGGCCGGGGTTGCCGTCAGGCTGGATGACCAGGTCGCGCGCGGCGTGTAGGGCGATGGAGAAGCCGCAGCGGTCGGGGTCGGTGCCGGGCCGGGACTCGGCGGGGTCGACCATCACCGTCCGAAGGAGCTGATAAAGCGTGAGCACCGACCACATCTCCTGCTCGAGCCCGGCGGGGTCGCCTGACCGCAGTATCCGCCCCTGCATGATCGTGTGGCGGAGCGCGTAGTAGGCCGACTCGTGTTCCCATCGCTGGTGGTAGAGCCTGATCAGGGCGGTGGCCGGATGGCGGCGGGCGTCGGTCAGCGTGGTGGCCAGGCGGTAGGAGCCGGTGAAGGTGGTGCCGTCTGCGCAGGTCACCCTCACGCGGGCCTCGATGATACGGATCTGCAGGGTGCCGATGATTGAGTGATGGGAGCCGTCGGTGAGCGAGCCAGGATGGGGGTGCGCCGGTTGCTGCGCAGCCGGCCAACGAACTGCGCGCCGGTGGCGCTGACCTGGGCGAGGAAGGCGTTGCCGTCGAAGCCTTTGTCCCATAACACGAGCATGTCCGGCTTCAGCAGGGGCAGCAGGCGCCGGGCATAGCTCGTCTCGCCTTCGCCGGTGGGGCCGAAGACCGCGCCGATCAGGTCCCGGGTTCCGGTCTCGACGAGCGTCATCAGCTCCAGCAGCGGGTTGCCGCCGTGGCTGGGGCTGCCGAGCCAGGCCCGGTTACGGGCGGTGTCGGGGGGTCTTGAGCGAGCTGCAATCGTCGAAGGAGACCGTGCGGTAGGGCCCGAACCGCACTCCGGGAGTTCTGGGCTGTGCCAGCGGCCCGTTGAGCACCTCGAACAGGCGGCGCATCGGCGCGCCACCGACCCTGCGACGCAGGTCACGCAGGGCTTGGCGGTGGGCGTCACGATCGGCAAGGCGGTCAGCGAGCCCGTCAGCTTCTGCCACACCAGCAGGTACAACGAGCTCGACCGGCACCAGCCGGTCGGCCAGTTCAGGCGCTTCGTTCGTGACCGCAGGAGGTGAGATCTCCCTCAGCACGCCATCCCAAGAGCGCACTTGGCGCTGCGCAATACGGATAGCCGACGTCGTGGAATCCTCATAATCTCCACTCTCAAGCACAAACAGGCGAACATCCCGAAAGCTCCCGGCTTCCAAAGACTCAAGCCGCTCTCCGCTTTCGGGTCATCAGGCGTCGCCCGCACGGGAAGGGGTCTGCGGTGAGACTAATCGTGGAAGAGCGTGCAGTAGGACGGCATGCGTTGTAGTCCCACCGATCTTATCGCCAGGCCAGCGAACGGAAATTTTCTGGCCACTTGAACTGCACGATGATCCTTTTGCTACCTGGCCCATGCGGCCTGTGGCAAAAGACTCGCCGTATCAGCGTGGCTGCATTCGCCATCATCATCGGTGCTCTGAGCCTGTCGATCACGCCTACGCATAGAAGCACATCGCAACGGCTCGCGCCGTACTCAGGACGGGGGCATCGGGCTGTCTATCTAGCTCGGCGTGGGTCTTGGCGTCAACCTGCACGAAACGACCGATGCCTCGCAGCCCAAAAGGTCAGCCCGTCCTCTGAGACGGGCGGTGAACCGCAAGCAATCGGACCACCATCTTCATACAAATATTCCGTTTCTGGAAGGAATAGTTCGATGATCAACCCGTTCCGCATAGACATCCCGCAGGACGAGCTGGATGACCTACGAGACCGGCTCGCCCGTACCCGCTGGAGCGGCGAGATCGGCGGCCAAGGATGGAGCCGCGGCGTCCCGACCGGCTACCTGCGGCAGCTCGCCGCCTACTGGGCCGACGGCTACGATTGGCGCAAGCACGAGGCCAGGCTGAACGAGCTGCCCCAGTTCACTACCAACATCGACGGGCAGACCATCCACTTCGCGCACATTCGCTCTCCCGAGGCCGAGGCGACCCCGGTGATGCTCATCCACGGTTGGCCCGGCTCGATCGCCGAGTTCCTGGACGTCATCGGCCCCCTGACCGACCCGCGCTCTTATGGCGGCGACCCCGCCGACGCCTTCCACCTGGTGATTCCCTCTCTGCCCGGGTTCGGCTTCTCCGCTCCGCTGAGCGAGGCGGGCTGGACGCAGGGCCGCATCGCCGACGCTTTCGCCGAGCTGATGCACCGGCTCGGCTACTCCCGCTACGGTGTGCAGGGCGGCGACGTCGGCGCCTTCGTCGCCCCGGCCATGGGTCGCCAAGATTCCGAGCATGTCCTCGGTGTGCACGTCAACGCCCTGGTCACCTTTCCGATCGGGGCCGACGGTGAGATGGACGGCCTGACCGTGGCCGAGCAGGAGCGGCTGGCGCGCCTAGAGCACTGGCAGCAGGAACAGAGCGGCTACGACAAGATCCAAGGCACCCGTCCCCAGACCCTGGGACACGGCCTGAACGACTCCCCGGCCGGCCAACTCGCCTGGATCGTCGAGAAGTTCAAGGAATGGACCGACAGTGCCGCCGACCTGCCCGAAGACGCCGTCGACCGCGACGCCCTCCTCACCAACGTCAGCATCTACTGGTTCACACAGACCGGCGCCTCCTCGGCCCACAACTACTACGAGGCCCATCACGACCCCTCGGCTTGGGCACCACGTGAACCCGGGACCGTGCCCACCGGCGTAGCAGTCTCCCTCACCCAGGATGTCGCCATCCGTCGCTTCGCCGAACGCGATCACACCATCGTGCACTGGACCGAATTCGAGCGCGGCGGACACTTCCTGGCCCTGGAACAGCCCGGCCCGTTCGTCGCCGACGTGCGCGAGTTCTTCCGCTCCCTGCGCTGACCATCCGCACCGCCGCCACGCACCGATGGCAGCGGTCCGCGACAACTCCGGTTAGAGGTCGCGCGGATAGGGCGGATGCGCCGGGCAAGGCAGTAACACAGGCATGGAGCCTCAAGATCACGTAGGCGGTGGGTGCGGTGGTGGCGGTGGCGAGAATCACTCAACGCCACCACCGATTACGGGCCAGAGTCGTTTGCACACTGGACAGGCCCCGAGCCCCGCGAACTGCTCCGCGACGTGATCGCCGTGGAGCCCGCCGATGGGTGAGGTAGTTCCGGCCATACGACTGTGTGTACCCCACGTATGGCCCGGTCAGGCAAGTTACGTGCGGGCAGGCCGAACCGTGCACGCCATCCGCGACTACCGCTGGTTTGGCGCAGTTCAATCGCGATCTGGGGAGTACTGATGCGTACGCGATTCGTGGCTCTGTCGGTGATGCTTGCTGCCGGTCTCGTTGTCGGTGTGGATTTACCGGCGTCCCCGGAGCCGTCGAAAAGACCGCCCGCTCCGCAGGAGAAGGTGGTTGCCCACACCGATGCGCCGTTAGGGCAGGTGAAGACGCCGCCGAATCCGGGGGCAGGTGAGGTCCGGCACTTCACGACCTGGCCGAACGCCGGTGAAACCGAAGTGGTCCTCGAGGGAGCACGACGGGCCGGGACGGCGCAGGCGAGCACGGTGCCGGTGTCGGTGGCGTCGAAGTCGGGCCTGGAGGCTGTGCGGGTCAAGGTGGCCGACCGGGCCACGGCCCGCAGGGCGGCGGCGCCCGGTGTGGTGGTGGCCCTCTTGCCGACTCGGGGTACGGCTGGGCAAGCGACGGTGGAGGTCGGATACAAGTCGTTCCAGCACGCCGTCGGCGCCGGTTTCGGGGCGCGAGCGCGGTTGGTGCGCCTGCCGGAGTGTGCGCTGACCACACCGGATGTGCCGGCGTGCCAGGTACAGACTCCGCTGCGCTCACGCAACGACGGCAATGCGGAGGTGGTGTCCGCTGACGTGGACATTGCCGCGAAGTCGTTCACCGTGCTGGCTGTGGTGCCCGCCGCGGCCGGATCGAACGGGTCGTTCGAGGCGACCTCGCTGTCGCCGTCCGGGACTTGGTCGGTGTCCGGCAACTCCGGCTCGTTCAACTGGTCCTATCCGATCGCGGTGCCGCCGGTGGCGAGCGGGACGGGCGCTGGGCCATCGGTGCAGTTGTCGTACAGCTCGGGCAGCGTGGACGGGCGCACAGCGGCGACGAGCGGGCAGCCGTCGTGGGTCGGCCAGGGCTGGGACTACACGCCGGGCTACATCGAGCGCACTTTCCGGTCCTGTGCCTCCATCGAGGGCCTGCCGGAGGAGAACAAGACCGGGGATCAGTGCTGGGCCGGCGACATCGTCACGATGAACCTCGGTGGCCAGTCGATGCCCCTGGTGTACGACAAGGACAAGGGCTGGCACGGCGAAAGCGACAACGGGACGCTGATCCAGCTGCACGGCAGCGGGACCGGCGAGTACTGGCAGGTCACCAAGACCGACGGGACGAAGTACTTCTTCGGCCGCAACAAGTGGACCGGGCACACCGACCAGGAGCTGACCAACTCGGCGTGGACGACCCGGGTCTACGGGACCAAGTCAGGCGACCGGTGTTACAACCCGGCCGGGTTCGCCCAGTCCGGATGCACCCAGATCTACCGCTGGAACGCGGATTTCGTCGAGGACCCGCAGGGCAACGTCCAGGCGTACTACTACGCGCCGGAGACCAACTACTACGGGGCCAACAAGGAAACCATCGGGGTCGAGTACACCCGCGGCGGGACCCTGCGGCGGATCGACTACGGCCTGCGCAACGTCAACAACACCATCTACGGCCAGACCGCGACCGGACAGGTCGTGTTCGACGTGACCGAGCGGTGCAAGCCCACCAGCGACTTCTCGTGCGACCCATCCCTGTTCACAGTGGAGAACGCCACCCGGTGGCCGGACACCCCGGTGGACCAGGAGTGCAAGAAGGGCACGGTGTGCAACAACCACTCGCCCACCTACTGGTCGACCAAGCGCCTGGCGAAGATCACCACCCAGTACAACCCGGGCACCGGCCCGGTGAAGGTGGACACCTACGACCTCACCCAGGACTTCCCGTCGATCGGTGACCCACAGCTGCGGCTGGACAAGATCGTACGCACCGGCCACGCCAAGGACGGCAGGACGCTGCCGTTGCCGCCGGTGGAGTTCACCAGCCAGTTGTATCCGAACCGGGTCGCGGGCTACAACAACAACCCGTCGATGCCGCACTGGCGGCTGACCGACGTCGCCACTGACACCGGGTCGATCATCCACGTCCGGTACAGCCGCGAGGACTGCACCGCGACCAGTGTCCCCGGCGATCTGGCCAACAACACCCGGCGCTGTTACCCGGTGTACTGGGACCTGGGGTACCACAATCCCGACCCGGTAAAGGACTTCTTCCACAAGTACGTCGTGGACCAGGTCGAGGTGCAGGACCGCAACGCGATCTCCCCGACCCAGATCAACGCGTACCGGTACGGGGGCAACCCGGCGTGGCACTTCGACGACAACGAGATCGTCGAACCGAAGTACCGCACCCACGGCCAATTCCGCGGCTACTCCCAGGTTGAGGTCCGTACCGGTAACACGGAGAACCGGCTGGAGCTCGACGGGTCGAAGGACAAGCAGACCCTGACCCGCACCACCTACTACCGCGGTATGGGCGGCCAGGTGGAGAACTCGTTGGGGGAGAAGGTCACTGACCACAACGCCTTCTCCGGCGAGGTCCACGAGTCGCAGACCTTCGACGGCGACAGCGATGTGCTGATCTCGTCGGAGATCACGGAGAAGGAGGTCAAGCGGACCACGGCCACTCGCGTCCGTGACGGACTGACCCCGTTGACCGCGAACGTGGTCGTCACAAGCCGCGCTCGGGCGCGGGCGCCAATGGTGGCGGGTGGTACCCGGACCAGCACGACGTCGTACGGCTACGACGACATCGGACGCGTGGTGGCCACCAACAAGGCCGGTGACGGTGTCGCGACCCTGTGCGAGACGGTGAGCTACGCCGACAACACCGACAAGTGGATCCGTGACCGCGTCAAGGAAAGGCTGACGTACAAACAGGAATGCCCAGCGAAGGAAGACCTGTCGCTGGCCGTGGGGGCTACCCGCACCTACTACGACAATTCCGGGACGCTCGGCGCCATCCCCGGACCGGGACTGGCCACTCGCACCGAAACCGCCACGGCGAAGACCAACGGCGCTCTGACGTTCACCACCACGGGGACTAGCGCGTACGACACCCGTGGGCGACTGACGGCCTCGACCGATGCCCGCAGCAAGACCACCCGCACCGCCTACACCCCGGCCGACACCAGCCTGGTGCAGACGGTGACCACCACCAACGCGAAGAACCAGGTCTCCACCATCGAACGGGAACCCGCGCGTGGGTTGGTCGTCGCCAAGGTGGACGAAGGTGGCCGCCGTACCGAGGCTGACTACGACCCGGCGGGCCGGCTGGTATCCGTATGGCTGCCAGGTCGGCCGAGGAACAGTCCCAGTCCCAGCATCTCGTACGCCTACCGGCAGAGTCTCGACCAGCCGCTCGCCGTGACCGCCAAGACGTTGGTGGACAACGGGCTGCTGACCAACTACGTCACCAAGGTCAGTCTGTTCGACGGTCTCGGCCAGCTGCGTCAGGTCCAGTCCGACGATCTGTCCAATCCGGACGGAGTGCAAAGACGTGTCGTCAAGGACGTCTTCTACGACTCGCATGGCTGGGAGGTGCTGAGCAACAACCGGTATCTCGCCGATGGCGTGCCCGAGGCGAAGCTGGTCGCGGTGGCGGGCGCGGTGGTCGACGACCGCACCCACACCACGTTCGACGGCGCGGGCCGGCCCACGAAGTCCACTGCCTACAAGGGACTCGACGCGACCCGGGAGACCAAGACCATCCACGGCGGCGACCGCACCACGGTCATCCCGCCGCCCGGTGGGGTGCCGAGCACCACTGTGGTGGACGTGTGGGGCCAGAACACCGCGCTGATGACCTACACCACGCCGCCTGTCGTCACCGCCACCGCGTTAGGGACCAAGGCGTCCGGCGGAGAGGCACACACCACCACCTACAAGCACAACGCGTTGGGCCAACTGGAGTCGATGACCGACTCGGGCGGCAACGTGTGGTCGTACGGCTACGACTTCCTTGGCCGGCAGACCAGTGCGACCGACCCGGACTCGGGTGCCCGCTCGGTGACCTACGACATCTCCGGACTGGTCCAATCCACAAAGGACGCCAGGGGCCAGGAGATCTCCTACGACTACGACGAGCTGGGCCGCAAGGTCGCCGAGTACAAGACCCTGAACAAGACCGCGGCCAACAAGCTGGCGTCGTGGACCTACGACACCGCGGCGAACGGTGTCGGCAAGCTGGGGCACACCACCCGGCACACCCCGAAGGGCGCCTACAACGTCGGGGTGTCCCGGTACGACAGCCTGGGCAACGTAGCCAAGCAGACCATCCAGATCCCTGCCGGGGAGACCGGGTTCGCCACGCTGTACGAGACCCAGATGTCGTACACCACAACGGGATTGCTACGTAGTGCCACCAAACCCGCCGTTGGTGGACTGCCTTCCGAGACGATCACCATCGAGTACGACCGGTACGGCCAGGCGAAGTCCACCACGGGGTACAACGAGTACGTCTCCGACTCGACGTACACGCCCTACGGTGAAGCCTCCCAGTACTCGTTGGGCGTCAACGAAAGCGCCGGATGGCTGACCTACGACCGGGACCGGCACACCCGCCGTGTCACCCAGGCCAACCTGTCCGCCCAGCAGGACTTCCCGCAAGTCGACGACCTCCGTTACACCTACGACCCGGCCGGCAACGTCACCAAGCTCGTCAACACCCAGGGCGACACGAACGACAACGCCCCGGTGCGAACCCAGTGCTTCACCTACGACAAGCTCAACCGTCTGTCCCAGGCCTGGAGCGCGACCGACAACTGCGCTGCCGCACCGTCCACCACGGCTGGCAGCGTCAACGTCGGTGGTACCGCGCCGTACTGGACGACGTGGGAGTTCGATCCCATTGGCCTGCGCAAGAAGCAGGTCCAGCACGCGCTGCCCGGCGCGACCGGCGATACGACCACGACGTACAACTACCCAGGCTCGGGTCCGGACAAGATCCGGCCGCACGCGCTGTCGAGCACGGAGACCAGGGGGCCTGCCGGCACCAAGAACACCGCGTACGACTACAACGCGAACGGCAGCACGACCAGCCGTGACGTGCCCGGTGGCCAGCAAACCCTGGCGTGGAACGAGAACGGCACCCTGGCTTCGATCACTACCTCGGCCGGCACCACGTCGTATGTCTACGACGGTGACAACAACCAGCTGATGCGGCGCGACCCCGGCAAGACCACGCTGTTCCTGCCGGGCGAGGAAATCGTGCGGGACAACGCGACCGGGCACGTGTCCGCCACTCGGTACTACGCGCACAACGGCATCACCGTCGGCTTGCGTGCCGGCGGCACCGCCGTCCAGTACGTGCAGGCAGACCAGCACGGCACCAACCATGTTGCGCTGCAAAGCACCAAGGACGGCTTCGTCGTCACGCGCCGTGAGATGGATCCTTACGGAAACCCGTTGGCAGCCAATGGAACGTGGCCGGACAAGCGCGGTTTCCTGGACAAGCCGCACAACGAGGTCACCGGGCTGACCGACATCGGCGCTCGTGAGTACGACCCCACCACCGGCCGGTTCCTCTCGGTCGACCCCCTGCTGGACGCGTCCACACCGCAACAGTGGGCCGCCTACACCTACGCCAACAACAACCCCACGACCCTCAGCGACCCGAGCGGCCTGAGTCCCATCTATTGCCTGATGGACGATTGCTACCGGGCCACGGACAACAAGCAAGTAGCGGGTCCGAAGCCACCGACTCCGGCCACCGCCTTGGGGCCGGGGAGGCCTGGGCGGATCGACTACGGCGGCAACTGGTCGTTGGTCGTCGACAACTCCGGCACGGCCTTCCTCAACGGCATCGTCGAACTGCCGTGGAGCCCGCTCGCGGCGGACGTGATCATCCCGCAGGTCAAGGAAAAGTTCGGCGGCGACATCGTCACGCCGATGGGCGAGGACGACAACGCCGAAGACAGCGTCGGCGCACTGATGGTCTTCTGCACCCACGACAGGCAGCTCTGCAATGAGACTGCTCACCAGTTCCTCCTCAGAGAAGCTCTGCGGGTCCACGCGCTCATCGGCACGTTTGAAGGCGCCGGCCGCGGCCGCGGCGGTGCCAGCCAGCGCTCGGTCTTGAAGGCCGCCAGGAAGCTGCTCAACGAGGTCAGGGAAAGCGAGTCCTGCAGTTTCACCGGCGACACCCTCGTCGTGATGGGCGACGGCAGCACCAAACCCATCGCCGAGGTCAAGGAGGGCGACCAGGTCCTGGCCACGGACCCGGAAACCGGTGAGACCGAACCGAGATCCGTCAAGGCGGTCAGCGTCCACGACGACACGGTGCTTGACCTGGTCACTCAGGACGGCGCCAAGGTGACCACAACCGAGGACCACCCGTTCTACAGCGCCACTGACGGCCAGTGGAAGCGGGCCGACCAACTCGACAGTGACGACATCCTGCGCGCTCCAACGGGTGGCAGCGTCAAGGTCCGCGGCCTGCTGCTGGGGACGCTGCGCGTGGCGTCCGCGCACAACCTCACCGTCGAGGGCCTGCACACCTACTACATCAAGGTGGGCAAGCACCCGGTCCTCGTCCACAACAGCTGCCCGGATTTCGGGGCCGGCAGGCCGAAATCGGGAAACGTAGCCGTGATAGGCAGGACTCCCGACACGGCTGTCGCGAAGGATTGGCCAGGACATGATGTGCTGGACATTCCTGACGACCAGTGGAGCATCGCGACGAACGACGCCTGGATCAACATCGTGATCAAGAACAAGCAGGATGTGTACGTGGCGTCGCCGTTGACGTACGAGAACCTCTGGGATGCCGCGAAAGGCAGGCAGACCGTGACTGCCCGGGAGATCAAGATGTTCACAGACGCCGGCTACAAGTGGGACGGGAACCACATGCGTTCCCCCAGGAGGTGAGCACCGTGATTCTTCAGGAGCGGTCGTTCACGATTCTCGAGCCGCGCAGGAACATCAACTACGGTCGCGACGAACTGCCTTCGGCGCGTGATGGTCAGATACGTGACCTGCTGTTCGAGGTTGTCGACGGCGAAGCGTTCGACCAGGCCGCGGTGTTCGTTCCGCGTGCCGGTGACCGGGTGCTCACCGCGTTCGCCGAGCGGGCGGCGTCCATCGCCGTCCGCCATCAGGACGCGCGTGAGCTCCGGGCGGGCATCCTCGCGGTGGCCATCGCGCAAACGATCACCGACGACCCGCGGGATCCATTGCCTGCCATGGCATTGCTCTACCGCGCGGCGGTGATGATCGGACACGATCCGGACGCCGAATTCCGTGCCGCGAACGAGTTGACCGATGGTCGCGCCGGCGGGCTGCTCGCCTTCCTGCGCCGGTCACCCGAGGACAGGTCGATCGAGGCGATGGGCTTCGAAGAAGGCAATGACAAGCAAGGCTTCCGTTTCCTGAACAACTGGTGATCCAGGCTCCGAGTCTGGACTCGTAATAGGGGCAACAATCGTGGGTAGAACGGCGTCCAGATCCGTCACAGTCATACTGGCGGCGTTACTCGCCGCCGGGGCGCTGACACCCGTCGCGGCAGCGGTCCCATTGGCCGCTCCGCCCGCGGACACCGCGACCAGTGCGGCTACTGAGGCCGAGGCGGTACGGCTGGCCAAGCAAACCGGCAAGGCCGTGCCGATCCAGGACAAGAACACCGAAACCACCGAGGTGTTGGCCAACCCGAAGGGCAGCTTCACACTGCGGTCGAACGCGCGGCCGGTGCGCGTCAAGAAAAACGGCGCCTGGCGGGGCATCGACACAACGCTGAAGTCCCATCCGGACGGAACCGTCGCTCCGGTGGCCACGGCGGTGGACATGGCCTTCTCCGGCGGTGGTCACGTCCCGATCGCACGGGTTGCCGAGGGTGACGGTTCCCTGGCCGTGACGTGGCCGGATGAACTACCCAAGCCAGTTCTCACCGGCAACACCGCCACGTATCCCGATGTGCTGCCCGGTGTCGACCTGAAGATGATCGCCGAGGCCGACACCTACGTGCAGACGCTCGTGGTGCGGGATGCCCGGGCGGCGCGCAATCCTGCGCTGGCCGCGCTCAAGCAGACCGTGACGGCGACCAACCTCGCGTTGCGCATCGAAGACGACGGCCGGGTGTCCGCAATGGACAAAACCGGCACCGCCGTGTTCATCGGCTCCGCGCCGCGCATGTGGGACTCCAGCCATGACCCGAAGGCCGGACCCGCGCCGACCGCGGTGTCGGCCGGCGGCGCCAAGGTGACCGAGATTCCCGCCACCGCCAAGTCATTGGCCCGGTCGAAGGTCCGCCAAGGCGGGCATTCGTCGGTCGAGATGGTGCTCACTCCTGATGCCGGCGCGTTGACCGGGCCGGGCGTGCGGTACCCGTTGTTCATCGACCCGCACTTCGCCCGCAACCGGGAGCAGTGGACCGAGGTCACCACCAACGCCGGTTGGACCCCGAAGTGGCGCACGCCGGACCCGGTGCGGGTCGGTCGCTGCTACGACCGCAAATCCCAGTGCGGTGGGACATGGACCGCGCGGTCGTACTTCAGCGTGGGCTTCTGGGATCTCAAGCCCCGGCAGAACGGGGCCCGGCCGATTCTGTTCAGCGGCTCCTTCATCGTCGGCCAGCTGCATTCCTCGCACAACTGCGACAACCCGGAGCCCACGGACTTGTACGGTGCGGGCAACTTCGACTCAGGCACCCGGTGGCCCGGCCCCGCGGGCCGGTTCCTGGACCGGCAGTGGTCCAATGCCCAGGTCGACTGTGGCGGCGGGCGCGCGGTCAAGTACAACGCCGCGAGCTTCGTGCAGGAAGGCATCGACCACGGGTACACCGCACTGAACTTCGGGCTGCTTGCCCCAGACGAGGGCAACGACCTGCAGTGGAAGGTGTTCGACAACAACCCGGTGCTGGAGGTGGAGTTCTCCTACCCGCCCAACAAGGCCTACGACCTGCGGGTGTCGAACGCGGTCAACTGCAACGGAAAGGTCGTCACACCGGACGCCCACCCGATGCTCTACGCCAAGGCTACGGACAACAACGATCCGCCGCTCAACCCGGCGCTGTGGTATCACGTGACGACGGCCGACGAGTCACGGCCACTCGGCAGTGGCGGTGGTGTCCGGATCGCCTCCGGCACCGAGGGAGGCTGGCGGGAACCGGACGACCTGGGCAACGGCGACTACAAGTTCCGGGTCTACGTGGACAACAATCCTGGCCACCCGCACAACACCAACGCCGGGTACAGCGACTGGTACCACTTCACCACGCGGTCCACCCCGCTGACGGTCGCGCCGACCATCGAGACCAGTGTGGACTATCCGAAGAACTACTGGGGTGCACCAACCGGCGCGCCGGGCAACATCTCGGTGCGGTCCAATGGCGCGCCCAACATCGTCGGCTACACGTACACGTTCAATGGCGCGGGCACCGAGACCCTGCCCGGCACTACCGACTGCGTCTACAACCGGGTGTTCGGCACCAACGGCGGCTGGATCCCCCACAACGACAACGCTCCTAACTGGATCCCGCTGCCGGCCAGCCTGTCGCCCGGATACCACACGTTACACGTGAGCAGCTTCGACGACGCGCACAAGCTGTCGCCGGAGTCCGAGCCGTACACGTTCTACGTCGCCCCGCAGGCCGGGCAGGGGGCCACGCGGATCGAGGCCGAGAACATGCCCCAGTCACAGCCTGCCGGGCAGAACCGGCCGGTGCACACGCAGCACAACGCGGAGATCGGCTGGTCGAACGGCCAGGCGCTGTGGTTCGTCGGCAACGCGTCCGGCCAGTCCCTGTCTCTGTCGTTCGACACCTCCGACGACGCCGACTTCAACATGTCGCTGGGCATGACCAGATCCACCGACATCGGCAGGATGATCTTCGAGCTGGACGGCCGGCGGCTGGGCGATCCCACTCAGGAGTTCGACGGCTACCACCCGATCCGGCAGACAGCCAGGCACAACGTGGGTGTCCATCGAATACCCAAGGGAAGCCACACGCTGACCATCAAAGTGGTCGGCACCAACCCCAGTTCGGTGGGCGACCGGTACACCATCGGCGTCGACTACCTGACCCTCAGCGAGACTTCGCGGTCCGAGGCGGAGGATCCCGCCCAGGTCACGATGAGCCAGCCGCCCACCCAGAACGTGCCGACCGTGAACATTCCCCGGGACGCCGACAACCCGGCCTACACGCCGTCCCGAGGCGGGGCAGTGGGATTCATGGCCACTGAGCCGGGCCAGTCGATCGACTTCACCTTCCGCACGCGCATCGAGGCCGACTACGCGCTGGGGGTCGGGCTGGCCAAAGGCCCGGAAGGCGGCCAGTTCCGTATCGCCGTCAACAAGAAACCCTTGATGCGCACCGACGAGACCCCGTGGGACTCCTATGACGGTGGCCGCGGTTTCTCTATCCACCAACCGCTTGGTGGCGCGCATCTGGGCGCGGGCGTACACCGGCTGACGATCACGATCGCCGGGAAGAACGTGGCGTCGCGCGGCTACAAGGCCCTGGTGGACTACATCACCGCGATACCGATCAACAAGGTCACCGCGGCTGACTTCACCGCCGCGATGAACAACGACGGCATCGGGGCCGACGGCACTCGCGCGGATCTCGACCTGATGTCCAGTTCGCTCTCCACGCAGAACCTTGCGGCGGCCGGGTACGGCCCTGGTGCCGCCGTAACCGTCAACGGCGCCACCTTCACCATGCCGGCCGCTCGGGCCGACGGCGCCGACAACGTGATCGCAATCGGGCAGACCATCCCGTTCCCCGCGGCACAGCAGGTCAAATCCACCGCCGTCGGCCTGCTCGCGGCCTCCACCTGCGGCGACACTCGGGCGGCGACGGCGACCATCCGCTACACCGACGAAACCACTCAGGACTCCAGAGTCCCCGCGCTGACCGACTGGCTCTTACAGGAGACCAAGAATGCCGCGGTCGTGCTGCCGTACTGGAACTTGGGCGGCACACCGTGGCACAACCATGCGCCGCGGCTGACGGCGCTGTTCGTGCCCACCGATCCCACGAAGACGGTCAAATCGATCACCTTGCCCAACTACGGCACGAGCATGCTGCCAGGTAGTTGTTCTCCTGCGTTGCACGTGCTGGCCATCGCACCGCGACCGGTCGCGGCCGGCTGGATCGGTGCCTGGGCCGCGCCGGCGGATGCGGCGAAGCCGACGCCGGGGGGCGTCGGCTTCGCCGACCAAACGCTGCGCACTGTGCTCAAGCCGAAGGTCACCGGCGGGTCTGTACGGGTCCGAGTAGCCAACCCGCACGCCAACATCCCGGTGACCATCGCAGCGGCGAGCCTCGGTGCCCAAACCGGCACCGGGCCCGGCCTCGTCAGGGCGCCGGTCGCGCTGGCCTTCGGCGGCAAGGCCACGATCACCTTGCCCGCCGGCGGCGAGGTGCTCAGCGACCCGGTCGCCTACCCGGCCGGTGGCACGGGCAACCTCACGGTGAGCCTGCACTTGCCCAACGCGGTGAAGTACTCGCCGGCGCATCACGCGGCGAACAACCTGAGCGAGCCGACGTTGCTGGCCAACGGCAACGCGACGACCGACACCACCGGGACCCCGTTCACGATCCTGCTGGACGGTCCCCGCTACCTGGCCGGCGTCCTGGTGTCCACCTCGGACAACGCACACGGCACCGTCGCGGTGCTGGGCGACCAGCTGACCGCGGCGGCCCCACTCGGCGCGAACGAGGCCACCTGGGTCGACCACCTGCCAGGCGAACTGGCCGATGGCGGGATGCCACTGCCAGGCGGTCTGGTCAACGCCGCGCAGGAGGGCGTGCTCCCGGCCGGGTTGTGGCGGCTCGACGACGGCAGCGGCACCACCGCACGTGACACCACGGGCAGCAACCCCCTGACGCTCAACGGTGGTGCCACCTGGAGCCCCGAGCGCGGCGGGTCGGTCGCCTTTGACGGCACCGGAACGGCTACAGCGCCGCGTCCCCCGTTCGTCACGGACTACAGCTACGCCGTCTCGGTCTGGGTGAAGGTCACCAACGGAGCGGCGGAACAGACCGTCATCGATGCGGAGGGCAATCGCAACTTCGGCTTCAACGTGCGGTACACCGGCGGCGCGACCCCAAGATGGGCCTTCCACCTGCCGACCGAGGACACCTTGGGTGGCCCGTTCGTCAGCGCGATGTCCACTGTGCGCGCTGAGCTGAACGTCTGGACCCACCTTGTCGTGAGTTACAACGCCCCCGGCAAGTACGCCTCGCTGTGGGTTAACGGCGTGCACCAGTCCTCGGTCGCCCTTGCCTGGGCGGTCGGCGCGACCAAGCGGTTCGTCATCGGCCGCGACCTGCGCGGCCTGGTGTCCGATGTGCGCGCCTACCAGACAGCCGCCAGCAATTTCGACGTCACCACCACGCTCTATGGCGTACCCGGAGCCTCCCTCGGGTTCGGCGCGCCAACCGCTTACCAGGCCTACCAATCCCTCGACCGAACCGTTCAGGTGCAACCCAACCTGCGCACGGTCATCGTCAGCCTCGGCGCGAACGACGTCCTGGCGGGGATGGAGACCACCACCATCAAGCAGTCGCTCACCCGGCTCATGCACACATCCAGTCCGACGAGTCCCCGGCACACCCGGCGCCCCGACGGCAACCTCGTCCGCGTCGTGGTCACGACCATCCCAGCACTCGGCCTACCAGCGGATGATCCTCGCGAGCAACGCCGCCAGGAGATCAACGCGGACCTGATGGCCAACTACACCAACTACGGCGCCAACGACGTCGTCGACATCGCCGCCGCGGTAGCCGATCCGGGAAGCCCCCACCAGGTCAGGCCCGGGTATCTGACCGGAGGCAAGCGCAACCCCGAATACCACAGGGCGGTGGCCCAGACCATCGCCGACGCCGTCACCGCTTTCCCGCCCCGGGTACTGCTGTAGCACTCAATTCGCGATGTCGTCTGAGCTCGCCGTGCTGACCTCCCGGTACGAGTTCCGGGAGCGGCTCTGGGGTCAGCGGATCCTCGCGTTGTACCAGTCCGGTCGGCAGTCCGAGGCGTTGGCTGCCTACCAGGATGTACACCGTCTGCTGGACGAGAATCTGGGGATCGAACCGGGCGCCGCCCTGCGTGCACTGCACGAGCAGGTGCTGCGCTCGGACCCTGCTCTCGACTGCCCAGCGGCACAGCCTGTCGCAGGTCCGGTTCCCCGGCAGCTGCCGCCGGCCGTCGGGGCTTTCACCGGCCGAGCCGCCGAGTTGGCGTGGCTGGACGAGATGGTCGCCGCGGCGGACATGACGGTAGCGGCACTGGTCGGCACCGCGGGGATGGGCAAGACCGCGCTGGCGGTGCATTGGGCGCACCGGGTAGCGAGCCGTTTTCCCGGTGGCCAGCTCTTTGTCGATCTGCACGGCCACGGCACGCATGAGCCAGCCGCCCCGATCGAGGTGCTCACCTCTTTTCTCCGGGCGTTGGGCATGCCCAGCGAGCGGATCCCCACTGACGTGGAAACCGCCACGGCCACCTACCGATCGATGCTGGCGGGCCGGCGCGTCCTGGTGATCCTGGACAACGCGGGATCCGCCGAGCAGGTTCGCCCCCTACTGCCCGGCGACCCCGACTGTCTCACCATCATCACCAGCAGGCGCCAGCTCACCGGACTCGTGGCGCTCGACGGTGCCCGCGTGTGTGTAGTGCGTGGACTCACTCCCCAGGACACGAGCCAATTGCTAACGCGGTTGCTGGGCGCCGACCGGGCTGATGCCGAACCGGTCGCGGTCGCCGAGCTCGGTGACGTGTGCGCTCATCTTCCCCTGGCATTGCGACTGGCGGCGGCCAGAGTGGCCGGTGCGGAGGGCTCGATCGCGGACTATGTCTCCGGGCTCGCCACCGCGCAGACTCTCGACCTGCTCGCTGTGGACGATGAGCCGAGGACTGTCCGTGCGGTGTTTGAGCTGCACTGGGTTGGTTGGAGGCTCCCAAGACTGGAAGGCTGGGAGTCGTGCCCGCACCGAGGAAGTACCCCCAAGAGCTGCGTGATCGCGCCGTCAAGATGGTGTTCGACCTGCGTGAGGAAACTGGAGGCAAGGCCGGGGCGATCGCCCGGGTGGCCGACCGGCTCGGCGTGCATCGCGAGGCGCTGCGCTCATGGGTACGGCAGGCGGAAATTGATGAGGGTAAGCGTTCGGGCACCACATCGAGCGACGCGCAGCGGATCGCCGAGTTGGAGCGGGAGAATCGTGAGCTGCGCCGGGCGAACGAGATTTTGAAGGCGGCGTCAGCTTATTTCGCCCGGGAACTCGACCCGAGACTGCCGCGCTAATCGAGTTCATTGATCTGCATCGGGATCGGTTCGGAGTGGAACCGATCTGCGTGGTCCTGGAATTTCCCTCGTCCACCTATCACGAGGCCAAGCGACGCGCGCGTGAGCCGTCGGCTCGGGCGCGACGCGATGAGGAGCTAAAGTCGAGATCATGCGCGTGTGGGAAAACCCCGGCAGGAAGGTTTATGGGGCACGCAAGGTCTGGCATGAACTGAATCGCCAGGGAATCGAGGTGGCGCGGTGCACGGTCGAGCGGCTGATGCGCGACTTAGGCATCGAGGGCGCGTGCGCGCGCCGTAAGCGGCCCCGCACGGCTGCCGGCTGGCGGGGAGCGGCCCGCCGACCTGCTGGAGCGGGACTTCGCTGCGCCAGCGCCGAATCGTCGCTGGGTGGCCGACTTGACGTATGTGCCGATCGGGTCGGGATGGGTGTACACGGCATTCGTCATGGATTTGTATTCACGGCGGATAGTCGGCTGGGAGGTCGCGGATCATCTGCGGGCCGACCTGGCATCGTCGGCTCTGGAAATGGCGATATGGTCGCGTGGTGAGAGTCTCGACGGCGATCTGGACGCAGTCGCCACCGTGCTCAACAGTCGCCCCCGCAAGACACTCGGCTGGCGTACTCCCGCCGAGGCATTCAACGAGCATCTATGCTCACTGACAGGCAGTGTTGCAACGACTTCTTGAACCCGAGCAATATACGTCGATCTGCTATATAGAGCGTCTAGCGGAGATCGGCGCGGTGCGCTCGGTCGGCAGCAAGGGTGATTCTTACGATAACGCTGCCGCCGAATCGTTGAACAGTCTGTACAAGAAAGAGCTCATCGACTTTCGCGGCGGCTGGCGAGGCGTAACCGATGTGATGCTGGAAACGATGGAATGGGTTGCCTGGTACAACGAGACGAGGCTTCATTCATTCTGTGGTAGTATTCCGCCGAGGGAGTACGAGGACGCCTTTTATAAGGCGCAGGAATTCGCTACGTCATTCGTAAGTTCGCAGGAATCGTAGCCTCCAAGATTCCCGGGGCGGTCCATCAGGGCCTCTCCTGAGAAAACGACGCCCCGTTCCCGCAGGTACTGAGCGAACGCCGCATGCTCGGCCAGTGCCGCCCCCATCTCTTCCTTCGAAATCGATTCCCAGTAATTCTCGGGATCGAACAGCAGCAGTGCGAATTTCATCGTTGACCTCCTCTTACCTAACGACGAACGAGCGTGTGGCGCTCGGCAAACCACCCATGTGTTTCTCCCAGAGACCGGGAGCGACGACGCTGAACGTCGTCAATAACGATCAGTTGCCGGTCGCTGGTAGTGGCGGCCAGCTGGGGTGTGCCGGGCAGACCGGCTCGGGCACGCAACTCGGGATCGTACCCGGCGATGAACCGGGTGATCTTGGCCATGGATGTCGCGCCGCCGATTACGGCCAGCAGGGATAACGCCAGCAGCGGACCGATCCGGTAGCGGCGTCCCCGGCGGCTGCGCGGGTCGGGGACCGCATTCAGTACCTCAGCCAGGGCCGGCAGATCGGGCAGGTCACTCGGCAGATTGGCAACGGAGACGGGCTCCAGGTGGCGGGCGAGCACATTGATCGGGGATGATGGCACGCGAACGCGGCCCCTGTTCTTGATCGACCGGCGTAGACACCCAACGATCATCAAGGGCCGCGTTTGCCATCTGCACCCCCGGGTGGCCTCAACCGCCCAGCCTCATCGAGCTCGCGTGCGTTCCACCAGCCGAGAACGCATCGGCCCTACGTCCTCAGTTAACCGAAACGCACGGAGTCGGTGTTGGCGGCTGCCTGCTCTTCGCTGTTGATGAGCCCACCCCAGTCTGGTGTTGCGGCAGCGACTGCCTGCTCTTCGCTGTAGATGACCCCACCCCAGTCTGGTGTTGCGGCAGCGACTGCCGGCGATGCGATGAAACTGCCAAGAACGGCAGTCGCAACAAAGGTGAGCAGGGTCCGTCGCATGGTACCTCCCTATAGCCATAAGCTGATGATCGAGTGCACGCTGAGCGATTGCTCCGTTGCCTCTACGCAAGGCAAGGTAGGGGCGAACATAGTCCTTTTGCTATCCGAACCGCTTCGTAGAGATTGCGTTCTTCGGATAGTGAGCCGCCGTGTTTGGTGCTGCTGACCGGCGCCGGCGCTTGCTAGATGGCGACGCGTCGCTGTCGACGTGGTTAACGCGGCGCGGCGGCTGACGGCACAATGCGGGCTTAGCCGGGATGCGCTTAAGGGCTGAGACGTTAACCGCGCGCGGCGACAGTGTCGCAGCCGCTGTCGGTGAGGACGAGGCGGATACGTGGCTCGGGGCAGGTTGGCCACTCCTGCCAGATACCGATCGGGTTCAGCACTGCAAAGTCTCCCGCTCGGGGGGTGTCTTTGAACCCTCACGGTCGCAAATCGGGGCGGGTGCGAACCATGCGGTGGGTGTGCAGGTACGGAATAGGCGTCACCGCAGGCAGAGCTGGCGGGCTATGCGGTTGGCTGAGGGCCCGCATCGTGGCTGATGACGGCTTGACGCACCGGGTCTTCTTGTTTTCAGAACCAAAGCCCGGGCCCCCGATCGGCTGACATACGCGCTCCCAGCCCAGTGTCGTTTCCGGAGTTGCCTGGCCGGGCCGGTGCGCATAGAGATACGGGGGCGGCGTCGCTGTCGCGGCCGTGCATCCGCCAACCGCCGCCATGGGATCCTGCCGAGCTTCTTGATGTCCACATGGATGAGATCGCCTGCCGCCTCGTGCTCGTAGCGGACCGCGCCGCGCAGCCGGTTCAGGGCAGGCCGGGGAAGAGTGAACTGATCGCCGGGTCCGGTACGTCGTATGGGCATGGTGATCCGATTGCTCGCTCTTCTCTCCCTCGTCGCCTGCGTGCTGGGGAGCACGTCCACCGCGGCCTACGCATGCTCCTGCGCGATCCGGACTCCCGCCCAGGCCGTGGAGCACGCGGACGCCGTGTTTACCGGCACCGTGGCAGAAGGGACCGCCATCGGCCCGCGCTCGCCGGACGTCTACACCTTCCGGGTGGACAACGTCTACAAGGGCGCGCCCACCGCCGAGTTCACGCTCGCGACCGACGCCGACACCGCTTCGTGCGGCTACCCGTTCGAGCGGGGCGGCAGATACCTGGTCTTCGCGGCCTCGGATGAGTCGGAGCTGTCCGAGCCGGTTCCGGGCGTCAGCCTGACCTCCAGCCTGTGCTCGGGCAACGTGCCGATCGACCCCGGCACGGGGCCCTTGCGGCCCGGTGGTAAGCGGAGCACCGGGCTCGAGAACCTGGTCGGCCCCATGGACGCCGAGCTGATCGCCGCCCTGGGCACCCCTGCGAAGCCGTCCGGGTCGCCGTCGCCGGTCGCCGCGTACAACGGCACGGGCACGGACCCTGGAGCGGGTGCCGGCTGGGCCCCGGCCGCTGGCGGCGCGGCCGTCGTTGTGCTAGTCCTGGCCGGGACGCTCGCCCTGCTCATGCGCCGGCACCGGCTCGCGCGGGGCGACCGGGACTGAGACCGGGGCCCAACCGGCACCCTTAGTTGATCAAGCGGCCTGTGCTGAGGCCGATTGCTGTCCGGTCCATTTGGGGGTGGCGTTCTTCCTGGTGAGGCGGCGGGTCATCAGCGTGATCGCGGCCACGGTCAGGTGGGCTTCGCTATGCGAGGGCTTGCGCTCGTAGTCGATCGCATTGCGCCGTGCGCGCCTGGGATGCGCGATGGGCGCTGACGCGGCAGGCGGTTGAGCAGAAGCGGCGAGGCCGGCCGGTGGCGGGCTGGCGGACGGGAAGGCCGCAGCTTGGACCCTCGCACAGCGTTTCGTTACATGTCCCCGCTTGAGGCTCGGGAGTTTCGTTACAAGGGTTGAACAGCGAGTCGGGGCCGCTTCCGCACCGAGCACGTCCGCCAGCAGCTGCTGTCGGCCGCTGCCCGCGCGATGCACTGGCCGGGTGGAAAGCCTACGACGCCCGGCCAGCAGGGCCTGGCCCAGCACTACGCCACTGCTCGAACGGCATGAGTGGATCAACTCCGCTTCGTCGGAGTCGGGCCCCTCCGGCCGATCCGTAGCCTCCACGAAAGAGGCCTGCGTCAGCTCGTACAGCGCGCTGTACGAAACACGCACTCCGGACGACGCGATCTGGATAGCCGCTGTCGCATTCCACCACTACGTTCATTCCCAAGCGTGGCGACGTGACTGAGCAAGGAAAAGCGAACATGGCCACTCCTCTGGCTTTGTCGACAAAGCGTTCAGCGCCCCAATCCGGAACGGAAAGGCGAGACTTTTTATCACATCCTCAAGAGAGCGGCAGCCGTCAGTTCAATCGTAACAATGATGATACTCGGTTCAGGGATGGCAGGGGCTCCTAGCGCGACGGCTGTCACGGCAAGCAATGCCTCGACGGACCCCAATCTCAAGCACCTAGCTGGCCCGTTTCGGTCAGACGATAGCTGCTGGATTGAGAGAAATCAGTACGCCCACTATTATCGCGTCCTGAGCGACTGCTACTGGGTGTGGAATATCGAAAATGAACGAATTAAGTGGTACTTTGAATACACAACTAAATAGTCTACAGGGGTTGAAAGGTTGAGGTGCCTCGGCGTGGTTGCCTGTCTTTCTCCAGGTCGGTGACTATGCCGGTGGGATGCGGTATCCGGATGGAGGTGGTCTACCCCTGCCGCCAGAGCGAAGCGCGAGCAGGTGCGCATGCAGGCCGGGGAGTTATTCGCTGCCGACGTGGCGCCGTCGCAGGTGGCCAAGCAGCTGAGAGTCTCGCGAAAGCCTGCCTATGCCTGATATCGAGCCTGGCAGGCCGGCGGGCTGGAGGCATTGCGGTCGCACGCCGATCATCGAAGGAACTCGCTCGGCGTGTCGCCACAAAACAGGGCGAACCAAACCAGCTACGGCACTTGATTCTCTGTCGTCAAGGCGAGCTGGAAGAGCGAATGCGAGGTCTCATGTCAGGTGCGGTGGAGAGTCCCGAGGCAATGACCCTGCTCGACGAGCTGGCCACGACCGCCGGCAGGGAGAACCCGTATCCGCGGTATGACCGGTTGCGTCGGATCTCAGCCGTCGTACGGGCCGCAGACGGGACTTTGGTGGTGACCCGCCACGCCGACTGTGTGGCGGTGACCCGCGATCCGCGCATGCGACACCAGTCGCCGGACAATCGACTGGGGGCGTTTCCCGCTATCGCGGATTGGTCGGCGCATCCGGCGCTGCGATTGCTGTTCACCAGCATGCTTCTGCGTAACCCGCCCGACCACACCCGGCTGCGCCGGCTCGTCAGCGGGGCTTTTACTCCCCGGCGGGTGCAGGCCCTGCGCGCGGAGATTGCGCGGACGGTTGACGACCTGCTCGACGGCATGAGCGGCGAGCTCGACTTCATGGACGCCTTCGCTCTTCAGCTGCCGGTGATCGTACTCGGCGAGATTCTCGGCGTGCCGGCCGAGGACCGGTCGCGGTTCCCGCCTTTGGTCCGCCAATGGACCCAGGTGGTTGAAGTCATTACGCCGGACGTGCTGAGCCAGGCCGATTCGGCTGCTGCTGCCATTCGCGAATACTTCATCAGCCTGGTCGCGGAGCGTCGGCGTAGACCAGCCGATGATCTGCTGAGCGAGTTGATCGCCATTCAGCAGGCCGATGACCGGTTCAGCGAGGATGAGCTGCTCACCACCGCGGGATTCCTGTTAGGAGCAGGGCTGGAAACCACTACCAACCTGCTCGGCAACGGGCTCTTCGCGCTCCTGCAGCATCCGGAGCAGATGGACCTGCTGAGGGAACGGCCCGACCTCGCACCTTCGGCCGTCGACGAGCTGCTGCGTTTCGACAGCCCGACGCAGATCGTCCCGCGCAGCGTGGCCGAGCCGATCGAACTCAGCGGCATCACGATCACGGCCGGTGAGCGGGTCGTCGCCTATCTCGGCGCCGGCAACCGCGACCCTCACCGCTTCGCCGAGCCCGACCGATTGGAACTCGACCGCACAGGCAATGCGCCTTTGTCCTTTGGCGGTGGCATCCACCACTGCGTGGGCGCGCCATTGGGCAGGCTGGAGGCCGAGATCGCGCTGCCCGCATTGCTTGGTCGCTTTCCGAAGATTGCGCTCAACGGGGTTCCGGAACGCCGGGACAGCTTGACCTTCAGGGGGTTCACACGGTTGCCCGTTGACGTCGGCTGATGCCCAAAGAGTGGAGGCCTGCGAGAACATGCGTCAAGCAGCGCGTATCCGGCAAACGGCACACTCTCTCACTCGCCTTCGGGTTGCCGTTGAGCCCGTGGGCGCTCGAAACGCGGGCCGTCGCCGACGAGGGCCGGTGCGAGGTGGGCGGGTTCCTGTCAGACGGCGGTTGAGGCGGCGGGGCGAAGGCGTTCGCGACGTCGCCGCGCCAAAGGAAGCGCTGCGCGAGCACCTGGAGGAGTTCGTCAGCGAGGCCGGATCGGACGCCACGAAATACAAGGTCACGCTCGATGAATGCCCAGGCCGATGAGCCGTGCCGGCCGGCACTGCCCGTGTGGCTGGAGTCGAGAGCTGCCGGACTGCTGCGGGTCGTCCTGCAACGGGCGTTGTTGAAACCCCTGGTGCGGTCGCTCACCCGGCTCGAGATCATCGGCCGGGCGCCGGCGGCCGGGCCGCTGGTCGTCGTGGCGAACCACTCGAGTCACCTGGACGCGCCGGTGCTGGTCACGCACCTGCCGCTGCCACTGACCCGCCGGCTCGCCGTCGGAGCGGCCGCTGACTACTTCTTCGACAGTCGGCTGCGAGCTGTCTTGACCGGGCTGGTGTTCAACGCCTTCCCGATCGACCGTGGCAGGGACCGGCCGATGCGTGGCGCCTCGGGCTGGCTGCTCGACAGCGGCTTCAGCCTCTTGATCTTCCCCGAAGGTACCCGTTCACGCGATGGCCTGATGAGCGCGTTCCGGCCCGGCGCGGCCGCGCTATGTGTGGCCAAGCTGCTGCCGTGCCTGCCGGTGGGCATCACGGGCGCGTACGACGCGATGCCACGCGGACAGAGCTGGCCCCGGCCGCGACGTCCACCGGTGCGGGTGGCCTTCGGCGAGCCGCTCGTACCACGGCCAGGCGAGCCGGTGGCCTCCTTCGCCGCCAGGATGCAGGCGGCGGTGGCCGCCCTTCACGATCAAGGAGTTCGAGATGCCGGCCGATAAGCCGTTCCGTTTCACGGTGCAATGTTCGTCACCGTCCGAGATCTCACCTACGTCCTGGGCTCGGCTGGCGCGCAAGGTCGAGGACCTCGGCTACTACAGCCTCACCGTGTCCGACCACCTGGACGAGCAGATCGCACCGATCGCGGCGCTGATGGCCGCGGCCAACGCGACCAGCACGTTACGGATCGGCTCGATGCTGTTCTGCAACGACTACCGCCACCCGGTCGTCCTAGCCAAGGAGGCCGCGACCCTCGACGTGCTCTCCGGCGGGCGGTTCGACCTCGGATTGGGGGCGGGCTGGCTGCTCACCGACTACGAGCGCGCCGGTCTGACGCTGGATCCGCCCGGCATCCGGATCGAGCGGCTCGAAGAGGCGCTCGCCGTACTCAAGGGCCTGTTCGCCGACGCACCCTGCGTCTACGAAGGAGACCACTACCAGGTACGAGGTCTGGACGGTACGCCCAAGCCGGTGCAGCGACCGCATCCACCGATCATCGTCGGGGGCGGCGGCAAGCGAGTGCTGTCACTGGCCGCACGCGAGGCCGACGTCGTCGCGGTCAACATGAACATGCACAAGGGCGTCATCGACCAGTCGGCCGGTGCGAACGCGACCGTGGCGTCGACGGAGCGGAAGATCGCCTGGATCCGCGAGGCGGCAGATGATCGCTTCGCGCACCTGGTGCTGCAGACGAGGATCCATCTGGCCTTGGTCGGTCACGACCGTACCGAGACTGCGAACGCCCTGGCCGCGAGCTTCGGACTCCCCCCGCAGGAGGCACTCGGCACCCCGCACGCCCTGTTCGGGTCGGTCGAGGAGATCGTCCAGGACCTGCTGTTGCGCCGCGAGCGGTTCGGCTTCTCCTCCGTCGGGATCGCGCTGGAGTCCGTGGACATGATGGCCCCGGTCGTCGCCAAGCTCGCCGGAACATGAGAGGGCTGACCATGACTGTGCAGCACATGAAGTGGTGGGGCTGGGGCGTCGAAGGGGTCGCCTTCTCGCACGAGGACAAACCCTCGCTGGCGCCGTTCGTGCAGAAGATCATCGATGTGGACCTGAACGCGGCACCCCGGCCGCCCATGGACTTCGCGGATCTCGACGTGCCGCAGTCGCGACTCACCGCGCAACTGCGCGCGGCGCTGACCGAAGCAGTCGGCGGTGACCAGGTGATCGACGCCGCACTGGACCGGGTGGTGCACGCCTACGGCAAGAGCCTGCGTGATCTGCTGCGGATCCGGTCCGGCGACCTGCGGCGGATCCCGGACGTGGTCGTGTACCCGGCGGACGAGGCCGAGGTGTCCGCGGTTTTGGACGCGGTCGTCGCGGCCGACGCCGTACTGATCCCGTTCGGTGGCGGCAGCAACATCTCCGGCAGCCTCGAAGCGCCGGCCGACGAGCACCGCCAGGTCGTGTCCCTCGACCTGGGACGGCTGAACCAGGTGCTCGCCATCGACGAGGACTCGGGACTGGCACGGATCCAGGCCGGTGCTCTCGGCCCCGATCTGGAGCAGCAACTCGGCGAACGCGGCTGGACGCTCGGCCACTTCCCTGACAGCTTCACCTACAGCAGTCTCGGCGGCTGGATCGCGACCCGCTCGTCGGGTATGCAGTCGGACAAGTACGGCGACATCGCCGACATCACCCGGGCGGTCCGCGTCGTACAGCCGGGCCGCATCCTTGCGACGCGCGCAGTGCCGGTCACCTCGACCGGACCGAGCGTTCGCGAGATGATCCTGGGCAGCGAAGGCCGCCTGGGCGTCATCACCGAGGCCACCGTGCAGGTGCATCGCATCCCCGGCAAGCGCGTGGTGCTCGGCTACTTCTTCCCCGACTGGGAACGAGGCGTGGCGGCGATGCGCGCCATCGCGGCCAGCGACGCGACCCCGTCGATCACCCGCATCTCCGACGCTCGCGAGAGCGCCTTCTCGTTCGCCACCCGCAAAACCAGTAAGGGCGTCGCGAAGCTGATGAGCTCCGCGCTGATCACCGTACTCAAGCTGCGCGGCTGGGATCTCGAACGGCTGTGCCTGTCGTTCATCGGCTACGAAGGCAGCGCCGAGCATGTCGCCCGGCAACGCAAGCTGGTGAAGAAGATCGCCGCCGAGCACGGCGGATTCTGCGTCGGATCCGGACCGGGCGAACTGTACGACCAGAAGAAGTTCGACACCCCCTACATCCGGGACTTCATCCTCGACCGCGGCGCGCTCGCCGACGTGTCCGAGACCTCGGCCGCGTGGTCCCAGCTGCTTCCGCTGTACGACCAGACGATCGAGCGCGCGAACAAGGCCTTCGAGCAACTCGGGGTCAAGGGCTGGATCATGTGCCACCTGTCGCACTCGTACCACAGCGGCGCCTGCCTCTACTTCACCTTCGCCTTCAAACAGGCCGAAGGCGACCCGATCGCGCAGTACGACGTGGTCAAGACCGCGGTGCAGCAGTCGTTCATCGATGCCGGCGGCACCCTGTCGCACCATCACGCGGTCGGCACGGAGCACGCCCGCTGGCTGGCCGACGACATCTCCCAACCGGGCGTCCAGCTCCTGAGCGTCCTCTTCGTCGGCGCCGACCCCGGCCGCAACCTCAACCCAGGCAAGATCATCAGCTAGGGCGCGGTACTGGCGTGGTGACCAAGGCGCTGCAGTGCCCCTGGCTGTTCGCGCCGCGGGACACCGCTGTCGCTGCGACTGCGGATGATGCACGGATCGACCAACCTCCGGTCTGTCGTGGGGTGATCAGGTGCGCGGCCAGATGGCGGTGCGGGCGCTCAGGGCCGGGGCCTCCTGGCGGAGGAGCTCGACGAAGGCGTCCACCGGCGGAGCCGACACGCGTCCCGCCCGGCGGTACAGGCGGATCTCCCGCCGCAGCCGCTCCAGCTCTGACATCCGCGCCCCTTCAGGAACCATCAGCAGCCCCGACAGCTCCCGCCGCAACGACGCATGACGCGCCACCGTCGCGTACAAGCGCTCGTCGGCCTGCTCCCGGACGCTGGCCACCAGACGTTCCAGCACCGTCGCCCCAGGCAGCAGCACCCGGTGCCGCCGCAGCCACGCCACCGACTGATCGAACAACGCCGTCGGCCCCTCAGCACGCGTCCACGCCCGGCCGTGCAGGAACGTCCGTGACCAGGAGACTGCCCCCTTTCGGCGTTACTGGTTACCACCCCTACCTGAGCGACATCCGCCAATCGGCCGGGGATACGGTGGCGGCGGCCCGGGTTCGGCGGCAGGCGCTGGAGCTGATCGGGGAACTGGACCTGCTGAATGCGGATCTACTGCGGCTCAGGGCGCTCCAACCGTTGAACGGGTTGACCCCTGCCCTCTGACCTTCCCACAGTGAGTTCTCGGTGCGGTGGCGGGCTCACCGGACACCCGGTGAGCCCGCCGTTGACCCGGCCGCGTCATGCCCGCATGCGCCCAACAGCGTGCGAGTCAGGCGCCGCTCAACAGTTTCAGATGAACATCGGGTTGACGGGGTCGGTGAATCCGTCGCCGATGATGACGGAATTGCCGTAGGGCATCGCGGAGAAGCCCGTGTCGTTGTGCCAGGCACGGATCTGACCGTCGGACTGAACGAGGGCGAGCTCGGCGCGGCCATCCCCGTCCAGGGATGATCTGCGGCTGCCGCCTTGTACCGGGAGGTCGTTCACCCAGGAAAGATCGATCGAGTACAGGTGCCGTGCGCCGTTGACCCAGCCGTGAAAGACGACCTTGTCGCCCCCTGTCAGGCCGGTGGCCGCCGTCACGACATCCGCGCCTCCCGGGCCGCACACCCCTGTGTTGGCCGTCGTCATCAGCGGCGAACCTGCGCGAGTCCAGGGGCCGTTCAGGCTGGTGGCGGTGGCGTAGGACGTGAGGTATCCGCAGCCGCCGTAATCACCGCCCGAGTAGAACAGGACGAACCGGCCGCCGCGCTGCACGATGTCCGGCGCCTCGATCACCTGGCCCACCGGCGCGGAGATCAACGCGGTGGCTGAGCCGACAAGTGTCGTTCCGTTGTTCGCCGTTCTGCTCAGCCATAACGTACTGGCACTCGAGATCGCGTTGCCATCGTTCTTCCAGAGCAGGTAGCGCGTGCCGTCCGCGGCGACGAAGGTGTTCGCATCGATCGCGCCGCCCATCGCGAGCGGGCACAGCAGGGGTCCGCCACCCGACGGGGTGAACGGGCCGAGCGGGTTGGTGGCCGTGGCCACGCCGATGCACTGCCGCCCGGAAGCGCTGTGCCAGGCGGTGTAGGTCATGGTCAGCGTGCCGTCGGTGTTGGCATGGACGTCGGGCGCCCAGGTCCGGCCGGCCCGTGCCCAGCTCGGTGACGGGCCGCCGGGCATCGCGTCGCCGCGTACCGTCCAAGGCCCGTCGATCGTCGGTGCGCTCGCCACCGGGACGTGGGCGGAGTTGTTGGTGGCGTAGGCGTACCAGGTGCTCCCGACCCGAACGACGTCCGGGTCGGGGAAGTCCTGCGCGACAAGCTTCTTCGGTATCTCCAGCGGCCCGGACGCGGCGGCCGCTGAGCCGGGACGGGCCGGCCACAAGGCCAGGAGAGCCATGGCGAGCACAACCATGACGGTGCCGCCACGCCGAGCGGGCGATGGGGGGGACATCGCATCTCCTTCACTCTCACACTATCTTCGATATTTAGAAGATAGTTCTCTATATGAGAGTAATTGTGGCAAGCCCTCCGGGCAACCATTGTCTTCAGCCGGTGCCGGGGGCTAGATTTCTCTCATATGGAAGATATAAATTCTAAATGCCGAAGATAGAGGCTCGCAGATCATGCACGAACTGATCGGCTGCGCTGGAGCCTCAGTTTGCACCCCCACCCTCGTCCGGAGGAGATCCCATGTCCCGTCTCGCCCGTAGACGCTTCTTATCGCTGGCCGGTGGCGCCACCGCGGGCAGCGTGCTGGCCACCTCAGGCGCGTACGCCGGTCCCTCTGAAGCCGGTCCCTCTGAATCGGTGGCGGCCGTCCCGTCCACCGGCACTCCCGAACCGAATCTGACCATCGCTCGATCCTGGTGGGCGCCGCAGCGCCAGGAGTGGACCCCCATAGGGTGGAAGGGGCATCTGTTCCGGTTCAACGTGTTCTACAACGGCATGCTGATGTGCGAGCCGGGGCCGGCCTGGTCCACCAAGGACAACGTGATGAAGTACCAGGGGCAGGGCATGCAGTTGCAGTTCCTGCCGCCTGACTTCCACGGCGGGTTTCCCGCGCCGGTGACGCAGAAACGGTACATGTGGCAGGACGATCTCGGCATCGGCGAGCAGGGCTGGTGGCAGGAGACGGCGGCCCCGGTGCTGTGGACCCGGTGGCGGTTACCGCAAGGAGTGATCGTCCGGCAGTCCGTCTTCGGCCACTTGGGCGGAGGCGGGGACTACGAGCGGGAGACCGACCCGCTGTACGCGTGGGTGCGGCTCGAGATCGAAAGCGTGGACCCGCTCCGGGCACCGCAGAAACTCCCGTTCGTGGTGCGGATGTCGCGACGGCACGTGTTCTTCCGGGACGGGTACGCCGACGAGAACGGTGTGACACTCGAATACGATCCGGTACAGGCGGCGTTGCCCGGCCGGATGCGGCTGGCCCCGATCTACAACCCGGGCGGCCAACCGCGCGAAGTACGCATCCAGCACCTGGACAACACCATCCGCCTGGGCACCGCGCTCCTACGGCCCGATCAGGCGACGTTCGAAGAGACCCCGGCCGAACGTGTCTACGACCTCAAGCTCACCCTGGACGTCCAGAGCGGTTCGCACATTGACCTGCTGGTGGCCATGAGGCCACAGGCCCGCGCCGAGTTCGATCGCGAGCTGGCGCTCGGGTGGGACGGAGCACTCGCCGAGGCGAACGCCTACTGGTCGGCCACGGCCGACAAAGGGGCGACCATTCACACGCCCGAGCCGTACATCAACGAGGCTCTGCGACGGTTCGTCGAACTCACCGAGATCGTCGGTGAGAAGAGCCCGGAAACAGGAGACCACACGCTGCTCACCGGCTCGTTCGGCTACGACGTGCTGTGGGCCACCCCCACCTCGATGGTCTTCCACATGTTGCTCGACCCCTTGGGCCGACACGGCATCGCGCGCAAGCATCTGCGGCTGTTCAAATCCACGCAGGGCACCAGGAAGCCGCCAGGCTCGGCCTACCAGCTCCATCCCGGCTATCTGGGTTCACCCGCACACCTGCGGGCCTTCGACTGGTTGTCGGACCACGGGGCCATCCTGCAGAGCATCGCGAACCACGCGCTGCTCAGTGGTGACAAGGCCTTCATCGACGAATGGCTCGACGTCATCGTCAAGGCTTGCGACTTCGTCAAGGACTCCTGCGAGAACACCGACCACGACGGTGTCCATGGTTTGATGCCCAAGGCGGTCGCCACCGACGAACTGCTCGAAACGCAGGGGATCTGGTCCCAGGCCTGGTGCTACAAGGGGCTGGCCACAGCGGTCCGGCTCCTGCGGCGGGTCGAACATCCGCGGGCGAGCGAGCTGGACGCCGCTCGCAAGGCGTTCAAGGATGCCCTGGTCAAGGCTTACCGCGAGTTGATGAAGGGGGCCCCGACCTGGCGGCACCCCGACGGGTCCGCACAGCCCGTCCCCAAGGCCGACTTCACCGACCGGCCCTTCCACATCTTTCAGGACGCGTTCCTTCTGGACGGCGGCCCGCTGTTCTTCGTGTGGGCGGGGGTGTTCGACGCCGACGACCCGCTGATGCGCTCACACCTGGACTTCTTCCGCGTCGGTCCCAACACCCAGCTGTGGGATGTCCGCTCCAATCCCATTCACCGTGCTGTGCTGCTTCACGAGGTCTCCAGTTGCGAGCCCTGCTACAGCTGGAACCTGTCGCACACGTGGCGGGCCGGTGACCGTCCCCGCTTTCTCGAAGGGCTCTACAGCCTGGCGGTCGCCGGACTGTCGCCGCAGACCTTCGTCTCCAACGAGCACCGTCACGGCATGCAGGGCCAGCTGTCGACCTCCGCGCTGGTCACCTGGCATCTTCTCAAGGCGGTGGTCGACGATGCGCTCAAGGACGACGAACTCCACCTCCTGCGTCTGTGCCCGTTGCCCTGGCTGAGCGAGCGGGAGGAGACCGTCTTCGACGGCATTCCGACCCAGTACGGCCCGGCCGACCTGCGGTTCCGTCTCGGGCGCAAAGGACGGACGCTCGACGTCACGTTCCGGGCGAAGTGGCGCTGGCGCACTCGGCCTCGTGTGCTCCTGCACGTCCCACCGTTGCCCGGGCTCAAGACGATCAATGTCAACGGCCACGCTCGGACTGCGTCGCCCGGCTCCACCATCGTTCTGTGAGGAGATCGTCGTGCGCAGATCCCTACCACAAGCGGTCATGGCGGTTCTGGTCTGCCTGACCACGCTCGCCGTCCCGGCGCGCTCCTCCGCGGCCAGGACCGGCGCGGTCGCCCCAGGAGATCTCGTCGCCCGTGACAGCGCCGGCCAGCTCTGGATCCACCCGTACACGGGCGACCCTGTCCGGCCATGGACCGAAGAGAGCCGACGGCCGGTGGCGGGCGCCTGGCAGGCGCCGGACCTTCTACAGCTGTCGGACATCTCGCTCGACGGGATGCCGGATCTCTTCACCCGGACCCCGGGCGACGGCTCGGTGGGCTATCACCCGACCCGCGACGGGGCCGCTTGGGCACCCGATGCCAGGGTGCTCGGCATGTACGGCTGGAACGGGGTGGCCTCGGCCCTGGTGGAGGACGTCGACCGGGACGGCCGGCCCGATCTGCTCGCCCGGCAGGCCGGCGGAAACCTCAGGGTATGGCCGCATGACGGCAACACGACCGCGAGCCCCTGGCTGACGGTGCCGCCGTACGACATCGCCGAAGGACTTGAACGGACCGACGTCGTCCGCTTCGGCGACCTGACCGGTGACGGACTTCGTGACCTGGTGATCCGCGAGGACGACGGTTCGCTGTGGGTGCTGCCTCACCCAGGTGTCGCAGCGGCCGCGACCGCCGGGGAGGAGCCTGTTCGTCCAGCGAAACGGGAGACGCTGTGGCGCTGGAGCAAGAAGGTCAAGATGCGCGCCGAGCGGCGGATGTCCACGCTCGCGGCTGATCCGGCCAGCCCGTACGGGCTCGGCACGACCTGGGCCGACGACGTGCGACTCGATGTGCAGGACCTCAACGGTGACAGGCTGGGCGACCTCGTGGCCACCGACGCGGCGGGCGACCTGCGGATCTACTACCACAACGGTGCTCCGGCCGGCGAGAATCCCTGGCCGGTCGGCATTCGGGTAGGGGGCTGGGCGGCCGGCTACCACCTTCTCGCCATCAATCCGCCGCAGTCGGCCGCCGCGACGTTGCGGATCGAGCCCCGGTCGGCCACCGTGGACGCGGGGGCCACGGCCGCCTTCCGCGCCACCTTGCTCGCCAACGGTACGAGCCGGGACGTGACCGCCGAGGTGACCTGGTCGACCTCGGACACCGGGGTCGCCGTCATCTCCACCGGCGGGGTGGCCACCGCCGTCGCGAAGGGCGGCGCCGCTGTGCTCGCGACCATCGCCGGGGCGAGCGCGGGCGTGGCCGCGCTCCTGGTGGGCGATGACGATCCCGGAGGTGGACCCCGGCCCGTCAAACCCGGCGACGCTGTAGGGCTGGACCGGGACGGGCGGCTCTGGCACTACCCACACTCCGGCGACCCGGCGCAACCGTGGAGTCGCACCACCAGGCAACTGGCCGGAATCGATTGGGCCGGCCCCGACGTGCTCACCCTTGGCGATGTCACGTTGGACGGTGCGATGGACCTGTTCATCCGCGATCCCGCGGGCACCGGCAGCGTCTGGTTCCACCCGCACTCCGCCGCGGATCCGGCACGGGCGTGGAGCCCGACGAGCAAGGTCTTCGGCATGAGCGGCTGGAACAACGCGGCCGCCGTGATCCTGGAGGACGTCAACGGCGACCGCCGTCCGGACCTTCTGTCCCGGATGCCGGCCGGCAATCTGCGGTTCTGGCTGCATGACGGCCGGGCCACCTCGAGCCCGTGGTTGTCGGCCGGCAACTGGTCGGACATAGCGGTGGGCCTGCAAGGTACGGACGTGGTGCGATTCGGCGAGGCGACCGGGGACGGCAAGCGCGACCTGATCATCCGGGAGGGGGACGGCTCGTTGTGGATCTTGCCTCATCCCGGCTCACCCGCCGGTCCTGGCAGTGCGCCGTTGTGGCGGTGGGACCCGGCGCGGCCGGAGTCTTCGTCGGCTTACCGTGTCGGCACCATGTGGGCGAACACCGCCCGGCTCGACGTACAGGATGTCGATGGTGACGGCCTCGGCGACCTGATCGCGACGGCGGCTTCCGGAGAGCTCGGGATCTACCGCCACAACGGTGCCGCGCTCGGCCGCAACCCCTGGACCGAGAGCACGCGGGTGCCTGGGGTGTGGACTGACGGCTTGGTCGCCTTCAGTTCGATGCCGGCCTCGTAGCGCGAGAGCGGGCGTCTCTTGGCGCCGGAGAGGACACCACCGGGCATCTCCTTGTGCGTGGTATCAGCTGGGGATACTATTTCCAAACTCTCGGAATTAGTTTCGAAATATTGAATATAACTATCCGGGGTGGTGTGGGCTCCAGGTGGCCACAACAGCCCGACGGTAGCCCGTGAACGGAGATAGATCATGAAAAAGCGGCGAATACTGGCTCTGGCGATGTGCTCGCTCCTGCTCGCCGGCTGTGCCGGCAGGCAGGAGGCCGCGAACGCCGGTCCCGCTGCCGCCGGCTGGCACGACGCCATCAAGGGCGGCAAGATCGAGGTCGGTGTGCTGTCGGCGAAGGGGACTCCCGGCCTGCGACTCCTGGAAGATCTTGCCGCCCAGTTGGGGAAGGACTACAAGGGCGCCGATATTTCGCTGACCTTCGCCAACACGCAGGCGCGGCCCGGCATCGAGCAGCGCTGGCGGGCAGGAACTCCGCCGGACGTCGACTACGGCATGTTCGACGGCACGAACCCCAGCCTGGTCGAGTGGGCGGACGACGGGGCGCTGCTCGACCTGAAGCCCTACCTGCAGCAGAACGACCCTCAGACCGGCAAGCCCTGGCTGGATCGCTTCAGCCCGACGGTCCGCGCGTTCATGTCGCACCCGAAGAGCGGGGGCGTCTACGGCGTCCCGTCCGAGTTGTCCTTGCACGTGCTGTTCTACAACGCCAAGCTGTTCAAGGACAATGCCCTCAAACCCCCGGCGACCTGGGACGATCTGATCGCCGCGAGCGACGCCCTCAAGGCCAAGGGCGTGGCGCCGATCGCGCTCACGGGGCTCTTCGAGCCGTACATGGGCATGTGGAGCGACCACCTGTGGTTGCGAACGGTCGGCTATGACAAGGCCCGCGGCGTTCTGTCCGAGGGGAAGGGGCACATCACCGAGGACCCGGGCTTCCTCAAGGGTCTGCAGATGTTGCAGGACCTGCGGGACAAGGACGCCTTTCTGCAAGGCTTCAAGGGAACCGACTTCACCGCCGCCCAGGCCCAGTTCTTCCAGGGCAAGGCGGGCATGATCCTCATGGGATCCTGGCTCGTCAGTGAGATGAAGGACGTGATCCCCAAGGACTTCCAGATCGGTGTCGTGGCCTTCCCGACGGTTCCCGGCGGCGCTGGGGACCAGAGCGCCCTGATGGCCGCCTTGCAGCAAATGTCCATCTCCGCCAAGAGCCGTAACATCCCACTGGCTCTCGAGTGGGCCCGCCGGCTGACCAGCGTGGAGACGCAGACGAGGCGTGCCCACGAGATCGGCGAAGTGTCCGCGGTCACCGGTGTGCCGAGCCCGCCCGGAATTCCCGGCATCGACCAGGTCCTCGCCTCTGCCGACGCGCTGAAGCCGCGAGCCTACGGCATCACCGAGAGCAAGGCGAGCAAGGTCGTCTACCCCGAGATCGCCCGCCTGCTGTTCGGGGAACAGGACGCCGCGCAGACTCTGGAGCGCCTCGACAAGGGGCTGCGGCGAGTGTACGGCAACTGAAGGGGGAGCCCCGTGTTCCGATCGTCCCAGCGGCGCATCGTCATCCCGTTCCTGCTCCCCGCACTGCTGCTGCTCGGGGTGTTCTACCTCTACCCTCTGGTCCGCACGGTGGGCATCTCCTTCACCGAGTGGACCAGGACCGGGTCATCCCGCTATGTCGGCCCGGCCAACTACACCAGCCTGGCCGGGGATCCGGACTACCTCAACGCGGTGAAGAACACCTTCATACTCGCCTTCGTCGGCGGATGCATGTTGTTCCCGCCGGCGATCGCGATCGCCTGGGCGCTGACCCAGCGCATCCACGGGGAGCGGCTCTTTCGCTTCGTGACCTTCGCACCGGTGGTGTTGTCGGCCGCGGTCGTGGCTCTCATGTGGAAGTTCGTGTACCACCCCACGCTCGGGCTGATCAACCCGTCGTTGAAGAGCATCGGCCTGAGTGGTCTGGCCACGGAGTGGCTCGGCAACCCGGCCAGCGCCCTGCCGGCGGTGGCGTTCACCACCGTCTGGCACGGCATCGGGATCTGGATCGTGCTGTTGTGCGCGGCCTTCGAGCGGCTGCCCAAGAGCGTGCTGGAGGCCGCCCGCGTCGAGGGCGCCGGCGAGTGGCGGCTGTTCCGGTCGGTGATGTTGCCGCTGCTGCGAGATCCGCTCCGAGTCATGCTCGTGCTCTGGGTCGTGCAGACCATACAGGCCTTCGCCTTCGTGTTCATCATGACCGGTGGCGGCCCGTTCGGCTCCACCGACGTCGTCGGCACCCTGATGTACCGGGTGGCCTTCGAACAGACCGAGTTCGGATACGCGGCGGCGATGGGCATCGCGCTGGTAGTCGTGACGCTCGTCGTCGCGCAGATTCTCAACAGGGTGCTGAAGCGTGCCTCGATCGAATACTAGGGCGCCGTTCCGGCGGCACCATCTGATCATCTATCTCCTGTTCGGGGCGATCACGTTCTCCACGGTCGCCGCGTTCGCGTGGGTGTTCAACGTCTCGATGAAGACCAACAGCGAGTTCCTGGCCACTTCCCCGTGGAGCGTCGCCAAGGACTGGAGCTGGCAGAACTACGCTGTTGCCTGGACCAACGCCGACATCGGCTCGTTCTTCGGCAACAGCGTGCTGGTGAGCGTCGCCGCCACCCTGCTGGGCGTCGTGCTGTCCGCGTTCGCGGCCTACCCGATCGCGCGCATCCCCTTCCGCTTCAGTGGGGTGGTGCTGGCGCTGTTCCTGTCCGGGCTCATGGTGCCGTGGATGGTGACCTTCATCCCGCTCTATCTGACCCTTCAGGACCTGGGACTGCTCGACACCCGGATCGGACTGATCCTGGTGTACGCGACCTACAACCTGCCGTTCAACGTCTTCGTCCTGGTCGGCTTCCTGCGCACGCTGCCGCGCGAACTGGAGGAGTCGGCGGCGGTGGACGGCGCCGGGCCGGCCCGGGCCTTCGTTCAGGTGATCCTGCCCCTGCTGACTCCCGGCCTGGCATCCGTGACGATCATCAGCTTCCTGAACAACTGGAACGAGTTCTTCTACGCGCTGGTGCTCATCCACTCACCCGAGAAGATGACGATCCCGCTCGGGCTCTTCCAGCTCGGGCAGGCTGCCGACTACGGGACCAACTGGGTCACCCTGTTCGCCGGGATGATCATCGTCGCGGTCCCGGTTCTTGTGCTGTTCGCGTTCCTGCAGAACCAGATCACCAAGGGACTCACCGCCGGCGCCCTGAAAGGCTGAACACCACTGATCTTCCTACCCCATGACCGCTCACATCCGAGGGAGAGTCCGTGAACGTCAAGGAGAGCGTCGCTTCGATCATCGACGACGTACGTGAACGCGGCGACGCCGCCGTACGCGAATTTTCCGCGCGCTTCGACGGCTGGTCACCCGAGTCGTTCCTGCTTGATCGAGAGTCGATCGACAGGATCGTCGAGCGCGTCGACGACCAGGCGCTCGAGGACATCAGGTTCGTGCAGCAGCAGGTGCGCCGGTTCGCCGAGCACCAGCGGGCATCCATGACCGACTTCGAGGTGGAGACGCTTCCTGGAGTACGGCTCGGCCAGCGTCACGTGCCGGTCACCGCCTCCGGCGCGTACGTTCCCGGCGGACGCTACCCGCTGACCGCTTCGGCGCACATGACGATCGTGACGGCCAAGGTCGCGGGTGTGTCCCGGGTCGCCGCCTGCACGCCGCCCCTGCGTGGACAGATCCCGCCCGTGACCGTCGCCGCGATGCGGATGGCCGGTGCCGATGAGATCTACGTGCTGGGCGGGGTGCACGCGGTCGCCGCGCTCGCTCTGGGAACCGAGTCCATCGCCAGGGTGAACATCCTGGCCGGCCCTGGCAACGCCTACGTGGCCGAGGCCAAGCGCCAGCTCTTCGGCGAGGTGGGCATCGACCTGTTCGCCGGGCCGACCGAGATTCTCGTCATCGCCGATGACAGCGCCGACGCGTTCGTCGTGGCCGTCGATCTGCTGAGCCAGGCCGAGCACGGACCGGATTCCCCGGCCGTGCTCATCACCACCTCGGCCCCCCTGGCCGCCGCGGTTCGCGAGTACATCGAGCAACTGCTGCCGGGCATGCCGACCCGTGACTACGCCGGACCCGCCTGGCGCGATCACGGGGAGATTCACGTGGTGGGATCGCTCGACGAGGCCTACACCCTGGCCGACCGCTATGCGTTCGAGCATGTGGAGGTCCTCACCGCCGAACCCCGCAAGGCCTTGGACGCCATGCGCGATTACGGGGCGCTGTTCCTCGGCGAGAAGACCTGCGTGTCCTTCGGGGACAAAGTGATCGGCACCAACCACGTCCTGCCGACGCGGGGAGCCGCCCGGTACACCGGCGGCCTGTGGGTCGGCAAGTTCCTGAAGACCGTCACCTATCAGGAGGTGACGGATCCGGCTGCCAGCGCGATGCTGGGCGAGGTCTGCGGGCGGGCATCACGGGTGGAGCTCTTCGAAGGCCACGCCCGTTCCGGCGATGTCCGGGCGGCGAAGTACGGCGAGGCCCAGTTGACCTGGAAGCCGTGACGGCCGCACAGGCGCGCCGGACGCGGTCCTCCGTCAAGCGGCCGGGTTTCTTCTGGCCAGGACGTCGATCTCGACCAGAATGTCGCCGAGGCTGGACCCGGCTGTGGTCCGTACGGGATAGGGCGGGTCGAAGAACTCGGGGAAGACCGCGTCGAAGCCCTCCCAGTCCCGATCGGCATCGGCGAGGTGCGCGGTCACCTTCACCACATCCTGCATGCCACACCCCGCCGCTTCAAGCGCGGCCATGACATTGCGCAGCGTCTGGCGGGTCTGTTCCTGGATGTCCTCGCCCACGATCGTGCGGCTGACGGGGTCGACCGGGCCAAAGCCCGCCGTCACGACGAGGTCGCCGGAAGTGACGACCTGCGAGTAGTGGCCTCGTGGAGCTGGGGCGCTCGCGGTGCTGTGCGCGGTGCGACTCATGTGATCTCACCTTGGTGTGGGGACCCACTTGTGGGGAACGGGAGGCTCCCATAATTTCATCTTCTGAATAGCGTTTCTACATTCTGAATACCGAAGAGACGTCCTTTGTAGCTCTCGGGGCGATGGAGGTCATGATGATCGCGACCGTCAAATCCGTTCACACCGCCGGGGTCAGCCTCGCCGTGCGGCCGGACCTGGTGGTGGTCGGCGCTCGGGGGGCACACGATCGTTCCGACTTCCTGCTGGTCAGGGTGGAGACCTCGGCCGGGATATCGGGCATCGGAGAGGTGAGCGCCACCTTGTCGTGGAGCGGTGAGGACGCCGTCACGGCCGAGCATGTCATCAGGCAGGTCCTGGCCCCGGCGATCATCGGTCAGCCGCTCGTGCCGGTGGCCGCATTGCAGAGCCGTATGGACCTGGCGCTCGCCGGCAATCCCTTCACCAAGGCGGGCATGTCGATCGCTCTGTGGGACGCCTACGCGCGGACGCTGGACGTTCCCTTGGCGGCCGCACTGGGCGGTCCCTTCAGGACCGAGGTGCCCATCAAGTGCTCGCTGAGCGGTGACGGCGAACGGCTACGGCGCGTGCACGCGGCCGCCCGCGCCGCCGGCTTCGCCTCGTTCAAAGTCAAGATCGGCATGGACGTCGACGCGGACAGCGAGCGGGTGGCCTTGGCGCGCGGGCTCGCCGGGCCGCAAACCCTCCTGGGCCTGGACGCCAATGGTGGCTACAGCCGCCGGGACGCCGAGCGTGCGTTGGAGCGAGTCCGTGGTCACGGCCCGGCGTTCCTGGAACAGCCGGTCGAGCCGGGAGACCTTGAGGGCATGCGCGAGCTGCGCGGCCGTGGCCTGCCCATCGTCGCCGATGAGAGCGTCTTCGGCATGGGAGACCTCGTGCACGTGGTGCGGGCCCAGGCGTGCGATGTGGTGAGCCTGTACGTGGGCAAGAGCGGAGGTCCGGAACAGGCGGTGGCCATGGGCCGGGTCGCCGAGGCGTTCGGGGTGGAGGTCCTGATCGGTTCGAACGGTGAGCTGGGGGTCGGCGCGGCGGCGCAACTGCACGTGGCCTGCGCGCTTCCCCGTCTGTGTGAGGACATCCCCTCCGACATCATCGGTGCGTATTACTACGATGAGGACGTGCTCGCCGCACCTCTGGACTCCGACGGAGTGCGCGTCCGCCTGCCGGATGCGCCCGGGCTGGGCGTGGAGCTCCAGGAGGATGTGCGGGAGCTGCTGCGTTAGCGAGTCCATCCCGAGCGAGTCGCGTCGCGGAAGTGTGGACCATGAGCTTCGAGATATGGTACTTATCTACGAATTATCGAATCTCGGACCGCGTTCGAGGTCGCTCGCGTTTTACACTTGCGCCATGTCCACCGCCAAGAGCTCCGACCGTGATCCGTCTCCTTCCGCGGGTCGCACGCTCACAGTGCTCGAAGCGCTCGTCGCCGCCAACGGTGGTCTCACTCTGACCGCCCTGGCCAGGAAGACCGGCATTCCCATGGCGACCTGCGCTTCCATCGTCTACACCCTGGAGCTTCGCGGTTACGCCTCCCGCCGAGTCGTCGGGCGCAGTCATTTCTGGCAGGCCACGCTCGCACTGTACGGCCTGGCGGTACAACTGACCCGGAAGGCCGACCTGGCCACCATCGCCCAACGCGAGATGCAGGAGCTCGCCGAACGGCTGGACATGCCGGTGCACATCGGCGTACTCAACGGGGCCAGCGTGGTGTACGTGGCGAAGGCCGCCTCGCCCGGCATCATCCAGTTCGACACTTATCCGGGAAAGGTGTCGCCTTTCAACCTCACCGCCCTGGGCAAGGCGATCGCCGCCTTCCTGTCGGAAGAGGAACTGGAGCCGCTCCTGTCGCGGATGAAGCCGGCCACCGGCCCCAAGGCGCCCACGGGAGGGGTGGAGACGTTCAAGGCTCAGCTCGTCGAGATCCGGAGCCGGCGATTCGCAGTGGAGGACGAGGAGGAAGAGGCGAGGGTCGGCTGTGTCGCCGTACCGTTCTTCGACGCCCAGGGCAAGGTGGCGGGCGCGGTGGGGGTGACCGGTTTCGCCAAGGACCTGACCGCGGCCGTTACTCGCAAGGCCAAGGAGGGGTTGACCCAGCTGGCCGACCACATCTCTCGCCATCTCGGCGCCCAGGCCCCGTAGGCGACCCTTGTCGGGACAGATAGTCGAGAGTAGTCTATCCAATATAGCGAAACTATCTTCAAAATATCGAAGATTGGAGTGATAGGGACATGACGCGGGTGGCACTGGTCGGTCTGGGGGACATCGGGATGACGGCGCATCTCCCCGCGCTGACCAGGCATCCAGAGGTCACGATCGCCTGCCTCGTGGACCCCTCACCCGATCGCCGCAAGGTGGCCGGCGACGCGTTCCGTACGGAAGCGTCAGTCGATGACGCGATCGCGGCACACAAGATCGACGCGTTCGTGCTGGCCACGCCGCCCTGGGTGACCTCTGACCTGGCCGCACGCCTGCTGGCCGAAGACTGGTTCGTCCTGGCGGAGAAGCCGATCACCAACGCCGGCGCCTTCCAGAACCTGACCACCGCACAGCGGCGGCGCCTGCAGGTCGGGCTGACCTATCGGCACGATCCGGCGCTGGCCCGGTTGCGAGAGTGGATCAAGGGCGGCCGGCTGGGCGCCCGTCTCCTCGTCCGGGCCCACATCTACGACGAGGTCCGCCGTCCCGCGGACAAGGCGCACGCCCGGCGTATCGAGGCGACCCTCGCCCACGGGGCGCCGGTGATCCATGAGGGCTCGCACCTCTTCGACTGGCTCGCGTTCCTGATCGGCGGGGTGCCGGACATCTGCGACGCGTGGTCGATGCCCACCCGCGATGGTCTGGCGGCCGCCAACCTCATCGGAGCGAGGCTGCGCTACCCGGACGGCACCCAGGTTCTCGCCGAGTTCGGCTGGCTGACGGAGGCGCTGCCGCCCTGTGAGATCACTGTGCTGGGCGACCTCGGAACAGCCACGCTGCGGCTGGACACCTTCGAGCTCGAGTTGCGCGACGCGAAAGGCACGGAGAACGTGAGCTTCCCCGTCGATCGCGTCACGCGGTGCTTCGATCTCCAGCTCAGCCGATTCGTCGACCTGGTGCGCGGACGAGAGCTCCACCCACACCCGGATCTGAACGACGGGCTTCAGGCCATGCGGGTGAGCGAAGCGGTGTTCCGGCGGGCCGCCGCATGACGGCGTACAAGTGGGCTGATCTCGATCGAGAGACGTTGCGATCGCTGCTTCCCGGGGCCGTCGTGGTGATCGCCGTGGGAGCGGTCGAGCAGCACGGCCCGCACCTTCCCACCGGCACCGATTCCCTCATCGCGGGGGTGGTGACCGAACGGGCCGCCGATCGAGCCGGCGTGCCCGTGATCGTCGCGCCTGCCATCGTCGTCGGGGCCTCGGACCACCACCTGCCCTTCGGCGGCACCATCTCGTTGCGCCCCACGACCCTCTTGGCTCTCATCGGCGACGTACTGAACTGCCTGGCCGCCGCGGGAGCCAGAAAGGTGCTCCTCGTCAACGGGCACGGCGGAAACTCGGGGCTCTGCCATGCGGCGGCTTCGGAAGCCTCGTCCAGGCTCGGCATAGCGGTGGGCCACCTCGACTACTGGCACCTGCTCCCGGCGGCTCCCGGGCACGCGGGCGAGTTCGAGACCGGTCTGGTCCGCGTCATCGCTCCCCATCTCGTAGGCGAGGTGAAGCCCAGGAACGCGCCCGCGGTGCCGTACCAGGTCGAGGGCATCACGATGCACAGCCCCGAGATCTGGGCGGCCATCGACGGGTTCACCGACGACCCGAGCCAGGCTGAGGTCGCACGCTCGCGGGAAAGGCTCGACCACATCATCGCCGCTCTCAGTACCTGTATGCGCGAATTCGAGAGGTCATCTTGATCGACTTTCATACGCACGCGCCCGCCTGGCACACGGCGAGCTGGCTCAGCGGAGCCGGCTTCGACACGGGTGATTTCGTGGCCTTCCTGGATTCGGCGGGCATCGATCGTGCGGTCGTGCTGAGTCACGACGGGCTGTTCAACCCGACTCCGGAGGCCAACGACGAACTCGCCGCGTTCGTCGGCGCCTGCCCGGAGCGACTGGTCGGCCTCGGCACGGTGAGCCCGCGACGGCCGGGCGCGCTGGAGGAGGCGGAGCGCCTGCTCACCGTCCTCGGGCTGCGTGGACTCAAGCTCCATCCGTGGCTCCAGGGCTTCAGCCCGCACGAGCTCGCTCTGGATCCCATCTGCGAGACGGTCGGCGCGGCCGGCGGGATCGTGCTCTCGCACGACGGCACACCGCCTTATTCCACTCCGGCGCAGATCGCGGCGTTGGCCAGGCGCCACCCGAGGGTCGCCTTCGTCCTTGGGCACGGAGGGTTGCACGATTGCTGGCGCGAGGCTCTGGCCTGCACCCAGGAGACGCCCAACCTCTTCCTGTGCATCTGCGGAACGCCGCCGTACGCCGCACGCCGGATCCTTCAGCAGGCGCCGCCCGACCGGGTGCTGTTCGGGTCGGACGCCGGGCTGTCGCAACGCGCCAGCCAGGATTACGCGGTCGCCCGGGTGCTCGAGCTCGACGGCTGGGGAATCACCGATGAACAGCGCGAGGCGATGCTCGACGACAACCCGCGCCGGCTCCTCAGCGGAGAGTGGTCATGATCGTCGATGTGCACACGCATACCCCGACGCACCGGGATGTCGTGCCACCGCAGGAGGAGCGCTCCTTCGACGGATGGCGCACCGACCGGGCGGTGACCACCACCAACACGTGGAAGGACTACGACCAGGCCACTCTCGCGGCGGACGTGTCCATCGTCTTCAACATCGCCGTTCCCGATCCGGAACTCATGACCGGCCTGCCGTACGCTCCGGAGAGGACCAACGACGCCACGGCGGAATTCGCCGCGGCCGGCCTAGGACGCCGGATCGGGTTCATGTCGGTGAACCCGACGGATCCCGGTGCCCTCGACGAAGCCGAACGTTGCATGGACCTCGGTCTGGTCGGCGTCAAGCTGGGGCCCAACTACCAGGACTTCGACCCGCTCGGGGAACCGGCGTTGCGGTTCTACGACTTCTGCGAGCGGCGCGGCCTGCCGATCCTCTTTCACCAAGGTGCCTCACCCATCCGGCATGCCCCGCTGCGCTACACCTATCCGCTGGTGACCGATGAGATCGCGCTGCGGCACCCCGAGCTGAGGATCGTGATGGCGCACATGGGCCATCCGTGGGGGCGGGAGACCGTGGTCACGATTCGCAAGCATCCCCATGTGTACGCGGATGTGTCATCGATCTATCTGCGGCCCTGGGTGTGTTACGAGTCCCTCGTCGCGGCGGTCGAGTGGAACGTGACGAACAAGTTGATGCTCGGGTCCGACTTCCCGATCGCGACCACTGACGAGGCCATCGACGGGATCGGGCGGGTCAACGACATTGTTGATGGTACCCGCATGCCCCGTGTTCCCGACGAGGTCATCGACCAGATCGTCCACATGGATGCGCTCTCCGCGCTCGGACTCACGAGGACGCGATGATCATAGACGCCCATGTCAGGATCGGACAGTGCAGGGAAGCCGCGCTGACCGTCCCCGACCTGCTCACCTCGATGGACCGCCTCGGCATCGACCGCTGTCTCGTCGCCCCCGACGAACGGGCCACCGCAGTCGACAACCGGCGCGGGAACGACCTGACGACCCAGGCCGCCATGATCTCGGAGGGGCGCCTCATCGCCTACGCGGTCGCCAACCCGTGGTTCGGCGACGCCGCGGTCGACGAACTGCGCCGCGCACGGGACAACGGTGCCCGCGCCCTGGCCGTCGACCCGGTGCTCCAGGGCTTCGATCTGCTCGACGGCCTGCTCGATCCGCTGCTGCGGTTCGCCGCGGATGCGGGCTGGCCCGTGTACGTACGCACCGGAACCCCGCCCACCGCGTTGCCGTTGCCGCTGGCCCTGCTCTGCGGACGGTATCCAGAAGTGTCATTCCTCATGGGGCGAAGTGGTGCCACCGACTTCTGGATCGACGCCGTTCCGGCCCTCCTCCGGGCGCCGAATCTCTTCGCCGACACCTGCTACGCCCCCTGGGACACCGTCCTGACGGACTTCGGCTCCCATCCCGATATCGGCCCGGCCCGTGTGTTCTTCTCGACGGATTCACCCTACACGGTCCCGGCGGCCGAGCTGAAGCGCGTGATCGACTGGCCGCTCAGCGATTGCGAGCGGGCCGCGGTCATGGGCGGCGTGATCCAGGGACTCCTCTAGCCCTTTTATGCCTGGTATATCGAAGATTAATCTGTAATTCGGAAGGAAATCATGACTCTGACCCAGACGTCGATCGGTGATGCCTCCGTGCTGGTCCGCGGTGTGTCGCCAGTTCTCGAGGTGCCGTTCACCTGGCGGGGCGAGATCGACGTGCCGGGGTTCCGGCGCGTAGTCCGGCACGTGCTGGGCACCGGAGTGACGAGCGTCATGTTCCCCGGCTTCGCCTCGGAGTTCCATAAGCTCTCCGATGCTGAGCGACGGGAACTCACCTCGGTGCTGCTCGCGGAGACGCGCGAGCGTCCTGATGTTGCCGCGATCATCGCGATCCAGGACCACGCCACGCTCCTCGCCGCGTCGAGGGCTCGCGAGGTCGTGGCCGCCGGAGCAGACCTGATCAACCTCCTGCCGCCACACTTCCTGCGGCCTTCGCGGCAGGCCGTCCTGGCCCACGTGCGGGCCGTCGCCGAAGCCGTCGCCCCCATTCCGGTGGTCCTGCAGTACGCCCCCTCCGAGACCGGGACGAGCCTGAACGCGAAGAGCATCGTGGCCATTGCGCGCGATCTTCCGAACCTCAAGCTCGTGAAGGTCGAATCAAGCCCGCCCGGGCGGCTCATCGAGGAACTGGGCAACGAGCGCCCACCGATGCTCGCGGTCGAAGGCTACGCGGGGGTCCAGTTGCCGGACGCCATCAGACGGGGAGCCGTGGGCACCCAGCCCGGCTGCTCCTTCGTGGAGATCTACCTCGAAATCTGGCGCCTGTTCGCCGGGAACGAGGAGGCCGCGGGCGAGGCGCTGTACCGACGGCTCCTTCCGTACATCTCCTACTGGATGCTCGACACCGAGCTCATCATCGCGACGGAAAAGCTGATCTCAGTACGGCGAGGTCTCATCGACAGCCCCTACTGCCGCGCACCGGCCCACGTCCTGGACACCCAGGAGATCCAGATGGTCGACCGCTTCATCGAGGAGTTCGCCAGCCTTCTCCCATCCATCGCCTTCTAGTACTTTGTTAGGCCGTTGATGGCAGGTGGCGTCTACTCGTGGACGGACCGGCCTTCCGCCGGCGGCCCGCTACCCCTGGCGCGCCCCGGCCCCACCTGAACCTCGAGAGACAACTTCTGCCCCACGTTCCTCGTCGACGCCTTGATCGGCCGGCTTGAGGGGTGCGGCAACGTCTACACGCGGCAAGCCAAGAAGAGCCCACACCTACCTACGTTGACAGAGGATCGATGAGCGAATCTGGACGCGTTCGATTGCTAGTCGCGCAAGGACTTGTTCTTCCAATCGGCCTGACGGCGTTGACTGGGTGCATACCCATCCTCGGCGAGCCCCATCCCCGGCCTGTCGCGATGGGTCGTACGGACGAAGGGCGATTCAGATCCGTGGTTCCGCTGTGTGACGGCGAGAGGGTCTCTTTCATCGAGGCAGAGGAGCACCAGACGAGACGTCTGGTGTGGAAAGCGTCGCAACCGGCTCGGCCAGAAGTACGGAACGGGGCGATCGTCTTTGGAGACGTAGACGGATTCTCCCATCAGCAGACGCCGCCGCTGGAGCCGCTGCCGCCGAGCATCAGTTGGTCAAGTAATGGATGAAACGGCCTCCCCCCGAGGCGATGAACGAGTGCGATGGACGGATCCGTGGAACTGCTGGAATACCGAAAGCTCATCAAGGTGCTGGAGCAGGTGGCCGGGACTCGAAAGGGGGAGCTCTATCCGGCGTTGGCCGAGGCCTTGGCCGTCCATCTCGGGTGGATCGACGCGTTCGTGGCCGAGAACCCCGCGTATCTGGCGCTGGGAAGCGATGGCGAGGAGCAGTACCTCACCATGTTCCGGCCGGACTTCGTGGAGGAATACGCCGAGCGCTGGCGCTGGAACAATCCGTTCGCCTCGCGCGACGGGGTCGCCTGCCTGACCCGCCACGGTGTGGCGACCCTCGGACAGCTCCGCCTGCGGGCGACCGATCTGGAGCGGGACTTCGCCGACAAATTCCTACGTGGCCACGGCATCGACGACATGCTGAAGATCGTCATCAGGTCCCGGGCAACGGGCGCGGTCCGCACGCTGGGGGTGCCGTTCGACGGCGCGCGGCGCGCCGTCGAACCGGAAGACCGGCTGATGGCAGCCACGCTGGGCCGGTTGCTGAGCCCGTACTTCGATACGGACCTCGCGCCGGCCTACTCTGCCGAACTCGGTGAGCCCAGTGCCCCATCGACCTCCGCGGCACTTCGACGCGCGCGCCGCTTCTGCGAAGAGCACGCCGCCGAACCGATCACCCTGAGAGACATCGCCACTGCGGCAAGGGTGAGCGTCCGTACCCTTCAATCGGGCTTCTGCGAACACCTGCAGACAACGCCCATGGGCTATCTGCGCGCTGTACGGCTGGCCCGGGCTCACGCCGATCTTCTCCACATCGCAGCGACAGGCAGCCGGACAACTGTTACAGAGGTGGCGCTCCGCTGGGGTTTCGTGCATCTAGGCCGGTTCGCCGCCTTCTACCGCCAGACCTACGGTCACGCCCCCTCCGTCACACGGCGAGGACGATCATAGAGGCGACGCTTGAGGCTGTGAGCTGTTGGGTGGCGGTGGGGCGTCCCCAGGCACCAACCGGGATGAAAAATTTCAGTGAATGCTTTTCATCCTCACGCTGCCTGCGCAACTCGGTGATTCTGAAGGACGGCGACGGCCTTGCACAGGTGGCCGGCCTTGCTGGGGCTGCAGCGAGCTTGCGGAGGATTCCCCAGCTCTTGAGCTGGGCGTTTGCGCGTTCACCGGGTCCGCGAAGGCGGGCATGTGAGCGGTTGGCCCGTTTCTGGGACTCGGGCTTGCCCTTGCCCTTGCCCTTGTACGGAGTGATGACCGGGCCCTCGGCCCCCTGGTACGCCTACACTCGAGGAAAGCGCAGGGCGCATAACCCTGCCTACACCCAGGTCTCGCGACAGATGGCACGGGCCCGCCACCGCAGCGACCGTGCCGAAGTCCGCCACCTGCGCAAGCAGCAGCGCCTCCTGCCCAGCGCCGATCCTCGCGATCCGGTCTACGGCGGTTGCGCTACTGCCGCTACGCAGACGACCAGATCCCTCGGATTCACCGGTCCCAAAGCCGAGGCCGAGCAGATCAAGGCCCGCCTGACCCAGTTCCTGCACGACGACCTCAAGCTGGACCTGTCGGCGGGCAAGACACTGATCACCCACGCCCGCACCGGGGCGGCCCGCTTCCTCGGCTACGACATCACCGTCTGGCACGCCGATCCTGTCATGAAACTTGAGCCCAGCCGGGCAGGCGGCGGGCTCTGGCGATCTTTGTGTGGTGCCGTCACAGACGGTGGCCGGGACGTTGATGCAGGGGCTGATCGCAATCGTGTAACTGGCCACGTATAGATGCGGCCGCTCCGTGAGGATCTTGTTCGACCAAGAATTTGATCATCACCTGAGCGGCCGCGAGGTTCATTGTGCCCTGTGCGCAGCATGCGGTGGCGGGCGATGCCTGCTGCCTGCGGATGTTCTTCCCCCACCTGGCCGAACTCCTCGTCGAGGAGGTGACCGATCACGGGGACTACGTGCTGGTCACGGCGCATACCGAGGGCGGGCCGGCGCCCTGCCGGGCGTGCGGCACATTCTCCTCGCGGGTGCATGGCCGCTACCGCCGGCTGCTGCATGATCTGCCCGCTGCGGGCCGCCCGGTCCTGATCGCGCTCACGGTCCGCCGCCTGACCTGCCAGAACCCGGCGTGCCCGGTCCGGACGTTCGCCGAACCGGTGCCCGGTCTCACCCGGCGCTACGCCCGCCGCACAAAACTGCTGCGCCGGCTGCTGGAGCTGATGGCGCTGGCACTGGCTGGGCGCGCCGCCTCCCGGCTGCTTGAGCGACTCGGCGTACGCGTCGGCCGGGACACGCTGATCGGTCTGGTCCGCGCCCTGCCCGATCCCGAGATCGGCCAGTCACCGTGCTCGGGGTCGACGATTTCTCCAAGAAACGCGGGCACTCTTACGCCACCGTGCTGATCGACATGGACACCCACCAGCCCATCGATGTGCTGGACGACCGGACCGCCGACGCCCTGGAGCAGTGGTTACGCGACCATCCCGGCGTCCGCGTGATCTGCAGAGACCGGGCCGGAGCCTATGCGGCAGGGGCCAAAGCCGGGGCACCCGAGGCGATTCACATTGCTGATCGCTTCCATCTCTGGCGGAACCTCTGCGACGCGGTCGAGAAGACCGTCATCGCCTGCCGCGCCGACCTGCGTGAACCCGACGCCGATGACGCTGAACCCGCCCGCGAGGAACCCGGCGACCAGCAGCTCGACAACGCGCTCCCGCCAGAGCCGATGCCAGATCAGCCATCGGACGAGGAATGCCCGCTCATCGTCCGGACTCGTGAACGCTACACCGCGGTGCACGACCTGGTGGCCAAGGACTGGACGATCTCGGCGATCGCACGCAAGCTGCGGCTGTCCCGGCCCACCGTCCGCAGGTTCGCCCGCGCCGCGTCGGTGGAGGACCTGCTGGCCAAGGCGACCGGACGGTCCGACCTGCTCACTCCCTACCTGCCCTATCTGATCCAGCGGTTCAACGACGGCTGCACCGACGCCGCCCGCCTCACCCGCGAGATCCAAGCGCAGGGATATCGCGGCAGTCCACAGACCGTCCGCCGCTATCTGCACCCGCTGCGGTCCTCAGCCACCGCAGCTCACACACCCTCCTCGGCCCCGACCATCCGCGAGGTCACCCGGTGGATCACCCGCCGCCCCGACCGGCTCATCCCGGACGAGCAGGCCAGACTCGCCGACCTACGGGCTCGCAGCCCCCGCCTGGACGCCACCGCCGGCCACGTCGCCGCCTTCGCCCAGATGATGACCACGCTGACCGGTACGGCCGAGACCCTGCAAGCGTGGATGGCGGCCGTCGACGCCGATGACCTGCCCGCCCTGCACTCCTTCACCCACGGCATCCGCCGCGACCTGGACGCCGTCGTCAACGGTCTCACCCTGCCCCACAGCTCAGGCGCAGTCGAGGGCAACGTGACGAGAGTCAAGGCGCTCAAGAGAAGCCGATACGGCCGAGCCAACTTCGACCTTCTCCGGAAAATCATCCTCTGCGCCCACTGAACTTGCTCACGATCCGTGACGCCGCCACACAAAGATCGCCAGAACCAGGATCACCGGGCGCCATCAACGCTGGGCACGGCCTGCGGTTTCCTGGCATGCTCTTGTCCCGCTCTTGTCCCCATAAGCCTTTCGGCGCTGGGTAAGCCATCGGACCCAGGAACCTCCCTCCGAGTTCCTCCCGGCTGAACCGGGGATACGACCATGCGCCTCGTGGCGCACTGGAAACGCTCGACCTTTCCGCAGGTGGTGGGGTGGTTGGGGGTGGAGTTCTTCTGCTGCACGTGCAGGCGGCGCAGTTCGTGTTCGAAGGCGTTGCGGCCGCCGCGGCCGCCGGCCAGGCGGGTGGTGAAGACCATGCCGTTGTCGGTCAGGGTGGAGGCGGGCACGCCGTGGGCCCTGACCGCCTGGCGGAAGGTGTCGCGCACGATGGGCCCGGTGACGCGGGCATGCGCGCTCACCGATAGGGCGTAGCGGGAGTGGTCGTCCAGCCAGGACAGGATCTCGGCCTCGGTGCCGCCGGCCAGCCGGTAGTGAGTGAAATCGGCCTGCCAGGTCTCGTTCGGCAACTCCGCTTCAAAACGGATGTAGGACGAGCGGGGCCGCTTCTTCGGTTCGGGCACGACCAGGCCGAGCCGGGTCAGGTAGCGGCTGATCGTGGCTCGCGACACCGTACGCGCATGATGGTGGGCAAGATGCCAGGCGATGGTTTCGGGACCGGCGTCCAGGCCCTGGTCGGACAGTTCCTTGCGCAGCCGGACGATCAACTCGACGGTATCGGCGTCGATCGCCGTCGGTGAGGTGTGCGGCCGTCGGGACCGGGGCTCGAACGCCGCCTCGCCCTCAGCCCGGTAGCGTGCGACGAGCTTGGACACCCAGCCCTTGGACACTCCGTAGGAGCGGGCGACCTCTGCCTGGGTCCGTCCCTCGACGACAACGGCGGCGATGACAACTCTGGCCTTGGACACACCGCCCAGGCTCTTGATCGCGACAGTTGCCTATGTCTCGAGACACACCCTGCTGAAGTTTCCTATGTCTTGCGACATGGGTTTCCTATGTCCTGAACCAGCACACCGCCACCCCGACCCAGTTTGACCAGGTAGAGGGCTTGATCCGCTAAGCGGGTCGGGCCCTTTTCCGTTTCTGGAAGTCGATAGGAGCCAATCGGGGAGCCAACTCACTCGGACTCAACCCGTCGGCTTGTCGCCGAAGATTGTGTTCATGGTGTGGGCGCCCTTGGTGATCACCGGCTTGAGCTGGTGCCGGTAGACCGCCTCTGTGACGCTGGTGCCCGCGCTGCTGCCCTGGGCATCGTGCATCGATCGCAGATCGGCCAAGTGCTGGACCCGGCGACACTCGCAGCGATCCAAACCTCGGGCAGGGGCGCGGTCGCCCTCGCCGCCGCACTCAAGACGATCGGAGTGCCGTACTCGTGGGGCGGCGCGGTATGCCGAAACGCACGCTGCTCTGTTGCACTCCTGCTGTACGGCGCCCGAGCCTTGGGCCTGCTCGGTCTTTGGCCGTTCTGCGCAACCTGTCATGCGCGGTGTGGATATTGCCGGGCTGGCTCCTATGACAGCCTTGGCGATGTCCGACAAGACAGAGAAATCAAAGCTTCATTAAGACGATCACTGATGACTGATGTGCATCCTAGGATGACCGTGACGTCCAAGGTAAATATTTGTACCGAGCTGCGGATCTCCTCCGCGCCGCGCCTCTCTCTGTCGATCAATCCGAGCCTCACCGCGCTCGCCATGATCACCGATGCGCTGGCCGGCCGGGCGAGAGGCTTGCCCCAGGTGTGGCGGCGGACGATCCAGGCCGCTGTTGGCCTCGCTGGACGTGAAGCGGCGCGCCCGCTCGCGGTACCCGGCTATTCGGTCGTACCCGACAGCGTGGTGCCGCGCATGACGGTGGAGGATGTGTCCGTCCAGGCTCAGATCGAAATGTTGCATGACATGCATCCCTCGTGGCTGATCGACGACCTGGAGCGGACCTTTGGCGCAGGCTCTCCACCTGCGCACTGGCGTGGGGTCGCTGAACGGCCCGATCAGTGGCTGCGTGGATACGCCTCCGCGCTCGCCGACGTGTGGAAGGCTGCCGAGCCGCTCTGGCGGCGGGCCCGCCCGCTGCTCGACAAAGAGATCGAACGTGTGGGGATCGCCGCGGTTCGCGGCGGGCAGGAGTTGCTGCTGGGCGCCCTGAGCGACCGCATTCGGTATGGGGAACAAGGTCTGTTGATCAGTGACGTGGAATCTGGCAGCTTCGATCTCGGGAATCGTCACATAGTCCTGCTGCCGATGCTTGCGGGCCAGCGTGCGGTGATCGCCAGATTGGACAGCCCCGATGCCGTCTGGATCGCGTATCCGCTCTCCGGCGCTGAGCAGCTATGGCACAGGTCGGCCGCGCCGGCAACAGATCAGCTATCCGAACTCATCGGACCGATCCGTGCCGAGGTGCTTTTCTCGCTGGACCGGCCCATGACGATGAGTATGCTGGCCGCGGAAGTCAAGATCGCGCACAGCAGCATGACCCGCTACTGCCACAGGCTGCATGCCGCACAGCTCATCAAAAGACAGCGCCGCGGTCGCGAGGTTTGGATCGAGCGCACCGAGCGAGCCGAAGAACTCATCCATCTGTTCCGCTAGTGTGCTGAGTCAGAAATTCGTCTAGTGTTTTGCTATGGGACGTCCAGGACCAAAGGTTGAGCCGCTGAACCTGACCGATGGAGAGCGGGCTGAGCTTGAGCGGTGGGTGCGGCGGCGTAAGGGTGCCCAGGATCTGGCGTTGCGGGCCAGGCTGATCCTGGCATGCGACGCGATTGGTGAGGACTGCTTGCCGGTGTCCACCAAGGTGGTGGCCGAGCAGGTCGGGGTGTCGCGGGAGACGGTCTCGAAGTGGCGTCGGCGCTTTCTGGCCGACCGGTTGGCGGGCCTGGCCGATGAGCCGCGCCCGGGGCGGCCGCGGACGGTGCGCGACGAGCAGGTGGCGGATCTGATCGCACGCACTCTGGAGACCAAGCCTGCCAACGCCACGCACTGGTCGACGCGGGCGATGGCCAGGCAGATGGGCCTGTCGCAGTCGACGGTGTCTCGAGTCTGGCGGGCTTTTGGCCTTCAGCCGCATCGCTCGGAGACGTTCAAGCTGTCGGCCGATCCGTTCTTCGTGGAGAAGGTGCATGACGTGGTCGGCCTGTACCTGGATCCGCCGGAGCGGGCGCTGGTGTTGTGCGTGGATGAGAAGTCGCAGATCCAGGCACTGGATCGGTCTCAGCCCGTACTGCCGATGATGCCCGGGGTGCCCGAGCGGGCCACCCACGACTATGTCCGGGCCGGCACCACCACGTTATTCGCGGCCCTGGACGTGGCCTCGGGCAAGGTGATCGGCTCGCTGCATCGCAGGCACCGCGCGGTCGAATTCAAGAAATTCCTGATCAAGGTGGACAACGAGGTCCCGGCTGAGCTCGATGTCCACCTGATCTGCGACAATTACGCCACTCACAAGACGCCGGCTATCAAGAAGTGGTTGCTGGCGCACCCGCGCTTTCACCTGCACTTCACCCCGACCGGCTCGTCCTGGCTGAACCTGGTGGAACGCTGGTTCGCCGAACTGACCACCAAGCAGATCCGCCGCGGAGTCCACAAAACAGTGCACGCGCTGGAACACGACATCCGCGCCTGGATCGCCTCGTGGAACGAGGATCCTAAGCCCTTCGTCTGGACCAAGACCGCAGAAGAAATACTCGACGCCCTCGCCTCATATTGCCGACGAATTTCTGACTCAGGACACTAGAGCGTGTCCTGTGGATCACGGAGTTGGCTCGCGGCGCCAGATCCTGATCGAGGCGACGTCGATGGTGCCCTGATAGATCCACTCGCGTTTGTCGGTGCGCAGGGCCACCGCCCGGTCGTTGCGGAGCTTGTTCACGCAGCGTTCGACGGTGTTGCGCTCGCGGTACCGCTCGGCATCGAAGCCGGGTGGTCGCCCGCCCTTGCGACCTCGCTTACGGCGGTTGGCCTGCTGGTCCTTCTTGATCGGAATGACCGCCTTGATCCCGCGCCGGCGTAGGTAGGCACGGTTGCCACGCGAGGAGCACGCCTTGTCGGCCAAGACCCGCCCAGGACGCTGACGAGGGCGGCCCAAGCCGTGACGCAGGATCCGTACGCGCTCCAGCACGCGCCGGAGGTACGGGCTGTCCCCATGCTGACCAGGACTGACCATCGTCGCGATCGGGCGGCAGCGCCGGTCGGCGACCAGGTGAATCTTGGTGCTGAACCCACCTCGAGAGCGGCCCAGCGCCTCCCGGCCCTTCACCGGTTTGTGATCTACGGCGTCCCCTTTACAGGGAAGTCGGTCGGCGGCGCCAGGCGCGCTCCGGCGGCATGCTGGTGGGCGCGCACCACGGTGGAATCCACGTCCGGAAGAACACCCCGTTGATCACCATCCGGTGATCGGCCCAACGACCACCCTGACGCGGATTGACGGGCAACAACGGCACCAGCCGCTCCCACTCCTCGTCCGTCAGATCATGACGACTCAGACGCTCCTCATCCACACGGATGATCTACACCAATCCGCCATAAAGATCCACGGGACACACCCTAGTTCGCCGGCGCCGTCAGGCCGATGATCGCGTGCTGATCGTGGACCGTGAAAGTCAGGAAGCGGGCGATCGCGCGGCCATCGGGAGGCTTGTTCGGTGGCGGCACTGGCGTATCGCATGACAGGTACCCCTTGAGTCAGCTGCCGATCCCGGTGCCGAGGAATCCTCGGAGAGCGTCGGCTTCCACGGCGTCATGCTCGGCGGCCATCAGTCTCGAGAACGCCTCGTCTTGCACCTTTCCGTCCCGAAGGGTCCAGAGACCGCGCCAGAGTCCGTGACGAGCAAGGTGCCCTTCCTTGCGCCGTTGCCCGGCGGTAGCGGCACTTTGCGCCCATCGGGGACCCTGGTGGCCCATTGCGATGACACGCCTGCGACATCCGTGATCTTGGGCTGATCTGCCACGACGATGCCCTCTGCGGCCGGTTTCCTAGCCCGGCCATGGAATGAGGCGTGTGGTGTCGGTGCAGCCGCGACCGTGGCCGCAGATTCCGGAGATGACCGCGAAGGTGACCAGGGCCGCCTCGGCCAAGGGTGCCTACCCGCTGGCCATGCGGGTCCGCGATGAGCTGGGCGAATCATTCGCTGACGCCGAATTCGCGCAGGAGTACGGCACCCGCGGGCGCCCTGGCCTGTCCCTGGGGATGCTCGCGTTGATCACCGTGCTGCAGAAGGAGGAGAACCTGACCGACCGGGCGGCGACCGACCGCGCCGAGTTCGGGATGGGCTGGAAGTACGCGCTGTCGCTGGAACTGGACGATCCCGGGTTAGATCACAGCGTGCTGAGTGAGTTCCGCGCTCGGGTCGCCGCGCATGGCCTGAAGGAGAAAGCGCTGGATCTGCTGCCCATTTTGGTCCAGGTTACCGATCGCAAACTCCTCGCAGAACCTCCAGGTTGTGTGAGTGGGTTCCGCGAGACTGGTCTGACAGAACTGACACCAGAGCAGGCCGCCGAGGCGGTCGAGGGGTTCGACTGCCCGACCTGCGGGGTGATGGCTCCCCCGCCCTGCCATACTCGGGGCCGGAAGGTCGCCTCCAAGTACCACACCGCGCGGTTCGTCTTCGTGCCGGCGCTGGTGGTCCCCGTCTCGTCCGGACGCGGGCCGGGATCGTCGTGGCAGGTGGCGGCCACCGAGACCGGTCCCGCCACGCCGCCGAACTGATGACCTTGCCGGGGTCGACCACGTCGCCGAGCCCGGCATAGCCGTAGGGGGACGGAGAGGTGTAGCGGTCAGGTGGAATGACCGTGCCGTCCTTCACCAGGCGCACGCCAGGGGCACGCAACCCGCTCCCCGTGACCACCCTGTTGATGTCGCCGACGGAGGCGATCCCGGCGACGTCGCGCATCGCGCCGCCCCTGAACAGCGCCTTCTTCCCCAGGTGACGCGTGAGGGACCCCTCCACGTCGCCGACGAGGTCCTGCAGACCCACCATGCGGAGGTCTCCTTCTGTCAGTTCAGAAGCAGGGCGGCGTCCCAGCCTGTGGCGGGCGGCTCGCCGCCGCAGTAGTGGTGGAGCGCCAGCGCGATGCCTGCCGCCCCTTCGAGCAGGCCGACCCGGTCGGGCGCCACCTCGATGCCTCCCGTACCGGAATACCGGAACCCGAACGGCGCGTCCTCGGCGAACTCGGCCACGATCCGGCCGGCCAGGGCGTCGGCCGCGGCCAGCAGCGCCCGGTCGCCACTCTCCCGGCCGACGCGGCAGGTGACATGAAGCATCCCGGCCCAGCCGTGACACAACCCCGCGTCCACCATCCCCCACTCGTCCCAGGGACGGGCCAGGGTCTCATGCAGGGCGCGGACCGCCGCCTGCCGCCATTCGGGCCGGTCGAGGGCCTGCCCCGCGAGGAAGAGCGCCCGTGCGACACCAGGCGTGCCGTAACACCAGGCAGGGCGGAAGTGCGACGCTGCCGGGAGCGTGCGGCTGTACGCGGTCGGAACCGTGCGATCCGGCGTCTCCGGCTCCGCGTGCCCGTGCGTCCGCACGCCGGCCCGGTCGAGTTGCTGCCGCAACGTCACCGTGGGCGGCCACAACCCGCCGTCTCCCCAGTCCAGCAGCCAGCCCGCCACGCGTTCCATGGCCTGCTCGTGGCCGGGCAGCCGGAATCCCCGCCGGTACGCGACCGCCAGCAGCGCCAGCGGCCCTGGGATGCCGTGCGCGAGCCCCAGGTTGAAATGCCCGTCACCGGCCGGCGCCCCGCTGAGCGGCGCGTGCGACACTAGCCAGCCCGGCACCGGCGTGCCCGCCACCTCGATGGGCTCGGTCAGCGCGATCAGGTAGGACAGCGGCTCGGTGTCCCCGTACGACAGCACCACGCGGCCCAGCCCCGTGAGCCCCTCGATGACGTCGTACGCGCTGAACGCCACCCCCGCCCGGCCGGGTTCCAGCCGGGACAGCTCCGCCTCGGCCCGCTGCCGCGCTATCTTCCGCACGATCGACTCCGCCCGCCCCAGAAGGGACGCGTAGTCGCCCGGCTGGGCGGCGGCCGCCCGCGTCGCGAACAGCAATGCCGGCAACCCGTCGATCAACGCGTGCTTCCTGGCCTGCGCACCGGCCGCGGCCGCCAGGAACGCGTGGGCGTGTTCGCGCCGCCCGAGCTCACTGTGTAGCAATGCCACCCCGAGGAACCCCTCGTTGAGCGACATCGCATGCCACACCAGTGGCTGCCGGCCGTCCAGGAGCCGGTCGGTGTTGGTCGAGGCCACCCGTGACACCTCGACCGGGTCGGCCAGCCGCCGCGCCACCTCCTCGACGATCTCGGCGGCCCGGATCGTTTCCGGCCCCGTCATGCCCGGTGCCTCGCCCGGTCACGCAGCGCCTGGACGACGCCGCGGGCGATCGCGTACGAGGCGCCCTCGGACGGCTTGGACACGCCGATCAGCCGGTTGTGGTGCATGTGCAGGAGTGCCGGCAGCGGCGTCCTGCGGCGCAGGGACCTGATCAGCTCGCCGTACTCGGCGGCGACCCGCCTCCGCGGCCCCCAGATCTCCAGCAGCCGAGGATCGGGCTCCGCGAGCGTCTCCACCGCGGCACGCCGGACCGACTGGAACGCACGATGGTGATCGTCCACGGGATAGGCGGCCAGCAGCCACTCCTCCCAGGCAGGACCGTGGAAGGACTGCGCCAGGTCGGCGTAGTTCGCGGCGGCCAGCAGCTCAGGCGTCATGTCCAGCCCCACGCCTAGCTGCGCGAGCACGGCGTCGCTGTCCGCGGCGAACAGCCGCTCGGCCGTCTCCAGCGCCTCCGCGCCGCCGTACCGTTCGACCTCCGGCTCGTACGTGTCCAGCACCAGCGAACGCGCGAGCCCGGCCCGGCACAGGTCCGCCGCCCAATCGTGCACCAGCGGAACCACCTCCCGATTCAGCGTCCCAGGCTCCCCGTGGAACCGGATGCGCAGATGAGGTCCCGGATCGAAGTACCGGATGAAGAACCAGCGATCCACCGACCCGGGCAGCGCCGCCCGTAACACCGGCAGCCGCTGCCTGATCAGATCCGTGTGCCGGTCCGCCGACGCGTACAGCTTCGCGTACACCCATTCCCCGCCCGGGTGGTGCCACGGCGGCGGCGCGGTCACCCTGGCCGCCGTGCGGACCGGCGGCTCCGGCGCGGTCGAGCGAAGCGTCACGGTCAGCTCGTTGGCGCGGCCGCCCAGCCAGCCCGTACCGAACCCGTCACCGCCCGGCGCCTCCACCAGCAGCGTGCTCGGCCTGCGGGCCAGCTCGTGCCGGAACACCTCGCGGTGCAGCGGGGCGTCCAGGTCGAGCCCGATGCGGTTGTCGCCGTTGGTCAAATACACCTCGGACGGCACCTGCCACCGCTCCCGCCAGGCGTCGAACCGCCGCCCCCACTCCGACTCGGCCGCCTTGACGTCGTTGAGCTCCATGGCGGGCCGCCAGATCGCCGAGGCCAGGATCGACCTGCCACGGCGGATCCGCGGCAGGTACGGCAGCACCGTCCCCGCCAGCCCCCAATCCCACCCGTCGCACGCCCTGTGCCTGACCTCGCCCAGCTCGTACACGAACCGCATGGCGTCGAGCGCCAGCTTCGGCACAACCAGCATGTGCGGTGTCGCGGGCACGATCTCCGCGCCCAGCTGCGACGACCACAGGAACAACCTGTCCTCGGCGGCCCCGACCGCCAGGTCGTCGAGTGACAGTACCGCCTCCTGGCCGGGGTCGGCGAACGTGCCGATCGGCAGCGTCCGCTCCACCAGCGTCGGCACCCTGGCCACGTTCGTGACCCTGGCCCACGTCGGCTGGAACGTCACCTGCGCGGGCACGGCGCCTCCGGCGTCGCGCCACATGCGCGCCGTCTGCTCACGCAGCTCATCCAGGAAGTACGTGAACCGGCCCGTCATCGCCCCGGTACGGCGCGAAAGCGGCATGTTCGCCAGCACCAGCCGGAAATCCCCGTCGTTGAGCCCCTCCACCGAGCCGGCCAGCAGATGCGTGCCGAACTCGAGCACCTCGGGCAGCCGGCCGTCGTCCCGGCCGGCCAGCCGGTCCAGCGTGGCGTCGTCCAGCTCCACCTCCCGCCTGCCGTCGAAAAGCGCGCCCTGGGCCAGCTCGCCGAGCACCTTGTTGCGGTAACGATCCTGGCTGCGGTAACGATCCTGCTCAGGATCGCCCTCGGGACGCTCCGAGCCGCGGTAGCCCGCCGGGCCGCCCAGGCCGAGCTCCGGGTCGAGCAGCTCCTTCAGCGGGACGAGACGGGCGGTGCCGTACTTGTCCACGAACTCGTCGTAGTAGCCGCGCAAATGCCCGGTGTCACGGTCCGGCGGCGTGATCCTGACCAGGGTGCGGCCCAGCTCCTCCAACTCGGCCGCGACCACTCGCGGCAGGTGCACGTCCGCGTCCAGCCTGAGATCCACGTGCGGGGCGTGGTGCCCGCCCCTGACCTCCTCGGCGGCGCTCAGCACCGCCTGCCAGGCAGGCAACCCCTCGCCCACCGTGGTGGCGGCGTAGGACCGCAGGGCCGTGGCGACCGCACCGAGCCCCGGCACGCCGGCCCGTTCCGTGACGTGCGCGATCTGGTCGGGGGCGTCATCGGGCGGCACGAGGTCGGTCAGCAGGACCGTGCGCTCGACCAGTCCGGCCAGCGCGGTCTCCGCCTTCTTCCTGGTCCCCTGCGGGAAGGCGGCGAGCAACTCGTCCACGAGCTCGGTGAACGCCACCGGGCGCCCGGCCCGCTCCATGACCGCCCACACCATCGGCGTCATCCGCACCGACACCTCCCGCACCCCGTTCTCGCCCTCGCGCGGCAGATACGGCAACACCAGCCGGTCGCCGCGGGCGTAACACAGGCCGTTGAGCACGACCCGCAGCCGGCGCAGCACCTCGGGGCGGCGCTCGTGGTCACGTACGACGTCGAGCAACCACCCGATGTCGGGCCGGGCCAGCTTCTGATGCCGATCGCCCAGGCGCACCTTCCCCGCGTCGTCGAAGCGGACCTCCGCCACCCCCGCCATCAGCCCGAACGGCGTGGGCCTGGTCGCCATGCGCAGCACATACCTGGTCGCGGAGATCACCGCACGCCGCAGCTTCTTCCGCGCCACCGGACGCCCCTCGTGCACCAGATCGAGCGTACGCGCCAGCGACGGGCTCGACACCGCGATCGCCTCCCTGACGAAAGGATCGGCGGTGATCGACCGCAGGTAGCCCGCCGGGTGGCCGCGGTCGGAACGGGTGCGCTCCGCGTGCTCCGCCGGGAGTACGCTCATGCGCAGCAACGCGAAGTCGGCGGCTACGAGCTCTGCCATACACCTTGCCTTCTATTTACTCGGCCTGACAATGGTGGCTGAGACTAACAGTAGAATCGCGTTCCGCCGAACACTTCGCATTTTCTGCAAGCGTGCGATGGGCAGCCGAAGATCCTGGGTAAGGTCCCTTTCTGTTCGAGTCCACAACGGAAGGAAATTGACCGTGAGCCCAGTGGCCCAGGCCGACCTCGCCGACGACGTCTTCGATCTCGATATCGAGCTGCTCGTCGAGACCGACGCCGTGCCTCCCGTCTACGCCTGCAGCGGCGGCGACAGCACCTGCGGGTATTCGTGGAGCGGCACCTGCTCCCACACGGCCTGCAATGGTTGCACGCCCACGTACGGGGCCAAGGCCCCGGGCATGTGCATCTGACGAGCCCCTCCAGGCGGGCCGCCGCCCTCGCCATCGCGCGGGAGGTGGCGGCTCGTAGCGCGGAATATCCTGCGGTGGCGATTATCCCGCTGTACTCGGCTATTGACAAAATGGATTCCAATAATGGGTGGGGCATGATCGGCCATCGTTTTCTCACCTGCGGAATGCGTGCTGGGGCTGCGGGAACGGCCGGTCTTTTCGACGGGGGGGTGGCAGCCCTGGGCGCGGCCGCCGCATCGCTACGCGGGGACACCGGCCGCTACGAGAGATTGCTCGGCAGGATCGACGCGGCCGTGGGCCCCGTAGCCGATCACGACCTGATTTCCGGCACCGCGGGAGCAGGCCTCTACCTGCTGCTGCGTCCGCCCATGAGCAAACGGGACGAGGTGGCCTCCGCCCTGGCCGGGGGAGCGGGCGCACGACCGCCGTATCCGATGCGTCACGTCCCCGCAGCCTGGCAGGTCGCCGACGGCTACGCCGACTGCGGCCTCGCCCACGGCGCCGCCGGACCGCTCGCCGTCCTCGCCCTGCTCTGCACGGACCGCCCTGCCGGCGCCGCTCCGGAGGAGAGCCGGGCGATCAGGACGGTCGCCGACTGGTTGCTCGGCCTGGCCAGGGAGGACCGATGGGGTACCGCGTGGCCCGCGGGCGTCGACCGCGTGACATGGCATCCGTCGCCGCGCCGCGCCGCCTGGTGTTACGGGGTGCCCGGCATCGCCCGCGCCCTCCGCCTGGCTGGCGACGCGCTCTGCGAACCCCGCTATCAGCGGGCCGCCGACGACGCGATGGCCCAGCTACTCCAAGCTCCGGAGAGCTGGGGGCTGGAGGGGCCGGGCGTGTGCCACGGGCTGGCCGGGCTCATGCTGATCACGGCCGCCTTCGCCACGCACCCGCGTGACCGGTTCGCCCTCGCCGTGGAGGACCTGTTCGACCGGCTGTGCGACGCCTACGACAGCCGCCTGCCGCTGGGCTTCGACGTCACCGGACCTGGCCTGCTCTCCGGCGCCGCCGGGATCGCCCTCGCCCTGCTGGTCGTCACCGGCGGCGACCCGATCGCCTCGAAGTTGTTCCTGGCCGGCTGATGGGCCGCCATCGCACGGGACACGCCCCGTCCTCGGAACGCGACCCGCTGTTCGGCAGCGGCATCCGCGCCTCGGCCGGGCAGCTCAAGCACGAGGGCGCCGGCGTACGCACCGGGTTCCTGTCCATGGCCCGCGAGCTGCCCGGCCTGGTCGCCGTCACCGTGCGGCTGGGAAGGGAGGCCGCGCCCAAGGAGCTCCTGGTCGTGCTCGTCTCCGAGCTGATTGCGGGCGTTGCCACCGTGGTCACGCTCATGTCCACGTACCACGTGCTCGTCCCGCTCATGACCGGCGGCCCCTCCACCGAGCGGCTGACGGCAGCCGTGCCCGCGCTCCTGGTCATGGCCGGCGCGGCCGCGGCAGGCAGCCTCGCCCGGGCCGCCGGTAAGGCGGCGGCCAGCCGCCTCGGGCCCACCATCGAACGCCTCGCCTACACCCGTCTGCTCCGGCTGGCGACCGGCGCGGAGCTGGCCGCGCTGGAATCGCCCGGCTTCCACAACCTGCTGGAGGCCGCCAGGCAGGGCACCAGGGCCGCCCGCGTCGTGATCACCCAGGCGGCGCAGCTACTCGCCGGGCTGTCCACGCTGGTCGCGGTGGCCACCGTGCTCGGCGTCCTGCACCCGCTGCTCCTGCCGCTGCTGCTGGCCACCGTGGTGCCGAAGGGCTGGAGCGCCGTACGCTCCGCCCGCGCCAGATTCGCTTCCGCCAGACGCCACATGGAGCTCAGCCGCCAACTCGAGGTCCTCAGCGGCCTGCTCACCGGCCGCGACGTCGCCCCCGAAGTACGCGCCCACGGCGCCGGCGGCTTCCTGCTCGGCCACTACCACCGGCTCTCCGCCCGCGCCGAGGCCGAACAGGCCAGGCTCGGCCGCGACGAAGCCCGCCTGGGGCTGGCCGGCGACGCCGTGTCCGGCGCGGCCGGCGTGCTCACCTACGCCACCCTCGGCCTGCTCCTCATCGCCGGCACCATCCCGCTCGCCGTCGCCGGCGCGGCCGTCATCGCCATCCGCACCGCCAAAGCAGGCCTGATCAGCCTGGTGATGTCCATCAACCAGGTCTACGAGCAGGGCCTGTACGTCCTGGAATGGGAACGCGCCTGCGCCGAGGCTGCCGGACACCGGATGACCAGCGGACCCGTCCCGCTTCCCCCGCACCCCGTCGAGATCCGCGCCGAGCGCCTCACCTTCACCTACCCCGGCCAGACCCGACCCGCCCTCGACCGCGCCGACGTCGTCATCCGGCCGGGCGAGATCGTGGCCTTCGTCGGCGCCAACGGCTCCGGCAAGAGCACCATGTCCAAACTCCTCAGCGGTCTCTACCTGCCGGCCTCCGGCCGCGTCACGTGGGGCGGCGTCCCCATCCAACGGCTCCGCCGGCAGGACGTGTTCGACCGGGTCGCCCTCGTCACCCAGGACTTCGCCCGCTGGCCGGCCACCGCCCGCGTCAACCTCACGCTCGGCCGCCCGCAAGCTGCCGGCGACCGCGACCGGCTCTGGCGGGCGAGCGTGGCCAGCGGCGCCGACGCCGTGGCCGCCGCGCTGCCCGACGGCTGGGAGACCCTGCTGGCCCGCGAGTTCATGGGCGGGACCGAGCTGTCCGGCGGCCAGTGGCAGCGCATCGGGCTGGGGCGGGCGTGGTTCAGGGATGCGCCCGTGCTCGTGTTCGACGAACCCACCTCGGCACTGGACCCCAAGGCGGAGATCGAGATCTTCGACCAGGTCGCCAAGCTGGCCACCCGCGGCAAAACGGTGATCCTGGTGACGCACCGGCTCGCTTCGGTGGCCAGAGCCGACCGCATCTACGTGTTCGAGGCCGGGCGGATCGCCGAGCACGGCGATCACGACGAGCTCATGCGGGCCGGCGGGCCGTACGCGACCATGTACCGGCTCCAGGCGGACCAGTACGCCTGAGTTCGTTGTCCGGCATGCGAGAAACGCTGGTCCCGCGCCGCCGTGACCGGGTCACCATCGTCCTATCGCGCCATTTGCGGGGAATGGATCCTGTTCTGGCGCACCCGCGCCAGCGCCGTCACCACCATGTCGGACCGTTGCGCGCACCGCCGAGGCACCGGCGAGCCCCAGTTGCGCCAAGGTGCTGGAGCTCGGAGCCGATGCGGCGGTGGCCGGCGACGCCGGCGGCCAGGCCGAGCGGGTGATCGACGCCACTCCCCCACCTGCCCGGCATGCTGGATCCCGTCGCGGAGCTGCTCCACCTCACGTGCTGACCGTGCTCGGCGCTTGGATCTTTAGGCCGGTCAGAGGCGCCGGATCCATAGGATGGCGCCTCGCAGGTGAAGCCTGGCCAAGCAGCTCTCCGGGTCTTGTCGAAGCGGAAGTCCGGCCGACGCCACTCCTTGATCCGGTTGATACAGCGCTCGGCGGTATTGCGCTCCTCCACAGCGCTCATCGCGGCGGATGAGGCGGTCGGCAAAGACATCATCTCCAGCAAGGCCGACGACCTCACCGGTGACGACAAGGAACACGTCGAGGTCTCCGACCGCAGGGGTTACGGCGTCAGGTAGCGCACGGGCCCATCGCACTGTCGCTCGACAGCGGGTGCTGCTTGCCCCCGGCTCCGTGACCGGGCGCAAGTTGCCTTGACGCTGACGACAAGGTTCTCGCGTGCCTGCGGCAGGCGGGGTAAAGGAGGTCGTCGACGCATGGCGAGACCACGATACCGCCGCAAAACCGGGGCCACACCGACCGGCGACTGCCCATTCATCGCATCGGCTAGCTGGAGGAATGACGATGAAGTTCGAAATCAGCTATAGCACGCCCCTACTACGGTGTCGACCCTGACAAAATCGTGGCCTACGCCCAGTACGCCGAGGCTTGCGGCTTCGAGTCGCTGTACCTGCCGGAGCACATCGCGCTATCCCCCGGTGCGATGGTCGGACGCTTCGAGCTCCCGCCGTCGCTGCCGTACTTCGATCCGCTCGATTGCTTGAGCTTCGTCGCCGCGGCTACGCAACGGATCCTGCTCGGGACGGGTGTACTGCTGCTGCCGTACCGCCATCCGGTGGTCCTCGCCAAGCGCCTGGCGACCATTGATGTGACGCCGACGGCGTCATCGCCTGGATCGACGTACGTCCCAACTACAGCACGCGCACCGAACCCGCCGACATCCTCACTGCCATCACCACCGTCCTCGACCGACCAGCACCGACTGCGGGCTGATCGTCCGAGAGCATCGTGTCGTCTGGCGATGAGCTCAAGAGAAGAATCGATGTCCCGATGGAGCCCTGCTGTCCGGAAAGTCATCGCTGAGCGGTTCTCGGGAAGTCCTCGTTGGGGACGCTGGATCAAGCGTGCGGGTCTGAAGGCGGGCCTGGCCGGTGAACTGGGCTGATACGCCATTCGCAGGACGGCGCACTTGCCCGCCGTATAACGTCCGTGTTATGACTTGGGGAGAGGTGGAACTGGAGCCGGAGGTCGACAAGTGGTTCGACTCTCTCAGCCAGGACGATCAGGAGACGGCCGACTTCTATGTCGACCTCCTGGCGGAGCGGGGTGTGCTGCTCGGCGAGCCGTACACCATGCAGTTGCACGGCAAGCTTCGGGAACTCCGATTCCATCTCTCTCGCGAGGCTGTGCGCATCTCGTACTGGATCGCTTCGGGTAGGAGGATCATCCTGCTCACGGTGTTCAAGAAGCAGCGGATGCGCGAGGCCGGTGAGATCGAGCGGGCGATACGGGCCATGGAGCGCTGTATCGCCGAGGCGCACACGGCAGACGAGGAGTGATGGCCATGGCTGAGCGCAAGGCGTGGGCCGACAAGCGTGCCGAGATCATGAGCCGTCCAGGTGCCGGTGCCGCTTATGAGGCCGCTCGCCTTCGGTTCGAGTTGGGGGAGGCGGTACGGCAGCGCCGCGAGGAACTCGGGCTTACGCAGGCTGAACTGGCTGAGCGGACCGGCCTCAAGCAGCCCGCGGTCGCGCGCTTCGAGGCCGGAGGCACCATGCCCACCATCCCCATGCTGGAACGTCTCGCTGAAGCACTCGAAGTGCGGCTCAACGTTCAGTTTCAGCCGCTCCGCGAGGCAAGCTGAACGCCGTGCGTGTCTCGCTCCGGGGATCCCCCTTGTCATACCGTGCAACCAGGTGCCCCTGGTCGCTGACCACATACAGGCTGTTGTGCGGCCGGTTCGGCGAGGTCAGTGGGTGGATCGAGCCGAAGGCCACCCAGAGGCGAAGCTCTCCGGCCAGGCTCGCGATCGACTTGGCCTCCTCGCGCAGCACGTCCCAAGGGACGCGGCTCCAGTCCGCCACTGCCAGCGTTCCAGGCGGGCCGGAAGACATCACGTGCTTGCTCGGATATGTGATCGCTCCTTCTGGGAACTGCACCAGTCGCGCACCGGCCGCAGCGGCCTCCTCCATCAGGCTGCGCACTTCCGCCCCACTCGCCCGTAGCGTCCTCGGATCGGTCGGATCCTCAGGCACCGTGCTTTGCGCGACCGCCAGCCGCAATGTCCTTGCCATCCCAGGACACTACGACAGCAGGCGAACTGCGGCCACGGCTCATGATCTGCTCCACCGCGCCTCCAAATGGCAGCGCGCCGTCAGGGCGCGCGCTGGAGTGGGTGGCCGGCCGGAGCGGGGCTGATCTGTCAGGCTCTTGATGCCCTCCTGGTAAAAGGGCGCCGACGGTGCTCAGTCGGGACGTCTGGCTGCCCGGGTGTGCAGGTCCCGCATCTCCTTGTCCAGGGGTGGCACCGGCCCTATGACAGGGATGTCGGGTGCGATCTCGGTGATCGGCAGGCTCCGCACGGGTGAGGCGGGGCGCCCGAGTGCTGTGCGCCACTCGACGAGCTGTGCGGCGGAGTGGATGTAGATGATCCGGCCCAGCCCGACCCAGGCATGAGCCGCCGAGCACATCGGGCAGTGCTCGCCCGACGTGTATACCGTGGCAGTTGATCGCTGCCGTGGCGTGAGGTTCGCTGCCGCCCACCGGGATAGGGCGATCTCGGGGTGGGCGGTCGGGTCATTGGCGGTGGCCTCGCGGTTGCGGTCCTCAGCCAGGACGGCTCCATCGGCGTCCGTGAGAACGGATCCAAACGGGTCGTCGCCCGCCTCGAGGGCTTGGGTGGCGAGTTCGATGCAACGGCGTAGATGAGCGAGGTCAGTGGAGGTGAGATTGTCGACGGTCATCGTGGTCCTCCCCGGTTTCATGCGAGCCTGAGTTCTCCGCGACCCGTGACGATCCCGGATCCGGAGATCCGTACCCGGTCGCCGTTGACCTCGACCTGGATCCGGCTGGGCCGCCCGAGCTCATGGCCTTGCTCGATGACGACCAGACCCCCATGGAGCCGTTGTGTACGAGTGAGCAGGGCGGCGAGCGGGCCCGCAGCCGTGCCGGTGGCCGGATCCTCGACGATGCCCACGGTGGGATTGAAGAACCGGCTGTAGGCGTCCGCCTTGGGCTCCCCGGGTGCGCTGGTGTAGACGTAGCAGCCTTCGGCGCCCGCCTCGGCCAGGATCGCAGCCAAGGCCCGAGGCTCGACAGCGGTGCCGTCGACAGCCGGGCGATCGACCAGCGGGACGAGCAAGTGGGCAACTCCCGTGGAGACGACCTGCGCCGGCTGATCAGGTGAAAGGTTCTCGGGCCTGAGTCCGAGTGCGGCAGCGAGGCGACGTGCGTCCTCGACCACGGGCCCGAACACGGGTGAGGACTGCTCCATCACAATCCGGACACCTCGCCCGGGCTGGCGGACGACCTCGACCGGCAGCACGTCCGCGCCGATCTCCTGCATCAGTGTCCGTGACGGTTCGTCTCCGGTCAGTCCCTGGTCGGCGAGCCACAGCCAGGCGCCGAGTGCGTTGTGGCCGGCACCGTCGACTTCGGCGCCGATCGGAGTGAACGACCGCAGCCGCCACGCGGCACCGGGTTGGGTGGGCTGGAGCAGGAAGGTGGTCTCGGATTGGTTGAACTCGCGGGCGATGGCGCGCATCTGATCCACAGTCAATCCGTCCGCGTCCGGCACCAGCGCCAGCGGGTTACCGGTCAGAGGACGCTCAGCGAAGACATCAATGAAGAAGAACGGTGTCCATGTCGTCATGAGATCAACGCTAGGGATCTCGAATGGGGGTGTCACACCCCAAATCGATCGACTATCGGTGGTCTCGGCGCAGAATCTGCGGGATCCTGCACGAATGACCAACACACCAGCCGCCAGTCTGCTGGACGACGTGGACCGTGCCCTGATCGCCGCCATCCAGACCGACGGCCGCGCGACCCTGGCCAAGCTCGCCGAGTCCATCCAGCTCAGTGTCTCGGCCACGCGGACCCGCCTGCGCTCATTGGAGGAGCACGGAGTCATTGGGGACTATCGGGCGCGCGTCGAGCCCGAAGCCTTGGGCTACACCCTGCGCGCGATCGTCCGCATGAAGGTCCACGGTTCGCTGTACGACAAGGTCACCGCCACTCTGGCCGGCCAACCGCAGATCGTGCGCTGTCTGCGTGTCACGGGGGAGTCTTGCTACGTGATGGAGATCGTCGCCACCGGCATGAGCGACCTCGAGCAGATCACCTCCGAACTCGCCCGTGTCGGCTCCATCGCCACCGACCTGGTCTACGAGACGGTCGTGGACCGCCCCATCCCTCTGCCCACATGACTGACGGGCGCTCCCCCACTTGCGAAGCTCTCGTCGGCATGGCGGCCACGCCGCAACCGGACGGTGTCCACCTGCCGACGAGAGCCGTGCGCGGTGTCTAGGACGATCCTCACGGCGGACGAGCTGCTGGAACGGCACGGTACAAGAGTGGGACAGCTGCTTGAGCCGCCGACTGCTCAGCCGCAGCTACGACAGTCCAGCGGCCGACGCCGCATGACGCGAGAGGAGATTCACGCCGTGATGATCGCACTTGGTGACCTGGTCAAGGTCATTCAGGAGGCTGATCCGGTCGACAAGGCCGAGCTCTACGCCCAGACGGGGCGGCGGCTGACCTACAAGCCTCAGAAACAACTCGCGGAGGCTCAGGTTGTCCCTGGCCCCCCACGTATGCAAAAGGTATGTGTCCGAGGGGGGACACACTCGATACGTACATGCCGTTCACGGCCTCCGCCCGACTCGTTCTTCCTGGTGGGGAGGGCTGAGCGGTGGATTCCGATATTCGCGCGGTGCGCAACATCCAGCGTACGACCATCGCGGGCGTCACGCTCTTGGCCGTAATCGCGGCGGTCGTCTCCTTCCGCCACATGCACGAACTCTGCCTGCGTCATGGAGAAGACCCCTTGGCGGCGGTGCTGATTCCGCTCGCCGTCGACGGCACGATCGTCGTCGCCTCGATGTCCATCCTCCTGTCCAATCGGTACGGCTCCCGCGGCGGCACGCTGGCCTGGACCCTTCTTGTGATCGGCAGCCTTGCCAGCCTCGGCGCCAACATCGCGGTTGCCGAATCGAGCATGATCGGCCGGATCATCGCCGCCTGGCCGAGCGCCGCTTTGATCGGCAGCTACGAGCTCTTGATGTCCCAGGTTCGCCGGCTCTCAGCGAGGTCCAACTCCAGGGAGAGACACGAGGCGACGCCATCTATTGAAGTGCCAATGGTGTCCGAACCCGGATCGGACAGCGTTGGTGATGTCGTTCCGCCTCCGCGAGACACTCGAGGTCGCGACACCGACATCGCGGCCTTTCACCGCGTCGTCTGGCAGTGGGCTCAAGAGAATCGATGTCCCGATGGAGCCCTGCCATCCGGAAAGCTCATCGCTGAGCGGTTCTCGCGAAGCCCTCGTTGGGGACACTGGATCAAGCGTGCGGGTCTCGCGGGTGAACTGGGCTGAATCCCGCGCGAATTTGATGCAGCGCAGGGTTGATCGCAAATGCTTTGTGGTGACAGGGATGTTCAGCCGTTCCTGCCTCTCAGGTGCGGGAACCGCTGAGCATCCCGTCATACGGCACCACGGGCCGGGCCAAAGGGGTCGGCGCCACCCACGCCAATCTCGCCTACGGCGTCTCCGCCCATCCGCGACGCCGCAAACTGTCACACTCCCGGCATTTCCTGCACGCGTTCCCCATCGGCAGCAACGCGGGACAGACCATGCTCGTCAACGCCCTGGACGCCCGCCTGCCGCGCTGACCCTGCCGCGCTTCACGCCCGCCCGCTTCGCCCGGCTGATCGAGTCGTTCGGGACGGGGACGGTGTTCGTGGGGCCTGCCATGGCCATCGAACTGCTCAACGCCCGGGTCCAGGAACGGTACGACCTGTCGAGCGTCCGGCTGCTTGGCTCCACCGCGGCCAGTCTGCCGCCCGCCGTGGCGGCCGGCCTGGCGAAGGCATTCCCGAAACCCGGGTTCCGCAGTTCGTAGTCACACGTGGCGAATGGTTAGCGAGAATCTGCAGGTAGATGGCCTGTAGCGAGCTTCGAGGTGCCGCGAAGGGCCGAGAGTGTAGTAACACGACTTCGAAAATTTT